>NZ_WAJT01000001.1:1200000-1800000 GCF_009650605.1 Labrenzia sp. CE80
AGCCGCCGATGCGCGGGCCATCATCGTTCGCAATGCAACCCAGGTGAATGTCGAGTTTCTGGAGGCCGCGCCGAAACTGGAAATTGTCGCGCGAATGGGTGTGGGGTTGGACAATATCGACCTGGACGCTTGCAAAGCGCGTGGTGTCGAGGTTTGTCCTTCAATTGGAGCCAACGCTGCATCGGTGGCTGAATATGTGATCGCCACCGCAATGATCTTGCTGCGCGGCCCCGCATATTTTGCTACGCCCGATGTTGTTTCTGGGACATGGGATCGTCCCAAATTTGCCAGCGGCGTTGAACTCGGCGGTCGCACGATGGGCGTGGTGGGCTTCGGATCCATTGGTCAGGTTGTCGGCGGCAAGGCGCGGGCGATGGGCATGGATGTTATTGCATATGATGCGATGATGCCTGATGACTCTCCCGCGTGGGAACATGCGCGCCGTGTCGATCTTGATACGTTGATCGCAGAATCCGACGTTATATCGTTGCATTGTCCGTTGCTGCCCCAGACCCGAGATCTGATTGGTGCGGAGCAATTTGCTCGCATGAAAAACAGCGCGGTTTTGATCAACTCTGCGCGTGGCGGAATCGTGAATGAAGCGGCCTGTGCAGCGGCCTTGAGGTCCGGGGCATTTGCTGGTGCAGCACTGGATACGCTCGACGTTGAGCCTATCAATGAGACGGCCTGCGCGCTCTTTTCCGGCATCGAAAATCTGATCCTCACGCCACACATTGCCGGCGTGACACAAGAATCCAATCGTCGGATCGCCGAGGTTGCAGTTGCCAATGTGAGGCGCGTTCTGAAGGCGCCTAGATAGATCGCTTCGTTGACCCAGGACATCCAGCGCGTTGCCTGGTCGATATGCGGGAATGACCTTTCCGTTCTGACAAGAGCGAGAACATAGACCCAAGGAGACTGAAATATGGCCAGTCAAGATCTACCTAAGCCCGACTATGCCAAGAACATGAAACTGATCGGCTATTCAGATCAGGGAGGTCGCCCAGACGGCGTTCAGTTGATGGTCAACAAGGGCTTTGCCATCACCGGCCACATGTTCTCCAAGGGCTTTAGCGTTATCGATGTTCGCGATCCTCGGAATCCGAAGCCGGTCAATTATGTGCCGGCGCCAAAGAATACCTGGAACATTCATCTCCAGACCCACGGTGACCTGCTGCTTGTGATCAACGCAAAGGACATGTTTGCCTCGGTCGAGTTCCAGGATGAAAAGCAGTACTATAAGGGTGCTTTGGGCAAAAAGGTGGGCACGGCGGATGCCTCTTCGGCACCGCCACGTGACTGGACGGCCGGTCTCGCTGTCTATGATATTTCCAACCCTGCAGAGCCGCGGAAGATCTCCTTCATGCCGGTTGAGGGTGGCGGTATTCACCGCCTTTGGTATGTCGGTGGACGCTGGGCCTATGCTTCCGTTCTGCTCGATGGCTTCACTGACTACATCTTCATGACGATCGACATGGCCGATCCAAGCAATCCAAAGGAAGCCGGGCGCTACTGGCTTCCTGGCATGCATGCCGCCGGTGGTGAAACGCTGTCTGATGCATCCCAGCGCGGTGGATTGCATCATCCAATTGTCCATGGTGATACAGCTTATTGTGCCTGGCGCGATGCGGGGCTGGTGGTTCTCGACATTGCGGATCGATCCGCCCCCAGCCTCATCACCCACAGGAACTGGTCTCCACCCTATGGTGGGGGAACACATAACGCCTTGCCGCTGCCAGATCGCGATCTGTTGGTGGTCGCGGATGAAGCGGTGCTGGACAACTGCGAAGACGGAATCAAGTACATCTGGATGTTTGACATCCGGGACAAGTCGAACCCGGTCAGCATCTCAACTTTCCCGACGCCTGATGAAACTGATTATGTCGCCAAGGGAGCTCATTTCGGTCCGCATAATATCTATGAGAACCGCCCCGATGGGATGATCAGTTCCGACACGATCTTCTCGACCTACCAGAATGCTGGAATCCGGGTTACCGACATCAGCAATGCTTATCGGCCTGAAGAGGTTGCTGCGTTTGTTCCACCAGCTCCCAATCGCTTGATGGATAAGCGTCCGAACAGGCCGCAGGTCATTCAATCATGTGATGTTTGGGTTTCCGCTGAAGGTCTCGTTTACAGCAATGACTACAACGGCGGGCTCTACATCCTGGAATACAATAACTGACTATTCATTAGCGCAGGTGACCAAAAGACATTTGAGTTCGAAAAAGATACAGGGAGCGAAGAAATGACTGTCTGCGTCATTGGGTTGGGCATCATGGGTGGCGCTTATGCACGAAACCTGCTGGAGGCAGGTCAAGCTGTTATCGGCGTTGATCCGCTTGAGGCTGCGCGACATTCTGTACCGGGCGCGCAGACTCACGCCGAACTTGGTGCGTGGATTGCCTCCTGTGATCTGATCGTCCTGTCACTGGTCTCTCCGGTAGTTCTGGAAAACGTCGCTGACGCGCTTTGCGCGTTCGTCAAACCCGGGCAGATCATTGTCGAAACAGGGACGTTTGCGCTTGCAGACAAGCAAAAGGCGCAGGACATTCTGGCGCGCGTAGGCGCCGTGTTGCTGGATTGCCCTGTAAGTGGAACGGGGACCCAGGCGGCATCAGGTGATTTGGTCATGATGGTGTCGGGGCCCACGAAAGAAGTCGCTACAGCGCGTCCACTCTTGGAGAAATTCACGAGGCTGATCATTGAAGCCGGTGAGTTCGGCAATGGTAGCAAACTGAAATTCGTCGCCAATCACGCAGTTGCACTTCACAATGTGGCTGCTGCCGAAACGCTAAATTACGCTGACCGCTTGAACCTAGACCGGGACACGGTTTTTGAAATGTTGAGTCGCGGCGCTGGTCAATCGCGCATGTCAGATTTGCGTATGCCGCTTATGATGTCGGGTGGCTACGAACCACCAAGCGCCAATATGAAAATGTTTGAGAAAGACCTGTCTGTCATTGGCGATGATATTGCCGAGAAAGGCGTACAAGCGCCGTTGTTCGATGCTGCTCGGGCACTCTATGAAACGGCCTTCGAAGCATTGCCGCCAACAGTTGATACCGCTGCAGTGTTTGAGGTCTACCGAAAGGACCTGGGCCGCTAGCAGCTGGATCGGTCGTTGGTCACACTGTGGCGTAGGTTGCTAAATCATTGGCAATTCAGGTGAATGCACTAGACACCGAACCAGTCGCGGATCCGGTAGACGAGAACGGATGGCGCCAGGAACCAGGGATTACCTGAATAAAGGGGCCGCGTTGGATTTGGAATGCGCTCAAAGGGTGAGGGTGTCTTTTCAAGCCCTGCTGCCTTTTGGCCCATGCGGTAGCCCAGGTAGCTGGCCATTCCAACACCTGCCCCACAATAACCCATTGAATAAAAAAGACCTTTGTCTTCTCCGCAGTGCATGAGCGCGTCAAATGTGTAGCCGACATACCCCATCCAGGAATAGCTTATCTTCGCGGAAGCCAACTCGGGGAAGAGTGCCACCATATCCCGGTGCAATTTGACTGCGCTCTTCTTAGGGTCTGTTTCGCTCAGTGATACGCGTCCCCCAAAGATCACGCGCTTCCGATCCGGAGAAAGCCGGTAATAATAAACCAGCTTGCGTGTGTCGGAGAGGATCCGGTCTGTCGGGAACAGCTTGTCTATCAGCTCGGCGGGCAATTCCTCTGTCGCGATGACATAAGAGCCAATCGGGATGATCCGGCGTTGGTGATGGCTGGAGAGCGGTCCGGTGTAGCCACTTGTGCCCAAGATGACTCTTCCGGCACGGACTGGTCCATCCTGCGTGTGGACGAGAAATCCGTTGGTTGTGCGCTCGAGCGATGTCACCTTGCAGTGGCTTTTGATCAGGGCACCAGCCGATACGACGCGCTCAAGCAGCGCTGGATGGTACTTGCCGACATCGATGCTGCAGTGACGGGGCAGAACCATGCCACCATGATAGGCATCCGTTCCTAGCTCGCTCTGCATCTCGGTTTTGGACACCATGAATGCATCGGTTTTCCAGACGGGATGTCCTGACGCGCAATCTCTGGCCAATGCGTCATAAAGGTGTGCCTTGTGGGCTCCGTGGAAGCGTCCGACTTCCTTGAACTCACAGTCAAGGGCCTCGTCCTGAACGAGGTTATGCATGTAGTCGAGCGATGCTTGCCCTTCGCGCAGGATGTCGGTTGCAACCGTTTCGCCATAGCGGCGTGCAAGGGTGCTGAAGCTCGGCTTGATGCTTGTGGAGACCTGTCCGCCGTTTCGCGTGCTGCAGCCCCAGCCTGCAGCTTCTGCATCGATCACAAGCGTCGACAGGCCTTCGCGAGCGGTCTCAAGGGCCGCATTCAGACCCGTGTAACCTGCGCCGATAATCACCACATCGGCTTCTTTCGGCAGCTCTATCGGCAGCGTTTGGGGTCGAGGGGTCGAATACCACCAATAGGGCGCGGGCTTGAAGTCGTCGGCGAACAGCTGAACAGGTGTCACTTTGATCTCCGCTATGCCGTCTTGTGGTCTTCGAGGATCATGGCTGCTGCTTTTTCGCCGACCATGATCGCAGGGGCATTGGTGTTGCCGGACGTGACCGTTGGAAAGATCGAGGTGTCCGTGACCCGAAGTCCGTCAACGCCGTAGACGCGCAGCCGCGCATCAACGACATGCTCATCGGGGTTGGGGCCCATCCGGCAGGTGCTGACTGGATGGAACACGGTTGAGCATCTGGCGCGTACATCCTGCAGCATATCGTCTTCACTCTGGACAGACGGACCTGGTGCGATTTCTTCATCAATGACGGCCTGCATCGCCGGGCTTTCCGCAATCTTTCGCAAGATTTTGCAGGCTTCGACCATCTCGTTTCGATCATGTTCGGTGCTGAGGGAATTGGGATGGATCATAGGGGACTCCATCGAATCTGACGATCGAAGCGCGATATGGCCTCGGCTGGTCGGCCTCGTCGGCTGCATGCCAAGCAGGAAGCCAGGAAATGGATCCGGGTTCATGAGCGGCCGTTGCCCCGCGGGAGCCTTTGTGTAGCTCACTGGTGAAAAATAGAGCTGCACATTGGGGCGAGAAGGGCTCGTGTCGGTCTTGACGAAGCCACCTGCCTGATTGACGCCGAGAGACAGAGGGCCGCGCCGCGTCAGAACATAGCGGATGCCCTGGTAGAGCTTACCCCACCAGGGATGGAGCTGCGTGTTCAGCGTGGGAACTTTTGACCGATACAGATAATCGACGCCCAGATGGTCTTGAAGGTTTTTTCCAACGGCTGGGCGGTGTACAGCGACATCAATGCCTGACGCCTGAAGCTCAGCGCCGTCGCCGATGCCTGATAGCATTAGAAGCTGCGGAGAATTGACCGCCCCGGCGCTGACAACCACTTCTTTGCGGGCGGAAACCGTTTTCTCGGTGCCGTCTTGCAGATAGGCGACGCCGACTGCCTTCTTGCCATCGAGAACAATCCGGCTGGCATGTGCCTTTGTCTTTATGTGCAGATTGGAACGCTTGCGGGCGCGGGCGAGATAGGCACGTGCCGTCGACATGCGAAAGCCGCCTTTGGCGGTGTTTTGATAAAGACCGACGCCTTCCTGATCCGGGCCATTGAAGTCCGGATTGTAGGTATATCCCGCTTCCTGAGCGCCATTTAGAAACACATCGCACAGGGGATGAAGGTCGCGCTTCATCGTCGAGACATATTGAGGTCCGGAGCCGCCGCGATAGTCGCTTTCGCCCTGATCGTTGGTTTCCATTTTTTTGAAATAGGGCAGGACATCCGCGAACCCCCAGCCTGGATTGCCTTCGGCTTCCCAGTCGTCGAAATCGGCATGTTGGCCGCGGATATAGACCATGGCGTTGATGGAACTGGATCCGCCCAGGACCTTACCGCGCGGCCAGTATCCAGAGCGATTGTTCAGCTCGGGGTCGGGCTCTGTGACATATTTCCAGTTGATTGGAGCGCTGTAGAACGCCTTGCCATAGCCAATTGGCATCCAGATCCAGAAGTTCAGATCCGAACCGCCCGCCTCCAGAAGGCACACAGTGTGTTTGCCGCTTTCCGACAAGCGATCCGCCAGCACCGCGCCGGCGGAGCCGGCGCCTACGACAACAAAATCATACTCAGTCATGGCTGGTTTACCGCACCGACTTGTCGCGTTGAATGAAGATTGAAACCAGCGCCAGAAGGCCGGAACCGACCATCAGGAAGAACGAAACGGCATTCAGAACCGGCGTTGAACCGACCTTGGCCATCCGGTCATACATCGTGATGGTGAGCGGTGCTTCCGAACCAACAAGGAACAAAGTGGTGTTGAAGTTTTCAAAGGACACAAGGAAGGCCACAATGCCTGATGCGATCATTGCTGGGCGCAGAAAGGGCAGGGTGATGGTTCTCAGCACCCGTGCTCGGCTTGCGCCAAGGTTCAGTGCGGCCTCTTCCATGCTATCGTCGAACTTCTTCAAACGTGCGGTGATCACGAGCGAGGTGATCGTCGTGATGAAGGAAAACTGACCAAGCACAACCAGGAAGATCCCGGGGCGCAGGAACTCCAGTTCCAGGTCAAAGCTGTTCTCGAAATAGTTGGCTGTGTCGCTCGCCATAACAAGGATCGAGATGCCCAGGATAACGCCGGGAATAACAAGTGGTATGACCATCACAATGTAGAGCGCATTTTTGCCGGGGAAATCACCGCGAACAAACAAAAACGCATTGGTGGTTCCAACCAGGACAGACAGGGAGGCGACAAAGCAAGCGATGAGAAAGGAATAGTACATCCCGCGCAACAAGCGGCGATCATGAAACATGCCGAGTTTCGGCTCGGTGTCGTTGAAGAACCAGTCGAGCGTGAAGCCTTGCCATGGCAGAGCGGGAAACAGGCTGTCGTTAAAGGCGAACGCACCTGCAGCAATGAGAGGTGCTGCCAGGAAAATGAAGAACGCCGCGACGTAGATACGGTAGCCCCAGAGAAAGGGAGATGGGTTGCTTTGAAGCAGCATATTCGGTCTCCTCAGCTCTTGGCGACGGTGTTGGCGAGTGTCTGTCCGCTGAGCTTCAGGCCCAACCAGATGACAAGCGACGTGAAGGCCAGAAGCAGGAAGCCAAAGGCTGCGCCGGACTCCCAGTTGAACCGGGTGATGAACTGGTCATAGATCTGTTCGGTGAACCAGCTGGAGTTCTTGCCTCCCAAAAGAATGGGCGTCAGATAGGACCCGGCAGTCAGCATGAAGACAACGATGCAACCCGACACGATCCCTGGCATTGCGTAAGGAACGATGATCCGGCGGAGCACTGTAAAGCCGTTGCCGCCCAGATTGTATCCGGCCTCGATCATGGAATTGTCCATACCATCGAGCGTCGATACCAGCGGCACGATCATGAAGAGAATGACGGTGTAGACGAGGCCGACGACGACAGTGGCATCATTGTAGAGGAACTCGATGGGCCCATCGATCGCACCAGACCATTGCAGGAACGTCGAAATGACGCCGGTTTCGCGCAGCAGCAGTATCCAGCCGAAGGCGCGGATGAGATCGCTGACCCACAAGGGGATCAGGCACAGCAGAAACAAGGCGCCGCGGGTTCTGAAGCCGGCAACCTTCGCGATGTAGTAGGCAATCGGAAAGCCGATCAGCAAGGCAAGAGCCGTGACCAGCAATGCCATGGATCCGGTCCGCAAGAGCGTGTTCCAGTAGATCGGCTCCATCGCGAAGTCGATGTAGTTGCCAAAGCCGAATTCATAGACCCTTGGAGCAACTTTTTCGCGCAGGGACAGAATGACCATGCCGATATGCGGCAGCAGGATCAGCAACAGGATCCAGAGTGCGAAAGGAGCGAACAGGAGCAGCAGGGTGAGGCGTTTGATGTCTTTTTGTTGCATTACGATGCCTCATGGCGTGCAAAGCATGTGGCCTGTTTTGATGACCATGCAAGGCGAACATCTTCGCCTGGTGCCAGGTCGCCGCTTCCCGTCAAAGTGACGTCGGCCTCGATAAGTTGTCCGGTCGAACCGCGTACCAGCACTCGGCTGTTTGCGCCGTTGAACAGTAGGCTGTCGACAACGCCGTCGATCGAAGTCTCATGGGGTTCAACCGGGCTCTGCCTGTCAGCGCCGCGCAGGGTGCGAATGAACTCGGGGCGAACGAAGATATCTACGGTTTCACCCTCGGAGATCTGGCTTTGCCCGTTGGCCATGAACTTGATCGGCAGGCCCTGGTCCGTTTCAGCCATCCCGCCGGTGGCGTCACTGCTTTTGACGCGCCCGGTCCAGCGATTGCTGTCGCCGACGAAACCGGCAACGAAAGCCGTGTTTGGACGATGGTAGAGTTCCTGGGGCGTCCCGATCTGCTCGAAGTTGCCCTTGTTCATCACCGCCACATGGTCGGACATGACCAAGGCTTCGGATTGGTCATGGGTGATGTAGATGAATGTGGTGTTGAATTGATGCTGCAGGAGCTTGAGCTCAATCTTCATGGCCTCGCGCAGCTTCAGATCGAGTGCGCCGAGGGGTTCGTCGAGCAGCAAAACATCCGGGTCAAGTACCATGCAGCGGGCAATGGCGATGCGCTGTTTCTGCCCTCCCGAAAGTTGGTGAATTTCACGATCGGCGACATCGGGCAGAGCGATACGCTCAAGCACATCATGGACCTTCCGCTTGATTTCATCCTTGTCGTTGCCGTTACAACGCAATCCGTAGGCAATGTTCTCATAGACATTCATCATCGGGAAAAGCGCCAGATGCTGAAAGACCATCTTCACATTGCGCTTGTTGGGCGGCGTCCCCAAAACCGACTTGCCCTTGATCTTTATGTCCCCGCCTGTTGGCTCCTCAAATCCGGCAATCATTCTCATCAAGGTTGTCTTGCCGCAGCCCGATGGACCCAGAATGGAAAAGAAAGACCCGCTTGGAATGGTGAAAGACACATCATTTACGGCGCGAACCTTTCCGAACGACTTGGCGATGTTGTTGCATTCAAGGTCAAAAGTCGGATTGGGTGTCATGAGCGTGCCAGTTGCGGATTGAGAATTGAGGGAAGGTATTCGGATCTCTGGTTCAGCTTAAGCCCCTGATCAAGGTGAGGGGCGAGCGTTCGGCGGATCCTGTGTGTTTAGAAGAAGTTTGATAGGGCGCTGCGAAGCGCCCTATCGTTTTCGTCAGCTGCTGGATCAAATTAGCCGCCGGTGGCTGCCTTGATCTTTTCCAGGGTCTTGCCTTCCATGTCCTCAACTCCGGGAGGGATGTTGGCAAAGAACTTGAGGTTGCTGATGTCGGCATCGGTGAAGGCGGCGCTGACCGCGACCTTCTTCTCAGGTGGCAGTAGATCCTTGGCGCCTTTGACGGATGCCATCGATCCAGTGCTGCTGGACATGATGGTGACGTTTTCAGGCCGCAGAACAAAATTGATCCACTTGTAGGCCGCATCATCAGCCTTGCCCTTGCGAGGCAGCGTGAAGGTGTCGATCCAGGCCAGTGCACCGGTCTCAGGCGGAACAAAAACTATGTTTTCGTTTTGACCAAACAGCTTGTACGCAGTGGAGTCCCAGGTCTCTGATGCAACGATTTCGCCGGAAAGCATCATGGCCGACAGATCGTCGCCGCCTTTCCAATAGGCTTTGATGTTGCCTTTGCACTCGATCAGCTTGTCCGCGACCTTGTCGAGAATCTCCTGATACTTGTCCAGATCAGCATAGGCTGCGAAGGGATCTTCACCCATTGCGAAGGCAGTGCCAAGCAAGATGGTGCGCTTCAAGCGCATTGATGTCTTGCCCTTGTATTTTGGATCGCAGAGATCGCCCCAACCCTTGAAGTCAGGCGCCATCTCCTTGTTGGCCATAAGGCCGGAGGTGCCCCACTGGTGCGGGACAGAATAGACTTCACCCTCGATGGTCGTATTCGCCTTGACGCCTTCCAGCAGCGAAGGTTCCATCACGCTGGTGTCGATCTTGGACAGATCCATCGGCTTGTAGATGTCATATTCGAGCTGCGCCGCATAAATACGGTCATGGCTCGGTTGGGCCAGATCGAAGCCAGCTCCACCTGTGGCGCGTAGCTTGGCAATCATTTCCTCGTTGTTCGAGAAGGTGACCTCGACGTCGATGTCGGGATACTCTTTTTCGAATTTCTGAACGAGTTCTTCTGGCGCATAGGAGCCCCAGGTCAGAAGACGTAGTGTCTCTGCTTGAGCGGAGCTGGCCCCGGTGAGCATGGTCGCGGCGAGCAAGGCGGCGACGGTTGGGTTCAAACGCATTTAGTATCTCCCTTTCAGCAGTCATAACAATTGCAGTCGGCAGCGATGGAGAAAATACTAATGTTGAATTGGTCTGTATAAATATATCCATTACGGATAAAATTGCAGACCAATTATGTTGATTGGCCCACGATGCTCTTGATGATTTCAATGCCTTTCTTGATTTCCTCGGGCGGGGAACTGCCAAATCCAAGAACAATGCCACTTTGCTTTAGCTTGTTCAGGGCGTAGCGCCCAAGAGGGGATGTCACCACGCCGGCGGATCTTGTTTCGGCCACCAGGAAATCCTCGGTCAGGGAAGGCGCCAGCAGCCCCACGGCGTGAAATCCGCTCTTTGTGGGCTGCACATCAATCTTGCCTGCCAAACATGATGCCGCGCTGATCAGGGCATCATGACGCTCCTTGTAGAGTTGCCGCATCATCCGGATGTGAGTGGCGAACATGCCTTCATCCATGAAGTCGGCTGTGATTGCCTGGGTCGCTGTCGGGACGCCGCTTAGCCACGCCGAGCAAATATGGTTGAAGCTCTCGACAAGACCTCTGGGGGCCAGGACAAAGCCGAGGCGAAGGCTCGGAAACAGGGATTTGGAGAAGGTGCCGACATAGATAACCCGTTCCTGGGTGTCGATGCTCTTCAACGTCGGCGGTGGTTGCTCGCCATAATAAAACTCACCGTCGTAGTCATCCTCCACGATCATTGCGTCTGCGTCGTGGGCTGCCTGTAGCAAGGCAAGCCGGCGTTCCAGGCTCATCACGTGGCCCAACGGCTGCTGGTGTGAGGGGGTGACGAAAGCGAGCCTGAAATGGGGCGCTTTTTTCAAGCCATCTTCGACACAAAGGCCTTCTTTATCGACCTTGATCGGCACCAGGTTTGCGCCGGTTGAGATGAAAGCATTGCGGGCACCGATTGCGCCCGGATTTTCAAACCAGACCGGTTCGCCCGGATTGACCAAGAGTGAGCTGATCAGCGAGAAGCCCTGCTGAGCGCCGTTGACGATGAAGATTTGTTCCGGGTCGCATTTAATGCCTCTTGAGGCATTCAGCTGGCGCGCAATGGCTGCGCGAAGCGGCGGAAACCCGAAGGGCTCGCCATATCCCGTGACTTGATCGCGTTCGCGCCGCCAATGTCTGGCTGACAATCTTGCCCATTGAGCCATGGGAAAAGCATCGAGAGCGGGAAGGGCCGTCGTGAAGGCAAGGGATTTGTGCGGCAGTCTGGTGCGCGGTGCAAAATCCGGTGTCGCGTGTTTTGCTGCGTGTGAAAGACGCGGCTCGGCGATGGCGCGAATCTTACCTAGCGACGCGGATCCTGGTTTGTGCCGGACTTTCAGGGCGTCGCTGACAAATGTCCCTGCACCAACACGCGATTCCACCAGACCTTCAGAGATCAGACGGTCGACGGCGTCAATCACAGTGGTCCGGGAAACGCCGACCTCTTCGGCCAAGGTTCTGGTCGCGGGCAAACGCTCGCCCGGCATCAGTCCGCCCGCCAGCAGCAGCTCACGCAATGCCATATAGAGTTGTACGGAAATGCGCCTGCTGGAGGTTTTGTCGATCCGGATGGACGACAACAGGACGCCGGCATGATGCTTCATCGGACCCTCTTAATTGGTATGAAGGTTTGCGCAAAACGGACCTTAACTCAAGTCCAATAATGACTATTTTAGCGTCAAGCTGCCAAGCGATTGCGCAGGCGGTACAAAAATTACAAAGGTCTGATCGGTCCATGAAGATCCAATCCATCGAGACGTTCACAGATGAGTTCGTGTGCTTTGTTCGTGTGACGACAGACACTGGTGCGCAGGGCTGGGGGCAGGTCGCGCCCTATTGTGCCGACATCACCGCGGAGGTTGTTCACCGCCAGGTGGCGCCTTACGCCCTGGGGCGGGACGCCTACGACATTGCCCATCTGATGGACATTATTCCCGACAGGGAGCACAAGTTTCCAGGGGCCTATTTGCGCCGTGCGATGGGGGGGCTGGATACAGCGCTGTTTGATCTGCGTGGCAAGATCGAAAGCAAGCCTGTCTGTGAATTGCTCGGGGGAACGCCAGGAAAAGTACGGGCCTACGCGTCTTCCATGAAGCGCGACATCACGGCGAAAGACGAAGCGGACCGTCTAAAGAAAGAGCAGGATGATTTCGGCTTTACAGCCTTCAAATTTCGCATTGGCGCGGAATGTGGCCGCGATCAGGACGAATGGCCTGGGCGGACTGAAGAAATTGTCCCGACGATGCGCAAGGCTTTTTCAGACGACGTCGCTTTGCTGGTCGATGCAAACTCCTGCTACTCTCCCGCCAGAGCAATTGCGGTCGGCAGATTCCTGCAAGACAACGGCATTTCCCACTACGAGGAGCCTTGCCCTTATTGGCATTATGATCAGACCAAGCAGGTAACTGATGCGTTGGAGATCGATATCACCGGCGGCGAGCAGGATTGCTCGCTCGTCGATTGGCAACGCATGATCGACGACCGCGTCGTGGATGTGATCCAGCCCGATATTTGTTATCTCGGGGGCATGGTGCGGACCATGAAAGTGGCGGAGATGGCGCATCAGGCCGGATTGCCGTGTACGCCACATGCCGCCAACCTCTCAATGGTGACGCTGTTCACCATGCATCTGCTTCGGGCTATTCCAAACGCTGGCAAATACCTGGAATTCTCCATCGAGAAAGAAGACTATTATCCTTGGCAATACGGCCTATTTGCCTCTTCGCCCTTTGACATTGTCGATGGTAACGCTGTGGTCACCGACACGCCTGGATGGGGTGTCGACATCAATCCGTCGTGGCTTGAAAAGTCCCGTTACAAGATCAGTGAATTGGAAGCCTGACCATGAAGAGCGCTGCTGAGCTGACTGCCGAATACCTGGAAACAGGAACTCTTGAAGGACTTCCGAACGGCCACTTCATTGACGGGGGCTTCTCCCGCCCCGGTCATAACCATTCCATGGAAAGTTTCGATCCGGGCTCGGCTAAGGCATTTGCCAGTTTCACGGCTGGGACTGAGGCCGATGTCGATGATGCGGTTGCCAATGCCCGCAAGGCGTTCGAGACATCTTGGCGTGACGTCCTGCCGGTCGAGCGGGCGCGAATCCTGCTCAGGGCGTCTCAGCTGATACTTGAAAACATCGATCGTTTCGCGATTGTTGAATGCCTCGACAGCGGCAAGCCTTTGAACGAGGCAATGGGCGATGTTCGCGGCGCGGCGAGGACATTCGAGTATTATGCCGGCGCCTGCGACAAGCTTCAGGGCGACAGCTTCCCGCTTGGGCCTGACTATCTTGGCTATTCCATTCATGAGCCGGTTGGTGTGACCGCCCATATCATCCCCTGGAATTTCCCCATTTCTACGGCTGCGCGCGGCTTTGCGCCTGCTTTGGCAGCTGGTTGCGCCGTTGTCGCAAAACCTGCCGAACAAACGCCGTTCACAGCCTTGATGTTGGCAGAGGTGCTGTCTCAGGCAGAGCTACCCGATGGCATTTGCAATGTTCTGACCGGGACAGGCCAGGAGGTCGGCGCTCCGCTGACGCGCCACACGGGGGTGGATCATATCACCTTCACCGGCTCGGTCCTCACGGGAAGCACGGTGATGAAGACAGCGGCTGATGACATCACCCGTGTTGTTCTGGAACTTGGCGGAAAATCGCCGGTCGTCGTGATGAAGGATTGCGATCAGGACAAGGCTGTGGCCGGTGTTCTGGGCGCGATCTACGAACACGCCGGGCAGATCTGTTCAGCAGGGTCTCGTTTGATCATCGACAAGGCTATTCACGACGACTTCCTGGAAGAGCTTGTCGCCAAGACCGAGGCCCTGAGCCTGGGGCATGGATTGCGCGATCCGAACGTCGGACCGGTGAATTCCGCCCAGCATCTGGACAAGATCAACGGCTTTCTTGATCGCGCCAAGGCACGTGGCCTGAATATTGTCGCAGGCGGCAATGTCACGGTCGATCCTGAAACCGGTGAAGGCTGGTTCTTTGAGCCGACGATTGTCGATGGTGTCGATCAGGCGGATGAGCTTGCGCAGGAAGAGGTCTTCGGGCCGGTTCTGACGGTGCAGGTCGCGGACGATGCCGATCATGCGGTGGCGTTGGCGAATGACTGCCAGTATGGCCTGGTGGCGGGTATCTTCACCAAGGACTTTTCTGCCGCTCACCAAATGGCGCGTAAAATCGATGCCGGCCAGATCTACATCAACGAATATTTTGCCGGCGGGATCGAAGTTCCTTTTGGCGGCAACAAGAAATCCGGCTTTGGCCGTGAAAAAGGTATCGAGGGCCTCAAGAGCTACTGCAAAACCAAGAGCGTTGCCGCCAAAATTTCCTGAGACGATATCAGCGAGAGAACAACATGATCGACTTGAAAGCCTTCGTAGGCCTCGCCTCGACAGAGCTTGGCGCTTTCGCCGACAAGCCAACCACCCTGACCCTGGGCCAGCAAGAAGCGTCAAGCATGCTTTGGGTATCGGACGATGGAGCAACCAAGATCGGCGTTTGGGAATGTACGCCTGGGCGCTTCACGGCTGACCGGACGGCTGCCGGGGAATACTGTCATATCATCTCCGGCCGGGCGTCCGTCTCCAATGCAGATGGCAGTGGCTCACGGGACATTGGCCCGGGTGATCTGCTGGTCCTGCCGCAGGGCTGGACCGGGGAGTGGGAGATCCACGAGCATATGCGTAAGCTGTTCGTCATCAGCGCCTCTGGCAAAGCATAAAGAAAGCAGTGACGGCTTGGACATAGCCCCAATTCAGGACCGTCGTGTGCAGCCAATTTTTTGCGGCCACACTAATTTGGAAATTTTCCAATGGTTTAGACGAGGTTTGAACTGGTCGCAGGGTTAATATCCTGCAGGAGCCGCATGAACGCTTTCATTGGTTCGGACAACTGCACTGAAGCCCGGTAGGCATAACCGGCAGTTGTTTCCCAGATCGGTTGTTTCAGCTTAATTTCTTGCAGGCCTGTCATGTGGGCGAGAGGCAACATTTGCGCCGGAATATGGGCAATGTAACTGCCGCTTTTTACGCCTTGCAGGAGACTGTGAATGGACGTCGTTTCGAACGCTATCTTGGGTGGTTCCAGTCCATTGGCGGCGAAGAAGGACGATATTCGTTCCGTGCCAACATAATCGCTTTTCAGCACCATCCAGGGATACTTATGAATAAGAAGCGCATCGACTTCCACTTCGCTTGCTAGTGGGTGGCTTGGGTCTGCTATCAGGACGTGATGAATATCGAACAATTTCTGTTTGATGATTTCCGACCTGTTGGGAAAGTCGAGCGAAACGCAAATGAGATCGAGTTCGCCATTGATAAGCTCTGGTACCAGCGTGTCTATGACACCGCCGATTAGCGAGATGGCGACGCCAGGCTGTTGTTTTTGAAGCTCAGCGACAATCGGTGGTAGGAGGCTGACGAGCCAAACTGGACCCGCGCCGATGCGCAGTGCGCCCGACCTGCCATCTCTCAGCTCCTGGATGCGGGAGATTGCATGGCGATATTCGTTTTCCATAACCTTGGCGTGATGAAATAGGACCTCGCCATACTTGGTGAGCCGCATGCCTGCTGGAACGCGTTCGAACAGCGCGACTCCTAGCTCTTTTTCGAGCCGCATTATGCTCTTGGTGAGCGCTGGCTGACTGATGTGAAGAACTTCGGCAGCCTTGGTGATGCTGCTTTTCTCAGCAACCACGAGAAAACTGCGAAGGAGCCTTGATTGCATATTTCTCTTTCCGGAGCGGGGGCAAGTGTTTGGTGCGCCGCATTCTTAATGGTTATGAAGAATCTCATATCCAGAAGAGGTAGGCAAGGCGAGTGAGTAAACCGATTTGATCCAGCAGAAAGATCTTGCGGAACGATAGAAGGCGAGCCTTCCTAACGGCCTTCTACTTCAAGGCTATGTCACGGATAGACAATTCCTTAGGTGAGGAATCGAGAGCTCGGAACGTCGATCGCTCTTTCCATAGCCTCAGATTTAGCTTTCTGAGTTCTCGCCCACGAGGAAGGCTAACGCAAAGTGTCGGCTAGATCGGTTGCCTCATAACCAAAATCTATGACGGTTGGCTCAAATCCTATTGGACGCATCACCTTTCCCTACGCAGGATGCCAGTGAAGAGCGCTGGAGCGCCGAAACTAAAGGCCCCGGGCCGGATCCGGGGCGAACTGGGAGGATGGCCATGGCTGGCTATACCGAGGCCGAAACAGGCCTCGTTTTTCATGAGTTGAGTCATAAGTGGGGGCACGGCGCACCGTCTTTGCCTGGCTATGACGACGTGGTCATGTACCGCAGTGTCAAACATGGGCAGCACGGCGTGATGGCTCACCGCATGCGCATGGTGATGCATTCGGGCACGCACATGAATGCTCCGATCCACCTCATCCAGCGAGGAATTGGAGTCGGCGACATTGCAATGGAGCGACTTGTTGGCAATGGAGTTGTTGTTTCCATTCCTAAAGACCGCTGGGAGCTCGTGACGGCTGCTGACCTTGATGTTGCGACGCCTGAAATAGGTGAGGGTGACCTGGTCGTTATCGTGACCGGCTGGCACAAGAAATATTCAGATAGTCTGGAATATTTTGGCGATTCTCCAGGACTTTCGATCGAAGCGGCCGAGTGGCTGGTCGCCAAGAATGTCGGCTTGGTGGCGATCGATACGCCGCAGGTTGACCATCCGCTTGCAACGTCCCTTGGTCCGCATCGGGGCGGCCCGCTCATGAACCGGCTTGTCGCCAAGTATCAGGATGCGACCGGACTGGATCCGACTAAAGAGCATCCCGTGTGGAACGGTGCGCACAAAGTGTTGCTCAGCGCAGGTATTCCGACGATCGAACAAGTCGGCGGTGATGTCGAAGATCTGCTCGGCAAGTCGGCATTTTTGCATGCCGCTCCCTGGTATTGGGCGGAAGGCGATGCCTGCCCCGTGCGGTTGGTCGCAATCTGTGACCCCAGCGGCAACCATCGAATTGATACAGGCGCGGAAGCGTAACAGGGGAGCGTATTATGGCTGAAACCAAAACGAGAAACGGTCTCCGGTATTACAATCTCTCTCATCGCTGGGGCCATGGCATGCCCGAATGGCCTTCCACGCCTGGCATCAATGTCGGCGTGAAGAAATTTCATGCGAAAGACGGTTTGTATGTCACTGAATTCGAGGGGATTATGCATCGTGGTACGCATGTTGATGCGCCATTGCATGTCACGGAAAACACGCCAACTCTCACCGGATATCCGATCAGTACGTTCTTTGGCACCGGGGTGGCCGTCTCGATTCCCAAGAAGAAGTGGGAAGTCATTACGGCCGAGGATCTTGAGAACGCAACGCCTGCGATCCGTAAGGGCGACATCGTGATGATCAACACAGGCATGCACCACAAGATGGCCGATACGGATGAATACTACGCTTACTCGCCCGGACTCTACGCCGATGGTGCCGAGTGGCTGGTTGAAAAGGGTGTCAAAATGGTCGGCGTGGATGTGCAGGCCAACGACCATCCCATGGCGACAAAGATGGTGGACCACGGTCTGGGGCCGACGCACCCGCATTTGATTGATGAATACAAGGAATACACCGGCAGGGACGTGAAGGAAGACTTCCCGCACTGGGAAGCTGCGCACAAAATTCTGATGGTGAAGGGCGGTATTCCCGGCATAGAGAATGTTGGCGGCGAGCTGGACCTGGTCACAGGCAAGCGATGCACATTCATGGCCTTCCCCTGGCGTTGGCCTGAAGGCGAAGGCTGCGGCGTTCGTATCGTCGCTGTGATTGATCCAGATCAGAATTTCCGCATACCGACCGGCGCATAGGAGGATCCAAGTATGAGCGAGATTACGCCCACTCTGCGCGACCCGTTGTCGATGTTCGATGTCAGGGATAATGTTGCAATCATAACAGGTGCTTCGGGAGCCTTCGGCCGGGCCTGCGCCCTGACGCTCGGCGCCCTTGGTAACAAGCTGGTCTTGGTGTCAGGATCCGAAGACGAGCTGGCCGAAGTGCTAACCGAAGTGAAAGAGGTTGGTGGAGACGCCGTCACCATGAAACGGCGGCCGGATGCCCTGGGAGATGCCGAAGCCATTCGTGATTTTGCATTGCAGACCTACGGCAAGATCGATCAGCTGGTGATTGCATCTGGCTACAACAAGGCCGGCTTTATCCAGGAGATGGACTATGAGGACTGGCAAGCCGTGATGGATGCCAATGTCCGCGGTGCCTGGTTCATGGCGAAAGCTGTCGGAACCTATTGGATTGAAAACGAAATCAAAGGGAAAATGTTGATGATGTCGTCCGTTCGCGGCCGCCATGGCAACATTTCTGGCTACACGGCCTATTGCACATCCAAGGGCGGGTCGGATGCCCTGACGCGGGTGCTTGCCACTGAATGGGGGCAATATGGCATCACGGTCAATTCGATCGCGCCTACTGTATTTCGGTCCAAATTGACCGCCTGGATGTGGAGCGACGATCCAGTCGGGCAAGCCACCAAACAGCGTTCTCTTGCCCGTATTCCGCTCAAGCGCCTTGCTGAAGCAGAAGACCTGATGGGTATGGCGCTTTACCTTCTGTCGCCGGCGTCTGATTTCTGTACCGGGCAGATCATGTACGTCGATGGCGGCTTTACAGCCGGATAACAGGTTAGGCGATGCAGAAACCGTTGAACATCACTGTCGTCGGTGCCGGTCTCATGGGGCATGGGATCGCCTATGTTCTGGCTCAGGCAGGCCACAGTGTGCGCGTGTACGATCGGGCGCAGGAAGCGCTTGCGAGCCTGCCGGAGCGTTTGGCGAAAATAGCAGATCTGTTCGGCGCTCCTCATGCCTTGATTGACACGGTTTCTGCGCATTCAGAACTCTCTGAGGCTGCGGAAAGCTCAGATTTTGTTGTTGAGGCGGCGGCTGAGAATCTTGAGATCAAACAATTTATTGTTGCCAGCCTTGAGGCCGTCGTTTCCCAGCAAACCATCATTGCCTCAAATACATCGGCGCTGCCGATTACCAGGATTGCGGAGAAAGCCTTTAATCCTGAACGTATTGTTGGGTCCCATTTCTGGAACCCGCCACACCTTGTGAAACTGGTCGAGGTGGTCCAGGCGGAAAAAACTGCTCCCGAAGCCGTCGAGAAGACAATCTCGTTGCTTTCGGGCGTTGGCCATCACGCTGTGCATGTCAAGAAGGATATTCCAGGGTTCATCGGCAACCGCTTGCAACATGCCCTAAAGCGCGAAGCCATCGATCTGGTTTCCAAGGGCGTATGTGATGCCGAAACGGTCGATGACGTGGTCAAGCATGGCTTTGGTAAGCGCCTGGGTGTCTTGGGGCCTTTGGAGCAATCGGATCTGGTTGGCCTGGGTCTGACTAAGGCGATCCATAAAACCTTGATGCCGGATCTCGATCGAACCAATACGGTGCACCCTTTCTTGGAAGAGAAAGTCGTTTTAGGTCATCTCGGCATGGCATGTGGAGAGGGCTTTCGAACCTGGACCTTGGAAGAGGCGGAGGCCGTCAGGAGCCGGTTGAACACTTTTCTTGTCGAACAGGCCAAAGCGGCCAAGACCAATGATCAATAGATCGGCGGTCTCCAGTCGGCGTTTTTCTGAGGAGAACGATAGAGCATGTTGCAAGTGACACGATTTGATGCGGCAAAACCCTACGACGCCAAAAACCACTTTGGCATGACGGCCATGCGGCTGCAGGGGCAGGGTGCGTCCGACTTGGAAGACTATTGGGTTGGATTTTCAACCTTTTTGCCCGGCGGTGGTGCCGAAAAGGCAGCCGCGCCAACCGCCAAGGTTTATGTGGTTCTTGACGGCGAGATTACGGTCACGACTGCCGAGGGAGACACTGTTCTTGGAAAGTTTGACTCTTGTTATCTGCCACCGAGCCTTGAGCGATCAATAGAAAACAAGACCAATCACACGACGCAAATGCTGGTGATTTCGCCAAATTGAAGGCAATCTTCATTGAGGTGATCCGATCCATAGAAGACCGGGCATTTCACAAATATCTTGGGAGGAATACATGAAACGAGCGATCTTGAAACGAGCGGGCCATCTAGCGCTTGGGACCGTGTTGGTGTTGGGAAGTGTGAACCTTGGCGGTGAGGTGCTGGCCCAGACAGACCTGAAACTCGCCCATTTTTTGCCGACTGCAAACGGCATGCATAAGGACTTTATGGAGCCTTGGGCACGGGCACTGGAGGCCTGCAGCGGCGGAGAGGTAAAGGTTACGATCTATCCGGGCGGCACCCAGCTTGGAAACCCGGCGAAGCTTTACGATGCGGTGCGGGCAGGGGCCGTTGATATTGCACACGGGCTGAGTGGCCTCCCGGGTGGCCGCTTCGAACGCACACGGATCGCGGAACTGCCGTTTATCTTCGATAACGCCGATGAAGCGACACGGACCATTTGGGCGCTCTTCCCCGATTATCTGGAAAAGGAGTTTCCGGGGGTAAAGATCCTGGGCATCCACGCCCATAATCCTGGACAGGTCCACACCACAGAGAAACAGGTAAAGACTGCCGATGACCTTCAGGGCTTGCGTCTTCGCTTTCCGACCGCAGCCACCAAGTCGATGATTGAGGCCCTGGGTGGAAATCCGGTCGGCCTGCCGCCGGGCGCTGTGTATGAGAATGCTGAAAAGGGCGTCATCGATGGGGCGGTGTTTACCTGGGATGCGATGGCTGCCTTCAATCTGGCCGAGGTGATGAAGTATCATCTGGACGCCAACGCCTATGTCACCACCTTTTGGTTTGGCATGAACGAGAAAACCTACGAAGGCCTATCGGATAAGGTGAAGTCCTGTGTCGATGCTCAAAGTGGCGAAGCCTTAATATCCAAATTCGGTGACTGGTGGATGGAATGGGACAGGACCGGTTACGAGCGTGTATCAACCGGTGAAGGTCATGAGATCATCGAATTGAGTGCAGCAGAGCGGACACGTTGGGCCGAACAGCTTGAGCCGATGATCGATAGCTTCATAAAGGATCTGGAAGCCAAGGGTGTCGATGACGCCAGTGAGATCTACGCCAAGATGAAGGCGATGGCGGATGCTCAAGAATAACTCTTCCGACAGGGCTGACATGTCGGAAAATGCTGGTGACACGCGCTCAATTGGGCGCGTGTTCACCAACGCGATTGTCTTTCTTTCCTTCGCCGCGATATTCACCTCGATGATGATGACAGTGGGCGACATCCTCGTCCGGCAGGCGGCAGGCGCAATTGCCTGGCTCTATGGTGCCAGACCCTCCTGGGGTCTCGTTGGGCTGGTGGATTTGACGCAACTTGCTGTCATGACCGCCGTTCCCCTGGCGATCGCAGCAGCCTTCTTTCTCAATGCGCATATCCGGATCGATTTGTTCCTGAACATAGCTTCTGCGACAGTACGGCGCTTGTCGGCCGGCGTCTCTGCAGCCCTGGGAGCGGTCTTGATGGGAATCTGCCTTTGGGGGGCCTGGCAAGAAATGCGCGGCCAACTGGATTTCACCACGACATCCGCGACCCTTGGTCTTCCCTACACCTGGTATTGGGCCCCGTTGATTATAGGGCTCGCCCTTTCGGTTCTTGCCTGCCTGTATGCCTTGGCCAGGGCGTTCGCCAAGCCGTAGAAAAACAATATGGAAATGATCCGTGGCTGATTCATTTGTCGGACTTTTGGGCTTCGTTCTCGCCCTTGCCTTGATTGCGTTTGGAGTTCCAGTCGCCCTTTCTCTGGGGTTTGTCGGTCTTGCTGGCTATGCCTTTCTCAATGGCGTCCCGAGCGCTCTTTTCATCATCGGTTCCGGCCCATTTGAGGCGATATTTCCCTATTCCCTGTCCGTTATTCCACTCTTTTTGATGATGGGTGTATTTTCATCGCGCTGCGGATTGTCGAAAGACCTTTTCCAGGCTGCAAATGCGCTTGTGGGCAGATTTCGGGGCGGCCTTGCCATGGCGACCATATGCGCTTGCGCGGGCTTTGGCGCGATTTGCGGGTCGTCGCTTGCCACCGTGGCGACCATTGGACATGTCGCTCTGCCGGAGATGCGCCGTGCGGGCTATGATGACCGACTTTCCTCGGCCAGCATTGCAGCAGGCGGTACGCTTGGAGTGATGATTCCGCCGAGTATTTTGTTGATCATCTATGGTCTTTTGACTGAGCAATCGATCGGAAAACTGTTTTCTGCAGCAATCATTCCGGGCTTGCTGGCGACAGGCCTCTATGCAGCCTGTGTTGCTATATCCGTCCGACTGAACCCAAAATTAGTTGGTGAAGTGCCTTCGGCATCGGAATCCTCCTGTTGGAAGTCCCTCCGAAAGGCCTGGCCGGTTGCTCTGATGTTTGCCGTTGTCATCGGTGGCATACAAGCGGGGATATTTTCGCCGACAGAAGCCGCTGCCGTCGGTGCTGCAGGCGCGGTTCTATTGGCCCTTGGCAAAGGATCTCTGGACCGGCTTTCGCTCGTTTCCGCGATGCGGGAAACTGTTCAGCTGACCGGGATGATCTTTTTCATCATTATCGGCGCGGCCTTGTTCAATTTCTTCATCGAAACAACAGGCATGCCGCAATACCTCATCGCAACCGTGGAGGAGAGCGGCCTACCTGCCTTTTCTGTTCTGCTCGTTATTATCCTGTTCTATCTCGTTCTTGGGTGTTTCATGGATTCCATGTCCATGATCATGCTGACGATACCTTTTGTGTTCCCGCTTGTGTCGGCCCTGGGGTTCGATCCGATATGGTTCGGCATCCTCGTTGTCACGGTGGCCGAACTTGGCCTCATTACTCCTCCTGTCGGGATGAATCTTTTCGTCATGCAAGGTGTGGCGCGCGATCTGAACTCGGTGACCGTCATGCGCGGGATTGTTCCCTTTATCCTGGCTGACGCCGTTCGGCTCGTACTGCTTATTTTCGTTCCAGCGCTAACGCTCTATCTGCCCTCCCTCCTGTAGAAAAAGGGGCCATTTTGGCTGACATTGCTTTCAACGACCCCCTGGGACTTCTCATCATAGCGGCTGCTTTATTGCTGGGTGGGATCTTGAAGGGAGCAACCGGCGCAGGTATGCCGATAATCGCAGTTCCGGTGATCGCTGCTGTCTATGATGTCCGCCTTGCGGTCATCATTCTGGTCATTCCCAATTGCCTCACAAACCTTTGGCAGGCGTTCAAGTATCGGGACGAGGAGCTGGACCGCAGCTTCACTTTGAGTCTCGCCCTATCGGGGGCGATTGGCGCAGGAATTGGAACGTTCTTTCTTGTCTGGGTGCCGCTCTCACTCCTTAGTCTGTCGATGGTTTGCGTCGTGATCATCTACATCGCGATGCGCCTTTTAAAACCGGCTTTCCATGTGTCGCTTCCTTGGGCTCGAAAAACCGCCTGGATTGCGGGCGCTACAGGCGGTATCCTGCAAGGCTCGCTTGGCATTTCTGCGCCAGCAGCGGTGACGTTTCTCAACGCAGTCAAACTTCCCCGTCCGACGTTTATTTTTACTGCGTCGGTCTTTTTTGCCACGATGTGTCTAACGCAGTTTCCTGTTCAGCTCCATTACGGCCTGGTCACCTGGAACATAGTCATCTTGGGTTTCCTGTCGTTGGTTCCGTTGCTTGCCGGACTGCCGGTTGGAGAATGGATTGGCAAACGCATGAGCCCGATCATCTTTGACCGCGTGATCCTGTCGATGTTGGCAGTTCTTGCGATCAAACAGATCTGGAACGTTCTGGTTTGAGAAACTGTTCAGATCGGAAGAGATTTGTCGAACTGTGTCGAGCAGGTAGAAGAGCTGTGGTGCGACAACTCAGCGAGTGCCCGAAAACGACCTTGCAACACCAATCACCTGCAGAGAAGTTTGGACTGTGTGTTGCGGCGATCCGTTGAAACCGTAGGGACAAACCGCCCTTTCGCTGGGCTGCACCAATGTCCGGTTCGAGGAAGCGTTCAACAAACGCTCCCTTTGGGTTTGGCTGGCATGATTTCAAGACGATCACCTTAGGCCAAATCTACTGCTGCCCAGATTATAGAAATCGATTTTGTCTCACCTATCATTGGCTAGACGCCGTAGGATCGCCGATCGCCCTGCCACCCTGTAGAGCGCAAGAACTGTTCCCAGGACAGTGCTGTTGAGTCGATCCGGCGACTCCATGTGAGGTCACGATCCTTTCCGAAATAGCCGAATTCCACAGCATACTCCGCCATTCCCAACAGTTCCCGGACAAGGAGGTCATTATTCGCAAACTCGGGAAAATACTGCAGCAATCCGGCCTTCGTGTATGCGTTACGATATTCCGCGTTGCGTCCGGTAACGCGCCTGAAAGTATCTAGCATTTCGCGCGGAGAAATTAAGTCGCCGACAATGGGGAGCGTCTGCTTGTTATAGCGGCCAGGGTTGGAGAAAATCTCTACAGCTATTGGGCCCGTCGCTGTTAGCGGATCAACGAACGGCGCTTGAAAGTCCTCGGGCAGATAGATGGGAACCAGAAGCTTGTCACCTTCAAGACGTGGCGTATAATATTCAAGCAAGTTTGTGTAGAAGAACGAAAGCATGATGAATGTATGCGATATGGGCAAGGTTCTGATGTAATCCGCGATCAACGCCTTGTCCGTAAAGTGAGGTGCATACTTCGATCCACCAGAGATCTTATCTACATTTTCAAGCGTGCTGAAAACGATGTGCTCGATACCAGCCTCGACTGCAGCGTCCGCAAGTTGCCGACCAAGTGGAAACTCGTGTGTCGCTGGAGGTGCTATAGGAGGTGTCATTAAGAACACGCCTTTCGCACCTCGGAAAGCTTGCACAAGAGCCTTCTCGTGACCGAGTTCAAGTGGCAGGGTCACGACTTCTACACCAAGATCTATAAGAGTACGGGCGGTCGGTGTGTCGCTTCTCCGCGACAAAGCGCGAACCTGAAAACTGCCGCTTTCCTGAAGAGAAGTAGCGACGCTGCGCCCTTGCTTGCTCGTCGCGCCAGTGACCACAATAATAGGTTTCTCATCTGCAGAATGGATCATGTTCTGTCTCCGATTACATATTTACATTTCCCCCCTCAAGCGAGGCACTAGCAAGATAGTTGGCTCGACACTGTTGTGCTATCTGGCGCCAATGCATAGTATAAATCCGATAAATGGATAAATCAGATATCACTCTTGAGCGCATGCGTACCTTTGTCAGGATTGCCGAACGTGGCAGCCTTACTCTGGTCGCCAAAGAGATTGGCTCAAGCCAGTCCAGCGTTACTCGGCGTCTTCGCGAACTCGAGGACGGGTTGGGCGTTTCGCTGTTAAGTCGGACAACCCGCAGTGTCACCCTGACAGACGAGGGCGCGAAATATTACGCGCATTGCATCCGGATACTTCGCCTTGTCGAGCTGGCAAGAGATGAGATTCATGAAACGCGTGATGCACATGCGGGGACAATACGCGTCTCTTGCAGTGCTGCGATCGGAGTGATGCACATTAGCCGTCTCATCTTCGCCTTTCAGGATCGCTTCCCCGACATCCGCGTCGATCTCAGTCTGAATGACGAGCAGGTGGATCTTGTTCGTGCAGGTATAGACTTTTCCATTCGCCTCGGGCCTCTGAGCGACAGTTCAATGAAGCTGAAATCACTGGGGCAAAGTCAGCGCCTGCTTGTCGCGTCGTCCGATTACCTTGCCCAGCGGGGGCATCCGGAGAAGCCGGAAGATCTCATCGAACACGAACCTATTCGCATGTCGAACATCAGTGGAAGCGAAACCCTCACGTTGAAAAGTGTCGGAGGTGAGACCCACAGCATTCCATGGTCGGGACGTCTCAGGGTCGACCACGGCCTCGCGGCGCGGGAGGCTGCGGTTGCTGGTCGTGGCATAGCTCCTGCACACTTGTGGCTGGTGAGTGACTTACTCGCTTCCGGCGCACTTGAAGTTGTTCTCTCGAACTACGTGTTGCCGTCAGTTCCGTTGAGTCTTCTTATCGCACCCGATCGCTCACAGCTTGCGCGAGTTCGTCTGCTTGCCGACTTTTTAGCGCGTCAAGCAAGAC
Organism: Labrenzia sp. CE80; assembly: GCF_009650605.1. Taxonomy (NCBI): domain Bacteria; kingdom Pseudomonadati; phylum Pseudomonadota; class Alphaproteobacteria; order Hyphomicrobiales; family Stappiaceae; genus Labrenzia; species Labrenzia sp. CE80. The sequence continues at coordinate 1,226,210 of NZ_WAJT01000001.1, forward strand.
TGTTGCCGGGCATCGGATAGTCTTGGCAGGCTGTTGGCCAACAACCTCATCAAAAGTATCGTGGACTGCTGCACTCAGAAAGCGCCTGTAAATCCTTAGTATATTATCCCGCCTCCAGCCCTAAGCGGCCTCTTAAAGGCGATCTAGCACTTAGCCGCACTCGCCCCCTCTAGCGCTAAAAAACTTCAACTGTGCCGCCAAACCGAGCCGTGTTGCCATCGGTTTCGAGTTAATGAAATCATTGTCGGCGAAGCCCAGGCTCCATTGGCCAACAAAATCAGAACTCGAATACCCGTACTCATCACAAGGTTCTGCGAGTTGGCCAAACTCAGCGCTGTAGCGCGACAACTCAGCGAGCGCCCGAGAACGACCTTGCAATACCAATCACCTGCAGAGAAGTTTGGACTGTGTGTTGCGGCGATCCGTTGAATCCGCAATCTCAGGTGCTGTCGCACCGTATTGATATCCTCGGTTGTTTGAACCTTGAAAGGGCGAAATAACCGAACCGGCCTGATGATATTCGATCGAAACGGCATGGACCTGGCTTGATGAGCTTGGCAAAGCAGCGCGAATTTGGTTTTGTGCTTCAATGGCTTTGCGCGAGTGTTACAATCCAGCATGAACCGATCCGAACAGATTTGTGCGGCCCTGCGGACCGCAATCCTTGAGCGTGCGCTTCTACCGGGCATGAAGCTGCCAGAGGATGCCTTGGGTGAGCGTTTCGGAGCGAGCCGAACCATCGTGCGTCAGGCTCTGGAACGGCTGGCGGCCGAGGGCCTTGTAGAACTCCGGCGCAATCGTGGGGCGGTGGTGGCAACGCCCAGCCTTGAAGAAGCAAGGGATCTCTTCGATCTGCGATGCCAGATAGAGGATCTGGTGGTGTCGCGGTTGATCGCGAATTTTGGACCAAAGCATCTTGAAGCTCTTGAGAGCCATCTGGCGAAGGAAATCCAGGCGGAAAGCGGCCCCGAACCCGTTTCGATCCGGCTGGCGACAGAATTTCATATTCTCATGGCGCAGCTCACCGAAAGCCCGGTTCTGATCCGGTATGTCGAGGATGTCGGCTATCGCTGCGGTCTGACACTGGCGCTTTATTCCAGGCCGCACTCGACAGACTGCGGCATTCATGAACATCGCGAGATCATCGAGGCCTTGAAAAAGGGCGACCAGATGCGCGCACGCGACCTGATGCGCCATCATCTTGGTGCAGTGGCCGACAGAGCCCTGCTCAAGGATGAGACCGTGGGGCAGGGCACGATCTACCTGGATGCACTTGAACCCTACGCCAAGGCGGTTCGCGAAAGCGGCTAGCTGCGCGAAGTCAGGGTCGAGGCGTGGTCAGGCCTCGATGTTCATGCGAATGAGAATGCGTTCAGCACTGTCATTCCACACGTCCATCTTCACGATCTTTCCGTTTCGAACCTCAAACCGGTCAATGTACCGGTTGCCTTCAAAAGGCGTGCCGTCAGGCCATTCGCCATAGAGCGTGCCGACGGAGTAGACCACCGTGCCTTCCCGTCCACTGGCAACATCGAAGCGGTCCATCTTCTTTTTCACCCAGCTATAGCGCATTGCGTTGAAGCCCGTTGGGCCCGACGGATGAGTGAATTTGCGCCCGCCCGTAAATGTAATGTCCACATCATCGGCCACGAAGGTCGCCGCCAGCTCAGGGTCCGGCTTCATGGAGGCGTCGAGGTAATCACGGACGATCTGCGCTTCTACGGGCAGAGGAGCTGAATCAGAAGGGGCGTTCATGGGTGGGGTCCTTTTCAGAGGCTCATATCAGCCCTGACTATAGAAACTGCGGCCAAACTCGTATGCTCAAATTGCATGCAATTTTTGCATGCAATTTGAGCGAAAAATTGTCGGCAAACTGACGGTTGAGACGTCAAATTATTTAAGTCATTGAAATATATAGCTTTATTTCTTGGCATTTAGCTTGCTTAGCTCGATGCATTCGGACATGCGCTCCGGACGTCCAGAGGAGTAATTCATGCAAACTTCCCGCTTTCTTTCCCAAATAACTCGCCGTGCCCTGATGTCAGGCGTCGTCGGCCTGGCAGTTGCCACGAGTCTGCCGGCGCTTGCCGCCGACACCGTGAAGATCGGTCTTGTTGCCGCGCTCAGCGGTCAGTCCGCTAAGTCGGGCCAGGCGATCACCCGTGGTCTCACCATCGCGATTGATGAAATCAATGCGAAGGGTGGCGTTCTGGGCAAGCCGATCGAACTCGTCAGCCGCGATGATGAAAGCAATCCCGGCAAAGGCCTGGTTGCTGCACGCGAGCTGGTGCAGCGCGAAGGTGTTGCCGCATTGATTGGAGGTCTGGATACGCCGGTTTCCTTCGCGATTGTTCCTTTCGCCAACCAGGCGAAGGTGCCATTTGTCGGGCCTTGGGCCGCCGGCACCGGGATCACCAAGAACGGCGCAGAAGAAAACTACATTTTCCGCGTGTCTGCTGTTGATGAATATGTCGATGAGGCGATCACGGAATATCTCGTGGCCAATCACGCTGTGAAAAAGCCGGGCATGATCCTCATCAACAACCCTTGGGGAGAGTCCAACGAAAAGGGTCTGACCAAGGCGCTCGAAAAGCGTGGCATGGAGACAGCCGGGATTGAGAAGTTCGAGTCCAATGATGTCGACGTGGTTCCTCAGCTCACGCGTCTGAAGGAAAACGGAGCGGATTCTCTCTTTGTGGTCGCAAACGTTGCGCCAACGGCACAGGTGATCAAGTCGCTTGATCGTATGGGCTGGGATGTGCCGCTGGCGTCCCATTGGGGACCTTCCGGTGGTCGCTTCACCGAACTGGCAGGAAAGAGCGGCGAGAAGCTGCATTTCATCCAGACTTACCTGTTCGTCGAAGGTGATGCGAAGGGGGAAGCCATGTTTGCCAAGCTGCAAGAGGCTTATCCGGAAATCAAAACCATGGCCGATGTGACACCGGCCACAGGTATCGCCAATGCCTATGACGCAATGCTGCTGCTCGCTGCGGCCATTGAAAAGGCAGGCTCGACCGATGGTCCGGCCATTCGTCAGGCCATGTACGAGATCGAAAACATCGAAGGTCTGATCAAGACCTACACCGATCCGTTCTCGCCTGAAGACCAGGATGCAATCGGTCCTGAAGATTATCTCTTCGCCCATTTCGTTGAAGGTCAGATCATTCCGGTCAAGTGACCCAGGATATCGCCTCCCGCCCATTGGGCGGGAGGCACTTTGCACAGACAACAAGACTTCATCGCTCGCCCACGCGCGCAGGAAACACCCATGACCTTATTGATTGCCGCCCTGGTGACGGGGATCGGACTTGGAAGCATGTATGGCTTGATCGCCCTTGGCTTTCAGATCACCTACTCGGTTTCGCAGACAGTGAATTTTGCCCAGGGTAGCGTCGTCATGCTCGGCGCCGTCCTTGGATATGTTTTCATCGAGCGGCTCGGGTTGAACTGGTTGATCGCCTATCCGCTGGCGATCCTGTTTTGCGGTGGCTTTGGCATGATCGTCGAGGTCCTGCTCGTGCGCCCGTTCGTTGCGCGGAACTCAGAAGCCTGGTTGATGGCGACAGTGGCCGGCGGCATCTTTCTTGATAACGCGGTGCTCTTCACCTTCGGCAACGAACCGCGAACGCTCGCCTCTACCCTGACCCAGTCGACCTGGCAGTTTGCGGGAACGGGCATCTATCCGCAGCAGATTCTGGTGCCAATTGCCGCGGTCGGCGTTGCACTGGCCCTGCATTTCCTGTTTCGCAAGACCCTGCAAGGGCGTGCTCTGCTGGCGGTTGTTCAAAACGTTCAGGCCGCACGATTGATGGGCATCAACACGACGGCCATGGTGTCCGGCTCCTTTGGTCTTTCCGCGATGCTTGCCGGCGGGGCAGGACTGCTGATTGCGCCCTTGCTCTCGGTTCACTCCGACATGGGGACGCTGTTTGGCCTGAAAGCCTTCGCCGTTGCCATTTTGGGAGGCATGACGTCCGCATCCGGGGTAATGCTCGCTGGGTTTATCTTCGGGCTGGTAGAGGCGCTTGTGACCTCCTATCTCGGCTCATCTTCCACCTACATCGTTGTCTTTGCGCTCGTCATTCTAGCGCTCATCTGGAAACCGGACGGCTTGTTCGGACGACCAGCGGTCAAGAAGGTCTGAGAAAACAAGATGCAACATCTCATTACCCGGACGGGGTTGGACCTTTTCATTCTCGCGCTGACAATCGGCGGACTTGTGCTCACGCTTGTCAGTGGCGGCTACATTCAATTCGTCATGGGCCTGGTGGCGCTGACGACTGTACTGTGCGTTGGGCTGAACGTGCTCTACGGCCTGACCGGGCTGGTGTCGCTCGGACAGGTCGGCTTCTTCGCCATCGGTGCCTATGCCACCGGTGTTCTGCTCCTCAATGATGTCAGCTTCTGGATTGCCTTGCCAGCAGCGGCCGTGGCCGCCGGTATTTCCGGATGTCTCCTTGCGATCCCGGCGGTTCGCATGGCCGGGCCATTTCTGGCGATGGTGACGATCGCCTTTGCGTTCATCGTCGAACATGGTGCCGTGGAGTGGCGCTCTGTGACGGGCGGCCAGAACGGTTTGATGGGCTTCCAGATGCCCATGATTGGCGAATATACGCTTTCAGAAACGGATCTCGTGCTCTTCAGCATCTGCCTCGCAGGTCTTTCGCTCTATCTGTATCGCCGTCTGGCCGATAGTGGCTGGGGCATGGCGATGACCGGCATGCGCGATGCTGAAACAGCCGCCTCGTCGCTCGGCTACAAACCGTTTGTCGTGAAATCGACTGCATTCGCCATCGCCGCGGCCATGGCAGGTGTCGCGGGCGGCTTGTTCACCCCGCTGATGATGTTCATTGCTCCGAGCAACTTCCCCTTTTCGCAATCAATCCTGTTTCTCTTCGCCGTCCTGATTGGTGGGGCCGGTAGTGTCCTCGGACCCTTGGCTGGCGCGCTCGTCACGGTTCTGCTGCCCGAATTTCTATCCGGACTGGCCGAGTACCGTCTTTTGTTTTTCGGCGGATTGCTTGTGGGCGTTCTTCTGATTGCACCTCGCGGGCTTGTTGGGTCGATTGCCGCCTTTCTGCCACGGCCTTCGCGCGCGATAGAACCCCGCCCAGCGATGGAAATCGAAGAACTGCTGGCGGGGTATCCTAAGCCGGACAAGCTTGAGATCCAGGGGCTCGGCATTTCATTTGGCGGCGTGCGCGCGGTGGATGACGTCAGTCTGTCGCTGCCATCTGGTGCAGTGACGTCCATCATTGGGCCGAATGGCGCGGGCAAGACAACAATCCTCAACATGATCAGTGGCTTCTACAAGCCGACGGACGGGGACATCACCTTGTCCGGCAAATCACTTGCCGGGTTGCCAGCCTTTGAGGCGGCACGCAGCGGGATCGCACGCACCTATCAGACAACAAAACTGTTCGAGAACATGAGCGTCGTTGCCAATGTGATCTCCGGACTCTCCAGAGGACGGCTTGGTCAGCCCCTGGCGCGTGTCGAGTCCCCGGTAAATCTTGAGCTCGCGGCCGGACTCTTGCGGTATTGCGGCTATCTGGGAGATCTGGACAAGCGCGCGGGCGATCTTCCACACGTTGACCGCCGTCTGGTGGAGATTGCACGTGCGCTTGCCATGAAGCCGGGAGTTCTGTTGCTGGACGAACCGGCAGCCGGGTTGATGCGTGCGGACAAGGATCAGCTCGCTGTCATCCTTCGCAAGATTGCGGACCTTGGGCTGGCGGTCGTGTTGGTCGAGCATGACATGGAGCTGGTGATGGGCATTTCAGACCGGATCCAGGCCGTTGACGCGGGCAAGCCGATTGCGTTCGGCACGCCTTCCGAAATCCAGGAGAACGAGGTCGTCATAGCCGCCTATCTGGGCGATGGATCTGCGCCGGTGCTGCCGCGCAAAGATCTTCTCGAAACAGTGGAAACGCCTGTTCTTTCGACCTTGAAACTGACCGCTGGCTATGGGGCTGCACCAGTCCTCAAGGAGGTGACACTCAAGGTCCGGCCGGGAGAAATGGTGGCTCTTCTTGGCGCCAACGGGGCAGGCAAATCCACCTTCCTGTCTGCAGTGTCGGGCCTTCACCGCCCGGTAGACGGGAGCATCATCCTGAAGGACGAGCCCGTTCATGCGCTTGCTCCACATGACCTGGTTGCCCGTGGTCTTGTTCTGGTTCCCGAAGGACGTCAGGTGTTTCCGGAACTGACGGTCCTCGAGAACATCGAACTCGGCGCCTACAAACGGCAGCGGGATATGTCTGGCGATGAAGTCGAGGCTTTGCTCGAGCGGTTTCCGCGGCTGAAGGATCGGCTGCACAGTCGGGCAGGGCTTCTTTCAGGCGGCGAGCAGCAGATGATGGCCATTGCCCGTGGTCTGATGGCATGCCCGAGTGTGCTTTTACTGGATGAGCCATCGCTTGGTCTTGCACCTGCAATGATCAATGAACTCTACGCGATCCTTGGGGAATTGCGCGATGAGGGAACCACCATCCTGCTGGTCGATCAGATGGCCTCGCTCGCGCTGTCGGTGGCTGACTATGGATATGTTCTCGAGCAGGGTCGTATCGTCATGGAAGGCCCCGCAAACGAACTGATCTCCGATGAAAGACTGACGGCAGCCTATCTGGGTGGCGGCGAGGATGTTTCCATGCAGGAGGCGGCGCGATGAGCGATTTGATCATCCGCAATGTCAGAATTCCGGAAACCGAAGGGCTTGTCGACCTTCTGATCGTCGGCAACCGGATTGAGGAAATAGGGGCTGGTCTGGTCGCCGAAGCGCCCGAACGAGACGGGAACGGTGCTCTGCTCGTAACGGGATTTGTGGAGAGCCACATCCATCTCGATAAGGCCTGTATTCTCGATCGCTGCCGCAACGAAACCGGCACGCTCGAAGGAGCGATCGCTTCGGTTGGCACAGCGAAACGGAACTTCACCGCCAGTGACGTCTATGACCGGGGCAAACAGGTATTGGACAAGGCGATTGTTCAGGGCACCAATGCGATGCGGACCCATGTGGAAATCGACCCTGGGATCGGCCTTGCCGGTTTCGATGCGGTTCTGGCGTTGAAGACGGACTATGCATGGGCGGTCGATCTGCAGATTTGCGTTTTTCCGCAGGAAGGCCTGACGAACTATCCGGGAACGCAGGCGCTTCTTGAGGAAGCACTCGCCCGTGGAGGCGATCTTCTTGGTGGCTGCCCCTATACGGACAGCGATCCGAACGCGCAGATTTCTATCCTGTTTGAGATGGCTGAGACTCATGATGTGGATCTCGATTTCCATCTCGATTTCGATCTCGACCCAAGCTGGCGTCATCTGGATGAAATCGCGCGCAAGACGATTGCGCATGGTTGGCAGGGGCGGGTGGCGATCGGCCATGTGACGAAGTTGTCAGCAATTCCACATGCAGATCTCATGGATGTGGTTGCACTGCTCAAGGATGCCGGAATTGCCCTGACCGTTCTGCCGGCGACGGATCTGTTCTTGATGGGACGCGGTGAAGACCATCTAGTCCCACGTGGTGTGGCCCCGGCACAGGTCTTTCATGAGCATGGCGTCTGCTGCACGGTGGCGACAAACAATGTGTTGAATCCCTTCACGCCTTACGGGGACTGCTCGCTTCCCCGGATGGCCAATCTCTTTGCAAACGTTCAACAGCTCAGCACGAAAAGCGAGCTTCAGGCCTGTTTTGATATGGTCACCGACATTCCGCGGAGACTGATCAATCAGTCGCGCCGGATTGTGGTTGGTGAGGCCGCGACCTTTGTGGCTCTGCCCGCGCTAACCGGCGGTCAGGCGGTCGCCGAAATCGCAAGGCCGCTGTGGGGCTTCAAGGACGGCAAAATGACCTTTGAACAGGCGCCGGCCATGCTTTTTGAGCCTGATTGAATTCTCGGGACTGATCCTATTCAGGATGCTCGATCATGCTGACGTGGGCTGCAACGACCTTCCAGCCTTCCGGCGTGCGCACCCAGGTCTGCATTTGCCGCCCTACCTTGGTGGGGGCGCTGGGCTTGATGTAGTGCGTCGAGGCGGTGGCGAAGTCCTGGCCATAGGTCGTGACCTCGACGCGCTCCAGTGTGCGGGCGAGATCGACATTCGGGCGGCCAGAGCGAAAGGCTGCAATTTCCTCATAGCCATAGAGGTTCTCGCCGCCGCCATAGCGGATGGTCGTCGGTGCATTGAAGAACAGGCGGTCCAGCGTTTCGACATTATTCGAGACCAGCGCCGTCTCATACTCATGAAACATTGCAGTGACTTCGGCCTGGACCTCCGGAATGTTGATTTCCAGCGCAGCGCTGGTCGCGGCTTCTGTGTCGATCATCAAGTTGGCTCCTGCTTGCGGGCCTGGATCTGGTCCCTGAGTGTCTCGAGAAAGGGAATGTCGCGGTATTGATCGGGTTGGACCACGTCCCAGGCAACACCGGCCGGCTGTGGGTAGGGTGACCGGGTCTCGATGAGTTCAAGCTCTGTTGCGATGGCATGAAGGGCGCTGTCGTGGTCCATCATGACAAGGCTGCTGTCGTCCACGACCTGGGACGAATGAACGGTCGTCGTGATCAATGTGTCCGCTTTGAGTTTGCCAAGTTCGCGAAAGATGCCGAGTTCAAGATCGGCGAAACCGCCACCCTTGCCAGTGCGTCCACCCTTGCGGCTGACCGCAACGCAGCCAACCACAACAAAATCAAGTGGCTCCATGTCGATAAATTCGACCGGTTCGCCGTGTTCGACGAAGCCTTGTGAGGTCGCGGCGAGCTCGAACTGGATGCCGGCCTTCTCAAGGGCCTCCGGATCAAGGCGAACGAACGGGTAGGGCTTCAGGAGCTCGGGGACAGGCGCATAGACAATCTTGCCGTCATAGAGAGCCCTGAGACGCACGGGAATCTGAGGCGGATCCGGATTGCATTTCACCGTTCGTGCCGCTTTCCACTGAGGTAGCTGAGCGAGATTGAGGGCCGCCTGGTCGGCACCGGCGAAGTTTGGGATGCGGCTGTCGACGGGGCCGACGTTGACGCCGCCCGACACCAAGCCGGACCAGATCTGATGCCTGATTTCATCCTTGTTTTCGTTTCGTCCTGACCAACGTGCCGTTTCCATGGCGCTATCCACCTTCGAGGTTCAAAGTGCTGCGACCGGCGCTTTGGCGACGCCGATTTCTTGCAGATGGTGCGCCACGCGCAGGGCCAGGTCCTCGCGCCAGGCAGGAGCAATCACCTGAACGCCGATCGGCAGGGATGCGCCTTCCAGCCAGATCGGTACGGACACCGCGGGCAATCCGATGAAGGAGATCGGCTGGGTGAAAAGGCCGATGTTCGGCCGGGCCGGCATAACCTGGCCGGCGAGCGTGATGGTTTTGGTGCCGGACGGCAGAGCGGCAAAAGGAGTCGTGGGCGTCAGTATGATGTTGAGATTTTCGAACATCTTGCTCATCATGGCGCGGAACCAGCTGCGGAACCGATGGGCCTGCTGCACCCAAAGGGCAGGGATCATCGTGCCGGCCAAGAAGCGGTCGCGCGTGTCGGGGTCAAAGTCTTCCGGCCGCGACCGGATACGGTCAAAATGGAGGTTTGCCCCCTCGCTGGCCGTAATCACATAGGCTGCCGCACGGGCACGGGCAGCTCCCGGGATCTCGACCTCGCGGCTCGCACCAACAGCTGCAGCGACGGCGTCTAGAGCGGCCAGCGCCTCCGGTTCGGCATTGTTCCGGAAATAGCCGCCTGCCGTGGCAATTCTCAACCCGTCGATGCCATTCCTGAGCTCTGTGGTTGTTGCCAGAAACGGCTTGTTCGCCTGCGCCGGGTCCATCGGGTCCGGCCCTTGCAGGACATCGAAGACCAAAGCGAGATCGCGAGCAGACCTTGTCATCGGACCCAGATGATCGAGGCTTCCCACGAAGGGAAATGTGCCGTGCCTGGACAGGCGGCCATAGGTCGGCTTCAGGCCGAACAATCCGCAAAATGAGGAAGGAACCCGAATGGAGCCATTTGTGTCCGACCCGAGCGCAATGGGCACCATGCCACTGGCGACCGAAGATCCTGAGCCGCTGGAAGAGCCGCCCGCCATGCGGCTTGTGTCATGCGGGTTCAGGCAGTTGCCGTCATGTATGTTTTCACCAGTGAAGTCATAGGCATATTCGCCCATGTTCAAGCCACCTGTGAGGATTGCGCCGGCAGATTTCAGCCGTGAAACTAGAAATGCGTCCGCAGCTGCTGGCGGATTGGTGCGGTTGATTTTGGAACCCGCACGGGTGGTCATTCCTTCGATATCGAACAGGTTCTTGACCGCAAATGGCACTCCGGCGAGAGGAAGATAGGAGCCGGTTGCGACTTGTCGGTCGACCTCCTGCGCGTCGCTCAGTGCCTTTGTCTCCGTCACGTCCGTGAATGCGCCAAGTGCAGGGTTTAGTTGCTTGATTCGATCAAGACTGGCGGAGGCGGTATCTGTTGCGGTTAGCTCTGTGTTCTTGATCGTGTCGGCGATGGCGGTGGCATCTGCTTGAATGCTGTCGAAACTGGTCATGGTACGAACACCGAGGCTGCTTCTTCGGCGTCGTCGAGCGGGAAGGACAGAAGCTGGTCGGCGGCCTTTTTCGTCGCCGTGATATGAGCTTCCACCTCAGGGCGCCAGTCGTCTTCGATGGTCAAGTCATTCAGCGTCTGCATATGAGTGACATGCGCCTTGGCATCGAAAGTCTCGCTCATGCAATCTGTCCTTCGAATTGGCCCTGAACCGCATTTTTAAGTGCATCGAGTGGCGCTGTCCAACCGACAATGCCACCCTGGGCACGGATCATTTCGAGTGCGGCGGTCTTGAAGTGGGGGAAATAGCTTTCGGTCGCTTCCTCGATCAGCAGGCAATTGTAGCCGCGGTCGTTCGCCTCGCGCATGGTGCTTTGAACGCAGACCTCCGTGGTAACGCCGGCAAAGACAAGGCTCTTGATTCCGAGCTTTTCCAGCCGCTCGCCAAGACCGGTCGCATAAAAAGCGCCCTTGCCGGGTTTGTCGATTACAAGTTCCCCGTCGACCGGGGCGCAATCGGCGATGATTTCTGCGCCAGGCTCCCCCTTGATGAGAATACGACCCATCGGTCCGGGGTCACCGATGCGCAAGCTGGGCGCACCGCGATCCCGCTTGGCCGGCGGGCAATCGCTCAGATCCGGCAAGTGACATTCGCGGGTATGAATGACTGGCCAGGATTGGGCGCGAAACAGGGCTAGAAGATCCTTTGTTGGAGCTATGGACCGTTGCATATGACTGACGTCATTGCCCAGGGTTTCGCCAAAGCCACCCGGCTCGATGAAATCCCTTTGCATGTCAATGACGATCAGCGCGACGTCGCTGGGCTCAAAGTCGAAGGAAAAGGGCTCTGCCTTTACGGAAATCATGCGTGTTGACCTGCCATCGCGTGGCCGACTGTTGCCCGGTCTGTTTCGGCAATCGGCGAGGAATAGGTGATGCGGCCCTCCGACATGACGGCGACGGTATCGGAGAGTTCCAGAATCTCATCCAGATCTTCGGATACGAGCAAGACAGCGGCGCCCTTGTTGCGCTGGTCCATGATCTGGGCGCGGATTTCGGCAACAGAGGCGAAGTCGAGCCCGAAACAGGGATTTGCGACAATCAGAATGTCTACCGTGCCTGATAGCTCACGGGCAAGGATTGCGCGCTGGACATTGCCGCCGGAGAGGTTTTCGATCGGTTCGTCGGGCGTCGGTGTTTTGACCCGATAGGCGGAGATCAACTCCCGCGCGCGCTCACGCATGGGCGGAGGCGATAGCCAGCCCTTGAACGGCGATATGGGTGACTTGTCGAAGGTGCGAAACGCCATGTTCTCTGCTACGCTCATGCGCGGCACGGCGGCATTCCTCAAGGGTTCCTCCGAAAAGCCGAAGACCTTGAACTGGTCCATATGCTGCCGGGTTGGCTCGTAGGGCTGTTTGTCGACGAAGATGCGGCCGTCACTCGGGATCCGCTGGCCGGACAGGACCTCGATGAGTTCTGACTGCCCATTGCCCGAGACGCCGGCAATGCCCAGGATCTCACCCTTGTGAACCTTCAGACTGATCGCCTCAATGGCAGGTGCTTCCTCGTTGTTTTCGGCGAACAGGCCTGCCAGTTCGAGCTTGAGCGTCTTTTCGCTTGTCTGACTTCGCGCGGCGCGCTCCCTGATCTGGGTCTCACCGATCATCATGGTGCTCATGTCGGCCACCGAGATCTCGCCAACCTTGCCGCCGCCTATCATCTTACCCTGACGCAGCACCGTCACTTCGTCCGCGTAGCTGGTCACTTCCCGGAACTTGTGAGTGATCATCAGCACGGTCAGATCGCCCGCCTTTGTCATGTCCTGGACAAGGCCGAGAACCTCATCGGCTTCATCAGGTGTCAGGACAGACGTTGGTTCATCGAGGATGAGAAAACGTTGATCCAGATAGAGTTGTTTCAGGATTTCCAGCTTCTGCTTTTCACCGGCCGAGAGCGAGGACACGTGCACATCCAGCGGAACCCTGAAGGGTGTTGTCTGGAGAAAGTCGGAAAGCGCCTGACGTTCCTTGTGCCAGTCGATCACTTGCGGGGCGTCGGCTCTTGAGATGACAAGGTTCTCGGCAGCGGTGAGCGAGGGAACCAGCGTGAAATGCTGGTAGACCATGCCGATGCCGAGCGAATGGGCCGCGCGTGGACTTGCGACTATCTCTTCCTTGCCGTTGACAAGAAGCGTGCCGCGGGTCGGCTGATAGAAGCCCATCACACATTTGACCAAAGTGGACTTGCCGGCGCCATTTTCGCCCAGAAGAGCATGAAACGATCCTGGTGCGACCCGGATGGAGACATCATCAAGGGCTGTAAGGTTGCCAAAGACCTTGGTCATGCCGAGCGTCTCGATGCCAACGGCTCTTGAAGGCGCCGCCTGTTGATGCGCAAGCGAGGTCATGCGGTTGCCTTGCCGGTGACCTTGCCAAGGCCTTCGAGAAAGGTGTTGCTGTCGGCGACCGCGCCAAATACCCCGCCCTGCATGGTGACCATCTTGAGGGCAGCTTCGTGATTGCCTGGATCCGTCGCGCCGCAGCAGTCGGAGAGGATCAGACACTCAAAGCCTCGGTCGTTTGCCTCGCGCATGGTTGTGTGAACGCAGACGTCCGTCGTGATGCCGGCCAGGACGAGGTTTTCGATGCCGCGCGTGCGCAGCAGAAGCTCCAGATCCGTCGCGCAGAAGGATCCCTTGCCCGGCTTGTCGATGATTGGTTCGCCCGGCTGTGGCGCGAGCTCGGGAATGATCTCCCAACCCGGTTCCCCGCGCACTAGGATCTTGCCGCAGGGGCCGGGATCTCCGATGCCTGCCCCAATGCGCTGGGAGCGCCAGCGCTTGTTGTTCGGCAGATCGGCCAGGTCGGGGCGGTGTCCCTCACGCGTGTGTATGATGTGAAAGCCAGCCGTGCGCATTGCCGTCATCACCTTCTTGATCGGGGCGATCGGTGCACGGGTGAGCGAAATGTCATACCCCATGCTGTCAACGTAGCCGCCAGGCCCGCAAAAATCTGTCTGCATGTCGATGACCACCAGCGCGGTGTTTTTCGGTCTCAGGTCACCGTTGTATGGCCAGAGATAGGGGGTCGCTGCAACGGGACCTTCGACGACAAAAGGCTGCTGGTCTTCTGCAAGGCTCATGTTGGATTACTCCGCAGCATCTTTGTGGGCGTTTTCGCCGAAGCTTCTCGTTGGCTCTTCGAAGCCGCAAGAGGTTCCGTCCGTGTGGATGACATCGGCTTCCCAGGGCAGCTTGTAGGTGCCGGCGGCAAGGTCGATCATGTAGGTATAGGGACAATCCTGAGCCCCGCCCTTGACGGCGACATAGCCGCGATGACCGAACTGGTAGATGTTGTTCTCGACACTCCAGTTGATCCGCGCTTCACGAACCAGATCCGGGCGCACTTCGGCCGTGATAATTTCGTTGGGACGACCGCTGGTGCCGTGGGCGATGATCGAGCCGTCGAAATTGACGATCATGCCTTCGCCCATTGAATCGAAGGTTCCGTCTGTCCCGCACATGCAGACGTTTGCCGTGACCATGAGGTTGCAGAAGGCGTTGGACTGGTTGGTGAACTTCCAGCTCTCGCGGATCGGGGCGGTGTAGCCTGCCGTCCGGATCATGATCTCCGCGCCCTTGTAGGCACATTCGCGCGCCATCTCGGGGAACATCCCGTCGTGGCAGATGATCAAGGCGATCTTGGATCCCTTGGGCCCCTCGATGACCGGGATGCCTTGGTCTCCCGGTTCCCAGGGCTCGACGGGGACCCAGGGGTGCATCTTGCGATAGTAGAGTTTCAGCTCTCCGGTGTTGTCGATGACCAGACCGGAGTTATAGGGCATGCCGCCGGGGTTCAACTCCATGATGGAGAAGCAACCCCAGATGTCATTGTCCACACAGGCCTTCTTGAAGGCTGCGACTTCCGGGCCGTCGAGACGGCACATGATGTCTGGATTGATGTCCATGGACAAGCCGTGCAGGGCGTATTCGGGAAAGACCACCAGATCCATCGTCGGCATGTTGCGGCGTGCCTTGGCCACCATGTCGACGATAACCTGTGTCTGGTTTGCCAGGTCGATTTCGGTTTCCACTGTAGGCAGCTGGAGCTGAACCATGCCAAGGACCACGCCATTGGGCGCTTTGTTGAGGCCTCCAAGTCCGTTCATGCTGTGGCTCCTTATTTGGTGATGGACAGTTCGCCGGGGGCGCCTTTGAGCGACCGTTTCGGCGATGTGCTGACAATCATGATCAAAAGCGTGAGGATGTAGGGCGCGGCATTGAAGAAGTGATATCCGCGCGAAATGCCGATGGACTGGAGTGCTGGACCAAGGGCGCCGGCGGCCCCGAACAGAAGAGCCGCCCAGAAGCAGTAGATCGGGTTCCACCTTGCGAAGATCACGAGGGCCACTGCCATGAGCCCCTGACCTGAAGACAGGCCCTCGGTCCAGCTGCCTGGATAGTAGAGGGAGAGAAACGACCCGCCGATGCCGGCCAAAAAGCCTCCAGCGGTGGTCGCCAGCAAGCGCACCAGATTGACGTTGATGCCGAGTGCGAGCGCGGCTGGTGCACTGTCTCCGGTGGTGCGCAGGACCAGCCCGTAGCGAGTGTTCTTCAGAGCCCACCACAAGAGCACGGCAAGACCAACCCCCAGCAGGAACAGAGGATTGATTTCAAGCGCTTGGCGGATTCCGGGGTGATCGCTCCAGCTGCCAAGGGACAGTGCGGGCAGGCGCGGAGCCGAGGGTTGGATGTAGGCCTTGCCGAAGAAGAAGGCGAGACCCGTGCCAAAAAGCATCATCGCGATGCCGATGGCGATGTCGTTGACCTTTGGCAGCTTGCAAAGATAACCATGGAGAGCGCCAAAGAAGGACCCGGCCACTCCGGCCACAAGAACGCCGAACCAGGGCGACCCGGTGTGATAGGAGATCGCGTAACCGGACATGGCGCCAAAGACGAGTGTGCCCTCGAGACCAAGATTGATGCGGCCCGATTTCTCGGTGAGCATTTCGCCGAGGCTGACGAAAAGAAAGGGCGTCGAGACCCTGATCGCGCCGGCAAACATGGCCAGCAGGACCGTCATCAGCCCGGTGTCGTCACCCATCACAGTGCTCCTTTTGAACGAAAGAATGGCAGACGCCCGTAGAAGGTCTCGGAGACCAAGAGCACCAGAAAGATAAGGCCCTGAAGGAGTAGAACGGTCGCGTCGGGCAGATCCATTCGCCGCTGGACAAGTCCTCCTGACGCGGCAATGCCGCCGAGGAAAATCGCGACAGGAACTATGACGAGTGGGTTATGCCGTGCGAGAAACGAGACGAGGATGCCGGTGAAACCGTAACCGGCGATCAGGGAGGCGTTGGCCTTGCCGTGGATGGCCGCGACCTCGAAGAAACCGGCAAGCCCCGCGCAGGCCCCTGCGATCGCGCAGGAAATCACCACCAGCTTGCCGACGGGAAGTCCCTGGGCTTGAGCCGCGCGCAGGTTTCCGCCCGCGATCTGTGCGGCGAAACCAAAGGTTGTCCGGTTCATCAGCAGATACAGGAGACCGCAGAGGAGAATGCCGACAACCAGTCCCCAGTGGACGTCTGTGCCAGGAATGAAGCCCACCATGTTTTCTGAGCCAATTGGCGCCGTGGAGGGCTTGTTCGGGTCGGATGGATCACGAAGCGCGCCTTCGACGAAAAAGTTCAGGATCGAGACGGCGATATAGAACATCAAGAGAGAAGCGATGGTTTCATTCACGCCCCTGAAATGGCGAAGAGCACCGACGCATCCAATCCACGCGCCGCCGGCGATCATGGCCGCTAAAAGCATGACGGCGAGCAGGACATAGGAGGGCACCACGCCGATCAGCGGGATCGCGATGGCCCCTGCGGCAAAGCCGCCGAGAACGAGGGCCCCTTCGCCGCCAATGATCACCAGTCCCAGACGCGCCGGGATGGCAACGCAGAGAGCTGTGAACACGAGGGGCGCCGATCGCGCGAGAGTGTTCTGCCAAGAGAAACTGGTTCCGAAACCGCCGCGCCAGACCAGGGAAAAGAAATCAACAGGAGACTTGCCGAGGGCAAACAGGAAGATCGAGAACAAAATTCCGGAGACGATCAGGGCCAGGATCGGCATGACGACGTATTCCGACGAGCGCCGGACCCTTTCCAGGGTCTCGCTGAAGCGACCCTTGTCCGCTGTCAGGGGCAATGTCTCGGTCGTATCGGCCATTCTTTGTCCTGTTGGAGTTTCGCATTTTGTGGCGGTTTGCCGAAAAGCATGCAGTCCCTCCGGAGCCGGGACAGCTCCGGAGAGGTTTCAGTCCAGGTGAACCGTCAGGTGATCGAGCCGATGACGCCTTCAACCAGGAAGTCGGTCTGATCGAGCGATGGCTCGTAGTTGTCGAGGCTTGCACCAGCAGCCAGCAACGGCGTTCCATCCTGCTTGTTGATCGGTCCGGTGAAGATCGGCTTGCCCGCTGTCACGTCAGCGCGTGCTGCGTCTGCCGCCGCGATGGCAGCTTCGCTGGCGCCTGCGCCGTATGGCGTGCTGCGAACGAAATCGACATCGAAGCCGCCGCCTGTGAAGTTTGGCAGTGCTGTGCCCTCAGCAAGGTCAGAGGCAAATTGCTTGTAGATCGTTTCCCATTTGTACTCGGCGCCGGTGATGAAACCGTTGGGGGCGAGCGGAGCCTGTGAGGCATTGTGGCCGCAGCACTTGATGCCGCGCGCCTCGGCCGTCTCGATCACGACTTTCGGGCCATCGACATGGCAGGTGAGAACATCGCAGCCAGCTTCCACGAGCGCGTTTGCAGCTTCGGCTTCACGAACGGGCATGGACCATTCACCGGTGAAGATGACCTGAACGGTCGCATCCGGGTTGACCTTGCGGGCGCCCAAAAGGAACGAGTTGATGTTGCGAAGAACCGTTCCGATCGGCTTGGCCGCGACGAAGCCGAGCTTGTTGGTCGTGGTCGACAGGCCGGCGGCCACGCCATCTACGTAGTGAGCCTGATCGAGGTAGCCGAAATAGCTGCCTGCGTTCTTTGGGTCGGCGTCTGTCCAAAGCGGAGCTGCATGACGGAATTCAACATCCGGATACTTGGCGGCGGCATCCAGAACGAACGGCTTGTAGTAGCCGAAGGAGGTCGCGAAAATCATCTTCGCGCCGTCTAGGTTGATCATCGATTCCATCGACTTTTGGACTGCGATGGTTTCAGGAACGCTTTCTTCTTCCACCACAGTGACACCCGGGACTTCCTTCAGGGCGGCGGCGGCAACCGCATGGGCCTGGTTCCAGCCAAAGTCGTCACGCGGGCCGACGTAAACAATGCCGACAGTCAGATCGCTGGCAAAAGCGGACTTGGCGATGCCGGCGGCGGAAAGGCCAAGGATGCCGGCTGCAGAATTTTGCAGCATCGACCGGCGGTTGAGTTGGAATTTTGACATGTTCAGGCTCCCATATCAGTGCGGGTTGGAGCGGGCGTCTTGCCCAAGCTTGACCTCGTACTTTCATCAGCAACCGGCATGCCAAATGCGCCATCTGCGGCTGCAGATGGTCTAAAGGGCTGCCGAACGGACGATTTCGGGAACGAGATCGGTTTGCGAGCTGCGAGAGGGCAGCCCGAGGGTCGATAAGGTGCTAAAAAGCCACCAGTCTTGCTGGTGGTGAGTAGAATTTGTGCAGCTTCTCTCATGAGCGGATGTCCTCGCTCGCAGCTGTCTTGACCGGTTCATAGCTGGCATCGAGGCGCATGCGCAAATAATCGGCGCCACTGACCGGCGGGTATTTCGCTGGCTTATCCGAACTCTGACAGGTCGGCAGGCAGGCGACCTCCGCGTCCGGATTCGGATCCAGGAAAAAGGCGATGGAGTAACGCTCCCGGCCGCCGGTGTTGACCACCCGGTGAGGTGTCGAAACATAGATGTTGTTGGTCCACCGCATCAGGCAATCGCCGATGTTGCATACGAATGCGCCCTCGATGGTCGGGGCTTTCAGCCAGACGCCATCACGGCGCTGGACCTCGAGGCCGCCGACGGCGTCGGGCAGGAGGATGGTGATGTTGCCGTAGTCGGTGTGCGTACCGGCGCCGATCTGCCCGGCATCCGCATCATCAGGCTGTGGCGGATAATGCAGCAGGCGGAGCGTTGCCAATGGAGCGTCGAGTTTGTCTTCGAAGAATGTCTGCTCGATGCCAAGATCGAGCGCAATGGCCCTGTGCAGGGTACGGCCAAGGCCCCAGACCGCGTTGAAATAGCTTAAGACTGTGTCCCTCCAACCGGGCAGCTCCGGCCAGAGATTGACGGCACGAAAGGGCTCACCTGCCAGGATGCGCGGGTCATCGGCGCTCAAATCGAGACCGATGTTATAGGCTTCCTTGAGGTCCGAGGGCTTCGTCGGATCAAGGTTTTCGCCCTTCATCGGCACGTAGCCACGATTGGTCTTGAAGAAGTTCCGGCTCAAGGCGGCTTTGGCATCTGTCGGTTGAGCGAAAAGCGTGTGGGCGGCGGTAAACGTCGCGTCGATCAGTTCTGCCTCGACGCCGTGGTTGCGGACGTAGAAAAAACCGGTTTCCCGCGCGGCCTTTCCCAGTTCGCCTGCAACTAGTTGCAAGCCCTCCGGTGTGCCGGCAAAAGCCGGTGCCAAATCAATCACTGGGAGCTCAAGTTCGCTCATCGTTTTCGGTTCTGCCTTTTGACCCGGAGCGGTCTATTCCGCCGCTGCAACGGGTTGTGTTTGTCCAAGCGTATCGATGTAGGTACGCCAGCTCTTCAGGTGCGTGATGTTCTCGGCCCCATCGGTTCCTGCGGCTTCGCAAATGAAGCCCTGAACCGATCGACCATCGGCCAGTTCGATTGTTCCAAGTCCAAGTGGCTCGGGAATGCTTGCAAGAAAACTGCCAACCTCGCTCAGGGGGAGCGCCCAGATTTCAAGGTCTATTTCTCCGCCGGACCCGTCTTTGCCACGCACGAGGCCTGGTCTTTTGGGCGGACCGCCTGCCAGAGCGTAGAATGAATAGGCTTTGCCGGTGGTGGCCGTTTCGAGAAAGCGTGCGCTGCGGGAGGTCAGCTCATGATTAAGCGCCATGCCGGACATGTGCGCGCCGCAGACCGCCAGAGCGAGTTCACCTGTGGTTGCCCCGGGCACGAGATCTGTTGATTTGGGCAAGGCCCAGCCAGTCGCGCCGAGCGTGTGGGGCGCAGCTTGCTCTAACCTTGATCCGAGGGCAGCGAGGAAGCCGTCGCGCCCTGCGGCTGCAAGCAATGTCACGTTGCCGGGGCGGCCGTCTGAGCGTGGTGCGACCGGAACGGCCAGGCCGCACATGTCGAGCAGATTGACGAAGTTGGTATAGGTGCCGTTTCGCGAATTGGGGCCAATGGGATCTGCGTCCAGGTCGGCGACGGAATAGAAGGTCGGCATGGTCGGCACGCACAGCAGGTCTACCGATTGCATCACCGGTTCAGTCTTGCGGGCCAGTTCCTTCAGCCGGTAGATCCCGCGGAAAGCGTCAGTTGCTGACAGTTTCAGCGCTGCGCCTACGACCTGCCGCGTCACCGGATGGACGACCTCCGGCGTGTCGCGCATCAGGTCCTCAAGAACCGTGTGGCGCTCGGCAACCCAGGCGCCTTCGTAGAGCATGTGGGCGACGTCATAAAAGGGCGTGAAGTCGACTTCGATGATGTCGGTGCCGTCATCTTTCAAAAGCGCAATCGTATCGGCAAAGGATTGCGCCTGCACTTCGTCGCCGAAGAACTCGATCGACGCAGCATCCGGGATGCCAATGCGAAGCTTTGGCGGGACAGCAGAGAGAGGAGGCGCTGCGATTGAGCGTGAATAGGCATCGGCTGCGTCAAAGCCGGCAGCTGCCTGGTAGGCCGCATATGCGTCTTCGACCGTCAGCGCGAAGATGGAAATGGTGTCTAGGCTGCGGCACGCTGGCACGACGCCGCTTGCAGAGAGTGCGCCAAGGGTTGGCTTGAGACCGACGATATTGTTGAGGGCGGCCGGCACGCGGCCGGAACCGGCGGTGTCCGTGCCGAGCGAAAAGCTGACAATGCCGTGGCCGACAGCGACAGCTGAGCCTGATGAGGAACCGCCTGGAACCATGGCCGGGTCTACTGCATTCTTTGGTGGCTGGTAGGGGGACCTCACGCCAACAAGCCCGGTCGCAAACTGATCGAGATTGGTTTTGCCGATCAAAAGCGCCCCAGCCGCTTTCAGCTTGGCAACGACAAAGGCGTCTGTTTCGGCGAGGAATTCGTAAGCTGGACAGCCAGCGGTCGTCGGTTTTCCGGCCGCGTCGATGTTGTCCTTGATCACGAAGGGAATGCCCCAGAGCGGCCTGGCCGGATCAAACGAACCCAGCGCGGCGGCTTCTTCGAGGAGTTCCGCCTTATCGATGAGGTGAATGAAGATGCCTGGGTCGGCGATTTCCTCTATCCGGCGATAGACCTCTTCAACGACATCGCCCGCCGGCAGCCCGTCCTGATAGGCGGTGTGCAGTGACGTGAGAGTGAAGGGAAGGTCAAACATCGAAATACCTCAACATTTTCTTGTTGTTGTCAGGCCGCCGAAAAGGTCGGTCTCGTCAAAGTCGGGGGCTTTGGGGCTGCTGATAGCAACGCACGGGTATAGGGGTGGGCAGGCGTGTCCATGACCTGAGCCGTGGGTCCTTGCTCTATGATCTCGCCGTCCTTCATCACGACCACATGGTCACAGAGCAGTCGAACGACATGAAGATCATGGCTGACGAAGAGATAGCTGACGCCGAGCTTAGCGCGCAGGTCGACAAGAAGGTTCAGGACCACAGCCTGGATGGAAACATCCAAAGCGGCTGTTGGCTCATCAAGCACCAGAAACTCTGGATTGAGGGCAATTGCGCGGGCTATCCCTACACGTGCCTTTTGGCCCCCGGAGAGCTGGTGCGGAAACCGGTCTAGCAAGGGCTGCGGAAGTCCGACAAGGTCCGCCAGTTCCTCGACGCGTGCCCGCCTTTGTGTACGGTCCATCTTTGCCAGACGTGCAAGAGGCTCGCTTATGGACTGCCGCGCGGTATGGCGCGGGTTGAAGCTGTCGGTCGCATCCTGAAAAACCATCTGGATCGACGCGCGGCGCGGATCGCGGGCAAAGGACTGTGCCGGGGTTTGCGCAAGATCCTCACCATTGAAGCGAATGACGCCGCTTGTCGGATCGTCCAGACGCACAAGCATTGAGGATGTCGTCGACTTGCCGCAGCCGGATTCCCCGACGAGGCCGACGCTTTGACCCTTTTGAACATCAAATGAGATGCCCTTGACCGCGTGCACCGGACCGGACTTGCCCTGATAGGTCTTAACAAGATCGCGGACTTCCAGAAGCGGCGTGCCTGAGGGATGAAACTGCGGCATTGGCGTGCGTTTGCTCGTGGGCAGGAGCGAGCGCACTTCAGCTCCCGCACGTGGCGTGGCGTCCACGAGTTTTCGGGTGTAGGCGTGCTTGGGGGCGACGAAAAGCTGCTCCGGCGCACCTTCTTCAACGACTTTTCCGTCTTTCATGACAACGATCCGGTCGCAGTATTGAGCCCCCAGACCCAGGTCATGGGTGATGACCAATGCGCTCATGCCGCGTTCTGAGATCAATTCGCTGATCAGATCCATCACCGCTTTTTGGGTGGTGATATCGAGGCCTGTTGTCGGCTCGTCCGCGATGAGCAATTTCGGGTCACAGGCGAGGGCAATAGCGATCACGACGCGTTGGCACATGCCGCCTGACAGCTCAAACGGGTAGGCGTGATAGCGCGCTTCGGCGTCATGAATGCGGACGGCCTCAAGGGCCTTGATGGCTTTCGCCCTGGCCGTGAAACGGGTTGCCTTGGCGTGGCGGCGCAAGACGTCCTCGATCTGATGACCGACTTTGCGGATCGGGTTGAGCGCCGCACGCGGGTTTTGAAAGATCATCGAGACCTCGCGTCCACGAAGATCGCGCATGGCGCTCTCCTTGGCGTTTTTGAGATCAAGCCCGCCATAGGAAAGGGTGCCGCCGGTGATCGAGCCGCCTTTGTCCAACAGGTGCATCAGGGCGTAGGAAGTGACTGATTTGCCGGAGCCGGACTCGCCAACAATTCCTAGAATTTCGCCCTTTGCGACGTTGAGCGAGACACCGCGAACGGCTTGAACTTCGCCTCGTCGGGTCTGAAAGGAGACCTTGAGCTTGTCGATTGAAAGCAGGCTCATGTGCGCTGCCGGGGGTCGACTATGTCGCGCAACCCGTCTCCCAGAAGATTGAAAGTGAACACCGCGAACATCAGGGCAAAACCGGGGAAAAAGGCCAACCACCATTCGCCTGATACGATGAAGTTTGCGCCCTCGGCGACCATGATGCCCCACTCCGCGGTCGGCGGGCGGACGCCCATGCCGATGAAGCTGAGACCGGCCGCGTTCAAGATGGCCCAGCCCAGGTTGAGTGAGACCTGAACCATCATCGGCGGCAGTGCGTTCGGATAGATATGAAGGGCAAGGACGCGAAGGTCGGAATTGCCGGACAGCTTTGCCGCGAGCGCAAAGCCGGAATCGCGCCGGATGTTCACTTCTGCCCGGACGAGGCGGGCGTAGAAGGGAATGTTGATGACTGCCGTGGCGTAGACGATGTTTTCCACCGTGTTGCCGAGCGCTGCGACGATGCCCATGGCCAGCACGAACAGAGGAAAGGCCATGATCGTGTCAAACAGGCGGTTGAGAACAGCATCGAGCCAGCCGCCCCAATAGCCGGCAATAGCTCCCAGAACCGAGCCGATGACGAAAGACAGGGCGACGGCGGCGATCGAAATCGCCAGATCCAGCCGCGTTGCCACGATGACCCGGCTGAAGACATCCCGGCCGAGGTTGTCGGTGCCGAAGAGATGGTCCCAAGAGGGTGGCTGAAGCGCCCGCGATGCGTTTGAGGCGAGCGGATCATAGGCAACGAGCGAAGGACCGAAGAGTGCCGCCACGATGAGCACCAGGAACATCGCGAAGGCGAGTAGGGTGACCGGATTGGACCGAAGCACATAGACCATATGCGCCAGTGGGCCGTCCGTGTGTGTTTGTGGGCAAAGGTTTTGGGCGCTGTCGGTCATTTGGTTTGAAATCCGATGCGCGGGTCGATCATCGTGTAGGTGAGATCGATGACAAGGTTGAGCGCCACGAACAGCAAGGCCATGGCAAGAACAAAGCCCTGAACGGCGGCATAGTCGGAGACGACCAGCGCCTCGACCGCGTAGGAACCGATGCCTGGCCAGGCGAAGACCTTTTCAACCAGGACGTTGGCGCCAAGTGTGAAGGAGAAAACCATTCCGAGCGTGGTCACGACGGGCAAGAGAGCGTTTCGGAAGGCATAGGTGGACAGCACCTTTTCTTCCGTCAGGCCGGCGGCCCGCGCTGTGCGAACATAGTCGGAAGAGAGCGCGCTGAGCATGGCGGCGCGGGTCATTCGGGCCAGCGGGGCGAGGGTGAAAAGTGCAAGCGTGATTGCGGGAAGGACCAGCTGCTTGAGAGCACCTGTCCAGGTTTCCCAATCGCCGGCGATGGCCGCATCAATCAGATAGAACCCGGTCACCTGATCTGGCTCGATGTAGATGAAATCGAGCCGGCCAAGCGGTGAGGGCGCTATTCCGAGCAGATAGTAGAAGACGTAGATCAGCACGACACCGGTGAAAAAGGTGGGCAGGGACACGCCCGCGGTGACTAGAACGCGGCACAGATGGTCGACGGCCGATCCTGGGCGGGTGGCCGCGAGAACCCCCAGCGGAATGGCAATCGAACAGGACAGGACGAGTGAGATCAGTGTCAGTTCGAGCGACGCGGGAAGCCGGGTTGCCAGGTCCGATGCAACGGATTGTCCGGTTGAGATGGACTGGCCCAGATCGCCGGACGCCAGGTCCGTCAGATAGATCCAGAACTGTGCGGGCAGGGATTTGTCCAGTCCGAGGGCACTGCGGACTTCGGCAATTGATGCCTCATCCGCAGCCGCGCCTGCAAAATAGACTGCCGGGTCGCCTGGCAGTGCCCGGGTCAGGATGAAACTGACCACGATGACCCCGAAGATGACAGGTATGGCCTGGGCGATCCTGAGCCCGATGGTCAAAAAGCGATCCGGCAGCATGTCCTATGCCTTTTTTAGGCCGCGGATGTCGAGCTGGCGGTGGAACCAGTACTCGTAGCCCGACACGTCATGGGTGCCGACGTTGAGAGCGGGTTGCCACAGGGCAATACGAGGCACTTCATCCCAGACGATTTCGATCATGCGCTTGATCTTCGGGGCATATTCCGGGTCTTCCACGGACATGTGCAGGGTCTCTGCGGTCAGAGCCTCAATTTCCTCGTTGCGGTAGTTTGAGGAATTGAACAGGTGACCTTCCAGATACGCCCAGAAGAAGTAGTAGCACGGGTAGTTCAGCCAACCGCCGAAGGTCTCGAGATGAAGCGGCAACCGCTTTTCGACGAGAGACGCCGTGCGCCAATTCGCGCCGGGAACCTTTTCGATGGTTGCGGTGATGCCGATCTTGGCAAGGTTTTCCTGAATGAGCAGCGCAGTCGGCTCCATCCAGTCGGCCTGGCTCAGCGAGATCGACAAAGGAACTTCGAAGCCGTCGCCGTAGCCTGCTTCTTCCAGAAGCACCTTGGCCTTTTCGAGATCCGTCGAATAAGGGAACTTCTGAGGCCAGGAAATGTCGGTCGGTGTGGCGTTTTCGCCGCCCCACATGGGGGCACCTCTACCATAGGCTGCGGTCTGGAAAACCTCATCATATGGGACGGCGAAGGCGATAGCCTGGCGGACGCGCTTGTCCTTGAAGGGTTCGAACGCGAGGTTTGGGCACAGGCAGTAGATGGAGTTCTCAATTGGCGTGGTCGCGACGGTGATGCCGTCAAGATCGGACAATTCCTTCGCGTCCTTGTTGGGCATGTTGAAGGACATGTTCACATCCCCGCGCTCCAGAAGGGCACGGCGGGTGGCCGGGCTCGGAACCTCCCGCAGGACCACGCGCTTGACTGCCGGCAAAGGACCTGAGGTCCAGTCGTCGTTGCGCTCATAAACAAGCTGCTCACCGGGTTTCCAGGTGGCAACCTTGAAGGCACCGGAACCAGCCGGCGTCTTGTGCAGATATTCCATCGCCCAAGGGTCTTCCTCGGTCGCATTCGCAAGGGCAACCTTGGAGTTGATGATCATCGGAACTGGGACCGCGAGATCAGGCAGTGTCAGCTTGGACTTGCGCAGAAGGTTGATCTTGAAGGTCAGGTCGTCAATGGCTTCAAACTGTTCCGGCTTTTCAAGGGAGCCAGCTTTCATCTGGACCGTCGGGAAACCTCCGACGCTGACAGCGCGGTCAAAGGACCACTTCACGTCGGCGGCGGTGATCGGCGATCCATCCTGAAATTTGCCTTCCGGGCGCAGCTTGAACACGATCGCCATGCCATCGTCCGCAAATTCCCAGCTCTCGGCAACTTCCGGCTCGATCACGGAATAATCGTAAGACAGGCTGCCGTCCGCGAGCGTCTTGGTGCCAAAGCTGACGAGCCGGTCATAGACATTGACCGCAACCTGATAGCTGGGGCGGTTGGTTCCCGTGCGATGGATGTCCAGGCTGTTGATCGTCTGGCCGGTGACGGCCACGACGACGTCGCCGCTTGCCGCAGAGGCGGGAAGAACCTTCAGGAATGGTAAGACAGATGCTCCAAGAGCCGTTGCACCAGCTCCCTTCAAGAAACTGCGTCGGGAAGTGTCGTTCATCGCGTCGGTCCTCATATTGATGAAGGAAGCCCTGCTTCCGATCTGTTGAAGCAACGATGCGCAGAATTAGTGCGTACTTCTATTGCTAATTTTGCAGCTTTGCGCTTCTTTAAATGCAGCGCTATCCATAAGGTTCTGAAAATGAAGCATCTTCAGACACTGCTGCTGATCGAAGCCGTCGCTCAGGCGGGCTCTATTCGAAAAGCTGCTGAAGACATGAACATTACCTCTTCCGCCTTGAACCGGCGGATCCAGGGGTTCGAGGCAGAGTTTGGCGCCCCGATTTTTGAACGCCTTCCGCGTGGTGTACGGCTTAATCCGGCTGGGGAACTGCTGATCCAGCACATTCGGACGCAATCGTCTGATCTGGAACGGGTGAGGGCACAGGTTGCCGACCTTTCCGGCATCCGTCGGGGGCGCGTCTCGATTTCCTGCTCACAGGCCATTCAGCCGTATTTCATGCCGAGCAAGATCGCCGAGTACCGGCGTGAGCATCCGGGTGTCACCTTTTCGGTCAATGTACGCGACAGGGATGCGGCGGAGATGGAGCTTCGCAGCTACAATAGCGATCTTGCGCTTGTGTTCGAGCCGCGTCATCTGGCCGAATTCGATGTGATCATGTCGATCACCCAGCCGGTCTATGCGGTGATGGAGCGGAACCACCCGTTGGCTGCGAAGGATGAATTGCGGCTCAGAGACTGTTTGGCGTATCCGCATGTGGTGCCGCCGCCAGCAATCGGCATTCGTTACCTTCTTGACCTAGCCGTTGGCCGCATGTCCCAGAAACTAGCGCCGACGATCGAGGCAGAATCCTTTGAGTTCATGCGCCATTACGTCCAGAATGACCAGGCCATCGGCTTTCAGTTTCCCATCGGCCTGAATATCGGCCAAGACGACCGGCTTGCTTTCAAGCCTTTGTCCGTGCGCGATATTTCGCCGGGCAACCTGTCTCTGCTGCAAATGAAGGGTCGTACGCTGCCGGTGGCCTCGGCACGGTTCGCCAATCAGCTGGCGCTCGCCCTCGCGGACCTGTAGCGCCTACTAACCACAGTAATTAGTTGTAATTGTTCAGGATTCTGGCAGCTGCATTGCGGGCGTGATCAGCAATATTCGGGTCGCGGGTGATCAAGGCTGCGACAATGGCCCCATCGATCAGCAGCGCCATTTCATGGGTCAGGCCTTCTGCGTCTTCCGGTCGTGCCTCACGCGCCAACTCGCGGATCTTGTCGAGAACGACCGTCTTGTGCCGAAGCGCAATTGCGCGCATGCGGTCGTCATCCTTGTCGTGTTCGGCAACCGCGTTGATGAAGGGGCAGCCGTAAAAATGCTCTTCGGCAAACCACTTCTTCAGGACATCGAACAGGTGAACGAGTTTGTCAGCCGGGCAACCGGGCAGGGCATCGACTTCGGCCACGAACCATTTGCGCCAGGTTTCGCCCTCGCGTTCCAGCACGGCTTCGACAAGGCCTTCCTTGGAGCCGAAGGCCTTATAGAGGGTCGTTTTGGCTGTGCTGGCGGCCGCGATGACCGCATCGACGCCAGTTGCGTTGATGCCTTGCTTGCAAAACAAGTCAGATGCAGCGAGCAGAAGCCGTTCGCGGGCGGCCCCGCGTCCTGATGCAGGGTTGGAAGTTGCAATTGCATTTGGCGCGTCGTTTTCGGCGAGAGACACTTTAAAAGCCTTTTTCAGAATACCGACCGATCTGTTTCTTTTGACTAACGGACACACGCACGCATTTCAATCAGGGAATGGGCAATGTTTCGGTGAACTTCAGGTACACCGGGCGCGGAAATAGGCGCTTTACCGGTGCGGACGGTCGCTAATTGTGCAGTGCGCTTTCAGCTGCAATCTCGACTTCTTCTTCAAACATTCAGCAATAACAATAGGTAAGGGCGTTTGGTGCACTTTGGCACGGTCTCTGCTTATGGGAAACAGAACGGTATGTTTTCTATTTGGAGCGGTTCATGGCTGGCGGTGCTCATATTCAGACGATCGGTGTCTCGCATACCTACAAGGGTGGAGGGGCAAAAGTCCTCGGACAGATAGATCTGGAAATCCGCCCTGGCGAGGCTCTGGCGTTGATTGGCCGCTCTGGTTGCGGCAAATCCACCTTGCTGCACATTTTGTCCGGTCTGGCTGTGCCGTCTGTCGGCAAAGTCCTGGTGGATGGCGGGCTTATCACTGAGCCGTCGCCGAGCCGGATCATGATGTTCCAGGCGCCCAGCCTTTATCCATGGATGAGCGTTGAACAGAACGTCGGACTTGGCTTGCGTTTCAACGGCAAGATGAAGGAGGCCGGCCACCGCATTCCTGAGGTTTTGGAGCTGGTTGAACTCGGCGACTACGCCAAACGCAACGTTCAGGATCTTTCCGGCGGGCAACAGCAACGGGTTGCCCTTGCGCGATCATTGGCCTTGAAACCCGACGTTCTGCTTCTCGATGAGCCCCTGTCGGCCCTCGACGCTTTTACCCGTCATGCCCTTCAAAGAGACATTCGCCGGATCTGCAAGGATCTTGGCATCACGCTCGTGCTTGTCACCCATGACATCAATGAGGCCGTGATGATGGCGGATCGCGCGCTGGTGCTGAAGGCCGACCCGGGCGACATCGATGCCGAGATCGCGATACCGATACCTGGCGACCGACTACCCTCCATGCCGGAATTTTCCGATGTGCGCCGCCAGCTTGTGGCGGCCTATGAGGCTGCGGCCGGTCTGACCATGGCTGAAGCGCAAGATTTCATTTCAGACAAGAGCTTGAACGTACCAGCGCCAGTTGAACGACTGGCAGCCAATTGACCCCTATTTCAGACCGCAAAGGCATCAAATCATGAGCAAGACCGACAGCACCTACCTCGACAGCTTGAAAACTGAGGAATTTGACTGGGCCATGCAGAAATGGGCCGGCGAAGCCTATGCGGGTGACTATTCCCGTCGCGAAATGCTGAACATGTTCGCCAAGGGCGGTCTGTTCGCGTCGCTGTCGGGGCTTCTTTCGTCACTGCCGCAGATGTCCTACGCCCAGGATGATGAAGTGGTGCGCATTGGCTATCTGCCCATCACCGATGCCACCGCCTTGCTCGTGGCGCACGCGAAGGGCTTCTTTGCAGACGAGGGACTGGACGCTGAACGGCCGACCTTGATCCGCGGCTGGTCACCGCTGATCGAGGGCTTTGTGTCCAACAAGTTCAACGTGGTGCACTTCCTCAATCCGATCCCGATCTGGATGCGCTACAACAACGACTTCCCGGTCAAGATCATGGCCTGGGCGCATACCAACGGGTCCGGCCTTGTCGTCGGCAAACACACCGACATAACTGACTTTTCCCAGCTTGGCGGCAAGCAGGTGGCTGTGCCGTTCTGGTATTCGATGCACAACATCGTGCTTCAGTATGCGTTGAGAGCCTCCGGCGTCACTCCGGTGATCAAGGGACCGGGAGAGCCGCTGGCGGAAAACGAGTGCAACCTTCAGGTCATGGCGCCGCCGGAAATGCCGGCGTCGCTCGCAGCCCGGAAGCTCGACGCCTACATCGTCGCCGAACCGTTCAATGCCCTGGGTGAGATGAAGGCCGGCGCACGGATGCTGCGCTTTACCGGTGATATCTGGAAAAACCATCCGTGCTGTGTGCTCTGCATGCATGAAGAAGCAACGAAGGCCCGGCCCGAGTGGACCCAGAAAGTGGTCAACGCCGTGGTCCGGGGTGCCATCTATGCTTCGACCAACAAGGCGGAAGTTGCCGAGATCATCTCCAAGAACGGCGAAGGCTACCTGCCGGCGCCAGGTCCGGTGGTCAAGCGCGCAATGACCGAATACGACCTGCCGACCTATCGCGAAAGCGGGGCGGTTCAGCACGTTGACGAGTGGGGCAATGGCCGGATCGATTTCCAGCCCTGGCCTTATCCATCAGCCACCAAGCTGACCGTCGAGCAGATGAAGCAGACGGTTGTCGGCGGCGACAAGAACTTCCTGGCAGATCTCGATCCCTCGTTCGTTGCCGACGATCTGGTGGACCGGAGTTTCGTCAAGGCTTCCCTCGAAAAATATCCTGAGTGGAAGAACGACCCGTCAGTCAATCCGGAGGATCCGTTCAACCGTGAGGAGGTTCTGTCGCTGTGAGCGAGACGAGCCACGCCCTGAACCAGGAGGCGGGTTTCACACCCGCTTCCAGAGCGGCTAGCGGCAAACCCTTGGTGTCGGACGGCATGAAGAATGCGCTGGAGAGCCTCGGCTATTCGCTCGCCGGTCTCGCCTTGCTCCTCGCCGTCTGGTGGGTTGGAGGCCGTATGGTTGAGGCGTCGGACGACCTCTACGCCTTCGCCGATTTCGCACCGGCCCCAACCCTCGAGCGCCTTTCGGAGATGGTCCGCACAGGAGAGGCCGTTCAGATCACGATTCCCAGTCTGATCAGGGTTGCTTCCGGTTTGTTCTGGGCCATCGCGATTGGGGTGCCGGTCGGCATTCTGGTCGGGGCGATCACCGGATTCCGCAAGCTCACCAATGTCCCGTTTCAGTTCTTGAGAATGATCTCGCCGCTGTCGTGGATGCCGATTGCCGTCATGGCCTTTGCCACGTGGGAAGGTGCAATTGTCTTCCTGATTACGGTTGCCGCCATCTGGCCGGTGCTTTTTTCAACAGCTTCCGGACTGAGGCGCATCGAACCGTCCTGGTTCAAGGTTGCGCGTAATCTTGGCGCACGTCCCTGGCACCTGCTGTTTGTCATCATCTTGCCGGCGATCTCGCAGGACATCCTGTCAGGTATTCGTCTGGCACTCGGTGTGGCCTGGATCATTCTCGTTCCAGCCGAGTACCTCGGGGTCACATCTGGCCTCGGCTACGCCATCAACGACGCCCGCGACACGCTCGAATACGACCGGCTCGCGGCCACCGTCGTGATCATCGGGGTGATCGGTTTCAGCCTCGATTCCCTGTTGCAGCTGGCCATCGCAAAGCTCAGCTGGTTGCGATCATCCTGATTTCATTTTGCCCAAGGAAACCAAGAAGGAGAAATAGATGTCCGAACCCGCAACAGCCCTGACCGGGTGTTTGGCGCCGATCGACAAGGGTGGTCTCGAAGCCCTGATCGAGAATGGCAAGAAAGACCCGAAAGCGGTCAAGACCCTGAAGTGCAAGACCGTCGCCGAGGGGCGCTTTCGCCATGCCAACTATATCCGCGATCTAGAGCCCTATATCGTCGACGAGCCGCCGGGTCTCCTGGGTGACGACACAGCGCCAAACCCTTCGGAAGCGTCTCTGGCCGCTCTCGGTTCCTGCATTGCCGTCGGCCTGCACGCCAATGCCGTTCACCGGGGCATCACGATCAATTCGCTCGAGGTTGAGCTCGAAGGTGATCTCAACATCACCGCCGTCTGGGGAACTGGCGACGTCAGCGAGAAGCCTGTCGGTTTCACGGACGTGAGGATCAATGTCCACATGGACGCCGACGCGCCCCAGGAGGTCATCGAGGAGCTGGTCGCCCATGTGTGTCAGTGGTCACCGGTGTTCAATACCTTCTCGCGGCCCGTGACCATGGTTGCGGCTTCCGCTTGATCAAACGGTCCGCCCGGCCTGTTCAAAGCCGGGCGGACCTTCCCGACAGCAAACCCGAATCCGGGGAACGAGGAGGCGTGAAGATGAACGCACAGGTACAGCTCAAAACGGTCGACGAAGCGGTCTCGCCGAACAGGATCGAAAGCATCTTGGCGAATGTGACGCAGATCGCCAAGACCGACCTCGCGCCGCTCGTTCACGATATCGATCTCAAGGGTGTCTATCCGGAAAACGTGATGCGTGCGCTTGGCGAAGCAGGGGCCTATGGGCAGCATGCGCCGATGACGTCTGCATCGTCGCCGTCTCCGGACGCCTTCGATCTGGAGACCGCGATCCGCGCTATGTCAATCGTAGGGGAAGAGTGCCTGTCCACGGCCTTCTGCGTTTGGTGTCAGGATGCGCTCGCCTGGTACATCGCCAACTCCGGCAACGACGCGCTCAAGAAAAACCTCGGCCCCAAGGTGGCCAGCGGTGAGGTTCTTGGCGGCACCGGTCTGTCCAACCCGATGAAATCTCTCTTCGGCATCGAGAAGCTTCGCCTCAAGGGCGTCAGGGTTGATGGCGGGTTTGAAGTCACGGGCACCTTGCCCTGGGTCTCCAACCTTGGAGAAGATCATCATTTCGGCATCGTCTTCGCACTTCCTGGCGAGGAGGATCGCAAGGTTATGGCCGTTGCCGATTGTTCAGCCGAGGGCGTGAAGATCTCGGAAAATGATGATTTTGTTGCTCTGGACGGCACCAGGACCTTCGCCATCCAGTTGCGCAACGCGTTCATTCCAGCCGAAAGCGTGCTTGCCGATCCGATCGACGACTACATCCCGCGTATTCGTGCCGGTTTCATCTTGCTGCAGGCAGGTATGGCGTTCGGCATGATCCGGTCATGCATCGACCTCATGGAACAGGCCGGTCAGACGCTGTCTCACGTCAATTGTCATCTTCCAGATCAACCCGACGACTTCAGGGCTCAGCTGGACGCCATGGAGCGCGAGGTCTTCGAGCTCGCACGCACACCCTTCGATCCGTCGAAGGAGTATTTCATTCGCGTCATCAAGGCGCGCCTGGCCGCCGGTGATGCCTCCGTTGCTGCCGCGCACAACGCGATGCTCCATTGCGGAGCTCGTGGCTATGTCCGCCGCGGAGCTGCTCAGCGCCGACTGCGTGAGGCCTACTTCGTCGCCATCGTGACGCCTGCCACCAAGCAACTCAGAAAAATGCTGTCCGATCTCGGGGCCGCCTGATCTCACCGATTTGTTTTTGAAGAAGGAGTAGTGACAATGACCGATGGTACTTTGATTTCTCCCGAAGGCCTTGAAAGCCTGTGCGCCAGTGAACCCTGTGTCGTGATCGACACGCGGGCACCAGACGCTTATGCCGCCGGTCATATTCCCGGGGCTGTCAACCTGCATGACATCTTCACCTATCTGGCGACGTCGTCACCCGAAGGCATTGCCGAATTGCGCGGCAAGTTCGCCGAAGAGTTCGGCTCCGTCGGTTTGTCGGGTGCAGAGACCGCGGTGATCTACGAACAATCCATGGCGTCGGGCTTTGGACAGTCCTGCCGGGGGTACTTCCTGCTGCAGTATCTCGGCTATCCGAAGATCAAGGTCCTCCATGGTGGCTATGAAGCCTGGACCGCCGCAGGTCTAACAGCATCAACCGATGCTGTTGCTCCGGAGCCCAAGGCCTTCCCGGTTTCTGATGCCGGGGCTGACTTGATGATGAATGTCAGCGACATGATGAGCGCTGTCGACAGCGAAGAGGTCGTCAAACTGGACGTGCGTGATATCGACGAGTGGATTGCGGAAAGCTCTTCGCCATATGGCAAGGACTTCTGCCCGCGCAAGGGGCGTATTCCAGGTGCCAGGTGGATCGAATGGTACCGGATGATGAAGCCGACGGCGTCCGGGCCGATGATCAAGTCCAAGGAAGAGGTTCTGGCTGAATGCGCCACGGTTGGCATCACGCCGGAGACGCCCGTCGCGCTCTATTGTTTCAAGGGCGCTCGCGCATCGAACACCTATCTGGCGCTGAAGGAAGCTGGCGTGAAAGACGTCAAGATCTACTTCGGCTCGTGGAATGAATGGTCCCGGGATCCTGCGCTCCCGATCGAGGAAGGTCTGCCGTTCTAAGGCCGGCTTCCAGCCGGCGGCTGCCTGCCGCCGGCGCATTGCTCAGCAAAGAAGCGCTGAGCCCGAGAGCCACGGTCGAATGCCGTGTGCGTGGCCTGGCGGGCATGCGGGCCTCTGTCTGCAAGACTTATTCAAACGAACCGACAACCTATTACTGGAGAGCAATTATGAGCACCGTGACGACCATGCCGTCCGCTGATGTGACATTGGCGCCGCTGATGACAAAACTTGAAATGACCGAACTGGTCATGGCTGCGAAATTCGCCAGGCAGGCGAGCTGGGCCGACATTTCGGCCGCCGCCGGCATGTCCGATGTCTTTGTCGTTTCCGCATGCCTTGGCCAGAATGCACTGCCTGCCGAGGCGGCGGCAAAAGTGGCGGCGTTTCTAGGGCTTGGCAATCGGACCAAGGACGTGGAAATTGCGTTGCAGCTGCCGCCCAAGAAGGCACAGGAAGCTGAGACCGTCTCCAAGGATCCGTTGATCTACCGGTTCTTTGAAATCACCTATGTCTATGGTGACACCATCAAGGAGCTGATCCACGAGGAATTTGGCGACGGTATCATGAGTGCGATTGATTTTGACCTGAAGATCGAGCGGGAGGAAAACCCCAAGGGCGACAGGGTCAAGATCACGATGTGCGGAAAGTTCCTGCCGTATAATCAGTGGTGATGCCCGCAGCAAGCTCTGCCGGACCACCCTCGGGTTCGGCGGAGCGCTTCAGCTCGCAGGATCTGATGTGTTGGTGAGCCTCGCAGCCTTCTCGCTGTCTTTGGCCACCCAGATGCGTCGAATGCGGCGGTTCGGGCACCAGGCTGTTTGAAGCGGCTCTCGGCCTGTGCCATGATCATGTTTGATGAGCAGCGCGCAATATTTAGCGCTACTCACTCCATCTTTTCGCGGGCATTTCCGCATTTCATGGTCAAAAAGAGGTCGTAATGGTTCTCGCCGAGCTTGGATTCGATGCTGGTCAGATTCTCGCGGGCTTGAAGCCCTGGGTGGAGTGCGAAAGCCCTACCTATGACGCGGCAGCAGTCGACCGCATGATGGATCTTGCAATCTATGACCTTGTGGCCGCTGGCGCGACGATTGAGCGAATTCCTGGACGCATGGGCTTTGGCGGATCGGTCCGAGCGACCTTTCCGCACAAATCGGCTGGGGAGCCGGGGATCCTGATTTCCGGCCACCTTGATACTGTGCATCCCGTCGGGACTCTTGATGTCTTGCCATGGCGGATCGATGGCAACAAATGCTACGGGCCGGGCGTGATGGACATGAAGGCGGGGAACTACCTCGCGATCGACGCCATTCGAAAACTTGCGCTCGCAGGCTATGAAACGCCTCTGCCGGTCACGGTCCTGTTCACTCCCGACGAAGAGGTTGGAACGCCGTCGACGCGTGAGCTGATCGAAATGGAGGCGCGGAAGAACAAATATGTTCTGGTCCCGGAGCCTGCGAGCGCGGACGGCGGTGCTGTCACCGGGCGCTATGCAATCGCGCGTTTTCACCTGAAAGCCAAGGGCAAGTCGAGCCATGCCAGCTGGGCGCTTGAGGATGGGCGCTCGGCGATCGCTGCCATGGCGCGGAAAATCCTCCAGATCGAGGCGCTGACCACGCCAGACTGCACATTCAGCGTCGGCGTCGTCAAAGGCGGCCAGTGGGTCAATTGCGTGTCGTCGCTGTGCGAGGCGGAGGTTCTGAGTATGGCCAAGCGTCAGGCCGACCTTGATGACGGTGTCGAGCGGATGCTTGCGCTGAACGAAGAAGCAGGTGGTGTCGTTTTCGAGGTGACACAGAGTGTGACGCGGCCGGTGTGGGAGCCGTCTTCCGAAACCCTGGCGATGTATGATCTTGCACGTGATGTCGCCAAGGAAATCGGCTTCGATCTGACGCACGGCAGTGCGGGCGGTGGATCAGACGGCAACTTTACCGGAGCGATGGGCATTCCGACCCTGGATTCCATTGGGGTTCGCGGCCGAGGGTTGCACACGCTCGATGAACATATCTACATCGACAGTCTGGTTGAGCGCGCGCAGCTCATAGCCGGAATGCTCATGCGCCTTGCTTAGATCGTTTCTCTTCTCGGCGAGTGCATCAGGTGCTGCCGGACTTGCCCAGTTCGTCGCGGCAGGCAGTCAGATACGCCTCTGCATTGTTTGAAAGTGACGGGCCGAGGTAGCCGCCTTCCTGAATGAGGGCTGTCGGCAGTCCCATCTGGACGATTTCGCGTGCCATTGTGGCAAAGCCCTTGCCCGTCATGCCGACTTCGGAAAGTGGATCGTCCTCGGCCATATCAAAGCCGAGCGAGATGACAATGGCCTTTGCACCGAAGGCCTGGATGGCTCTTACACCTTCACGGAAGCGTGACAGGATGGCGTCTTCCCCTGCACCGGGCTGAAGCGTGAGGTTCAAGGTTGTGCCATCGCCATCGCCTTCGCCGCGTTCGTCCTCGTAGCCCAGATAGTAGGTCGGATAATTGTCTGGATCGACGTGGAGCGAGCACATGAAGACATCACTGCGGTCATAGAAGATGTCCATGGTGCCATTGCCTGTATGGGTGTCGATGTCAAAGACAGCGACCTTCGAGAATGTGCCGCGCAGCAGCTGGGCCGCGATAGCTGCATTGTTGAAGATGCAAAAGCCGTTGGCGCCATTTGACAAGGCGTGATGGCCTGGCGGCCGGCACAGGCCATAGACCATCTGTTCGCCTGCTGCGACGCGTGTGGCGGTCTCGACTGCGGTCTGGGCAGACCAATAGATGGCTTCATAGGTGTTTTCGGTCAGGGGGACAGAGGTGTCCGTCGCGTACCAACCAAGTTGACCGTAGATTGAAGAGGACATTCTGCCCGCGCGCCGGCCTGGGTGATAGGTGGGAATGGCTTCCGCATCACCGGCCTCTGCACGCCAGCGGGCAAAGGCGTCTTTCCAGAAGTCCACATAGCCGTGGTCGTGGACGGCCTT
Source organism: Labrenzia sp. CE80 (assembly GCF_009650605.1). Lineage (NCBI taxonomy): Bacteria > Pseudomonadati > Pseudomonadota > Alphaproteobacteria > Hyphomicrobiales > Stappiaceae > Labrenzia > Labrenzia sp. CE80. The sequence continues at coordinate 1,263,097 of NZ_WAJT01000001.1, forward strand.
GATCGGGTCAACCCCATAGTCGCCGGGTGTCTCGATGGCAAAGCCGTTCTTCAAGAGCATGTCGCGGATCAGGATGGCACGTTCCGGCTGCTCAGGATGGGGAATATAGGCCCCGCGTCTGAAATAGCGTTCCGGATTGTGCTTGAGCTGACGTTCGTCGAAGATGGCTTTCATGGAAGGATCCTAAGAGGGCTCAATAGCCCTGGGTACGGTCGACTGTATTTTCAGGAACACGCCCATCAACGGCGGCAATTGCCGCCTCGGTGACCTGCTTCGCAACGATTGCGGCGGAACTGTCGCTGGCATGGTGAGGCGTGATCAGAATCTTGTCGTTGCGCCACCAGCGATGATCCTCGGGAAGGGGTTCGGTTCTGAAAACATCCAGAGATGCTCCGCCGAGCTGGCCACTGGCCAAAGCCTTGTCGAGATCCTCGTCAACGAGGTGCTGGCCGCGCCCAAGCTGGATCAGGCGTGCACCGGTTGGCATCAGATTGAACAGGTCCTCATTGAGAATGTTCTCCGTCTGTGGGGTGAGCGGAAGAACATTGATCAAGGCCTGTGATCTGGCGGCGACCCTCTCAACGGAAGAGGCGCCTGTCTCAAAGGATATGCCTGCGGCCGGTGCTTCGGAGGAGTGTTTGCGTACGGCAGCCACAACAGGAAATCCAAGGGCTGCGACAGCCTCTGCGATGGCCTTGCCCATCAGGCCGTAGCCAAGCACACCAACGGTGTAGTCCTTGGGAGAGACGCTCAGGTTTTGCTGATCCCACATCGAAAAAGCCTGCCTTTGAAGATAGTGGCTCATGTTGCGGTGATGCCAGACCACTTGCCAGACCGCAAAGCCGGCCATCATGTCGGCCTGGGCGTCGTCCCGTATCCTTGTCAGATGGGTTGACGCAGGCAAGCTGGGGCAGTTGATCAGACTGTCGACGCCAGCTGCGATTGACGAGACCAGTCGAAGATTGGGGTAGGGCGTGAAGGCATCAGTTTTAGGATACCAGGCAACTGAAAACTGAATGCGGCTCGGATCTTCAATATCCTGTGGCGAGCGGATCCGGACCTTGTCGGCATAGGGGCTGAAGATATCCGCGAACAGCTCTTCCAGATCAAGTTTTGAGCTGAGGTAGACGCCCTCAATAACTGCGCTGCTGGTCACGTCGTTTCCTTGTTCGGCATGATTTCCTCCAGTCCGCACCACTCGGCGATGAAGAGGGCAATGGTTCCGGTAACCCGTTTTATGGACGAAAGGCTGACGCGCTCATCAAAGCCGTGAATGTCTTCGGAGATGGGGCCATAAACCAGGCACGGCATGTCGGCATAGATCACGAAGACGCGGGCGTCCAGGTAGCTCGGCGTCACAAAGGATGTCAGCTCTTTGTCTGTAGCCTGTCGATGGGCCGCAGCCAGTGTTTGTTCGGCCTCGGTGTTTTCCTCAAGCACATAGCCGCGGGCGAAGAACCCGTTCCAGGTGATTTTTGGAGGGCGATTGCCGAGGAAACTGTCGCCGGCAAGATTGCTGGCAAGGTGGTCTTCGATCTGCCGCGCACGGTCCTTGGGGTCATCGCCAGGGTAGATGGCGATGCGGCAATGGAGTTTGCACCAGGCGGCAACGGTGGATGCCCAATCACCGCCTTCAATCTTGCCAACGTTGAAATTGATCGGGTGATCTTCGGTTTCGAAGTAGGGGTAGTTGGCTTTTTCGCCATTCCAGTCTTCGCACAGGCGCTTCAGGCTCTCGATCACGCGGAAGCTGGCTTCAATTGCATTTGCGCCCGTACCTGCTTCTCGGACATGGACAGGATGGCCAGAAACCTCGATTTCAAACCAGAGGACGCCGGTGTTCGCGCGAACGAGCTTTTCGTCTTCAGGCTCGGGAATGATCGCGGCGTCAGCCGTATAGCCTTCGACAAGGCATGCTAGTGCGCCGTTGCCGGTGCATTCCTCTTCAACGACACTTTGAATGTGAACCTTGGCTGCCGGCTGCAAACCCAGGCGGCGCAGTGCATCGAGCGCAAAGATATTGGCGACAATGCCCGCCTTCATGTCTCCGCTACCACGGCCATGGAGCCAGTCGCCATCGCGCTTTGGTTCATATGGTGCGGAGACCTTCCACATGTCGTGAGGGCCTTCGGGCACGACGTCAACGTGGCCATTGAGGATCAGGGATTTGCCTTTGCTCGCGCGCGGCAGGTGGGTGGCGACCACATTCAACGCCGCGCTGTAGTCCACTGTGACGGGGGAAAACCCCGGATGATCATGGATCTTGTCCAGGTCAATCGCAAAGGTCTCGACGTCATAGCCGCGGTCGCCGAGGGCCTTGCCCAGGAAACGCTGTGCGTCCTGCTCCTGGCCGCGCAACGAGGGAAAGCGGATGAGATCCTCGGTAAAGGCAACTTGCTCTTCAAAACCGGCTTCGACGGCATCAAGGATCGATTGTGTCAGTTCGGCGTCCAAGGAGGTGACTTTCTCAAAGTGAACATGTTCGAGAAGGCTGGTCGTCCAGTGCCTGGCGAGCAGCCCGTATGGCTTGGGTCAGGATGTGGCGGCGAGTTCCTTTTCGCGGCCGGGTATCGCCTCGATCAAGGATTGCGTGTAGGCGCTTTGAGGCGCGTTGAAGATATCGTGGGCCGTGCCGATCTCAACCACTTCGCCTTTTTGCATGACAGCGATCCTGTCACAGATCTGGGCTGCGACCCTGAGGTCATGGGTGATAAACACAAGCGCGAGATTCAGGCGCGCTTTCAGGGCGGCCAGAAGATCCAGGACCTGTGCCTGAATGGAGACGTCGAGGGCGGAAACCGCCTCGTCGGCGATGATCACGCGCGGCTCAAGTGCCAGGGCGCGGGCAATGCCGACCCTTTGCCGCTGACCGCCGGAGAACTCATGCGGGTAGCGGTCGAGGGCGGACTTGTCGAGGCCGACGAGCTCGAGGAGCTCGGCCGCCTTTGCGAAGGCTTCCGTTGCCGGAACGCCATGTGCGATCGGGCCTTCAGCGATGATCCTGCCGATCCTGGTGCGCGGATTGAGCGAGGCAAACGGATCCTGGAAAATCATCTGGATCGATTTGCGCGCTGATCTCAGTTTTTCACCCTTCAGATGGGCCATGTCCTCGCCCGCGAGAAAGACAGAGCCCGCGTCCGGCTCCATGAGGCGGACTAGGCACCTGCCGACGCTGGATTTGCCGGACCCGCTTTCGCCAACGATTCCGAGCGTCTCGCCCTCAGCCAGCTTGAGGTTGATCATCTTGACGGCCTTGACCACGCGCTCAGGCCCACCGAAGAGGCCTCCGCCTGAGCGATAGGTCTTGCAAAGATCGATGACTTCCAGGATCGGCGTCGGGCTTGTCACCATTTCCTGTTTTTCAGCATGAAGCTTGGGGATCGCTGCGATCAGCTTGCGGGTATAGTCATGCTGAGGGTTGTCCAGCACCTCTTCGGCGGTGCCCTTTTCGACGATCTTGCCGAACTGCATCACCGCGACCCGGTCAGCGATTTCGGCGACCACGCCGAAGTCATGGGTGATGAACATCACCGCCATGCCATGGCGGTCACGCAGATCGTGGATCAGCTCGAGGATCTGCGCCTGGGTTGTGACGTCCAGGGCTGTGGTCGGCTCGTCGGCGATAAGGACATCCGGCTCCAGGGCGAGTGCCATCGCGATCATCACCCGCTGGCGCTGACCACCGGACAGTTGAAACGGATATGCCTGCATAGCCTTTTCAGGATCCGGGATTTGAACCTCGTTGAGAAGCTCCAGCGTGCGCGCGCGGCGTTCTTTCGGTGTCAGGAGGTTGTGGGCTTCAAACACCTCGGAGATCTGGTCCTCGATGCGCATCAGCGGGTTGAGCGCAGACATGGGTTCCTGGAAGATCATCGCGATCCGGCGCCCGCGCAGGTCCCGCAATTCCGCCTCGCTCAAGGTCAGGAGGTCCTGGCCGCCGAAGAAGATGTGTCCAGCGGTAGGGCGCACCTGCTCCGGAAGCAGACCCATCATCGCGTTGGCGGACATGGATTTTCCGGACCCGCTTTCGCCAACAATGCAAAGGATTTCACCCGCGTTGAGCTCATAGGAGACATCGTCTACGGCAAAGGCACGATCAGCGCCCTCTGGAAGGGCGATCTGCAGATCTTCAATGCGCAGGACCGGTTCGCTTGGCGCGCTTGTCATCACTTGCCCTTTCGCGAAAGACGTGGGTTCAGGGCGTCGTTGAGGCCTTCCCCGATGAGGTTCAGCGCGAGCACGGTCAGGACGATCGCAAGGCCCGGGAAGAACGACAACCACCATGCCTGGCGGATCACGGTTCTGGCCGCGCCGATCATGTAGCCCCAGGACATGAGGTTGGGGTCGCCAAGCCCGAGGAAGGAAAGGGAAGATTCCAGAAGGATCGCCGTTGCAACCATCAGCGAGGCAAGAACGATGATTGGGGACAGGGTGTTGGGCAGGATCTGACGCCAGATGATGGTCGCGTTGGTCTGACCCGACAGGATAGCTGCCTCGACATATTCGCGCGATCTGAGCGACAGGACTTCACCACGCACAAGTCGGGCAACCGGCGGCCAGCTGACGATCGCGATTGCGCCCACGATCGACTGAACGCTGGGTTCGAAGATTGCCACGAGCACGATGGCCAGAGCGAAATTGGGGACGGTCTGGAAGAACTCGGTGAAGCGCATCAATGCGTCATCGACCCAGCCGCCGAAATATCCAGCCAAGGCGCCGATCGGAATGCCAATGACCAGCGAGACGAGGGTGGAGATCAACCCGACAAGCAGGGACACCTGAGCCCCATGCGCGAGCCCGGCCAGTACGTTGCGCCCGAGGGTGTCCGTACCAAGGGGGAAGCGTTCCATGGCAAAGGGCGGCAGGAAGGGACGTTGCACCATCTTCCAGGGAGACTGGGGGAACAGCACGGGGGCGAGCACGGCAACCAGGACCACGGCAAGGAGAATGATCAGGCCGATGACCGCGCCACGATTGCGTTGATAGCGTTTCCAGAAATCGGTCATCACGAGGCCCTGATCCGAGGGTCAACGACCCGGTAGAGGATATCGGTTATGAGGTTGAACAGCAGCACCATGGCGGCGGAGACGAAGAAAACACCAAGGAGCACGTTGTAGTCGCGCTGCGCGAGGGCTTCGAACATCAGCCGGCCGATGCCGGGCCAGGCGAACACTGTCTCTGTGAGAACCGCGCCGCCAACCAGTTGTCCAGCTTGCAAGCCGGCGAGCGTGACCACCGGCAGCAGTGCATTTCGGAAGACGTGGCGCCGTTGGATGATACCGGGCTTCAGGCCCTTGGCGCGGGCGGTCTTGACGAAATCGAGTGTGCTGACCTCGAGCATTGATGCGCGGGTCATACGCATATAGACGGCCATGAAGAACAAACCCAGCGTGGTCGCGGGCAAGATCAGGTGCTTTGCGATGTCGATGACCCGGTCCAGACCTTCGTAGTTGCCGCCGACAGTTTCGTAGCCAAAGCCGGGAAGCCAGTTCAGCTGGACCGAGAAGATTAGGACGGCCATCAGCGCCGCCCAATAAAGGGGCGTTGCGTAGAACAGCAGGGCCACGGTTGAAATCAACGTGTCGGACCATTTACCGACCCGCGCCGATGCCAGAACTCCGGCGAGCGTGCCAAGGACAAGGGAAATCACAAAGGCGGTCATCGTGAGCAGGAGCGTCGCAGGCAACCTGTCGAAGATCAGATCTGCCACCGGCATCTGCTGGCGGTAGGAAAAGCCCAGATCAAGCTGAATAATTCCGCCAAGATAGAGACCAAGCTGGGTCAGCAGTGGCTTGTCGAGGCCGAACTGCTCCCTCAGCTGTTCCAGAAAAATGTCGTCCGCAGCGCCAGCTTCACCAGCCATGACCGCAGCAGGGTCTCCGGGAGCGGCGTGGATCAAAAAGAAATTCAAGGTCACGATTGCGATCAGGATGATCGCGGCCTTGACCAGGCGCATGGCGATAAAGCGGAGCATAGGCCTTGTCCTGCCGGTTGTTCCGGTCTTCAGGTTCAAAAGGTTGCTCCGCGCGGGTCCTGACGAACCTGCGCGGAGCGGGGGAGTGCCTTTTGTTCCTACTTCTCGATGTAGGCGTCGCGGAAACCGTCGTTGACACCGATTGCGGTGGTCACAAGGTCTTTGACGTTACAGCGGTAAATGGTCGGAAAGCCAAGCTCCAAGAGCCATGCCACCGGCACATCGTCGGTCAGAATCTGCTGAACTTCCGTGTAAAGCGTCTGACGCTCTTCCTTTGAGACAGCGGTTGCTGCCTTGGCAAACAGTTCATCGACCTTCGCGTTCTCGTAGCCTTCCACGTTGTTCCAGGGAGATCCCTTGGCAATGTTGGAAGACACATAGGTACGCGCTACGCCGAGAGCCGGGTCGCCATACTGGTAGAGGTAGGTGAAGGCGAGGTCATAGTCCCAGTCGCTGATCTTCTGGTTCCAACCGGCAACATCCGTTGCAACGATCTCGACCTTGACGCCAACCTCTTCGAGGTTCTGCTTGATGGCTTCGGCCCAGCGTTGCCAGGTTTCGCCATAGGGCAGGGGCAGCAGGCGGACCGGCGTGCCGTCGTAACCCATCTCTTCCAGAAGCGCGCGCGCCTTGTCCGGATCATAGGGGTATTGGCTCACGTCATCGGAGAAGAAGCGCGTGGAGGAGGAAACCGGGCTCTGGGCAACCTTGCCGAGACCGTTCCACAGAGCATCCTTGGCGAACTCGCGGTCCATGGCGTACATGACCGCCTGGCGGAACCGCTTGTCTGCCGTCGGTCCTTCGCGGTTGTTTAGCCACATCCAGGACAGCGGCCCAATGAATTCCCAGCCCTTGTCGGTGACGCAGGTGTTTTCCATCGCAGTCAGACGAGGCACATCGAAGTTCTCGACCGAGCCACCAGGCAGAATGTCGACGACGCCTGTTTCAAAGGCCACTGAACGCGAGGCGGCATCGGGAATGATGTGCCAGTAGATCTCGTCGAGATAGGGCAGGCCGTCGATGTAATAGTCTTCATTCTTGGTCAGAAGAATGTGAGAGCCCTTTGTCCATTCAACGAACTTGAATGGTCCGGTTCCGATCGGCGTGTTGTTTGCCGGATTGGCCTTGTAGTCCGTGCCTTCATAAATGTGCTTCGGGATCATCGGCATGGTGCCGACTTCGAAGATCCCGATGAAGGGTCCGAACGGCTCGTTGAGTTTGAACACGACCGTGTTTGCATCCGGTGCCGTGATCGATTCCACATATTTCAATGACTGACGCAGACGCGGGTGAGTTTCGCGCAGAAACACATCGGCAGAGAAGACAACATCTTCGGCGGAGAACGGCTCGCCATCATGCCATTTCACGTTGTCGTAGAGGTGGAACGTGTAGGTCAGACCATCGTCGGAGATTTCCCATGATTTCGCCAGCTGAGGGAGCGGCTCAAGATCGGGGCCGTAGCGCAGCAGGCTTTCATAGAGATTGCCGGCGACCATCTGGGTCGGGCCGTTTTGAACAAGGCCCAGCATCAGGCTCGGCGGTTCGGGCTGAATAACGGCATTGGCCCGTCCGCCAGATACAGGATCGGCCAGGGCCGTCCCGGTCGCCACGATGAATGTGGCGGCAAGCAAGGATAGTTTCTTCAGCATGTGAGTTCCCCTCGGTTTGTTTGGCGCGGCGGACTTGGGTCTCTGTTCGCGCCGGATGCTGGATCAATGGAAGGTTCTGGATCCCGGATTGGTCTTGGCTATCAGTTTGCCAGGTCCGGGTAATTCTTGGTGGCGAGACGCAGGAAGGCGTCCCACTGCGGGTCCGGCTTGTTGCCGGAATGCTGTTTGTCCCAGTTTTCGTACTGTTGTGCGGTTTTTTCGGCGAGCGCGGGGTCGATCTTCCGGAGTGCTCCGCCTGACGACATGATCGCCAGCTGTGCCCGGCACGCCCGCTCCATGTTGAACATCAGGCTGAAGGCTTCCCCAACAGTTCGCCCGCATGTCAGCAGACCGTGGTTGCGCAGGATCATGACCTTGTGCTCGCCAAGATCGCTGACCAGACGCTCGCGTTCTCCCAGGTCCAGTGCGATGCCCTCATAGTCGTGGAAGGCGCAACGGTTGTGGAACTGAAGGGCCCACTGATTGAGCGGCAGAATGCCTTCCTCCATGGAGGAGATCGCCACACCGGCAACCGTGTGCGTGTGGAGGACGCAGTGGATTTCCGGGCGAGCCGCATGGACCGCGCTGTGGATGGTGAAACCGGCCTTGTTTATGCCAGCTCCATAGGTGTCGCGCAGGATGTTGCCGTCGATGTCGACCGTTGCAAGGCTGCTGGCGGATACCTCGTCAAACCGCAGGCCGTAGGGATTGATCAGGAAGGTATTTTCGCCTTCGTCATCGGGAGCCTTAGCCGAGATATGCGTGAAGATGCTGTCGTCCATCTGGTAGTGGGCAATCAGCCGGTAGGCAGCGGCCAGGTCAATGCGTTCTTTTGGTTGGGTCGTCATGTCTTGGCTCGCTGATCATTCGCTCGATGTGTTCGCCTGCCGGCGTTCGTCCAGACGCCATGTCTCAGCCGAGACGCGAAAAGGAGCGTTCGAGCGAGGTCGGAATCTTGTTGAACAAGCAAGCATGGCGCGACAAAACTGTCAATTGTCGACAATAGTCAAAGTTTAGGCGATGATCCGGTTTCTTGCGCAAGATTCTTGCCCCTGGTCGTTTCTTGAGGTCTGTAGGTTGTGATTAGACGGCGGACGGGTTTTGTTTGAGCTTGGAAGCCGCAAAAATGAGCCACGCTCAGGCTTTGAGTGTAGGAATGCGAAGGACGGTGAACTGTTTGGCTGAAGAAGACAAAACAAGCTTGGGTGGGTCGTTCTCGCCTCTACAGACGACTGATCTCGTTCAGCAAATCGCCAGACAGATTGGTGACGCAATCGCGGAGGGGCGTCTAAAGCCCGCCGAGCGTCTCAATGAGTTGCGGCTCTCACAGGAATTCGGTACGAGCCGCGCGCCGGTTCGCGAAGCTGCCCGCCTGTTGGAAAGCCAGGGGCTGGTGGTGTCCAGTCCGCGGCGTGGTTTCTTTGTGCGTACGCTGAGCGCTGCAGATCTGCGCGATATCTATGATCTGCGTCTAGGTCTGGAACTCTATGCGGCCGAACTTGCGCTTGAAAAGATCGGTGAGGACGAAATTTCCGCGCTCGAGGAACAGATCCAAAGGCTCTATCAGCTCGCCGATGAGGGCTCGGTCGAGGAGCAGATCTTCCAGGATTTTGTCTTCCACAGGATGCTTTGCAAGTTCAGCGGCAACGCCCGGATTTTAAAGGTCTATGATGACCTTGCGACCGATATGCGGGCCGGTATCACCCTCATCGGAAAGCTCTATGATGATCCCCATCGGATCGCCGAAACACACATGCCAATCCTCGACGCATTGAAGGCCCGGGATGTGGTGAAGCTGCGAGAAGCGCTGCATTTTCACATCGCAGTGGCGCGTGATCAGGTCGTGCTTTTGTTCGAGAGAATGAGTGAAGCGTCCTGAAGGTGCTGGCTACTGAATTTTCCGTAAGATACGTAACAGATTGCGCTTTTCTGATTGGGTGAGCGGCGCCAGTGTCTCTTCGCTTACTTGCAGTCCCAGTTGGGCTTTTTCCATGAAGAACTGCCATCCGCCTTCTGTCAGTGAGATCAGTTGCCGGCGGCGGTCACTAGGCGAAGGGGCTGTTTGGACAAGGCCTCGCGCCAACAGTCGGTCGATCACCCCCTTGGTTGTGGCCACATCCAAACCGACCGTGCGTCCAAGCTGGTTCTGCGATACTGAGCTGAGCTCCGTCAGACGCGCCATGACAGCAAATTGCGTCGGTGTCAGGTCCTGAACCTTCTCCGAAAACAGAACCGCGTTGCGCTGATAGGCCTTGCGCAAAAGATAGCCGATCTGGTCGTCCAGAACATATGTCTGGTCCGGCTCCGATGCGGTTGCGGGATCAGCTCCTGTGACAGTCTCTGATTTTTTCTCAGCCTGATCGCTCAATTTCAAGTTCCCGGATGCGCTCACGTCGTGCGGGCTTCGCTTACCCGTACCTATCGTTTTCTTCGGCTCTTTTGCAGCTTCCAGTCGGTCTTGTCGAGGGCGAGCTTTGGTTTAGCGCGCCGGTGTTCGGATTGGCGCTAGACGGAGAGATAGGCGTCACGTACCTCGGGCTGCTGCTCCAGGGCATCAAAACTGTCATCAAACTTCTTTTGCCCACCTTCAATGATGACCGCCCGGTCGGCGACGATCTTCGCGAAATGAAGGTTCTGCTCCGAAATGATCACAGTCAGACCCTGGGATTTGAACTTCAGGATTGTTTGCGCCATTTCCTCGACGATGACCGGGGCGATGCCTTCGGAGGGTTCATCCAGGAGAAGCAGGCTCGGATTGCCCATGAGAGTTCGGGCGATGGTCAGCATTTGCTGCTCACCTCCTGAAAGGGCCTTGCCGCGGTTTGCGCGGCGTTCAGACAGGTTCGGGAACAGGTCGAAAAGGGCATCAACGGTCCAAACGGGCGCACCTTCGCGTGGCTTTTGACGGCCAACCTCAAGGTTTTCAAGAATTGTCAGATCGGTGAAGATCCGGCGCTCTTCGGGGACATAGCCAAGGCCGAGCTGGGCCACCTTATGGGGCGAGACGCCGGTGATATCCTTGCCGTTGAAGAGGACTGTTCCTGAGCGCGGGCGAACCAGCTGCATGATCGACTTCATGGTGGTGGTCTTGCCAGCACCATTTCGTCCAAGGAGGGCGACGACCTCTCCCTTGCCGACGGAAAAGCTCAAATCATTGAGGATGTGGGCCTTGCCGTAGAAACTGTTGACGGCATTGATCTCAAGCATCTTCGGTCTCCGCGGCATAAAGGGTGCCACCGCCCAAGTAGACCTCCTGGACGCGTTCATTTTCGCGCACTTCTGCAGCCGTGCCTTCAGCGATCAATTCGCCGCGATTGAGCACCATGATGTGGTGCGCATGGGCAAAGACCACATCCATGTCATGTTCTGTAAAGAGGACACTGATGCCTCGGTCGCGGACGATGTCGGCTGTTAATTGCATGAGATTGATGCGCTCCTTGGGGGCCATGCCCGCTGTTGGTTCATCCATCAGCAAGAGCTTTGGGTTGTGGCTGAGCGCGATGGCGAGTTCCAGACGCTTCAGGTCGCCGTAGGCCAGAATGGCGCAGGCGCGGTCTGCCTGCTCTGCCATGCCGACCACATCCAGCAGAGCCAGCGCTTCTTCGCGATAAAGCGTGTGGGCGTAGGGCAGTACCGAGAACAGGCGGCGATGATGGGAAATCAATGCCATCTGAACGTTCTCAGCGACCGTCATGCTCTGGTAGGTGCCGGTGATCTGAAAGGTGCGCCCAACGCCCCTGCGCCATATCTTGCGCGGCGGCAGGCCGGTGATCTTTTCCCCTTGCAGGCGAACGGTTCCCGATGTGGGCTCCAGCTGACCCATCAACATGTTGAAACACGTGGACTTACCCGCTCCATTCGGGCCGATCAGGGCTTTCAGCTCTCCCGGGGCAACGTCGAAGCTCACCCCGTTGACGGCTTTGATACCGCCAAAGGATTTGGACAGGTCTCTGACCTCCAGGATCGCGTTCATTGCATGCTCTCCTGTTCCTTCACAAGGCCGATCCGTTCGCCGAACTTCCTCAAGGACCCGACAATGCCTTCCGGTGCGATGATCACCACGGCAATAATCAGCAGCCCGAGGATCAGCCGCCAGTACTCGAGACGGGTCAGCCAGTCCTTGACGCTTTCCATGAAGACGGCCCCGACGACGCCGCCAGAGAGTGTCTTGACGCCGCCCAGGAACACCACAATCAAGGCGTCGAAGCTCTTGGCGATTTCGAGTTCATTCGGGAAGATCGATCCCTTTGAGAAGACGAACAGACCGCCCGCAAGACCAGCCATGGCGCCCGCAAGCGCGAATGCAAGCCACTGTACCTTCTTGACGTCAATGCCGGTGGCTTCCGCCTGACGGGCGCTGTCGCGTGTTGCACGCAATGTATACCCGAAGGGGGAGTGAATGATGTGGCGAAGGACGAGAATCCCGCCCACGCCAAGCGCCAGCGTGAAGTAGTAGTAAGCTGTGGTGCCGGACAGCCAGTCCGAGGGCCAGATGTTGACCAGACCGTCGTCACCACCGGTGACCGAGCCCCACTGGAACACCAGCGACCAGACCAGCTGGCTGAACGCGAGCGTAAGCATGGCGAAATAGACGCCGCTGAGGCGAATACAGAACCATCCGATGCCCAGCGCCAGCAGTCCTGCGCCAAGTGGTGCAAGCAGGAACGCGACTTCCATCGGCGTTTCGGAATAGGTGACGAGCAGCGCCGAAACATAGGCACCACCGCCAAAGAACACCGCGTGGCCAAAGCTGACCAGGCCGCCGGAGCTGAGGATGAACTGAAGTGAGGCCGCGAACAGGCAGAAGATCACGATATCGGTGATGAGAACCTGCATGAAGGTTGAAGCGAAAAACGGCACCAGAGCCAGAACGGCCAGGAGCACGACAACCAGACTACGGCCAACGAGCCCTGCAGGCCGGATGGGGCGTTCAACTTCGCCGACCTGGCCGTGTTCTCCGGCTTTTTCCTCGCGCCCGAGAAGGCCATAGGGTTTGACCATGAGAACGACCGCCATGACCACATACATCAGGACCAGGGTGCTTTGGGGGACATAGGCGACGCCAAAGACATTGAGAACTGAGATGAGGACTGCGGCGATGAAGGCGCCGGGAATGGAGCCCATGCCGCCAACAACCACGACCACAAAGACGGCGGAAATGATGTTCAGATCCATCAGCAGGTCAGCACCGCCCTTGGGCAGCTGAATCGCGCCGCCGAGGCCGGCAAGGGCGGAGCCCAGAAAGAAGACACCGGTAAAGAGCCAGGACTGGTTAACGCCAAGAGCACCGACCATTTCACGGTCCTGGGTGGCGGCGCGGACCAGAATGCCTGTGCGGGTTTTGGCGATGAACCACCAAAGGCCAAAGAGAATGAAGGGTGTGATGGCGATGAGGGCCAGATCATACTGGGGCACTGGTTCGCCAAGAATTCGGACGACGGACCGCAAGCCAGGCGCGCGCGGTCCCAGCTGGTCTTCAGCGCCCCAGATCATGAGCGCCAGATCCTGGATCACCAGAATGACACCGAAGGTGGCAACCAGCTGGAACAGCTCAGGCGCACGATAGACGGGACGCAGGACACAGACTTCGATCACGACACCAATCAGGCCCACAATCAGACCTGCCATGACGATCGATCCCCAAAAGCCGAAATGCCCCGGCAGGTGGTTCATTAGCGTCAGGCCGACGTAGGCTCCCAGCATATAGAGGGAACCATGTGCGAAGTTGACGATCCGGGTTACCCCGAAGATCAGCGACAGTCCGGAGGCAACCAGAAACAGCGCTGCCGCATTTGCAAGCCCGGTCAGGAGCTGCGCCACAAATAAGCCCATAGCTTAAAAACGTCCGATAGAGCAGGGAGGTCTGCTCCATCGCAGCACAATTGGGGCGCAAGCGATGGAGCGTTTGACGTTTGGGACGATCAGTCGGCCGGCCGCATGGCCTTGACTTCATCGTCGCTTGGCATGTAGGCGGCCGGATCCTTGTAGGACCAGTCAACCATCACGCCTTTGCCGTCTTCAAGCGCCGTGGTGCCCACATAGGCGCCCATGGTAGACTGATGATCAAGGGCGCGATAGGTGATCTCACCCATGGGTGTTTCGACCTTGAGGTCCTTGAAAGCTGCCAGTAGCGCATCGGTTTCCGTGGAACCCGCGTCGGTGATCAAGGTCGCAATGCTCTTGGCCGTCATGTAACCGACCAGGCTGCCGATCTTTGGCGTTTCGCCCGGGAATTCCGCGATATAGGCATCGACGAATTCCTTTTCAGGGCCGGCGGTGAAACCGTACCAGGGATAGCCGGTTACGAACCAGCCTTCCGGTGCTTCGTCCTTGAGCGGCTCGAGATATTCCGGCTCACCTGTCAAAAGGCCATAGACCTTGCGGCCTTCAAAGACCCCACGGGTGGTGCCTTCGCGGACAAATTTCGCCAGGTCAGGACCGAATGTGACGTTGTAGATCGCGTCAGGTTTGGCAGACTCGATGGCCTGAACTTCGGAACCGGCATCGATCTTGAAGAGGGCCGGCCACTGCTCGGTGACGAACTCAACTTCGGGCTTGCGCTGCTTCAGGTTGACCTTGAAGGCTTCCACGGCAGCTGTGCCATAGGCATAGTTGGGCGCGATGGTTGCATAGCGAATGGCATCGGTCTTGGCGGCTTCCTCAGCCAGCATGGCAGCCTGAACCCAGGTCGAGGCACGCAGGCGGAAGGTGTAGGGATTGCCCGAGGTCCAGACCAGAGCATCTGCCAGCGGTTCGGCTGCCAGGTAGATGTAGCCCTTTTCGGCGGCAAAGGACGAGATCGCAAGACCGACGTTGGACAGGATCGTACCGGTCAGCATCACTGCGCCGTCGCGGGTCATCAGTTCTTCAGCGATCTTGACCGCTTCGCCCGGTTTGCCCTGGTCATCGCGGAAGATGAACTCGAGATCCTTGCCCAGGACCCCACCGGCCTCGTTGATCTCGCTCAACGCAAGCTCGACACCCTTCTTGTAGGGTTCAGCGAATGCGGCGAGGCGCTTGTAGTGGTTGATCTCGCCGATCTTAATGGTGTCTGCGGCGTAGGCCGATGAGCCGATAACGGCAATCGCCGCCGCGGCCAAGAGAGTTTTTACCTGTTTCATCTGTCCCTCATCTGGTTGGAAGGTTGGCCGTCTTTGCGGTCCATTATATTTGATTAAGCCTTTGGCGGCTCTTGTTATTCAGTCGTGATACACGAATGCGGGACTTGGATCGGAGGCAACATCATGCGTGCGTTCCAATTCCAGCATTTCGCTGATGCGTTTGCGGTAGACCATTGGCCCCTTGTCGATGGCGATCCGGATCGGCCGCCGTTTCGCCGGGCGCTCCTCTTCTTTTTGAACAGCCTCCAGAATGGCCTTGTCCTCATCGAATGCGATTCGGAACATGGCGTCCATATTCTCGGCAGCTTCATCGTCGCCCAGAGCTGTATTGCGCAGATGCATCCAGCGATCGATCGTGTAGCCACCGGTCACAGGCGTCATGAAATGCAAGGCAAAGATCCGCACACCCTTGTTGCGGTCGTCCTCGGCAATTGCGTCCTCGGTCGGTGCGCTGCCAAAGTCGATGACGGCCGTGCAGGGCAGGTGCAGATAGTAGTAGTGCCAGCGATCGACGTTGCCGTTGAAATCACCGAATTTCTTGAAGAAACCGATCGGTTCGGAATCGCGGATCCAGCGCCACGCGACAATGGCCTTCCCCTCTGTGGAGACATGCACTGGCACGTTTTCCGAAGCTGAGTTGCCAAGTGTTGTCGGGTGAACGAAGGAAACGTGGGCAGGATCTACAAGGTTTTCAGCGACATTCAGGTAATTGGATTTCAGATGCAGCGCGTCGCCCTGATGGGCTTCCCAGGCAGGATCGGAAAACTCGGCGAGATCGAAGATATCATCGGGATCAGCCTTGTCCTGCTCGCCCATCCAGATCCAGACAATGTTGTGGCGTTCGACGGTCTTGAAAGCGTCGACATAGGCGGAAGCGGGAAGGTTGTTCTGGCCGGGGACGCGGACACATTTACCGCTGCAGTCGAAGGTCAGACCATGATAGCCGCACTGGATATTGTCGCCGATGCGTTTTCCCAGCGAAAGGGGTAGCAAGCGATGCGGGCAGCGGTCCTCGAGAGCCACGACATCGCCGTCCGCCTTGCGGTAGATGACAATGTTCTCGTCAAGGATCGTGAAACGCCGCAGTTCCTGATCAATCTCGGAAGACCAGCCGGCGACGTACCAGGCATTTCGTATGAATTCCATCTTGGCTCTCCCTCGTTGTAAATCCAGGTTCAAGACGCCTATCTCAAACCATCGTCGCCCTGTGCTGTTTCATGGGTCAATCCGCCTACTCTTGGCAATGGTCGTCCACCTGTTGCCAAGGCGACGGCAATGACAATTTCGTCTGCCTGCGGAACGTCCGTGCAGTGCAACTCCATCGCGTCGAAATGCGAGCGAACATAGGCCGCGTCCTTGTGGCCAAGCGGGACGTCAATCGTCTGGCCAGGAGCTGCCATCTTCTTTGAAGACGGCACCAGAGCCTTGCCGCCACCAAGCACTTCGCGCATCGGCGCGCCGAGCCTCGGGTGTAAAAGGGCTGCCGCGTGTTCCAGTTCACCATTCTCGCCCACGGCTGCGGCCTTGCCGAAACTCTGGATTTCCGATGGCTCGCAGCCCAGGGCTTCAACGCCGCGTCTGGTCAAAAGGTCCCCGAGTTCTGCGCCGATGGTCATCAAGTCGTCGAGATCCGCAAAAAACTGCCCAGCATATGGATTTGCGATCACCGCAACAGACATGACGCGCCGGACAGGAGGCGAAATCTCCTGGCTCATTTCGAGCCGGAGTTCCTCCACTGTGGTCATGAGTTTGCGGATCCTGGCGATCATCTAAGGCCGTCCTCACCCTTGATCTCGGACGCTTTGAGTCCACCGACACGAGCGTGAATGCGCGGTCCGGTTGTCATCACCAGAACCAGAAGGATTTCGTCAGCCTTTGGAGCGTCGTTGAGGCCGACCTCCATGGCATCGAAGTGTGAGCGGACATAAGACGCATTGCAATGTGTGATGGGGACATCAAGCCGAGTGCCTGGCCCTCCAATTTTCTTGGTGGAGGGAACGATGGCCGCGGAAGATGGCAGGATTTCGCGCATGGAATAGCCGCCAGGAACATGCCAGAGGGCGCCATGCTCGAGCTCACCTGCAGCACCGACGATCGCGCCTTTGCCATAACCTTCGACAACGCTGGCGTCGCCGCTGAGTGCCTGGACAAGATCGCCCGCCATTTCAACGCCCAGGGGCTTCAGGTCATCCATGAAGCCTTCGATATCGGCAACATATTGACCGGCAAAAGGGTTCTTGATCACGACGAGTGCGGCTGCCCGGCGCAGAGGCTGCTCTGCGACCGGGCCACCTTCGTGGAAGATCTCTTCCACAATGATCGCCTTTTTGCGAACGATTGGTTCAGGCATGGGCTACGTTCCTCGAAATTTCTGATTGTTGTGTTTGTGCGCTTGATGTCCGGCGTTCGCCGGCCAGCGAAAGATAAGCGGCTTTGATCACCCCTGAGCGACGAAGGCTCTCAGCCTTGTCGAAGCCCGTGCCCAGCGCCTTGTTGATCTCGGCCGGAGAGAGGCGCCCGACATCCATGGTCACGAGCCGGTCGCCCAGATCGCTGTCGGGCGAGAGTGAGTTTGCCGGTGCGCGCCGGATCTTTTGGGACCTCGGCAGATCAACGGCATTGGCGATCATGGTTGCTGCTGCATCTGCAGCGGCGGCGGTGCTAGCGAGAACGGTGACCGCATCGGCAATGCCGAGGGAATGAGAACGCCCGCGCCAACCACTTGTGGCGATGCCGCCGACTTCATCGTCGGGCCGAATGTCAATCACGCCGCCTGCCGTCCCGTTGACCGGGTCGTCGCAGATTCCGATGCGAAAGCTGTCCTCTTCCAGATGAAGCGCGATGTCGCCGCCATTGTTGACATAGGCCCGCGTTAGATCGCGGCCCTTGATCAGCTGCGCCAACATGTGATCGGCCACGCTTCCTGCGACTGCCGCCATCGGGGTGATGAACTCGGATCTATAAACACGTGTGGCGTCATACATACGCCGGGCAACGGCCCCTTTGGGCCGTGCAGCATTCGGGGATTTCAGGCCGGGTAACTCTTCGACCAGATCCGTCAGAACCGACCCAAATGCATCGCGGGCCTGCTCAAACGCCAATCGAATGTCCTCGGGAGCACCTGTCGCGCCAATGATCAGATCGATCGGTCCGTGCTGCAGATGCAGCCTTTCACCGTCCGGCAACATGGCGGCGGCAGGCCGCCATGAAGCGCGTTGATCTGAATGTTGGCGAAGCGCACTCATGGGTTGGCTTTTCTCCACGGGTAGTTGTCCGACCCAGCCGGCCAGGGGTTGCCCGACGAAGAGGACACAGCTCGGCGGCCCTTCAGAAGATGATCGTTCTGGCGCCCTGTCTTGCCCTCGATAGCTTCGGTGAGCGGCACCACGTAATCCATATGACCGCCCAGCGCACGATAGTCGTCCGCGCGCATTGTGAATTCGAGCGGGGCGACAAGCGCCGGCGTCGGGACGTAGCCGAATGCGTTCTGCGGCAGGCGGGTCACGTCGGTCATGAAGGTGATGCCACCGCCCGGCCAGGTGTAGACGGGCGCTCCACCACAACTGACGTAGGTGAGGGAGTTTTGGACGGAGCGGGTCAGACCCACTGGATGCTCCGTAACGCCGGACCGCAATGATCCACCTGCGCCTGCCATAAAGAGGACGGACGTCAGCGCAGGCTCGCAGTTTTCTTCAATCCGGCGAACAGAGGGCAGAAGCCGATCAGGCATCTCATGCTGGACCGGCATTAACTCGTCATTGAGTTCGAAATAGGCGGCATGTTCGCCAGTGGTCGAGACCATGAGGATCGACAGACCCGGGCGGGCGGTTTTGGCGTCGAACTTGCTGATAATGGCAAGTGGATCGGTCAGATTGGTGCCACCCCAACCTGTTCCTGGCTCGGCTACCTGGAAATAGCGTCCGGGCGTCGAGCGGCGGCCGTTGATCTTGATGCCGGTTGGCTCCCAGCCAATGACCTTGCCGGCCTGGTGCTCCGACATGACACCCGTGATGTGATCGTCAACCACAACCACTTCGTCGACGAGGCCCTTCCACTGGGCGGCGAACATGCCGACCGTCGCGGAGCCACAGCCGACACGCATGCGTTCTTCCAGCGCTCCGTTGATCGTGGGCGCTTTTCCGGCCTGAACGGTCAGTTCAGCGCCGCCGTCGATGGTGAGGTCTGCTGTTTCGCCGTTGCAGAGAGCCAGCATGGTCGAGCAGGTAATCCTGCCTTCCTTTTTCGAGCCGCCGGTCAGGTGATGCACGCCGCCCAGTGACAGCATCTGGCTGCCATATTCGGACGTTGTGACATGACCGATGACCTCGCCCTCCGAGCGGACGAGCGCGCATTCGTCGCCCAGGTGCCGGTCGGTGTCGATCTTCAGTTTCACACCGCAGTAGCTGAAAATCCCCTCGGTGACGACCGTGACCATGTCCACGCCGTCAACTTCCGATGCCACGATAAAGGGGGCCGGCTTATAGTCGGGATAGGTTGTTCCCGCGCCGATAGCCGTCACGAAGGTCTCGGGGCCTGCCACGATGTCGCCGTCCCACTCCCGTTCCAGGAAAGGCACGACATTGGCGTCGGTGTTTTCGCGATTTTCTAGAATGGTCAGAGGATCCAGGCGGATCAGGTTGCCGTTGTCGTTGGCGTAGCGATCACAGGCTCCAGAGCGTCCCTCGGCGATGTAGCACATCACCGGACACGCATCGCAGCGAATCTTTTCGGGTTTGCCATCGGTTGCAGTCAACGTCCGAGCTCCTCATATGCCGATCGCGCATCAGCATTTGTTAGTATGCAAACATGTTTAGCGAAAATCTGTCAACTTGATTGACGTGTCAGTTTCGCTGAATTGATAAGCAGGTTTGGTGAATTTCCATGCATCGAAACGACCCATGCGGGCGTTAGTCGACAAATGCACGCTCGACGACAAATTCGCCGGGCTTGTTGTTCGCGCCCTCAGTCAGTCCGTGTTCGATGCACAGTTCTTTGGTGTCACGTAACATGGCCATGGAGCCGCATATCATGGCGCGATCCTCCTCAGGTCCCATTCGTGCCAGTCCCAGATCATCGAACAGCTTGCCTGATGAAATCAGGTCTGTGACCCGGCCCTGGCGATCGAAATCCTCGCGTGTCACTGTCGTGTAATGGAACAGGTGCCCGTCCACCATCTCACCAATCAAGGGGTCGTTTCGGAGCGAGGCAACAAGATCCTCGCCATATTTCAATTCGGCAGCTGTGCGGCAGCCGTGCACCAGAACAATGGTCTCGAATTTCTCATAGGTTTCCGGGTCGCGGATGAGACTTGCGAAGGGCGCGAGGCCTGTGCCGGTCGAGAACATCCAGACACGCTTTCCGGGCAACAGCGCATCGTTGACCAGCGTGCCTGTCGGCTTCTTGCGCATCAGCACCGTGTCACCGGGCTGGATCTTCTGAAGATGCTCGGTCAAGGGTCCGTCGGGCACCTTGATGGAGTAAAACTCGAGTTCTTCATCCCACGACGGGCTTGCAACAGAGTACGCTCGAAAGACCGGTTTTTCTGCATTCGGCAGGCCGATCATGACGAATTCTCCGGAGCGAAAGCGGAACTCCTGAGGTCTGGTAATGCGAAACCGGAACAGGCTGTCCGTATAGTGCTGGACCTCTGTTACAGTTAGGCCGAAGCAGCCTTTTGGCATGTCGAACGGAGAGGGCGAGCCGCCCAGGACAAGGGGTTCGATGGCAGTCGTGTCCGACATTCTGGTCTCCTTCGTGAAATCCCGAATAGCATTACGCTGGCAGAAAAATCGTTAGTATACAAATGAAAAATGTCACGTGATGATAATTTGATATGCATGGCGTAAATTTACGCAAGTCAGCGAAAAGGCGCTGCTTGACAGAGCCGGGAATTTGGCTTCAACTTCGTTAGTATGCAAATGAAATGCATTGAGGACGCCGATGCAATTCCACCGACCGGAAACTTTGGATGACGCGCTTTCGCTGTTGAGCGGAGAGGGCGCGCGGCTGCTTGCTGGCGGCACAGACTTCTATCCTTCACTGATGGATGCGCCTGCGCCCGGACCAATCCTGGATTTGCGCCAGGTGGCGGTCCTGCGCGGGATACGGCTTGAAGGCGATGTTTGGCGCATCGGCGCTACGACGACTTGGCGCGAGGTCGCCCAAGCGGATCTGCCCCCTCTGTTTGATGGTTTGAAACAGGCTGCCAGAGAAGTCGGGTCGATCCAGATTCAAAACGCGGGAACGATTGCTGGCAATCTTTGCAATGCATCGCCAGCCGCCGACGGTGTTCCACCGCTTCTGACTCTTGATGCATCGGTAGAGATTGCGGGTCCGCGAGGTCTTCGACAGTTGCCGCTTTGCGACTTTATCACGGGTGTACGCCGAACTGCTCTGGCTGCAGACGAGATTGTCACGGCGGTCCTTGTGCCAAATCGCGCAGCCGTGACCTCCAGCTTTTTGAAACTGGGTGCGCGCCGGTATCTGGTGATTTCGATCACCATGGTTGCTGCGCGAGTCTCAGTGGATGAAGCCGGCGTCATTTCAGATGTACGTCTTGCAGTCGGCGCATGTTCCGCGGTCGCCCAACGCTTGCCGGAAATCGAAGCGCTGCTCATAGGAGCCGTTCCAGGTGACAGCGAGATCAGGGCGCGGATTGGCAGTGCTGAACTTCTCGGCTTGGCGCCGTTGAGTGATGTGCGCGGCAGCGCTGACTACCGGCTCGAAGCAGCTCGCGAGCTGATTGTCCGGGCAATTCTTTTGGCTGTTCAGGGGCAGGAGGGATGACCATGGCTCTTTTAGATGTAGATGACTTGCCCGGCATTTCCTTTCAGCTGAATGGTTCCGCAGTGACACTTCAGGCGCCTCCGGCTGAGCGGCTTTCGAACGCCTTGAGGGAACGAGCGGGTGTGCGGGACGTGAAGGTCGGCTGTAATGCCGGTGACTGCGGTGCCTGTACGGTGCTGGTGGATGGTCTGGCTGTCTGCGCCTGTACGACCGCCGTTGGTCAGGTCGCGGGCGGGACTGTCGAGACTCTCTCAGGTCTGGTTGAAGCAGATTCTCATGCGAAGGCGCTGGTGAATTCTTTTCAGAAACACCAGGCCGCCCAATGCGGGATTTGTACTCCGGGTATGATGGTGTCCGCTGTCGCGCTGCTGCGCGAGGAGGAGACACCGGATGAGGCCGAAGTTCAGGATGCCCTTGGCGGCGTGCTCTGCCGGTGCACCGGCTATCGCAAGATCATCGATGCAGTGATGGACGCGGGAGCTGCCGGGTTGCCTGAAAGTGGTGGTGTTGGCGCTGCGATGGCGCGGATTGACGGCCTCGCGAAGGTTACCGGACGGGAATTGTTTGGCGATGATGTTGCTCCGGCGGACGCCCTCGCGCTTCGTGTCATCCGCTCGCCCCATCACCGGGCACGTTTCAGCTTCGGCGATCTGGATACATTCAAAATAAAATATGGTCTAGATCTGATCCTCACATCCGGAGATGTTCCCGGCGACAATATCTTCGGGGTTATTCCGGGCTTCGAGGATCAGCCGATGTTCGCGGAAGGTGAGGTCAGGTTTCGCGGCGAGGCCGTCGCTGCCATCGTTGGGGATGCAGAGATCATCAACGCAATCGACCTGTCTGATTTCCCTGTGGTCTGGTCATCGCTGCCCGAAGCACTCGTTCCGGCAGATGCTGGGTCGATTGATGATCTTCACGAGGGCCGGGAAGACAACATCATGTGCCGCGGTTTCGTTCGCAGGGGCGAGCCCGAAGAGGCTCTTCAAGACGCCGCCGTTGTCGTTGAGGGCAGCTTTTCGACCGGTTTCATAGAACATGGTTATATCGAGCCTGAGGCTGCCTTTGCCGAGCGCGTCGGGGATCGTCTGGAAGTCCATTGCTGCACCCAGGCACCCTATATGAACAGAGATGGCCTTGCTCGGCTGCTCGGTCTGCCGACGTCATCGATCCGTATTGTGCCGACGGCTACGGGCGGTGGCTTTGGATCAAAGCTGGATCTCACCACCCAGCCTTATGTCGCGCTCGCCGCCTGGAAACTGAACAGGCCGGTGCGGGTGACCTACACCCGGACCGAGTCCCTGGCATCGACCACCAAACGTCACCCGTCTGAAATCACGATGAAAATCGGTGCGGATACGGATGGGCAAATCGTGGGGGCGGTGTTTGACGGCGTGTTCAACACCGGCGCCTATGCAAGCTGGGGTCCAACGGTCGCGAACCGGGTACCCATTCATGCGTCCGGCCCTTACAGGACGCCGAATTACGTCGCCCGCAGTGCCGGAGTTCATACCAATTGTCCTCCCTCCGGTGCCTTCCGTGGTTTTGGCGTTCCGCAATCTGCCCTGGCGCAAGAGCCGCTCTACGATGACCTGGCGAATGCTCTTGGTGTTGATCGCCTCGAATTCCGGCGCAAGAACGCCTTGCGCAATGGCGATCCGACGGTGACCGGTCAGGTTTTCGAAACAGGGATGGGAATTGTCGAATGTTTCGACAGTCTTGAGCCGCAGTGGCGCCGGGCACTTGAAGACATCGCGGCGTTCAACGCCTCTAACACTGCTGTGAAAAGAGGCGTTGGCATCGCGGGTGGTTGGTATGGCTGTGGCAACACGTCCATGTCCAACCCGTCCACGATCAAGGCGGGCATCAAGGCCGATGGACGGGTCATTCTGCATCAGGGCGCGGTTGATATCGGCCAGGGGTCGAATACGGTTATCTCCCAGATTTTTGCGACCGCCCTTGGGATCTCCATCGACAAGATAGAGATTGTCGGTGCCGACACGGATCTGACACCGGACGCGGGTAAAACCTCCGCGAGCCGTCAGACCTTCATTACAGGAAATGCAGCCCGGCTCTGCGGGGAAACCCTGCGCGCCAAGGTCCTGCGTTTGGGCAATGTTTCCGACGCCGCGCAGATCGACATCGTCGATGGTACAATTCACCTCAGCGAGGAAGGCGAGCAAAGAGTTGTTGCGCTTTCTGACCTTGGTGGCGGAGAATACGTTGTCGAGGCAACGGAAAGCTATGATCCGCCCACGCTGCCTCTCGATGAGAATGGCCAGGGCGATCCCTACGCTGTTTTTGGAACAACGGCGCAGATGGCGGAAGTTGAGGTTGATCTGGCGCTTGGGACTGTGAAGCTGCTCAAGATCACCGCTGCCCATGATGTCGGCAAAGCCATCAACCCGCTTCTCGTCGAGGGGCAGGTGCATGGTGGTGTCGCACAGGGCATCGGGTTGGCCATGATGGAGCAATTCCTGCCTGGGCGTACGGAAAACCTACATGACTACCTGATCCCGACCATCGGCGATGTTCCACCAATCGAGACCATCATCATCGAAAGCGGTGATGCGCACGGTCCCTACGGTGCAAAGGGGCTTGGGGAGCATTGTCTGATCCCCACGGCCCCGGCGATCCTCAATGCCATCAAGCACGCGAGTGGTGCGCGGGTCAGCGAGTTGCCGGCAACACCGGACAAGGTCCGCGCCGCCATCCGGTCTCTCGAGGCCGAGTGATGCCTGTACCGAGTTCTTTCGTTCATAGCTATAAAACAGTCAGCGAGACGTGATTTCCATGAATGCTCCCCATTCCGGCCCAGTTGTTTCGGAAACCGCCGCCGCCGCAGACAGTCTGGTCGCAGGCGTCGATGTGGGCGGTACCTTTACCGACCTGGTGCTGTTTGATGCCGGCGCGCGAAAGGTGCGTCTCGCCAAGACGCCGACTACACTGGACAATCAGGCCTCTGGCGTCCTGAACGCGCTTCATGCCGCAGACGCCGACCTGGCAGCCATCGATCTGATCGTCCATGGAACGACGACCACCACGAATGCTGTTCTTGAGCGGAACCTCTGCAAGACCGGGCTGATCACGACGCAGGGTTTTCGGGATGTTCTGGAGCTTGGCCGGCGCACACGGCCGCAGCCCTATGGCATGAAAGGTGAGTTCAAGCCGGTCATTCCGAGAGACTTGAGACTTGAAGTACCAGAGAGGTTCAATGCGCTTGGAGAAGAGCTCGTACCGCTCGACGAGAAGGCTCTGCGAGGGGCTTTGCAGACGCTGATCGACGCGGGTTGCGAGGCGCTGGTGATTCACTTCCTGCATTCTTACGCCAATCCCGGGCATGAGCTGCGCGCCGGAGAAATCGCTGCGGAGATGTGGCCGAATGAAAACATCACTCTTGGCCATGCGCTTTTGTCTGAAAGTCGCGAATTTGAGCGCGGCGTCACGGCGGCGATCAATGCTTCGGTTCAGCCGCTCTTGCGCCGCTATGTCGAGCGGCTTGCGGATCAGCTGGCTGGGGAAGGCTACCGGCACGACGTGCTGGTAATGAACGGCAACGGTGGCATGGTTTCGGCCCGGCGGGTTGCGATTGAAGCCGCCAAGACCGTCATGTCCGGCCCGGCGTCTGGCGTCATGGCTGCCGCCTATACGGGGCGGCGCGCTGGCATCCCAAACCTTCTGACCTATGACATGGGTGGAACATCGACGGACGTGGCGCTGATTCGCGATGCGGAACCTGCGGTCTCCAATGAGATCGAGATCGAATATGCCATGCCGATCCATGTGCCCATGGTCGACGTGCGCACCGTGGGGGCAGGTGGTGGATCCATTGCCCGTGTCACGGATGCCGGTCTTCTGCAGGTTGGGCCCGAGAGCGCCGGGTCGTCTCCGGGGCCGATTTGTTATGGCAGGGGCGGGACACAGCCGACGATTTCAGATGCGAATTTGCTGCTTGGCCGCATGAACCCCGACAAGTTGAACTCTGTGGCGAACAAGATCTCTTTGAAAGACATTGAAGAGATCTTTGCCGATAAGCTGGGCCAGCCGCTCAAAGTTTCCGCGATCGAAGCCGCATCTGCGGTTCTGCGCATCGCCAATGCAAGGATGGCCGACGCTGTCCGGATGGTTTCGGTCAGCCTTGGTGAAGATCCGAGAGATTTCGCACTTTTTGCCTTCGGCGGTGCGGGGCCCTTGCACGCGACGGCGATTGCCCGCGAGCTGGGCGTGCCTCGCGTTCTGGTTCCTTCTCGCCCAGGCATCACCAATGCACTCGGATGCGTGGTCGCTGATCTGCGCCACGACTTCGTAAATACGGTGAACAGACCGTTAGATAATGTTGATATTGAAGCGATTCATTCTCTTTTCGATCAGCAGTCACTTGATGGTAGAACCCTGATCGAAAAGGAAGCCGTGCCGATCGAAGAGGTCAAGGAGATCCGATCTGTCGACATGCAATTTATCGGGCAGACCCATCTCTTGCGGGTGCCGCTGGAACATCCGCGTCCAACGCGAGAAGAGCTTCAGCGCCTGTTTGAGGAAGCCTACTTCAATCGCTTCCACGTCGAACTTCCTGAAATCAAGGCGAGCCTTGTCAACGTCAATACCTCTGTAATCGGTCGCCGGCAGGAGATCGATCTGTCCATGTTGATCGATCTTGAAGGGCGCAAAGCCTCGCTGGAAGAGGCGGTCACCGGCGATCGCCAGGTCTGGTTCGACGGATGGATGGAAACACCAATCTACTGGCGCGATCACCTGCCGTTGGATGCAGTGTTGCAGGGGCCGGCGATCGTGGAGCAGATGGACACGACAATCGTCATCGAACCGGGCGATACGGCATCTCAGGATCAGGACGGCAATATCATCATCACCCTTGGAACAACCTCTCAGGGAGCAGACGCATGAGCATTGATCCGATCACCCTCAGCGTCATTCAGTCCGGGCTGCAACAAGTCTGCGACGAGATGGACCTGAGCTTTTCCCGAGCAGCCTTTTCTCCCGTGATTGCGGAGGCAAACGACCGCTCGGATGGCATCTATTCGGCGGAAGACGGTTCGCTGATCGCTCAGGGCGCAGGCGGCCTGCCGGTGTTCGTCGGGACCATGCAGTATTCGACGCGCACCCTGATCGAAATGATCGCCGCTGGCACTGTTGCAGCGCCTAAGCCAGGCGATATTTACATCGTCAACGATCCCTATCTTGGCGGGACACACCTGATGGATGTCCGCTTTGCCATGCCGTTCTACCGGGGCGGCGAGATCTATTGCTGGCTTTCCAATACGGGGCACTGGCCCGATACCGGCGGTGCGGTACCAGGCGGGTTTTCTGCGTCGGCCACGTCCGTGGAACAGGAAGGTCTGCGCCTGCCGCCGGTCCGCCTGTTCAAGGAAGGCGTGCTCGACACCGAGATCTATTCGATCATTTGCTCGAACATTCGCGTGTCTGAACAGCGCATTGGCGATGTGAAGGCTCAGGCGGCCGCCTTGCTTGTGGGGCAGGAGCGTCTCAATCGCATTCTGGACCGCTATGGCGACGATGTGGTGAGCGAGGCGATCGCCGAGCTTCGCCGTCGTGCCAGCGATCAGATGCGTGCCAACATCGCCTTGATCCCGGATGGGACTTATACGTCGACAGCCTATGTGGACAGCGATGGTGTCGTGGACGAGCCGCTCGAGATCAAGCTGGAGGTCACCGCTCGTGGCGGCGAGCTCACATTTGATTTCAGCGGATCGTCCAAGCCTTGCATGGGCCCGATGAATTCCGTTCTCGCGACCACGCTTTCCTCGGTCTACCTTGCGATGAGGCATATCTTCCCGGATGTGCCGATCAGCGCCGGGGCCTTTGAGCCACTGAATGTGAAGACGCCCGAAGGTACTTTTCTGGATGCCCATTATCCGCGACCGGTTTCCGGCTGCGCGGCCGAGGTCAGCCAGCGGATTGCCGAGGCGGTCTTTGCGGCGCTCGTCGAGGCCTTGCCGGATCGTGTCACCGCAGCACCTGCCGGTAGCTCTGGCAATTTCGCGCTTGGCGGTCATGATCCCGAGCGGGATCGGAACTTTGTCATGTATCAGATCTCTGGTGGTGGTTACGGCGGCAACAGCGATCATGACGGTCTGGCCAACGGTTGCTCGACCATCGGCATTTCCAAGGCGCCTCCGGTCGAAATCATGGAGCAGCAATTCCCCGTGCTTTATCATCGCTATGCTCTTCGGGAAGGTTCGGGAGGCGCAGGCAAGCAGCGCGGCGGGTTCGGCCTCGACTACGAGATTGAGCTTCTGCGCGGCCATGCCACCGCCAGCTTCGTCATGGATCACGGCCGCTTCGGACCTCAGGGCGCACTCGGCGGAGAAGATGGCATGCCCAATTCGGTCGTCGTCTGGCAGGGGGGCAAGGCGATTGTTCCCGAGCACCTCTCCAAGGCGCAGGACATTCCCCTGAAACCTGGCGACCGCGTTCGTGTCGGCACGCCCGGCGGTGGTGGCTACGGCGATCCCACGGAAAGAGATCCCAAGCTGATCGCGGAAGATGTTCGGCTCGGGCGCTATAGCGCGGCGCAAGCGGCGGAACTCTTTGGTGTCTCATCTGCCGAGTTGCCGAGCGACTGAAGGATGCCAGGTCACATGTCTTGCCGCATCGGCGGGCTGCTCTCGGCGTCACTGCAACAACGTCAAAAAAATCAATGAAAAAGCCCGCTTCCCATGGAGCGGGCTTTCTCGTTTCAACAGGTTCGTCGAGGCTCAGTCGGTTTTGGGAGCAAGCGTGCCTGACCCGAAGGCGTTGCCAAAAGGTGAGGGGCTCTTTGGCGTTTCGACCGGTTTAGGAGCTGCGCCGCCGAAGGCACCACCAAAGGCCGACGGGCTCTTTTTCACCGAGGTCTCGGTTTCTGTCGCTCCAGCGGCTTCCTTTTGCGCCTTGATGCGCTGGCGTTGTTCCTCGAGGAGCTGTTCCTGGCGTGCGCGCTTTTCATCCAGGACCTGCTGCTTGCAGACCGACGCATCATACTGGCTGCCCTGATACGCCAGGAAGCTGATGGAGCCAATCAGGATGGCAAAGACACAGAGCGGGTGGACGATGACCCGCAACACCGGATTGCCATAGATCTTGGAGCGGGCCGCAGAACCGTCACGCAGCGCCTGGCTGCGGCGTGTGTGAGCCTCATGGACCATTGCGCCGACAAGAGTGATCGCAATGATGATCACCGCGAGCGCGGACAAGGACGGATCTGTGCCATGGCGCACCTTGGACGCGAGCGTCGTGGTGAACGTATTGCCCGACAGGATCGTGAAGACCGTGGTGTTGTAGTTCTCGAACGAGGCCAGGAAGGTCAGAAACGCCGCTGATCCGATGGCCGGGCTCAGGAACGGCAGCAGGATTTTGCGGAAGGCCTGGCCGGGTGACGCGCCGAGGTCAAGAGCTGCTTCCGTCAATGTCGGATCGAAACGCTGTAGCCGTGCCAGGAAGACAAGCATGGCGTAGGCCGAGATGAAGGTGACCTGACCCGCAAGCGTCAGGAACATCCCGTCGTAAAAGATCGAGCCATAGTCAGCTCCGACGCCCCGCCCGAGTGCGCCCCAAAAAACGATTGTCGAGATGCCGAGCACGACGCCCGGAATGAGGATCGGTGTGATCAGAACGGTGTAGAGGGCTGCGCGAAGGCGCGGTCCCATTTCCGACAACGCCAGTGCACCGGCCAGGCCGATGGGGACCGAGATGAGCACCACGCCGACGCCGATGAACAGACTGTTGGCGAGGCCGTTCATCAGGCGATCGTTGCCGATCAGAACTGCGAACCATTCGGTCGTGAAACACTCCCAGGGTGTGATCCTGGGAAAGGAAGAGGAGTTGAAGGCCGTGATCACCATGATGATCAGCGGTCCGAACAGGAAGCTGAAGAAGAGCAGGGAGAACCCCGCCGCGATAACGCCGCCGCCAGTGCCCTTGTTCATCGGCCGATCTCCCCAATGGAAACCTTGAAGACGCGCATCATCATGGTCACGAAACCGATGCAGACGAGGAGCAGGATGACCGCATAGGCCGATCCCCGCTGCCAATTGGCCGATTCATTGAACCACTGATAGATCAGCTGGGTGAACCAGAGGTTTGAGGGCCCGCCGAGAATCTGCGGTGCGGCGAGGGCTCCTGCGGTCAGCATGAAAACCATGGTCGCGCCGGAGGCAATTCCGGGTTTGGCGATGGGCAGGACGACGCGCCAGTGAACGCGCCACCAGCTGGCGCCCATGTCGCGGGCGGCTTCTATCTGATTGCGGTCAAGGGCCTCCACCGCGTTGAAGATCGGGAAGACCATCAGCAGGATGTAGGCGTAGGTCAGACCCGAGTAGAGCGCGATATCGGCTCGAATAAAGTCAATCGGCGTATCCCACAGACCGATTTCCATGCCGATGCCGTTGATCATGCCGGTCGCGCCGAAAAGAATGCGGAAGGCGAAGGCCCTCAGGATTTCGTTGACCCAGAACGGAACGATCAGCCCAATCACCATGAGCCGTGCTGCGACGCCGGTCGCCGAATGGGCGAGGATGTAGGCGATCGGATAGCAGATCATGATGTCGATGATGGTCACAAACACCGCGGCCACGAGCGTCTTGAACAGGATGCCGACATCCAGGGCGTTGAAACCGCCATCATTGCCGCTGAAGAAATAGGTATAGTTCTCAAGCGTATAGACGTCGCTTGGCCCGCCGATTTCTGCGCGAGGCAGATTGAACCGAAAGGAGTAGTCCAGCATTGCGATCTGGGGCAGGGCGATCAGGAAAAGCGCCCAGAAGAATACGGCGAAGCCGATGAAGCAGGCGACGCCCAGTCCATGCTTGTTCCTGAAAGCGTCGAACATCGTGCGAAGAGCCAACATGGGTCAGGCTCCCGCCAAGGCGCTGTGCGGCAGGACGAAGGCTTTTGAAGGATCAAAACCGACGTGAACGGCGGTGCCCGCGAGATCTACTGGGCGTTCGCCTGTGTTGATCCGGGTCAGACGGAGATCGACGCCGTTCGCGCCCAGGAACAGAAGGCGGGCGTTGCCTTCGAATTCTGCCTTGACGGCTTGTGTCGTGAAGGCGTTCTCACCTGCGGGGTTATCTCGCAGCTCAAGCTGCTCCGGGCGGATGAAAATATAGCAATTGTCGCCTGCCTTGTATTTTCTGCCGCCGGCGGCCGTCCCTTTGAGCGGACCTAGTGGTGTGTCGAGAACCACAAGTTCGCCTGTCTGCGCGGTAACCTTGCCTTCGATCGCGTTGGTTTCGCCAACGAAGGAGGCCACAAAGGCGGTCTTGGGGCGGTTGTATATGGCCTCTGGATCGCCGATTTGTTCGATCACACCCGCATTCATGACCGCAATGCGGTCGGACATGGTCAAGGCTTCGCCCTGATCGTGCGTTATGTAGATAAAAGTCAGCCCGACCCGCTGCTGGATGGTGCGCAATTCGGTGCGCATATGATGGCGCAGCTTGAGATCAAGTGCGGACAGGGGCTCATCAAGCAACAGAATATCCGGCTCAACTGCAAGCGCTCTTGCGATTGCAACGCGCTGGCGCTGACCGCCGGAGAGCTCATGGACTTTTTTGTCGCCGACGCCGGGCAGGGCGATCATATCCAGAAGCTCGTCTGCCTTCTTGCGTCTGTCTTTCTTGCCGACGCCTCGCACCTCGAGTGGGAAAGCGATGTTTTCGGCGACCGACATCAAGGGGAAAAGAGCAAGGTTTTGAAATATCAGTGCGGTCGGACGCTTGTTGGGGCCGACGCCCTTCATGTCCTTGCCGCCGATCAGGACACGTCCCTCGGTCGGTTCACTGAAGCCGGAGACGCAACGCAGCATCGTGGTCTTGCCACAGCCTGAAGGACCGAGAAAAGAGAAGAACTCGCCACCGTTGATGGTGAGATGTGCGTTGTCGACCGCAGTGTAGGATCCAAAGCGGATCGAAACGTGGTCAAGCACGATATCTTTGGTGGTCATGGAGTTCTCATGAATCTGGGGCCGTGCATTGCGCCGGACAATCTCTGACTGAAGCCCGGGCGAAGATCGCCCGGGTTCCGTTTCCTATTTGCCGGTGGGATTAGGCAGCCAGGAACTTGTTGGTGAATTCGGAGCGTTTTTCCGAATACCAAGGGGCTTCCGCCGGCCAGGCATTGAGATTTGCCAGCGCCTCACCCGGGTAAGCGTCGGCAAAGTTCTGGGCGTAAATGTCGCCGCCGAACTCGGCTGCGCCGATGACCGGAGAGTTGTAACCGTGGGTCTTGATAGCTTCACCGGCGAGCTTGGCGTCATAAGCTGCTTCGATGAAAGCATAGATCTGATCGATGTTCTTCGCACCGGTCGGCATGGACAGGCCATCGACCCAAGCCATGGCGCCTTCTTTCGGCGCACGGTACATGACCGGCTCGCCTGCGGACTTGAGGGCGATCGGAGGACCATCCCAAGTCTGACCGACAATAACGCCTTCGTTTAGCAGGCCATTTTTCTGGGCATCGGCATCGTTCCAGATCAGCTTGATATTCGGCTTCTTGGAGATGGCGATGTCGACCAGCTTGGTCCAGATTTCGTCCATTTTCTCCGGAGTCTCATAAGCAGCCCACATGGAACCTGGATCCATTTCGCCGCGACCTTCCAGGCCAAGGCCAAGGCCGAGAAGCATGGAGTGGCCACGACCCATGGTCTTGCCAGCGTTTGCTTCGTCCCAGACGTCGTAGTAGCTCGGGAATTCACCTGCCGGTGTGAAGGCGTCTGTGCGCCAGGCAATGCCTTCCGTGCCCCAGATGTGCGGCAGCCAGAACACTCCCTTGCCACCGAAGTTCCAATGGGTTTCACCCAGAGCCATGGCCGGGTTGACCTTGTCGAGCTGGACCTTGGACATGTCGAAAGGCTGCAGGAGGCCGAGGTCAGCCCAGAGCAGGTTGCGGTTGACGGTCGGAGAAACGATGTCGAAGCCTTCGCCGTTGGTGGCTTTGAGCTTGTTGATGATCTCGTCGTTGGAGCCGATGCCGGTGAAGTTGATCTTGATGCCGGTCTTGTCGGTGAAGCCGCTTACGAAGCTCTCAGGAAGATAGTCCGACCACATCATGATGTTGATTTCGCCGGAAGACGCCAACACGCTGTTGCTGACGATGGCCGGCATGGCAAGACCAGCGCCCGCTGCAGCTGTCGTCTTCAGGAAATCCCGCCGGGTTGCATTCATGCCCTTGGAATTTTTCATAGTATCATTCCCCTCTGTCGTCCGGTCTTCCGGACGGAAAAATCTGGAACGATGTCGGCCACCATTATGGTCTGGGTCTTGAAGCGCCCGCGGATCTGACAACGTCGGGAGCAAAGACTATTGCGGTGCAAAATGGCCTATTAGAGCCAGGGACATAAAACTATGGGGCCAGCCGGGCGATTTGCCTATGAAATCAGCGGGAATGGCGCAATGATCACGTTATGTGAGATGGCTTGTTGTCGTTACGTTCGGATTGGCAAAACAACATGTTAGAAACCTATTTCGATAAACCCTTCGATCCGGGACGCCGGCTTCAGCACCAGATCCAGGAGCGGTTGATCGAGGCGATTCTGGCGGGTATCTGGCCTTTGCATGAGCCTCTGCCGGCAACGCGCAGCCTTGCCGAAGCGATAGGTGTTTCCCGCAATACGGTATCGCTTGTCTATGAGCGTCTCGCCGAGGATGGATACCTGACACCAGTCAATCGGCGGGGGTATTTCATCAATGAGCGGACGATCAGGGAACAACTCAATATTCGTCAGGACGCAAAGCTGAAGGAGGGGTTGCCGTCCGAGGCGAGGCCTTTCGATCTGCAGGGACGTTTGAAGTACAGCTATTCTGGCCAGCGCAGTATCAACAAGCCGGCGGATTGGCGGTCTTATGACTTTCCATTCATCTACGGTCAGATTCTGCCAGACAAGATTTCGGTCGCCAGGTGGCGGGACTGTGTAAGGCTGGCCGGGACGGCCCAACATGCGCCTAGCTGGATTTCGGACCTTGTTGACGATGATGACCCCATGCTGGTCGATCAGATCATTCGCCGAATCTTGCCACAGCGTGGATTTCGGGCCGATCCCGACAGTATCTTGCTTACGGTAGGCGCGCAGAACGGCATCTATCTGACGGGGCGGCTCTTTTGCCATGAGGGCATGCGTGTCGACGTCGAGGATCCCGGATATGTCGACGCGCGCAACATCTTCGAATCTCTGGGGGCAACTTTGACCGGCCACCGGGTCGATGCGAATGGCATGCGTGTAAGCGATGCCCTCAAGGGCGCAAATTTGGTTTATGTGACGCCCGGGCACCAGTCGCCGACCAGTGTGACCATGTCGATGGAGCGCAGGCTGGCACTCATCGCGGCCTCCGAGAAGCATGACTTTGTCATTCTTGAAGACAACTACGAGCACGAGCTGAATTTCGTCGGCGCGCAGAGACCGGCGTTGAAGTGCTTTGACAGGTCAGGGCGCGTCGTTCATATCGGCAGCCTGTCAAAGCCGCTTTTTCCCGGGCTGCGGGCCGGCTTCATTGCTGCAAGCCCCGAGATCATCCGTGAATTGCGCGCGCTGCGCCGTTTGATGTACCGCCACCCGCCGGCGCAGGAGCAGAGAGCGCTGGCTCTGTTTCTGGCCGAGGGGCATTATGACGCCCACATTCGCCGGCAGCGCAAGGTCTTGTCCCAGAAATGGAAGACGGTGTTTCGCGCGCTCGAGCGTCATTTGCCGATGTGCGACGTCACCCAAACGACAGGCGGATCGGCGATCTGGCTGGAGCTGCCGGATAAGGTTGATGCGCGCGAGCTGCAGGCAAAAGCGACAGAGCAGAGCATTCTGATTGAGCCCGGAGACGTGCACTATTTGAACGGCAAGGCGCCGGGCAATTGTATCCGCCTCGGATTTGGTGCCGTGGGCCCTGAGCAGATTGCGGAAGGATTTGAGCGTCTGGGCCAACTTGTCCGGCAGCTTGACTGATTTGATAAACGGTCTGCCTAAGCTGCCGAAGCCTGTGTCGTGTCGGGCTTACGCCAGTTCCGCGTTACCGAGGACCTTTTGCAAGACTGCGGTCATTTGCGTCAGCTCTTCCTCCGTTGAGACCAGGGCAGGGGCGAAGATGAGCGCGTCGCCCGTGGCCTTGACGTGTAGCCCTTCATCAAAGAGGCGGCGCTGGACGATCGAGCCTTTTTCACCCGGTGCTGCGCCTGGTTTCAACTGGATGCCCGACATCATGCCATAGCCACGCAGATCGGTGACCTGAGGCAGGTTGCGCAGTGAAAACACCAGATCCAGGAAGGTCTCCGAGAGGACCTTGCCACGCTCGAACAGTTTGTCATCCTCGTAGATCTTCAAGGTGGCCAATGCGGCAGCGCAGGCGACGGGGTGTGCCGAGTAGGTGTATCCATGCATCAACTCTGGCCGGTCCGCGGTGATGGATTGAATAACCCGCTTCTGGATTTCGGTCTTGACCGCCACGGCGCTCATTGGAATTGCGCCGTTGGTCAGCGCCTTTGCCATGGTCATGACGTCAGGCGTTACGCCGAACTCCTGGCTTGCGAAGGCGGCTCCGGTTCTGCCGAAGCCGGTGATAACCTCATCAAAGACCAGCAGGATGCCGTGTTTGTCGGCGATTTCACGCAGCCGCCTCAAGTAGCCA
The DNA here is from genome assembly GCF_009650605.1 of Labrenzia sp. CE80. NCBI lineage: Bacteria > Pseudomonadati > Pseudomonadota > Alphaproteobacteria > Hyphomicrobiales > Stappiaceae > Labrenzia > Labrenzia sp. CE80. The sequence goes on from NZ_WAJT01000001.1 coordinate 1,298,252, forward strand.
ACCGGCGGTACGACGGTGCCAATTGAGCCGGCGATCGGTTCGACGAAGACCGCAGCGATGGTTTCACCACCATAGGTCTGGCAGATTTCCTCGAGATCATCCGCCAGATGAGCGCCATCTTCGGGCTGGCCGCGCGTGTATCTCTGGTCTTCGTTCCAGGTGTGGCGCATATGCACGACGTCGCAGGTAATTCCGCCAAAGTCGCGGCGGTTGCCGACCATGCCAGCGAGCGACGTTCCGCCAAGATTCACACCGTGATAGCCCCAGGCACGTGAGACCAGCTTGGTCCGCTGAGGGTCACCATTCGCCTTGTGATAGGCAAGGCAAATCTTGATCGCGCTGTCGACAGCTTCCGATCCGGATGAGGCGAAGAAGATACGATCCAAGCCCTCTGGCAGCAGATCGCTAAGCTTTTCCGCCAGTTCAAATGAGATCGGCGCAGCGCGTTGGAAATGAGGCGTGTAGTCGAGCTTCTGGATTTGCTCGTAAACCGCTTCGGCAATCTCGCTGCGCCCATGACCAGCGGCGCAAGTGAAAAGCCCGGAGGAACCATCGAGAACTTCACGACCTTCTGGGGTCCAGTATTTCACGCCCTTTGCGCTCTCGAACATCTGGGGTTCGGCATGGAACAGGCGGTTGTTTGAAAACGGCAACCAATGGTGATCCATGTTGACGGGCATCTGGGTCATGGCAGGGCGATCCTTTGAAATATTCGCTTTCGCCCAGTTAGAACTCTCTCGTCTGCCGACTTTAGATCCAGAAACTAAATTCATAAGGGCCAGAACCAGGGAGGCGACTTTTGGGTATTGTCTGGAATGGCGTCGGGACTAAGGTGCGACAAACTTTGCAACCACGCAGGAGCTTCGCCATGACTGGCACTATTCTCATCACGGGCACCACATCCGGTTTTGGCGCGGCCACGGCGCGGCTTTTCGCGCAAAATGGCTGGCGGGTGATCGGGACGGGACGCCGGGCAGAGCGCCTGGAGGAATTGAAGGCTGAACTGGGTGAGAGCTTTTACGGCCTGGTTTTTGACATCACGGACGAAGATGCGACCAAGTCTGCGCTTGAAAGTTTGCCTGAGGCGTTCAAGGAGATTGATGTTCTCGTCAATAACGCGGGTCTCGCGCTCGGAACCGCATCAGCACCGGAGACCAAGCTTTCGGACTGGAAGACCATGGTCGACACGAATGTCACGGGCCTTTTGACGATCACTGACCTGATGTTGCCGATGCTCATCGCGCGTAAGGGAATGATTGTGAACCTATCTTCTATCGCCGCCACCTGGCCCTATCCGGGAGGGAACGTCTATGCTGGGACCAAGGCATTCCTGCGTCAGTTTTCTCTCGGTCTGCGGTCGGACCTGCATGGCAAGGGTGTGCGCGTGACGTCGATCGAACCGGGGCTCTGCGAGAGCGAGTTCACAATGATCCGGACTGGCGGCAACAAGGAAGCCTATGACGCGCTTTATGGCGGCGCGCATGCGATCCAACCTGAAGACATTGCCAATACCATTTTCTGGGTGGCGACCCAGCCCAAGCACATCAACATCAACTCGCTCGAGGTGATGCCGGTCAGCCAGTCCTGGGGTGGTTGGCAAATTGCCCGCGACCCAAGTTAGCGCCTACAGAGCCATGGGCTGATGACAAGGTTCCGCATCAGTCCATGGTGGGCATGGCGATTATTCCTATGCTCACCGCGCTGTTGAAATTTTTGGCAAATTAGTCCTCATAATGCATAGTTTATGGTCGTGTGACTTGGTGCGAGTGAAATTTTATCTGCGCCCATCAGACAAATAAAACGACGCTAAACTTCTGTTTTACTGCGATAAATCTGAAAAAATTGCAATCTGGCACGGCTATTGCTTTTTTGAATTCGTGCAGCGCGCCTAGGGATCCGGTTTGTTCTTCCGAAAGTTGAAGATCAAACACAGGACCGAGAGGCGCACACCGGACACGTGATCTTCAGATCGCTCATAGTCCGGTGACACGGCGGGACAAAAACCCGGGAGACCACTGCACAGGTTTGCGCGCGCAGACCTTCTCCCGGATGTGCGCGAAAGCCTCTATCAACGGCTGCCCGATGAGGCGGCCAAGACAGGAGACGCGTACAGCCATGATCCGGACTTTCGCCAAATCCCTCTGCCTTGCCGCGGCCGTCGCCATGCCGCTTGCCACGCCATCCGCCCTTGCTGCGGAAAAGACCGATTTTTCGGTCTGCTGGTCCATCTATGTCGGCTGGATGCCTTGGGGCTATCTACAGGACAGCGGCATTATGAAAAAATGGGCCGATAAATACGATATCTCCGTCGATATCGTTCAAATCAACGACTATGTGGAATCCATCAACCAGTACACGGCCGGTCAATATGACGGCTGCTCCATGACCAACATGGATGCGCTGTCCATCCCCGCCGGCGGCGGTGTCGACACGACGGCGCTGATCGTGGGCGACTATTCCAACGGCAACGACGGCATCATTCTGAAAGACAAGACGGAACTTGCCGAGATCAAGGGCCAGACCGTCAACCTCGTTGAGCTTTCCGTGTCCCACTACTTGCTCGCCCGCGCGCTCGATACTGTCGGGCTGAGCGAGAAGGATCTGACCGTCGTTAACACGTCCGACGCGGACATGATCGCGGCCTATGCGACGGATGATGTGACGTCGGTTGTGACCTGGAACCCGCTGCTTTCCGAAATCGAAGCGGAAGCCAATGCGACCAAGGTTTTCGACAGTGCCGGTATCCCGGGCGAGATCATCGACGTCATGATGGTCAACACCGAGACGCTCGCGGACAATCCGGCGTTCGGCAAGGCGCTCACTGGCGCTTGGTATGAGCTCATGACCCTGATGTCCTCGGACAGCGATGAGGGCGCCGCGGCTCGTACCGCCATGGCCGAAGCATCTGGCACGGATTTGCCAGGTTATGACGCGCAGCTGGCGACAACCAAGATGTTCTATGCGCCTGCTGAGGCCGTCGCCTTCACTGAATCCGAAGAATTGCCGGACACGATGAAGTTCGTTGCCGAATTCCTCTTCGACAACGGGATCCTCGGTGAGGGGGCTCCGAGCCCTGAGTTCGTCGGAGTGGCCTTCCCGGACGGATCGGTCTTCGGCGACGAGGGCAACGTCAAACTGCGGTTCGATACATCCTTCATGAAGATGGCTGCTGACGGCAGCCCCTAAGCCCATTCCATGAAACCGGTACCCGGCTTGGCGCCACAGCGCTGAGCCGGGTCAACGGAAAGGCTTTCTCATGCGGATCATCAATCTGAGACCCGGTCGGCTGACGTCTCTTGCGCTCGGCATTGTGCCTTTCGCAGGCGTGATCATTGCCTATGCGGTGGCGAGCCACTATCGACGCCTGGAAAATCCGGCAGACAAGCTGCTGCCGTCGCTGGAGAAGATGGGCGAAGCCTTCTGGCGAATGGCCTTTGTGCCGGACCGGCGCTCAGGTGATCTGCTTTTGTGGCTGGATACGTTCGACAGCCTCATGCGCCTTGGTGTTGGCATGGCGGTTGCCTGCCTGCTTGCCATAACACTCGGCATTGCGATCGGTTTCATTCCGCATGTCCGCTCTTCACTGGCGCCGTTCCTGGCAACCTTCTCTCTGATTCCGCCGATCACAATCCTGCCCATTCTATTCATCTCTTTCGGCCTCGGGGAAGTTTCCAAAATCGCCCTGATCGTGATTGGTACAGCGCCTGTCATGATCCGCTACACCGCTCAGTCGGTGCTCGATATCCCGCGAGAGATGATTATCAAAGCCGAAACACTCGGCGCATCAGTCTGGCAGATGATCACGCGGCTCGTCTTGCCGCAGGTCCTGCCAAGGGTGATCTCTTGCCTGAGATTGAGCCTTGTGCCGGCGTGGATCTTCCTGATTTCGGCCGAGGCTATCGCCTCCACCTCCGGGCTCGGCTACCGGATCTTTCTTGTGCGTCGCTATTTGGCGATGGATGTGATCCTGACATATGTCGTCTGGATCACCCTTCTGGCCTTCGTTCTCGATCGGCTTCTGCTTGCGCTTTCGAAACGTGCTTTCTCCTGGAACCATCTGGAAAGAGACAGCCTGTGAACCACGAGACCAAGCTTTCAGTCCAAAATCTGTTCATGAGCTACGATGGCGTTCCGATCCTTGAACGGGTGAGCCTCGATGTCAGCGAAGGCAGCTTTTGCACCATCGTTGGTGCGTCCGGGTGCGGAAAGTCAACCTTTTTGAGACTGTTGCTTTCCCAGGAGAGAGCCTCTCGCGGCAAGATCCTTCTCGACGGTACGCCATTGCCAGAAGAGCCGACACCTGACCGGGGTATCGTTTTTCAGCGGTATTCAGTGTTTCCGCATCTCACTGTGGCAGAAAACCTGATCCTGGCGAGCGAGTTCGAGGCCTCTCCAATCACAGGCCGACTGTTCGGTTCTGCTCGAAAAGAGGCACTATGCGAGATTGAACCGCTGCTTGAACGTATCGGGCTCAATCAGGCAGCCAACCGTTACCCGGCGCAGCTTTCCGGGGGCATGCAACAACGTCTCGCCATTGCCCAGGCACTGATCAAGCGGCCGAAAGTCCTTCTTCTGGATGAACCCTTCGGCGCTCTGGATCCGGGTATCCGCGCCGACATGCACGAGCTTCTTCATGATCTCTGGCGCGAGCTCAACATGACGATCTTCATGGTGACACACGACATCCATGAAGCCTTCAAGCTCGGAACCAGGCTTCTGGTTTTCGACAAGGTACGCCACGACCCCCAGGCACCTGAGGCTTTTGGCGCGACCATCACCTACGACTTGCCGATCAAGGCCAATGACCGGGGCGACGCCGATCTGGTCACCTTGGCCTCTGGCGAGAAACCAAACACTGCTGCAGACAGCTGAGAAAGGGAGAACCTTCATGACCACGTTCGAAAACCAGGGGCCTGTGACCCGAAGCAAGGCCGCTGGCCAGATAGGCGTTCGCGAGCCTTCGCGGCAGCATCACCCCGACTTCGACAAGCTGCAGCTGCGTGGTTGGAAATCGGCAGAAAAGGAAGCTTTGCTGCCATCTGCCGCCTGGGAGAAGGAGAAACAGTGGGCGCTGCGTATGGGGCTTACGGGGGCCGAGTCCATCAACGACAAGTCGATCCCGACATTTGCCCGGGGCGAGCTGCCGCATTATGCCGGCATCAACACGTTTTTGAAGGCGCCTTACATCGAGGATGTCACACAGGTTGGTGCCTATGATGCGGCGGTCATCGGCATTCCTTTTGACGGCGGCACGACTTATCGGCCAGGCACGCGGTTTGGTCCGCAGGGCGTGCGCAAGATTTCCGCGCTTTACACGCCCTATAATTACGAGATGGGCGTGGACCTGCGCGAGCAGATGACCCTTTGCGATGTCGGTGATGTCTTCACCATCCCTGCCAACATCGAAAAGACCTTTGACCAGATTACGCGCGCGGTTTCCCATGTGGTTTCGTCCGGGGCGCTGCCGATCATGATCGGCGGGGACCATTCTATTGGCTTTCCATGCGTGCGCGGGATCGCGCAGTGCACCTCCAAGCGTATTGGTATCGTCCACTTCGACCGTCATATCGACATCCAGGAAAAGGATCTCGATGAGCGGATGCATACGACGCCATGGTTCCACGCAACTGATCTGGCGAATGTGCCTGCGGTCAACCTTGTTCAGGTGGGAATCGGTGGCTGGCAGGTGCCGCGCGAAGGCGTCGAGGTTGCCCGTGAGCGCAACACCAACATCTTCACCATGCGCGATGTCGAGGAGCTTGGTCTGGCCGAAACGGCGGCCAGAGCGTTGGAGCTGGCCTGGAAGGACGCGGATGCCGTCTATATTTCGTTCGATATCGACAGCGTGGACTGCGGTTTCGTTCCGGGAACAGGCTGGCCGGAGCCCGGTGGTTTTCTGCCCCGCGAAGCGCTTGAGCTCGTCTCTCTTGTCGCCAAGGAAGGGATCTGTGGGCTCGAAGTTGTCGAGGTGTCGCCGCCTTACGATTGCTCCGATATCACCGCGCTTCTGGCGACGCGGGTCATCGTTGATGTGCTTGGAACGTTGGTGTCCCACGGTAAAATGGGCTCGCACAAATCGATCATCGACAAGCCGGTGTCCATTCCGGCCGGTCCGGACGTGGGGTGATCGTCATGGCACATGCTCATCACCACCATCCGCATAGCCATGATCATCACGATCATGGTCCTGGGCACAATCACGGCCACGGACATGATCATCTGCATTCGCATGTCCATGGCACGTCAAATCACGAAAAGACCGAAGAGCTTCAGGTGCTGGCGACAAGCTTTGTCGACGGCTTCAGGTCGGCTGAAGACAAGATCAGCTACCTGAGGCTTTCGGGCATTCCCTTTCAGAAACCGGGAAGCGATGGCCTGATGCTTAATCTCGTTGACGCGGCCATTGCATCCAACTGGCAGATCGGCACTGCATCGCCGGCTTTTGCATCGCGTGAGCTGGTTTATATGCCGTTCCCCGGAAACATGGTGTCACAGCGCGAGACCATGACCTTCACCTATGTGTCCTTGAGCGAACGCGCCGATGTTGATCTCGTCGACATTTTGCGTGAGCGCATAGCAAGCGGAGAGACAAATCCATGAAAACTGCCACGATCCATCTCTTAACGGCAGCTGCCAGCCTTGCGGCAATCTCGCCGGCCCTTGCGCATTCGGGCGACCATGGCGAGGTGCATCTGCGTGAGGCAGCGATGCATCTCCTGTCATCGCCTTTCCATATGGCGGCGGTTGCCGCTGGTGGTGTGCTTATGGCGACGCTCATCTGGTGGCGGGTTTCCAAACGATAAGCATATTTTCCGCCGCGATTTTTGAGATCCGCGGCGGGAAAGCATGACTTGAGACTTGTCTAATGGATCTCGAAGCGTGAGATTGCCGGGTGAGGTCTTTGCCTCGAATCTCTCGGACACCTTCGAACATTTCAGAGCAAGTTATGAAAACGGCAGATGTCATCATCATCGGCGGAGGTATCGCCGGGATCGGGGCCGCATCGCGCATCGCTCCCGAGGCATCAGTCGTTATTCTCGAAATGGAAGACGCGCCTGCACGGCATGCGACCGGGCGATCGGCGGCAATCTACATCCGCAACTACGGCAATGCCACGTTGCGGGCGTTGAATGTGGCCTCCGAGCCTGTCCTGGCTGAACCCGAGGGCATCAGCGACAGTTCGCTGCTTACGCCGCGGGGCGAAATGATCGTCGCTGATGAAGCTGGTGTCGCAAGTCTTGAATCCTATCTTGAAGGGTCGGACGGACTGGAGCGTCTTGACGCGTCAGAAGCGATCGAACTCTTTCCCTTGTTGCGACGTGATTGGGTGCAGGCCGCAGCCTTTGAAAAAGCCGCGCAGGACATCGATGTCGACCGGCTTTTGCAGGGCTTTCTCAAGCTCGCGCGCAGGCACGGGGCCGAGCTCGTGACAAATGCCGCAGTGACCTGCATTCAGCGGCATGAGAACCTTTGGCAGATCGAGACGCCAGCGGGTCGTTTTCAGGCGCCTGTCGTCATCAATGCGGCAGGTGCATGGGCCGATCAGGTCGCAGCACTCGCCAAGGTCGACAAGGTCGGTCTGTCCGCATTGCGCCGGAGTGCGGCGATCATTGCGCCGCCCGCCGGCCTTGCACCCAACCATTGGCCGCTTGTCGCGAGTGCCGCCGAGGACTGGTACATCAAGCCGGATGCGGGCAAGTTCATGGTTTCACCAGCGGATGAAGACCCCGTGGAACCACATGATGCCTGGCCGGACGATATGGTCCTCGCGGAGGGTATCTATCGCGCTGAACAGGCGGTTGATCTTCAGGTGAAACGCCTGGAGCACACTTGGGCGGGGCTTCGAACCTTTGCGCCCGATCGCACCCCCGTTGTCGGCTTTGCACCTGAGGTGGACGGATTCCTCTGGCTCGGGGGGCAAGGCGGGTACGGCGTTCAAACGGCTCCCGCGCTGTCACAGCTGGCTGCCGATCTTTGCCTTGGGAAGTGCTCTTCCCTGTCTTCCGACATTTTGGACTCACTTCACCCGATCCGGTTCCAGGGCTGACGCCGGCTGGCCGGGTTTCCACGAAAGGACATCACATGACTGATATTCAACGCCTCGACAAAGGCCCACGCATGAGCCAGGCCGTTATTCACAATGGCCTTGTCTGGCTGGCAGGCCAGGTGGGGACACCCGGCGAAAGCGTCACTGACCAAACCAAGACTGTCTTGTCGAAAGTTGACGATATGCTGGCGAAGGCCGGCACCGACAAGTCCCGCCTCCTGCAGGCGACCATTTGGCTTGCGTCAATGGATGACTTTGTCGAGATGAATGCGGTTTGGGATGCCTGGGTCGATCATGAAAATGCTCCCGCACGTGCGACCGGCGAATCCGCACTTGCAACCTCCGAGCATAAGGTCGAAATCATCATTGTCGCCGCTTTGAACGACTAAGGCGGTTTGATCAAAGGGCCGGGGCATTTTTTGTCCCGACCTTTTCTATCTAGCGAATTTCATAAGCTGTTGGCGGGCAAACGCATTAGCCGTCGCGCAGGGCCTTGGCATCACTTGCGGCCTGCCGGATTGCATTGGCGAAGCGGAAGACATCAACGTCTGTCGCAACAAAGCTTGCGCCGAGATCAAGGCAACTCTTCTGGAAAGCAGAATCTGTCGTCAGGATGCCGGGGGCTTTGCCCGCGCTCTTGATGCGGGTTATCGCGTCATTGATCGTTTCAACGACCTTCGGGTGCATGGCATTGCCGAGGAAGCCCATATCGGCCGACAGATCCGCCGGGCCGATGAAGACCCCGTCCACGCCGTCGAGTTTCAAAATATCGTCCAATTCGGCAAGTCCCGCGAGGTTTTCAACCTGCAGGAGCAGGCATACCTGCGCATCTGCCGTTGTTGCATAGTCCTCAATCGCCCCAAAGCGGGAGGCGCGACCGAGAGCTGCGCCGACCCCGCGGGTGCCCTTCGGCGGGTAATGGACTGCAGCCACAAGGGCCTCGGCTTGTGCAAGGCTCTCGACCATGGGGATCAGCAAAGACTGCGCGCCGATATCGAGGGCCTGCTTGATCATCCAGGTTTCGCCGACCGGCAGACGAACGACCGGGTGACTGGCGCTTGCCTGAACAGTCTTCAGTTGGCTCAAAATGGACCGAAGGTCGTTTGGCGCATGTTCGCCATCGATCAGCACCCAGTCGAAGCCGGCCGTTGCCGTGATCTCGGCCACATAGGCATCGGCGAGGCCCATCCAACAGCCCATTTGCGCTTCGCCGCGTTTGAGGGCTGCCTTGAAGGTGTTCTGAGGGGCGGGCATATCAGTCCTTTTCAAATTGTCTGATCTACGATTGTGACACTGGCTTTGTGCGTGAGCATAGCCGATCGCAAGCGCTATTCCAGCTCAGCGAGAGAATGACAGCTCAACCATCCCCTCCCGCCCATAACGCTGGTGTGGGCGACTATCATCCGATTTGCATACGTATGCAAACGATGTTAGCCCTCAATGAAGCGTTTTGAGTTTTTAAGCGATCAGGCAGCATCTGAGGGAGCATCGCATGGGTGTCGAATATCTGAAGTCGGGCAAGCCGGAGGCCGAACGGTCGGTGGATGATGCCAAGGTTCGCAAGATTGTGGAAACCGCCTTGGCCGATATTGGCGCACGCGGTGATGCGGCGGTGAGAGAACTTGCGGAAAAATTTGACGGCTATGCGCCTGCCAGCTTTCGACTGTCCCAACAGGAGATTGACGAGCTGATTGCGCAGGTCAGTCCACGTGATCTCGAAGACATACGTTTTGCCCAAGCGCAGGTGCGGCGGTTCGCCGAAGCGCAAAGGGCGTCGATGACCGACATCGAAATCGAGACGGAACCCGGGGTGATCCTTGGCCATAAGAACATTCCGGTTCAATCTGTTGGTTGTTATGTGCCAGGCGGCAAGTTTCCACTGGTTGCCTCGGCTCATATGTCTGTGCTGACGGCATCGGTTGCCGGTGTGCCAAGGATCGTCGCGGCGACACCGCCCTTCAAGGGCAAGCCCAATCCGGCGGTGATTGCCGCCATGCATCTGGCGGGTGCCCATGAGATCCATGTTCTGGGCGGTATTCAGGCCGTCGGCGCCATGGCGCTCGGCACGGAGACACTGGACCCTGTTCACATGCTTGTCGGTCCGGGCAATGCCTTTGTCGCCGAGGCCAAGCGTCAGCTCTTTGGCAACGTGGGGATCGATCTATTCGCCGGCCCGACGGAAACCATGGTGATTGCCGACGAGACGGTTGATGCAGAACTTTGCGCGACCGACCTCCTTGGTCAGGCGGAGCATGGCTACGATTCTCCGGCGGTCTTGGTAACAAACTCTCGAAAGCTTGCCGAAGGGACCCTCGCGGAGGTTGATCGTCTGCTGGGTATCTTGCCGACGGCCGAGACGGCGTCTGCTTCCTGGAGAGATTATGGCGAGGTGATCCTGTGTTCCACCTATGACGAGATGCTTGATGTGGCGAACGAGATCGCGTCAGAGCATGTTCAGGTGATGACCGATCGGGACGACTGGTTCCTTGAGAAAATGACCTCCTACGGTGCGCTGTTTCTGGGCCCGCGAACCAATGTGGCCAATGGCGACAAGGTGATTGGGACCAACCACACGCTGCCGACTCGAAAGGCAGGCCGCTATACAGGCGGACTCTGGGTCGGCAAGTTTTTGAAGACACACAGCTATCAGAAAGTCCTGACCGATGAGGCGGCCGTGCGGATCGGTGAATATTGCTCCCGTCTGTGCATGCTGGAGGGATTTGTCGGTCATGCCGAACAGGCCAATGTGCGTGTGCGCAGGTATGGCGGCAAGAATGTACCCTTTGGGGAGGCGGCGGAATGATTGAGCTGCCGAAGACGCCGTCTTTCAGCCTTCCCGGCAAGAAAGCGCTTGTTGCCGGGGCGTCCTCGGGTATCGGGTTTGCCTGTGCCAGCGCTCTTGCAGAAGCAGGGGCGCATGTTGTGCTGGGCGCGCGCCGGGTTGAAAAGCTCGAGCAGATCGTGGCCGCGATGTCCGAGCAAGGCTGGTCTGCCGAGGCGTTGCAGCTTGACATCGCCGACGTGGAAGCGACGGCAGCGACGGTCGCTGCAAATGGTCCTTTCGACGTTCTGGTCAATAGCGCAGGTCTCGCGCGCCATTCGTCAGCTGCAGAGACCTCGCCCGAGGACTTCGATGCGGTGATGGAGGTGAACCTGCGCGGGGCCTACTTCCTCGCGCAAGCCGTTGCCAAGGGGTTGATCACAGCCCAACGTCCCGGATCGCTGATTACGATCTCGTCGCAAATGGGCCACGTCGGCGGTGTCGATCGTGCCGTCTATTGTGCGTCCAAGTTTGCGGTCGAGGGCTTCACCAAGGCGATGGCGCTGGAGTGGGGAAGCGCGCAGATTCGGGTCAATACAGTCTGTCCGACCTTTATCCGGACGCCCTTCACCGAAGCGACGTTCGACAATCCGGAACGGGTCAAGTGGGTCGAGGAAAAGATCAAGCTTGGCCGGACCGGTACAGTCGAGGACATCATGGGGGCCGTGCTTTACCTGGCCAGCGACGCGTCGTCCCTGGTGACCGGCACGGCGATGATGGTGGACGGTGGATGGACGGCTGACTGATGTCAGGTGGTGTGACTAAAGGTGTCCGGGTCACGGCACATGACGTTGCCAAGCGGGCAGGGGTCAGTCAATCGGCCGTGAGCCGGGTTTTTACACCGGGCACCTCGGTCTCGCCGCTGATGGCAGAAAAGGTTCAGAAAGCTGCTGATGAGCTCGGCTACCGGCCGAATGTGCTTGCACGCTCCCTGATTACAGGACGGTCCCGGATTATCGGCCTTCTGGTATCCTATCTGGAAAACCAGTTCTATCCGGAGGCACTGGCGCGGCTTTCCAAGGCGTTTCAGGCCAAGGGCTATCGTATCCTGGTTTTTATGGTGTCCCGGGACGAAGGGGAGGCCGATCGGGTTGTGCAGGACCTTCTGGACTATCAGGTCGACGGCATTGTTGCAGCCTCTGTCGGGCTTTCTGATGACGTTGCCTTGAAGTGCGCGCGGTCCGGCGTCCCGGCGGTCCTGTTCAACAGGGGGCAAGGGCGTCCGGATCTCTGCGAGGTGACCTCTGACAATCGCGGCGGTGCAAGACAGGTTGCAGACCTCTTTGTGACGTCCGGTCGTAAGCGGATTGCACATATTTCCGGATGGTCGGGATCGTCGACCGCAAGGGAGCGGGCTGAAGGCTTCCAGGAGCGACTGGTGGAGCTAGACTCCTGTTTGTTTGCTGAAGCCTCTGGCGATTTTACCCGTGACGGAGCAGCAGAGGCAGCTCGATTGCTCTTTGACGCGCCAAGAACCGAGCGGCCCGACGCGGTCTTTATCGCCAACGACCATATGGCATTTGCCGTCATGGATGTCCTTCGCTTCGAGCTAAAGCTCCAGATACCCGATGAGGTGTCGGTGGTTGGCTATGACGATGTGCCGATGGCAGGCTGGCCGTCCTACAATCTGACGACGGTCAGCCAGTCATTGGATGATATGGTCTTGGCAACGGTGACCCAGTTGTTGGGCAGGATTAAAAAAGACGAGCTTCCTGTGACCCACGAGCGGCTGACAGGCCGGCTCATCCGCCGGGAATCGGCCTGACCCCCGGCTTTTTCTTTCTGATTGTTCTGCCTTAGCGCGCGGGCACGATGTTGTGCTCGGGTCCGAAGGGGAACCCCGTGATGTTGTCGGCGCCATCCTCGCCAACGATCAGAATGTCGTGCTCCCGGTAGCCTCCGGCTCCCGGCTCTCCCTCGGGGACCATGATCATGGGCTCCATGGAGACGACCATTCCGGGCTCAAGAACCGTGTCGATGTCTTCGCGCAGCTCAACGGCGGCCTCTCGGCCGTAATAATGCGAGAGCACGCCGAAGGAGTGTCCGTATCCAAAGCTGCGATATTTCAGGAGATCGTGGCTGAGGTAGATCTCGTTCAATGTCTTGGCGATATCGCTGCATTTGGCGCCCGGTTGGATAAGCTCAAGGCCTGCGCGGTGCACATCGCAGTTGATCTCCCAGAGCTTCAGTTCCTCCGAAGTGGCGCGCTCGCAAAAGAGTGTGCGCTCGAGGGCGGTGTAGTAGCCGAAGATCATCGGGAAGCAGTTGAGGCTGAGAATGTCGCCAGCTTCAATGCGCTTGTTGGTGACAGGGTTATGAGCGCCGTCTGTGTTGATGCCGGACTGGAACCAGGTCCAGGTGTCCATGAGCTCGACATCGGGGAAGCTGGCGGCGATTTCACGGATCATGGCGTTCGTCGACGCGATGGCGACCTCATGTTCCGGCACACCTGCCTGCACGGCGTCATAGACCGCCTGACCGCCCAGATCGCAGATCCGCGCACCTTCTCGGATCAGAGCATGTTCTTCGGTGCTCTTGATGGTTCTTTGCATCATGACGTCGGCTGCGATGTCGACGAGTTCAATACTTGGAAGTGCGGCCTCCAGCTTGGCCTTGAGGTCGAGAGACACATGGTCGAACTCGATGCCGATACGCCGAACCGTGGCACTCGGCAGCTTCAACAGCGACTGGATCGCGTAAAAGAAATTGTCCTTGCGCCAGTCAGTGTAGGTCAGCGCATCGCCGTGGGTGCGCCTCCAGGGCTGACCACCATCGATCCCGGCGGAGATTGTCGTCGCTTCATCTGCCGTGACAAGGAAACCGTAGTTGCGCCCAAAGGCGCAATAGAGGAAGCCCGAAAAATAACAGATGTTGTGGTAGGAGGAGAGGAGGCAGGCGTCCAGCTTGCGCGTCTCCATTGTCTTTCGCAGTCCTGCCTGACGGCTGTCCATTTCACCATCGGAAAAGGGGGAATAGGCCTTCGCGCCATTTTCCATTTCATAAACGCGGATCATATCTGCACTCATTTGCCACTCCTTGCTTGGGGCCATAAACGGAAAACGGGCCGGCTTCGCAAGGAAGCCGGCCCGCCAGGCCCTGATTGAATTGTCGGTCCGCCGAAGTTGCGCCTCTCGCGCTTCTTCCCGATAGCTGGCGTTCCGCCATCGGTCCCCGAAGGGATACGGAAATAGGTGTTTAGCCCGGGGAAAGACCCCGCAGACGCTCGGACCGTCGTCTAAGACCCTCAAGAACGGTCAGAAGGACGATCGAGATGGCTACCATGAGGGATGCAACGGCCAGAATTGTCGGAGATATCTGCTCTCGCAAGCCGGTGAACATCTGCCAGGGCAGGGTCTTTTGGCCGGCTGAGCCGAGAAACAGTACGACGACAACTTCATCGAAAGACGTAATGAAGGCGAAAAGTCCGCCAGAGACAACGCCCGGAATGATCAGCGGCATCTGCACCTTGAAAAAGGTGGTGACGGGATTAGCACCCATGCTGGCCGCAGCGCGAACCAAGGACTGATCGAAGCCTACGAGTGTTGCCGTGACCGTGATGATGACGAACGGCGTGCCAAGGGCGGCGTGAGCGAGCACAACTCCCCAATAGGTGCCCTGAAGACCGATGCGGGAATAGAAGAAATACATTCCGGCCGCCGAAATGATCAGCGGAACGATCATCGGTGAGATCAGGATCGCCATGATGGCCGAACGATAAGGCACATGTGGACGGGATAGACCGATTGCGGCGAGTGTTCCAAAGCTTGTTGCCAGGATCGTTGCGGCAGGTGCGATCATGACGGAGTTCTTCAGTGCCTGTTGCCAGTCAGGGTTGGTGAAGAAGTCCTGATAGTGCTTGAAGGAATAGCCTTCCGGTTTGAACGCCAGCATCTCCTTGGTGAAGGTGAAGAAGTCCTGCGCATTGAAGCTGAGCGGGAGGATCACCAGGATCGGGAAGATCAGGAAGAAGAAGATCAGGCCGCAGGCAACGCGGAAGGTGTAGTGCCAAAGTTTCTGGCCCGCGGAGGCATAGGGAGGTAGTGCGCTCATGGTTCTCTCCCTATCCGAGCTTCACGTTGTCGATACCGACGATCTTGTCGTAGACGATAAAGAGGATCATCACGGCCGCCAGAAGCAGGGTGCCGAGGGCAGCTGCAAGGCCCCAGTTCAATGAACTGGAAATATGGTAGGCGATCCGGTTCGAGATGAAGATGCCCGAGGTGCCACCTACCAGTTCCGGCGTGATGTAGTAGCCAATTGCCAGGATGAAGACGAGGACTGCGCCGGCGCCAATTCCGGGAACTGATTGAGGGAAATAGACCCGCCAGAAGGCTGTCCAGTCCGTGGCGCCTAGGCTCTTGGCCGCGCGGACATAGGTTGGAGAGATCGTTTTCATGACCGAATAGAGCGGCAGGATCATGAATGGCAGCAGAATATGCGTCATCGCGATGATCGTGCCGGTCTGGTTGTTGATCATGACGAGGCGATTGGCATCCGAAATCAGTCCGATCCAGACAAGGAAGTCATTGATCACTCCCTGCTGCTGCAGGAGTACTTTCCAGGCCGATGTCCTGACCAGAAGTGACGTCCAGAAGGGCAGAAGCACAAGGATCATTAAGAGGTTCGACGTGCGCAGCGGCAATTGCGCGAGCAGGAACGCGATTGGGTATCCAAGCAACAGGCAAGACACGGTGATCGCAATTGAAAGCATCAGCGTCCTGCCAAAGAGCAGCAGATAGATCTGCTCGTCCTCGGACTTCATCTGGAGCCCCTCTGCGGTGCGCTCGGCGTCAAGAGAGGACAGGAAGTAACCGTCGGTGTAGCGCGGGGAGAACTGTTTCAGGGTTTGCCAGGTGTCGACCTGACCCCATTTCTTGTCCGCCTTGAGGAATTGCTCCTTGTAGGGCGGTTCAGTCATCTTCTTGACGCGGCGTCCGGTCTTGCGGAACAGACTGGAGATGCCTGTCTTTTCATAGTTCAGGCGGGATCCAAGACGAGTATGGGTCTTCAGATCGACCGCCACCTTCAGATCGGCGGCGAGTGCGGCGAAAACTGGCTCACCTGGTACTTGGCCGGAAGATGGATCCCAGTCCTGCAAAGCGTTGACTGTCTGCGGCAGCGTGTCTTCGACGATGCTGTTTTCTACAGACCGAAACAGCATGTCGGCGATTGGCGCGACGAAGGTCAGAAGGACAAATATCAGGAGCGGCGCGATCAGAACGAGGGCTCGAAGTTTCTCACGGCGCAAGGCCCTGGCGAGGCTCGCTTTCAGGGGCCTGCCGTCCTTGGTTGTCAGAACCTGCTCTGTGGCGGTTTCGCTCATGAATTCAATTCTTTCAGCTCATAATGAGGAAGTCCGGATGAGGGACGTGCCCTCATCCGGATGTTTTTGCGAGACTTACTTGGCGAGCCAAGCCTGGAATTTTGCATCCAGATCGTCGCGGTAATCAGCCCACCATTCGTAGTTGTAAAGGAAGGTGTTCTTGGCGTTGTTCGGATCGGTTGGCATATGCGGTGCCATGTCGATGCCGAGGTCAGCATGCTTGCCGACGAGCGGTGCGGAGGACGCACGAGCAGGGCCGTAGCTGATGTATTTGGCCTGGTCCGCAAGACGCTGTGTGTCTGTTGCGAACTTGACGTATTCCATCACGGCTGCCTTACGGTCATCCGGCAGGCCGGCAGGAACAATCCAGCCGTCCAGATCGAACACCTGAGCGTCCCAAAGCATTTTGACCGGCTGCTTCTGCTCTTCAATCAGAGCGAACAAACGACCGTTGTATGTGGAACCGATCACGACTTCCTTGTCGGCCAGGAGCTGAGGAGTTTCCGCACCAGCGGACCACCAAATGACCTGATCCTTAATAGTGTCGAGCTTGGCGAGTGCGCGGTCGAGACCTTCTTCGGTTTCTAGAACGTCATAGACGTCTTCCTTCGCAACGCCGTCGCACAGGAGAGCCCATTCAAGGTTGTTGATCGGACGCTTTTCCAGTGAGCGTTTGCCCGGGAATGTTTCCAGGTCGAAGACGGCACAGATGTCGTCCGGCTCTTTGCCGTTCCACTCTGCAACATCCGAACGGTAACCGAATGTGGTGGAGTAAACGATCTGCGGAATGAAGCACTCGGAGACCAGGAGATCGCCGAAGTCTTCCGAAGCAGGTGTGCCATCTGGAGCAGCTGCTAGATCGGTGTCCGGGTTGATTTCCAGGGCGAGGCCTTCATCACAAAGACGGATTGCGTCGGATGCGACGACGTCAACCAGGTCCCAGGTGATGTTGCCGGCTTCGTTCATGGCGCGCAACTTGGCGACGGCTTCTGCGGACGATTCATCATTGATGATGTTCACGTCCGGATTCATTTCCATGTAGGGCTTGTGGTAGGCGTTGTTCTGCGAAGCAGAGTATGCACCGCCCCAGGAGACGATGGTCATGTCTGCTGCGAAAGCAGAGGAACCGAGCAGGGCCACTGCGGTGCCTGCGAGAATTGTTGACTTGAGCTTCATGATAGTTAGCTCCCTCTTTCTGGTTTGAACGGACGTAGTACGGGTCCGTCTACTCACGGCCGATGCCCGATTTATTCGGGCCGGCCTGTGATCTTCAAGCGACGGCGTCAAGCGCCTTGCAATCATTGATGGCCCAGCCGATGGGCACGGTTTCGCCGGTCTCGAGCTTGCGCCGTTCACCGCGGTTTCTCACCTTGACGATGAACTCGTCATTGCCCGCAACATTCATCCGAACCCGGATGTGGTCGCCGAGGTAGATGAGTTCCTCGATACGGCCCTGAACGAGATTTTCCATGGAGGAGGCGGGCTCGAACTCGACCCGCTCAGGCCGTAGCGACAAGGTGGTGCGATCGCCAACAGCGTTGACGTTGACTTTGTCGGCTTTCAGCTGGGTGCCGTCGTCCAGTTCCACGAGGCACTCGCTGCCTGATACGCCAATGACTTTGCCACTGAGCTTGTTGTTCTCGCCGATGAACTGGGCAACGAAAGAATTCTGCGGGTCCTCATAGAGGCTGTCCGGCGTTGAGAGCTGCTGGATGACGCCATCGTTGAACACGGCCACCCGATCGGACATTGTCAGAGCTTCGGTCTGGTCATGGGTTACATAGACCACCGTCACGCCGAGGTTTTCGTGAATGTGCTTGATCTCGTACTGCATCTGCTCGCGAAGCTGCTTGTCCAGCGCGCCGAGAGGTTCATCCATAAGCACCAGCTCAGGATCGAAGACCAATGCGCGTGCCACAGCGACGCGCTGTTGCTGACCGCCGGAGAGCTGGGCCGGACGGCGATTGCCAAAATCACCAAGTTCGACCATCTCGAGTGCGCGTTTGACTTTTTCTTCCTGCTCGGCCTTGCCAACGTTTCGCACCTGGAGCGGAAAAGCGAGATTTTCCGCGACGCTCATGTGCGGGAAGAGGGCGTAGTTCTGAAACACCATGCCGATGCCCCGCTTGTGCGGCGGCACATTGTTGATCGGCCGGTCATTCAGAAAGATCTCGCCATGGGTGGCAGGCTCAAAGCCTGCCAGCATCATGAGGCAAGTGGTCTTGCCGGAGCCAGATGGCCCAAGCATGGTGAGGAACTCTCCGGGAGGGATGTCGAGGTTGAGGTTTTTTACGACCAGGATTTCGCCGTCATAACTCTTTTGGACGTTCTCATAGCGAACGGACGCGCCTCGATTTGATGGCATAAGATCCCCAACACCCTTTTTCATCTTTAATTGCCGGAAGGCAAAAATTTCCTCTGGGACGTGCTGGTGCGGCAGCGACGTTCCTCGAAGTTGACATGATCAAAACAAATTAAAGTGCCGAGGAAAAGGGGGGGCAAGCGAATTGATGAATAAATATTGGACAGAAGCGTGCATGGATTGTTCACAGCCAAACATTTGAACTTGCAGCAATTAATTGAATCTCGTCGCTCAGCTTGGCTCGACTTTGGCCTGCTTTGAACAACGCCAAAAAAATGCGCACATGACGTTTTTATTGAACGGGTTGTCGCTTTTGTCTTCCTGACGCCTTGTGCTTTGTTTCCCACTGGCACTTCGAATTTTTCATCGAGGATATTTCGTGAATTGGAGGCGAGCGTCGTCTATGGCGCAGAAGCCCGCCGTTTTTCGTCAGATTTTCTCACATCGGCCGGATATATCAGCGGGAGCGACGAAGATGAGCGCAAGTGTTTTGCCCTTCACCAACCAAGAGTATGAGCGGCGGTTGAAAAAAACACGCCTTGCGATGGAAACGGCGGGAATCGACCTCCTTTTCCTGGAGGATCCATCCAATATGGCATGGTTGACCGGCTATGACGGCTGGTCATTTTATGTTCATCAGGGCGTCCTTATTTTTCCCGATGAAGATCCGATTTGGTGGGGTAGGCGCCAGGATGCCAATGGCGCGCATCGCACGGTATGGATGTCTGACGACCGAGTTAGTTTCTATCTGGACCATTTCGTGCAGTCGACCGAGCGCCATCCGATGCAGGTTTTGGCGGAGCTGTTCAGCAGCAAAGGCTATGGCTCAAAGCGCATAGGGCTCGAGCTCGACAACTACTATTTTTCCGCCAAAGCCTATCTGACACTTCAATCCGAGCTTCCGAATGCGACCTTTGTGGATGCGACGGCGCTGGTGAACTGGCAACGATCCGTGAAATCGGAGGAAGAGCTGGTCTACATCCGGAAGGCGGCCCGTATCTCGGAAAAGATCATTGATGGCGCGCTTGAGCGTGCCGTTCCAGGCATGAGAAAGGTCGATCTCGTCGCAGAGATGTATTCCGATGCGATTCGCGGCGTGGAGGATGCCTGGGGTGATTATCCCGCAATTGTTCCTCTGCTGCCGAGCGGGTCTGATGCCGCTGCCCCGCATTTGACCTGGGACGGTCGTGAGTTGCAGTCTGATGCAGCGACTTTCTTCGAGATTTCAGGCTGTTACCGGCGATATCATGCACCGTTCTGTCGAACGCTCTATTTCGGAAAACCACCTGCGTTCATGCTTGAGGCGGAAAAGGCGCTGGTTGAAGGCCTTGAGGCAGGGCTTGAGGTCGCACGTGCTGGCAATCGGGCTTGTGACATCGCCCTTGCACTTGCTGCTCCTTTGGAACGGGCAGGGATCGACCGGGGCGCGCGCGCCGGCTACCCGATTGGGCTGTCCTATCCGCCCGATTGGGGCGAGCGGACGATTTCGATCCGGGAAGGTGACGAAACAGTGCTCGAACCGGGTATGACCTTCCACTTCATGCCTGGCCTATGGATGGACGACTGGGGGCTTGAGATCACCGAGAGCATCTTGATCCGCGAAAACGGCGCCGCTGAAACACTGTGCGACCGGCCGCGCAAGTTGCATATCAAGGATTAAGTCATTGGTGGATCTGAACAGGACCAAAGCAATTTTGGGCGATCTGATTGCCTTTCCAACCGTCTCCTCCGACAGCAATCTTGATCTGATCTCCTATGCGGCCAACATGCTGGAGCAGCTGGGGGCGCGCATAGAGCTGACGAGCGACGGCACCGGGAGGAAGGGCAACCTGTTTGCCAGTTTCGGTCCTGATATCGCAGGTGGGATCGTCTTGTCCGGCCATACGGATGTCGTGCCCGCCAATCCGGATGAATGGGTTGGTGATCCGTTCGAAATGCGAGAGGCCGACGAGCGTCTCTACGGGCGCGGTGCCTGTGACATGAAGGGCTTCATTGCCGCTGTTCTGGCCAAGGCTCCGGAGCTCGCCGAATCTGCCGCGAACAGACCCCTGCATATTGCTCTGACGTTCGACGAGGAGGTCGGCTGCCTCGGCGCCCAGCGGCTGGTCTCCGCCCTCGAAGGCCGCGAAGCGCTGCCCTCGCTGGTGATCATCGGAGAGCCGACGATGATGGGTGTGATCGATGGCCACAAGGGATGCTGCGAATATGTGACGCGCTTCCAGGGTCTGGAAGGACATGCCTCCAATCCAGGTGGCGGGGTGAACGCCATCCATTTCGCCAACCGGTATGTCTCGCGGCTGCTTGCACTTGGCGAAGAGCTCAAAAGCCAGGCAGATACGGACAGCGTATTTGCCCCGCCTCATTCGACGCTACAGGTCGGGCGCATAGAAGGGGGAACGGCCCGAAACGTGGTTGCCGGTTCTTGCGAAATCGATTGGGAAATTCGGCCGGTCAAGCGCGGAGACGAAGAACACGTCAAGGACCAGCTCGGCTTCTACTGCGAGGAGGTACTTCTCCCCGAAATGCGGATCATCTCGCCTGCCGCCGCCATTGACCTGGAGGTTGTGGCTGAGGTTCCTGGCCTTACGCCAATCCCGGACAACACGGCGCGCAAGCTTTTGTTCGAACTCACGGGCGAAGAGACATCTGACGTTGTGGCTTTCGGCACCGAAGCGGGGTTGTTTCAGTCTCTCGGAATGCATGTCGCCGTGTGTGGACCGGGATCAATCGATCAGGCGCACAAGCCGGACGAATTCGTCAGCCTTGATCAGCTGTCGGCCTGCCTCATAATGCTGGATGGATTGAGTGCCAAACTTCGCGGTGAGACCTGAGGGTCGGCGCTATCAAAGCTTGAGAATCGGAACCGATGCGCCTGCCGGCAATGGCTTTGCGTGGGGCGGACGGATGATCAGTGCACCGGACTTCGCCAGCAGAGCCAGCATTGAGCTGTCTTGCTTGGCAAAGGGTGTGGCCAGGAGACGACCGTCGTCGGCTTTGCCGAGTTCCGCGCGGACATAATCCTGGCGCCGGTCGTTTTCACCTATTGGGCTTGCGAGGACGGCTTCGGTTTCAACTCCGGGCCCAATGTCTTTGCCCAGCATGGCGCCGATCAGGGGCTTGAGGAACAAAAGGGCGCAAACGAGGCTGGACACAGGGTTGCCCGGCAGGCCGAGAACCTTCATCGGACCGAGATGGCCGGCCATAAGAGGCTTGCCCGGTCTCATCGCAATGCGCCAGAACGCCAGATCCATGCCTTGTGCTCCGAGAACGTCCTGAACGAGATCATGATCGCCGACAGACGCTCCGCCCAGGGTGACCAGGATATCCGCCTTGGCTTCAATCGCCCGGCGAACGTGCCGGGCCATGGAGACAGGTTCATCAGGCGAAATGCCAAGATCCAGTGCGGTGCCGCCACAGTCTTCGACGAGCGCTGCAACACCGGCGTGATTGGAGGCTATGATCTGGTCCGGACCGGGTTCTGTACCAGGGCGAACCAGCTCATCCCCTGTAGCCAGGATCGCAACCACCGGACGGCGGCGGACGGGCAGTTCTGCATGGTTCATGGCCGCTGCCAGCGCCAGTTCGCGATATCTTAGCTTCGCGCCGCCGGCAATCAGGACTTCGCCCTTGGAAAAATCCAGACCGGCAGGGCGAACAAACAGCCCACGCACAGGGCTCTCGGTGGCGGTGACCTTGTCGCCGTCACGGATCGCATCTTCCTGAATGAGGATCGTATCCGCGCCTTTGGGAACCGGCGCTCCGGTGAAGATCCTGACGGCCTGGCCGGAGCCAACCAAGCCCTCGAAACCATGTCCAGCCGGCGCTTCACCAATGACAGTGAGTGTCGCCGGAACATTTGTCACATCTTCGGCACGCACCGCGTAGCCATCCATGGCCGATACTGCAAATGGAGGCTGCGTGCGCGTCGAGGCAAGATCTTGAGCCAAGACGCGGCCGTTGGCGTCAGCAAGCTGGGCCGTCTCGGTTTCGCACAACGTGACACCCTTCAAGAGCTCGGCAAGAGCGTCTGCGACCGGCATGAGGGGCTTGGGCGAAGGGTTTTTCACGGGATCAGGTGCCGCCTGTGCCGCCGTCGACAGAGGTCCAGTGACCTGACTTGCCACCTGCCTTTTCCAGCAAGCGGATATCGCCGACAACCATGCCTCGGTCCACGGCCTTGGCCATATCGTAGATGGTCAGGCAGCAGACGGAGCAGGCGGTGAGGGCTTCCATCTCCACGCCGGTCTGCCCGCTCACCTTGGTCGTCGCCTTGACCCGCAGGCCAGGCAAATCGGTGTCGGGCTTTATGTCGATCGTGACCTTGGACAGGGCGAGCGGGTGACAGAGCGGGATCAGTTCGTGGGTCTTTTTGGCGGCCATGATGCCAGCGATACGCGCTGTTGCAATCACGTCGCCCTTCTTGGCATTCCCCGAGACAATAAGCTCGAGCGTCTCCGGGCGCATTGTCACAGATCCTTCTGCGACCGCGAGGCGAGAAGTCACATCCTTTTCGGACACGTCAACCATGTGGGCTGCGCCGGCAGCGTCGATATGGGTCAGCTTCGGGTCGGTGTCAGGCAAGCGGCGTTCCTATTCGGCTGCGTCGGCTTTAGCCGCTGACCGGTCGAGCAACGCCCGTGTCGCCGCGGTGACATCGGCTTGGCGCATCAGGCTCTCGCCGATGAGGAAAGTCGAAATGCCGGTTCTCGACATTCTGGAAAGGTCGGCCGGCGTAAATAGTCCCGACTCACCGACGACAATACGGTCGTCCGGCACGAGCGGTGCAAGCTCTTCGCTGGTTTCAAGACGCGTCTCGAATGTCTTGAGATTGCGATTGTTGATGCCAAAGAGGCGCGATTTCAGTTTAAGTGCCCGATCGAGTTCTTCGCGGTTATGAACCTCAAGCAAAACATCCATACCCAGCTCGAAAGCACTGTCTTCAAGAGCCTTTGCGGTCTCATCGTCGACGGCGGCCAGAATGATCAGGATGCAATCGGCGCCCCAGGCACGGGCCTCGTGGACCTGATAGGTGTCATAGAGGAAGTCCTTGCGCAGGGCGGGCAGAGAGACCGTATCGCGGGCGGCGTTCAGGTATTCCGGCTTGCCCTGAAAGGAAGGCGTGTCGGTCAGCACGGAAAGGCAGGCCGCTCCACCGGCCTCATAGGCCCGTGCAAGGATAGGGGGATCGAAGTCCTCTCGAATGAGGCCCTTTGACGGGCTCGCCTTCTTGATTTCCGCGATCAGCGCGTATTCCCCGGCGTCGTGCTTGCGTTCAATCGCTTTTAGAAAACCGCGTGGCGGCGCAATGTCGGTGATGACCGCCGCGAGATCACGAAGGGAGACCTTTGCCTTGGCTGCAGCAATCTCAGCGCGCTTGTATTCTTCGATCTTCGTCAGAATATCAGTCATCAGATCTATCCGTTTGAGGTGGCGACAAGGCGCTCAAGGCGGTCGGCGGCCGAGCCGCTGTCGAGAGACTGAGCGGCCAACGTCATGCCGTCGGTCAGCTCATTGCATTTTCCGGCAATCAACAGGGACGCGGCCGCATTGAACAATACCACATCCCGGTAGGCATTCTTCGCACCTGAGAGGACATCGCGTAGCGCGCGGGCATTTTCGGCCGGCTCACCGCCCTTGAGGTCGTCCGACTTGACGAGCGGAAGGCCGACGTCGGACGGGCTGATCTCGAAAGAACGGATATCACCGCTCTTGAGTTCTGTCACATAGCTCGGCCCGGTCGTGGTGATTTCATCCATGCCGTCTGAACCATGAACCACCCAGACGTGATCCGACCCAAGGCGTTGAAGGACCTCAGCGATGGGCTCGACCCACTCGCGCGCATAGACGCCCAGCAGCTGCCGCTTCACGCCCGCCGGGCTGGAAAGCGGTCCAAGGAGGTTGAAGATCGTCCGTGTGCCGAGTTCGACTCTCGTCGGGCCCACGTGTTTCATAGCTGAATGATGCAGCGGCGCAAACATGAAGCCGATGCCGGCTTCCTTGATGCATTCGGCAATCTTCGCCGGGCCGATGTCTATGTTGACGCCGAGCTGGGCGAGGGCTTCCGCTGCGCCGGATTTGGACGACAGGGAGCGGTTGCCGTGTTTGGCGACAGGCACGCCACAACCTGCTACAACAAGAGCAGTACACGTGGAAATGTTGTAGCTGCCGGAGTTGTCGCCCCCGGTCCCGACGATGTCGATCGCATCTGATGGTGCGCTTACCGGCAGCATCCTGGCGCGCATGGTCTCAACGGCTGCGGTGACTTCGTCAATCGTCTCGCCGCGGACCCTGAGCGCCATAAGGAAGCCGCCGAGCTGCGACGGCGTAGCTTCGCCTGACAGGATAATCTCAAAGGCTGCCCGCGCCTCGTCACGCGTAAGAGCGCTTCCGGTCGAAACCTTGGCGATGAAGTCCTTGAAGTTACTCATGTCCGGTCCGCAAGTGTCGTGGCGGTGGCCTGGTGGCCACCGCGTTTAGATGGATCGCTTCAGTTGGTTCCGACGCCGATGACCTGGGCAATTGAGGCCTGATTGACCTCGACACCCGCCTTCTGTTCGATGTCGGTCACATACTGGTTCAGGAGAGAATCCTGCAACTGCTGCGACAACTGTGTGCGAAGCTGGCGTACGTCCTGAGCCTCGGCGAAGAACGCGGCTGAATTAACCGCGTCCACCTTGAGCACGAGACGATTTGCGCCATCCGATGCCGGTGCAGCCGCCGTGATGCCGGAGGGGCCGGCAAAAGCTGCGACAACGGCTTCACGTCCAAGATCACCATCAGAGCCAGTGCGCGCGAGACCGGCGACGAATTTAACGTCCGCGCCGAGTTCTTCCGCCAGACTTGCGAAGTCCGCGCCCGTTCTGGCGCGCTCGGCCAAGTCTGTGGCAAGTTCGGTCAGGCGTTTTTCCTCTTCGTTCGCCTTCCAGGCTGCAACAACCCGGTCACGAACTTCAGACAAATCGCGGTCACGAGAGGGCACCACCTTGGTGACCTCGTACCAAAGGAAGCCACGGTCACCGAGTTGCAACGGATCGTTCTCGACGCCGACATCGCTGTCGAAAGCACCTGCAAGGAGGCCATCGGCTTCCGGCAGAACTACGGCTGCCTCGTTCTCATCGTTCCCCTGAGCGTCAAAGGCAGCAGGAGTGATGGTCTCGAGAGAGAAGCGGGAAGCGATTTCGGCGAGGCTTGCACCGCCTGCACGTGCATCCTCGATCTCATCAAGAAGATCCAGAACTTCACGCTCGGCCTGGTCCTGGGCAAGGTCCTCGCGAATCTCGTCAGCGACCTCATCGAGGGCCTTGACGGATTCCGGTTCGATCTCGGTGACATTCACGATGACGGATGAAAAGCGGCCTTCAACCACTCCACTTGTCTCGCCCCGTGCGAGGGAGAAAGCGGCGTCGCCGATGGCTTCATCAAGAAAGTCCGCCTTTGCCATCAAGCCGAGGTCGACGTCATTCGCGCCAAGCCCCTGTTCGGCCATCAGGTCATCGAACGTCATGCCGGCCGCGAGTTTTTCTGCAGCGGCTTTCGCGTCGTCTTCATTCGTGAAAGACATCTGACGGACATCGCGGCGCTCGGCCTGGAAATAATCATCCTTGTTGCGATCATATTCCGCGGCGACTGCGTCCTCACCGATGTCGTCCGGGCGCATGAGCTTGGTGGGCGACAGTTCAAGGATTGCGATCTCGCGATATTCCGGAGCCTTGAAATTGTCTTTCTCGGCGTCGAAATAGGCGGTGAGATCGGTCTCTGAAGGATCTTTAATTTCGCCAAGAAGCGCTGGCTCCAGCAGCAGATAGCTTACGTCGCGGGTCTCTGCTTCGAAGGAATGGAGTGCCTCAAGATAGGCAATCGGCGTCGCCATGCCGCCGGTCAAGCCTTCTGCGAGCTGCTGGCGTTCGGCGAGCTGGCGGCGTTCGACGACATATTCGTCCTCGGTCATGCCGTTGTTGCGAAGAACCTGTGCAAGCTGTGACCGGTCATAGCCACCACCTGGGCGCTGAAACGCGGGATCCGCCTGGATAAGAGTTGCCAGCCTTTGATCGGAAACGCCAAGGTTCATGGACGTTGCCGTCTCATTCATGGCGGCTTCGGCGACCAGCTTTCCAAGGGTCTGTTGCGGAATACCGAACTGTGCGCCCTCGACAGTTGAGAGCGGGCGTCCAATTTGACGGCCCAGATTGTTCAGATCCCGGCGATAGGCCCGGTCAAACGAAAACAGAGAGATCTCGGTCCCGCCGACCTTTGCGGCGACGTTCTGGCCGAAGCCCTGGAAAATATCTGCGACACCCCATACGGCAAAGCTCATGACGAGCAGTGCGATAAACAGTTTGGCAATCCAGGTGCCGGCGCCCTTGCGCAGCGCGTCGAGCATGTGTTCTCCCGTCCTTGTCCGGTCAGATGGCCTTGGTACTAAAGGCCCAATTTGCTTTTTGGCTCCCTTGCGGAGCGGGCGGATAATAGAGAGCCATGCCGGGCGCTGCAAGGCGGCCAGCCAAACATCCGCGAACCTTTTTTCACGGCTTTAAATTTGCAAGCCCGGCGCATTTTTGCGCTATAGAGCTTCGAATATTGAAAAATACGCCGTCAGGAGGACAAAAGGCATGTCGCAGACGATCAAGCCGTTGGTAGCTGGTAACTGGAAAATGAACGGCCTCAGGTCTCATCTCGATGTTGCATCCGAGATCGCAGCCGGCATTTCATCCGAGCTGGCCGGCAACGTCGATGCCATGATCTGTGCCCCAGCGACGCTTATTCAGCTTCTGGCGCAATCGACCAGCGCCACCGCGCTGCGGATCGGCGGAGAAGATTGCCACAGCGCCGAGAGCGGTGCGCACACAGGCGACATTTCTGCGGAAATGCTTGCTGACGCGGGCGCAACTGCCGTGATCGTCGGGCATTCTGAGCGGCGTACAGACCACGGTGAGACGGATGCTCTCGTCATGGCGAAGGCGGAAGCAGCATGGCATGCTGGCCTTGTCGCCATCATTTGCGTTGGCGAGACCGAATCCGAGCGCAAGGCGGGCAGGGCGGTTGAGGTTGTCTCCGGTCAACTGGCCGGATCGATCCCGGAAGGCGCAACGGCGGAGAACACCATTGTGGCTTATGAGCCGGTTTGGGCTATCGGCACCGGCCTGACGCCGACGTCCGGTGATGTCGAGGAAATTCACCGGGAAATGCGTGATGCGCTGACGGCGCGCCTCGGCGCCCAGGGAGCTGACATGCGGCTTCTTTATGGTGGTTCGGTGAAACCTGGCAACGCGCAAGAACTCATGGGCGTCAAGAATGTTGATGGCGCACTGGTGGGTGGGGCAAGCCTCAAGGCGACCGACTTTCTCGGAATTCTAGCCGCCTATGCATGATGGGGGCTGAAACTGCCGTCAGAAACACCCACATCAAGACTGGTACGGCCGCCAATAGTGGTGTAGAAGGCCGCCAATCTTAAACAAAAAGAATGGCCCACGATGGAAACCGTAGTCATCGTAATTCATCTCATGGTCGTGCTGGCACTTGTGCTGGTCGTCCTCCTGCAGCGCTCCGAAGGTGGCGGGCTCGGGATGGGCGGCGGCGGAGGTGGCGGAGGCGGACTTATGTCCAGCCGCGGCACAGCCAATGTTTTGACCCGTGCGACAGCGGTTCTCGCCGTTGCATTCTTTATCACGTCTCTCGGCTTGAGCCTGATTGCCAAGATGGGTGATCGTCCGGCGTCCGTTCTTGATGCGGTTCCGACCAGCCAGGATCTCCCGAGTTCTGGTGAAGGATCGACCGGAAACGGCATCCTTGATGCGCTGAAGCCGCAAGAAGAGGCGCCTTCGGGCCCACAGGTGCCGGCCGCGCAATAAGCAGATGGACACCCAGTCCGGCTGCTAAGCTCGTATCGACATTATGCCCTGCGTCCTCCGCAGGGCATTTTTGTTGTGTCTAATCAAAACTCCCGTGTGGCCAAACGCCCCTCGGCAAAGATATGGTATTGCTCCATGGCGCGATACATTTTCATCACTGGCGGCGTGGTTTCCTCGCTTGGCAAAGGTTTGGCTTCCGCAGCCCTTGGAGCATTGCTTCAGGCGCGGGGCTACAAGGTCCGGCTTCGTAAGCTCGACCCATATCTCAACGTCGATCCGGGCACGATGAGCCCGTATCAACACGGCGAATGCTTCGTAACGGATGATGGTGCAGAGACGGATCTGGACCTTGGTCATTACGAACGCTTCACCGGTCGTCCTGCAAACAAGCAGGACAACATCACCACCGGCCGGATCTACCAGGACATCATCGCCAAGGAACGCCGTGGCGATTACCTCGGCGGGACGGTTCAGGTGATTCCCCACGTCACGGATGCCATCAAGGCATTCGTGCTTGATGGCAACGAAGACTATGATTTCGTTCTCGTCGAGATCGGCGGTACGGTTGGGGACATCGAAGGGCTTCCGTTCTTTGAGGCGATCCGCCAGCTCGGCAACGATCTGCCGCGCGGTGACGTTGTCTATGTCCATCTGACTTTGATGCCGTATATTCCGGCAGCGGGCGAGATGAAGACCAAGCCGACACAGCATTCGGTCAAGGAGCTGCGCTCCATCGGTATTCAGCCGGACATTTTGATGATCCGCTGCGATCGGCAGATCCCCGAATCGGAAAAACGCAAGCTGTCGCTGTTCTGTAATGTCCGCGAAAGCGCGGTGATTCCGGCCTATGACGTCAAGTCGATCTATGATGTGCCGGTTGCCTATCACCAGGAAGGTCTCGACGACGAAGTGCTGTCAGCCTTCGGAATCAAGGGTGCGCCTGCGCCGGTTCTGGATCGCTGGGAAGGTATTTCTGCCCGGGTTGCCAATCCGGAAGGCGAGGTCAATATCGCGATCGTTGGCAAGTACACGGTTTTGAAAGATGCCTACAAGTCGCTGATCGAGGCCCTTGTCCATGGCGGTATTGCCAACCAGGTCAAGGTCAATCTGCAGTGGATCGAATCGGAAACCTTCGAAAAGGAAGACCCGTCCCCCTATCTTGAGGGCGTTCACGGCATTTTGGTGCCTGGCGGATTTGGTGAGCGTGGCGCAGAAGGCAAGATCGCCGCGGCCCGGTTTGCACGTACCCGCAAGGTTCCCTATTTCGGGATTTGCTTCGGCATGCAGATGGCGGTCCTGGAAGCGGCTCGCAATCTTGCGGGAATCACGGAGGCGAATTCTACAGAATTCGGTCCGGCCAAAGAGCCTGTCGTCGGTCTAATGACCGAGTGGACGCGCGGCAACGAGAAGGAAATTCGGGATCAGGACGGGGATCTGGGCGGCACCATGCGCCTTGGTGCCTATGCGGCGGCGCTTAAACCAGGTTCAAAGATTGCCGAGATTTATGAGTCGACCGAGATTTCCGAACGGCACCGTCATCGGTACGAGGTGAATATCGGTTATCGCGAGAAGCTTGAGGCTTGCGGACTGGTCTTTGCCGGAACATCTCCCGATGGTGTTCTGCCGGAAACCGTCGAGATCGAGGAACACCCTTGGTACATTGGTGTTCAGTATCATCCTGAACTGAAGTCACGTCCATTTGAGCCGCATCCGCTGTTCGCGTCCTTCATCGAGGCTGCAATGGCGCAGAGCCGGATGGTCTGATTTTTTGATCTGCATGACGGGGAGGTTGTGATGGCTCGAGGTCTGGACCATGTCGTGGTGGCGGTACGCGACTTGGACGCTGCTGCCAAGGCTTGGGCAGAGCTTGGCTTTACGGTCACCCCGGAAAACCGGCACGCGTGGGGAACCGCCAATAGGCTGGTTCAACTCAACGGGTTTTTCATCGAGATCCTGACGGTGGCGGATGAAAGCCTGATTGAGGAGGCGGCAGAAGGCGAGTTTTCCTTCGGTGCTTTCAATCGTGACTTTCTGAAGGAGCGCCAGGGCGCGTCGATGCTGGTCGCAGAGAGCGTCGATCCTGACCAGGACAGAGCGGATTTTCAAAGACTTGGGCTTGCCACCTACGCGCCCTTTTCCTTTGAACGTGTGGCAAACTTCAAGGATGGTTCTACCGGCAAGGTTGGCTTTGATCTGACCTTCCTGACTGACCCGCTGATTCCTGATCTTGCCTTTTTTACCTGCCGAAACCGGTATCCGGAAACATTCTGGAACGCTGACTTTCAGCACCACGACAATGGCGCTGCTTCGATCAGTGCCATCTACATGGTGGCGTCTGACCCTTCCGATCACCATGAGTTTCTGGGCGGGTTTACCGGGCAGCGGGAAATGCGGGCAACCAGCCTAGGGCTTGAGATTCAGACCCCGCGGGGTTTGATTTCGGTTCTCAATCCCGAAGCCTATCGCCACCTTGTTGCGAATACCGCTGCGTATGAAGCGACGTCCAATTTGCCGAAAATCGCGGCAGTGGAAGTGGTTTGCGGCGGCCTTGAGAGCCGAAAAGTGATTCCCGCGGATGGTGCGCTGGGAATTACTGTTATCCTGACGCCGGCTGTTTAGCGCCTGCGAGTTCTGGCCAAGCGTCCACTGCTTTTTCTTCCTTTCAGGAACAAGTTTTGCGAGCAGTTCATAAGCGCTTGGCGTTGCGCGAAATTTGTCTGTAATCTGCAGTCTACGATTGAACCGTGGTCTGACCAGAACACGGCACACGCGACGGAGACCAGACTGCGATGCTTTTTCAGACGAACCCAAAACATCTTGCGCGATTTCTGATTCTTTCAGGCGCAGCTGTTGTTCTCGTCGGTTGCAACGATAAGAGCGAGAAAGCTGCGGCGCCTCCACCACCCTCGGTGACTGTTGCCGGTGTCCAGTCGAAAGACATCCGTCAGAGCGAGAGCTTCGTTGGTTCAATCGCAGCCGTTGATCAGGTGGGGCTGGTTGCGCGCGTCAGTGGTTTTCTCGAGGAGCAGCTCGTCAAGGACGGCGCGATCGTCAAAAAAGGCGATTTGATTTTCAAGATTGAGAAGCAGCAGTATGAAGCCGCCCTCCAGTCAGCGAATGCCGATCTCGCAAGTGCAAAGGCGGATGCCGCGCTGAAATCTGCCAACGAGAAACGGGACAAAGACCTGGTTGATAAGGGCCATGTCTCTGAAGCCGCCTATGAGGCGACACTTGCGCAGAAGCAGCAAGCCGAAGCCTCGGTTCTTGCGGCACAGGCGGCAATATCGCAGGCGGAACTGGATCTAAGCTACACTGATGTCAAAGCGCCATTCGATGGCCAGATTGGCAAGGCTACTTATAGTGTCGGCGAAGTTGTTGGACCAACAGCAGATCCTCTCGGAAACCTCATTCGGTTGGCGCCGGTCTATGTGAATTTCTCTGTCAGCGAGGCGCAGTATCTGAACGCCGTAAAAACGCATGGGATTAATCCGGTCGACATCCCTGCCGATAAGTCGCCGAGCATCAAGTTGGTCCTCCCAAATGGCCAAGACTACGATGAAACCGGCAAGATCGTTTACATAGACAACGCGATAGACCCCAGTACAGGAACAATTTCCTTCCGCGGGCAGTTCACAAACAAGGATTTGCGGCTTCTCGCCGGCACCTATGTGACTGTCATCCTTGAAGCGCCGGTGGAAGAAACAGTTCTTGTTGTCCCTCAGGCTGCAATTCAACGTGATCAACAAGGCGATTTTGCTCTGGAGGTGACCAGCGACAACAAGGTGCAGCAGGTGTACCTGGATCTCGGGAAACAGGTCGAGACAGATTTTGTGGTCAATAAGGGCCTGGATGAAGGCGCTCAAGTCATTGTCGAAGGGCTCCAGAAAGTCCGTCCGGGTGTCGAAGTGAAGCCGGTTCAGTCTTCGAAGACGGCGGAGAAAAACTAGATGTTCTCACGCTTTTTTATCTACCGTCCAAAGTTTGCCTTGGTGATTTCGATTGTTATCACCCTTGTTGGTGTACTCGGCTATGTGTCTTTGCCGGTTGAGCAATTTCCCAACATTACCCCTCCGGTTGTAAATGTTTCGGCGTCGTATACCGGTGCAAATGCGGAGGTTCTGGAGGAGACGGTCGCCGCGCCCATCGAGGGTCAGGTGAACGGCGTTGACGACATGCTGTACATGCAGTCGACGAGCAATGATAGCGGTACCTATTCCCTCAATGTGACGTTTGCGGTTGGCACTGACCCTGACATTGCGACTGTAAATGTTCAGAACCGTGTTAGTCAGGCAGCCAGCCAGTTGCCGGCCGAGGTGACCCAAAATGGCGTGACAGTTCAGAAGGCCAGTACCAACATGTTGTTGGTGGTAACCTTGTATTCGCCGAAAGAAACATACGACGCTGTTTTCCTGTCGAATTATGCATCGATCTACATGAGAGATGCTTTGGCGCGTGTTGAAGGTGTTGGCCGCGCCGACGTCATGACAGACTATGCCTATGCGATGCGTATTTGGCTGGACCCAGATCGTCTTGCGAGTCTGGGCATGGCGCCAACAGATTTCATAAATGCGGTTCGCGACCAGAACGTCCAGGTTGCTGCTGGTCAAATTGGCTCGCCTCCGGTTCCGGAAGGTCAGCAGTTTCAGTACACTGTGAAAGCCGAAGGCCGCCTTTCAGAAGTTGAGCAGTTTGAGGAGATTGTTCTGCGCACTGGCACTGACGGTGCTGTTGTTACGATAGGTGATGTTGCGCGTGTTGAACGCGGCGCACAGTTTTACTATGCAAGTGGCGACTACGATGGCCAACCGGCGACAGTTCTTGCAATCTATCAGGCTCCCGGCGCAAATGCGCTGGCTGTTGCGGAATCTGTAAAGGCACGCCTTGAAAGTTTATCTCAAAACTTTCCGTCCGACGTGGAATACGATGTTCCATTCGATACGACAGATTTCGTGCAGCAGTCTTTGGATGATGTTATCACCACGCTGTTCCTGACTTTCCTGCTTGTTGTATCGGTCGTATTTATTTTCCTTGGCAATTGGCGCGCCACGATCATTCCAACAGTTGCAATTCCGGTCTCGCTCATCGGGACATTTGCTGTGCTGTTGGCTTTGGGGATGTCGCTTAATACGATTTCGCTCTTCGCATTGGTGTTGGCCATCGGGATCGTGGTGGACGACGCTATTGTCGTCGTTGAAAACGTCGAACGCATTATTGCAGAAGAAGGTTTGGGGCCGAAGGAAGCAACGGCCAAGGCTATGGGGCAGATTACCGGCCCGGTCGTCGCGACAACCTTGGTGCTTCTGGCGGTTTTTGTGCCGACGATCTTTATGCCGGGGATCACCGGTCAGCTTTACTCGCAGTTCGCGGTAACGATTTCGGTTTCCGTTCTGATCTCTTCCGTCAACGCTTTGACCCTGTCGCCGGCTTTGTGTGGATTGATCCTGAAAGCGCGTTCGGGCCCTCCAAAAGGCATCATGGGGATGTTCGACAGGGGCATCAAGTCAGTTCGAAACGGTTACACTGCGATCATTCGCAGGTTGGTTCGTGTTGCTGTCTTGTCATTGGTTGTTGTTGCTGGTGCTGTCTGCATGATCTTGTACCTGGGAAGCAGCTTGCCTCAGGGCTTTCTTCCGCTGGAAGACCAAGGCTATCTCATGGTCGATGTTCAGCTTCCCGACGGTGCTTCGCTTGAGCGTACTGAATCAGTGACGAAGCGCGTTGTTGAGTTGGCGTCAAAGACACCAGGTGTCGAGAACACCGTTGTCGTGAACGGTTACTCGATTTTGAATGGGGCAACATCGTCAAATTCGGCCCTCGTCATCGCAACGATGACTGGGTGGGATCAACGACAAGAACCTGGGCTGAGTATCAATGCCATCCTGAGGAAATTCTGGGCCGAATTCTCCACCATTCCAGGCGCGAACATTATTGCCTTTAATCCACCGCCCATTCCGGGTTTGGGAACAACGGGCGGGGTTCAGGCGATGATCCAGCAGACCGGTGGTGGTAGCCCTCAAGATTTGGCTTCTTCGATGGGCTCTTTGGTATATTCCTCGAACCAAAGTCCTGCAATTTCTCGGGCTTACTCCACCTTCCGGGCGAATGTACCGCAGGTTTTTGTAGACCTGGATCGGGAGAAGGCCAAGACCCTGCAGGTGAATGTGGCCGATGTCTTTACCACTCTCCAAGCCTACCTTGGCTCTTACTACATCAACGACTTCAATATTTTTGGTCGCGTGTACAAGGTTATGATTCAGGCGGAAGGACAGTTTCGTGACCGGGTAGAAGATATTGGCAATATCTATGTACGCGCGGAAAACGGAACGATGGTGCCCTTGCGCAGTGTCTTGACGACAGAGAATGTGCTGGGGCCGCAAATTCTCACCCGATACAACATGTTCCGCTCCGCTGCACTAATGGCGGACCCTTCTCCGGGCGCCTCAACAGGCGTTGTAATCAACGCTGTTGAACAGGCGGCTGTAGATGCCTTGCCATCAGGGTACGCCTATGAATGGACTGGCACGGCGCAACAGCAGCAGGGGGCAGGAAGCATCGTGATGTTTATCCTGCTGCTATCAGTGGTCTTCACTTATTTGTTCCTGGTTGCTCAGTATGAGAGTTGGACCATGCCAGTAGCCATCCTGTTGTCGGTAACCTTTGCATTGTTGGGAGCGCTTGTTGCGGTGTTCGTTACCGGTGGGGATGTCAACCTCTATACCCAAATCGGAATCATCATGTTGGTCGGGATGGGGGCAAAGAATGCGATTCTGATTGTTGAGTTTGCAGTCGAGCAACGTGACGGTGGTATGTCCATCAAGGATGCTGCAATTGAAGCTGCTCATCTTCGGTTCCGTGCTGTTATGATGACAGCCTTGTCGTTCCTGCTTGGGGTTGTTCCCTTAATGACGGCATCAAGCGCGGGCGCGGCCAGTCAGAAGGCAATCGGCTTCGCTGTCTTTGGCGGCATGCTCTTTGCCTCAACGATTGGCATCATGCTGATACCACTGCTTTATGCGACGCTGCAGGGTATGCGGGAAACTGTCAAAGGTTGGTTCGGGTGGAAACCTGAGGACGGTCATCTGCCAGCGAACGAGCAGGGCGCTCTGCCGCAGGAAGGTTAGACCTTCGAGCCTATGAGACAGAGACAGAAAAGCCGGCGAAATCGCCGGCTTTTTATTTGGCTAGGTGCTGATGCGTGCCACTGCCAACCGGTTTTGCCAGGAAATAGGAGCGAGGCAAAATCGTGGTGTGCTGTTTTGGAGGCTTGTGGCAACTGCTTTGAGAATGAGTTGTATCAGGAGTAGTGCCAGGAAGAATTACTCGTAAATATTCCTAGGTTAAAACCAACTAGGATTCTACTTATGACGATAAAGAATGAAATCGAGATCAATCGCGCAATTTCTTTCTATAGAGAGGAAGTGGAAAGACATGGTCTCTTCGTTGAAGAGGCGCATGACTTTGAGCTATTGGCGGAGATATGCGCTTGCAGAGATGAAAGGGAAGGCGTAAACCACTCCCTAACCGAACAGTTTTCTCCGAAGTTGTTCGACTTTTCTCCAGACAATGCCTTTTTTCTTCTGGTTCGCGGCACGGACGGTGAGGTCGCGTCGGTTCAGGGCGCTCGTCTTGACCACCTGTCCGGAATTTCGCTCGCGGGTTTCTGGCAGACACAGCAGCGGAGAATTTACTGTGATCCCTATCCAGATCAGGTGCCAGAGCTAGGGCAGGCTCACTGTCCAGAGGCCTTTGAGATCACTGGGAAATGCGTTTACCACGGAAACATGTGGTTGACGCCAGCATGGAAAGGAAAGCGGCTGGGTCAACCCTTGTGCCGCCTTGGTCAGCTTGTGGCCTACGCAAAGTGGCCGCTCGACTATATCTACTGCTTTATCGAGAGTGCACTGGTCAGCAAGGGCTTTGCAGCCCATCAGGGCTATGCCCATATTTCACCGGTCGGGACAGACTGGATAAAGGCGCCTGAACATATTCACGGTGATGACTATTTATGCTGGAACCGTCCGCGCGATCTCGATCACCTGGCTCGGACAACCAACAGATCGGTCTCAAGGGCGCGGTCATACAGCCAATAACCAGGTGACCTCCGGCGGTCCGAACCGGAACGATCAGGCGCTCATAGAGGATTTGCATCCTCTGTCCGGCATCGTCTGCCGTGGTCGTCATAACGATGTCTAGATTCGGTTCGCCGGAAATTGCAGCGTGATATCCCCGGGCACTGATTTGTTCGAGCCCCGTGTCCGGGGTCCGCGCCCGCAAGGCGACCTCCCTGGCCCAATCTGCGCCATAGCAGGCGGCAATGAAGGAGTCGGCTCCAACTGCGATCAGCTCGGGTGCGAATCCGGTCCGGGCTCGTCCTTCGCTCAAGGTCATTTTGTTCTGGATGGTCGTGTCGAACGCAGACAGGCCGGTCCTATTCGCGTCCACCGCACGCCATTGTTGCCAGAAAGCGGAGATCTCCGGCTGAACCAATCCACGGACAATATGGTCCAGGCCAAGTGTCTCGATCGTGCTCAATGGAGGGCTCCTTTGGACGCCCTTAGTTTGTAGATGATCTTCCATGCAATCAACGCTGCAAGGTCGAAGTCTTGCTCGGACACATCAGCCAGAAGTTCCACGCCGAGTGCAGACTTGAGGGAGTATTGCAGAACATCGGCGCCGTCGTGCTTTTCAATCTCAGATTCGATTGCCCTCTGACGTTCCTGCCGCGTCAGAACCGTTGCCTTGTCGAGGATCCGCGTGATTTCCGGATCGTCCATAAAGCTCACGATTATTCCTCCCGAGTTGGTCCGGCCAGCATGGGCTCAGTCCATTCTTGATCCTGATACACTACGTCATGCTCGCGGCGCTGCTTCAAGTCTTTTGTAAAGGTGCAGTATCAATTCGGACAGAGAGCTTGGATCAAGTACCAGACCGGCGGTCTCAAGTGATTGAACCGCGGCCTGGGTGGCCTTGGCGTGGAGAGCACAGTCAATTTGTGGATCTTCTTCGGCTTTTGAAGATGGAGCTTCTCTCTCTCCCTTCAGCAGCCACTCGCTCGTAGTAGCGAGCGCTCGCGCAATTGCTCCCATAGTCGTCTGGCAGGGTGTGATACTCGGGTCTGCCCTCAAGACATCGCGTATTAGATTCACGGATGCGCCGATCGCCAAGGCGGCTTCGGCGGGTGTCAGCGCAAGTTCCTCCAGTCGGCCGCAGATCCTTTTTTGCAGCGGTGACTGTTGCCGGCGTATCACCTTGTTCGAGTGGGGGGAGTGTGCGCGCTTCATCATCAATCGGCATCCGATCCAACTGTGAACGTATCACAAAAACTTTGCATATTTGGATGTGATGCGCAACATTATGCACGTAGAAGGTGTGCAGATTCGCAGCCACGAAAATGATTGGTGTTTCACATTTTGAGTTGGTTTGAGGCGGGGCTACTGTGAAATATCTGTGCTCTAGCCTTGTGAGTTAACCAGCTGCTGCGAACCCGCTGCGTTTCAAGGGCGAAGCGACGCGTTCCGTGCGCAAAGTGCTGTATTTCGAAGTCTTGGTAGGCTTCAATGAAGATTGGGGAGATGTATGGTGAGCTGACAGGGGTTCGAACCCTGGACCTACTGATTAAAAGTCGCGAAGCGATACTAGCGTCAATGGTTTGAATCTGAAACAGACGTGCGACGAACTGACCTGAACATAGAATTCTATGTGCCGAAACCTGTCTGGGAATTTTCATTTTCATGACGATCGCTGGTCGCTCACGTTTAAGTGGCGAGCGTAACACCTTTTCGCGGCTAGTGCATTTTCGGCAAAAATTGAGTTGGTTAAGATGGATAGCTTTTTTGATGATTTTCGTGAGGATATTTCACTTGTCGATGGTGATGTAAGGCGGACGACGACCGATCATACCCCACACTGCAGCCTCGCCGTCATCGCGTCCATGCAGAAGGACCAAGTTAATAGCGCACCTGCGTCTGTTCCGGCAGTTGGAATGGCATCGAGGCTCGAAAGATGGATTTCGGAGTCATCAACAGCGACGAGGCAGGATGCTGGCCTTGGCATTGACCGCCCGCCAAAAGACATTCACTGCGTTTGGGGCGACTATCCGGTCTTCTACGACTTTCAGAACTTGGACATTGCACTTGATGAATTGGTGCGATCTGGCGCAGAGCTCCGCGGTCGCCTTCTCGACTTCGGCTGCAGTTCCGGTCGAAATTTGGCCGCCCTGCAGAGGGCGTTCGGTAACGATCTAGAACTTTTCGGTGCGGACCCATCTCAGTCGTCAATTGAGTGGCTACGTGCAAATGTCCACGGTGTATGCGCCGAGGTCAACCGCCAGGAGCCGCCCCTGCCGTTTGAGGATGCGACGTTTGACCTTGTGCTTGCCAAGAGTATTTGGACGCATTTCTCGCCCTCAGCTGCTCGGGCGTGGTTTCGCGAGATCGAGAGGGTGATGGCGCCAGGGGGGCACTTTTTCTTTTCCACGCATGGCCCGCACGATATAGCAAGCCGGATCGCTTACAATTTCCCGAACCCGAAATACGAGCGCTTTGCTGGTGCTGATCATTGGACAAAGGAGCCGTTCTTGTCGGCTGCGATCACCGGCCTGCGGCGACAAGGGTATTTCTTTGCTCCCTACAAGGTCGTCGCTCATCAGGGCGATATCCGTGGGATAGATAATGCTAAAACTGACGATTGGGGGCTTATGTTTATGATGCCTGACTTCGTCAAGTCGCTTCTCCCCGAACGCCTCGAGGTCGTGAGCCGGTCAATTGCTCGCACAGGGGGGCGTCACGACGCGTATGTGGTCAAACGATTGTAGGGTACGGTATTCAAGGGCGAAGCGGCGCGTTCCGTGCGCAAAGTGCTGCATTTCGAAGTCATGGTAGACT
The DNA here is from genome assembly GCF_009650605.1 of Labrenzia sp. CE80. Taxonomy (NCBI): domain Bacteria; kingdom Pseudomonadati; phylum Pseudomonadota; class Alphaproteobacteria; order Hyphomicrobiales; family Stappiaceae; genus Labrenzia; species Labrenzia sp. CE80. The sequence continues at coordinate 1,337,536 of NZ_WAJT01000001.1, forward strand.
TCAATGAAGACTGGGGAGGTGTATGGTGAGCCGACAGGGGTTCGAACCCTGGACCTACTGATTAAAAGTCAGTTGCTCTACCAGCTGAGCTATCGGCTCCCAATTTCGGGATACTCAGAACATCGAGCGGTCTGGTGGTTCCCGCCGACTGAAGCCGTGTTCCGAATGTGGCGTGTGTTTATGCTGAGCCGTTCTTAGTTTCAACCCCGAAAACGGAAAAATCCATGGATTAATCTGGTGGATGGATGAAGGAAAGTATATCATTGTAAAAACGACTTATATTTATCGTTAATAATAAGATAAATAATATAAATATTTATTCATCTTCTGGGTTTTTAATTATCTCATAGATGATACGCCGTAGGTCACACTTCGCGGTGCCAGTTATTTGCTATATGGTATGAACCCAATAACTGACGCAATGCGAACTTTTAATATGCTCCCGCAGCCCAGACAGAAACATGTCTTGAGTGCGGTTCGAAATGCAATGCGAGGCTTTATGCACGACAGTTCAGTTGAACGTTCCGCTGGTACAATGGAACTTGAATTCATGAAGGGGCACATCGCCGCGACCATGACGCTGATTCAAGGCCTGATCGACCAGGGAACCGTCGATCGTGACAAGTTGGATGCGTTTTTTGCAGGGTTCGTTTGCCAGTTGCCTCATACCCGCGACACGCTCGGTCTGCGCCTCGTCATAGATCAGTGGCGTGAGGGACTGCGCAGCGGCGAAGATGAGGGCGTTTTGCGCCAATGTCTGTTCGAAGTCATCAAGGGGGGGCGTCAACCAGATTGACCTTCAAGTCGCTGGATCTGAAAAATTTTGCACGAGTATGAATATTTTTTGAAGAAATCGTTTCTCCAGGGTTTCCTGGCCTAAATATTTTTGCTTATCTTCCTCCTTCGAGAATAGTTTTGTCTCGAAACGGTTTCAACTGAAGCCGATTTACCAAACAGGTGGAGGTTACCTATGAAAATTACGAACCTAGCGCTCGGCGTGGCGATGCTTGCAGGCAGCATGGGCGCCGCAAGCGCTGCCGAGCAGCAGTTCATTTCCATCGGCACGGGCGGTGTCACGGGCGTTTACTACCCGACCGGTGGTGCGATCTGCCGTCTTGTCAACAAGACGCGCAAGGAGCATGGGATCCGGTGCTCGGTCGAATCGACCGGTGGCTCGATCTACAACATCAACACCATTCGTGCCGGTGAACTCGAATTCGGCGTTGCGCAGTCCGATTGGCAGTACCATGCCTACAACGGCACCTCGAAGTTCGAAGAGGCCGGCCCCTTCGACAAGCTTCGTGCGGTCTTCTCCGTTCATCCGGAACCTGTCACGATTCTGGCACGCGCTGATGCAGGTATTTCCAACATCACCGACATCAAGGGCAAGCGTCTGAACATCGGCAACGCCGGTTCGGGCACGCGCGGTACTTGGGATGTTATCGAAGCTGCTCTCGGCTGGAGCCGCGACGACCTGAAGCTTGCTTCCGAGCTGAAGTCCGCAGAAACCGGTCAAGCGCTTTGCGACAACAAGATCGACGCTTACTTCTGGCTCGTTGGACATCCATCTGCTCTGACTCAGGAAACGATCTCTTCCTGCGAAGCTGTACTGGTCAACGCGACTGGTCCGGAAATCGAGGCACTGGTTGCCGAGCGTCCTTACTACCGGACCGCGACCATTCCGGCCGGCATGTACAACAACGAAGAAGACATCGTAACCTTCGGTGTCGGCGCAACATTTGTGTCGTCCGCTGATGTGCCTGATGAAGTCGTCTATGTGCTTGTTAAGTCGGTCTTTGAAGACTTCGACAGCTTCACCAAGCTGCACCCGGCGTTCGCCAATCTGAAGCCGGAAGAAATGATCAGCGACAGCCTTTCTGCTCCGCTGCATCCGGGCGCAGAAAAGTACTACAAAGAAAAAGGCTGGATGTAATTCAGCTTTTGGCCGGGGGGGCATTTTTGCCTGCCCGGCCTTTTTGTTTCTAGAAAACCGTTTGCGGGACCGGTTTTTCCTCGTGGGGTGGGCATAGCATGGCAGTGAATTCCAAGGATAAGGGCGGCGAGGTGGAGATTGATCTTCACGAGCTGGTCGCTCAAAGTGACACGGGTGCGCGTAATCCCTCGGGTCCGGTTAAGACCTTTTTGGCGGCACTTGCGCTGTTATGGTCACTTTTCCAGCTCTATTACGCCTCGAATGTTCCTTTTATCCTGACGGACCTGATTGGCATCAATGTCACGCTGAATTCTGACGCGGCGCGGTCCATCCATCTGGCCTTTGCTCTTTTCCTGGCAAGCATGGCCTATCCGCTGTTCAAGTCGAGCCCGCGAGACTACATCCCCTGGTACGACTGGATACTGGGTCTGCTTGGTGTCGTCGCCTGTATGTATCTTGTCGTGTTCAAGGACGCTATTTCTGTTCGCGCCGGCCTTCCCACAACAGCGGACTTGGCGATCTCGACGATCGGAATCATCATTGTTCTCGTTGCTACCTATCGTGCACTCGGGCTGCCGCTGGTCATCGTGTCCAGTGTGTTCCTGACCTATGTCTTCTTTGGCGATCAACCCTTTATCCCGGAAGTGATCCAGTGGAAGGGTGCGTCCTACGGCAAGGCCATGTGGCACTACTGGATGCAGACGGAGGGCGTGTTCGGTATCGCACTCGGCGTCTCCGCCTCCATGATTTTCCTCTTCGTCCTGTTCGGCGCTATGCTGGATCAGGCGGGAGCCGGCAACTATTTCATCAAGGTCGCCTTTTCGCTGCTTGGACATTTGCGCGGCGGACCGGCAAAGGCCGCCGTGGTGTCTTCGGCCATGTCTGGCATGATTTCCGGGTCCTCCATCGCAAACACTGTGATGACCGGAACCTTCACGATACCCTTGATGAAACGGGTTGGCTTCAAGTCGGAAACCGCCGGCGCGGTTGAAGTCTCATCCTCGGTCAATGGACAGCTGATGCCACCAGTCATGGGTGCTGCTGCCTTCCTGATGGTCGAGTATGTTGGTGTTTCCTATCTCGACGTGGTGCGCCACGCGATTGTGCCTGCGTCGATCTCCTACATTGCGCTTCTGTACATTGTGCATCTCGAAGCGTTGAAGGCGGGCATGCAGGGCTTGCCGAAGCCCGGGCCTGCGAAGACCATCATCCAGAGTCTCCTCGGCGTTTTGACCGGCTTCCTCAGTGTCGCCATTCTCGCAGCTGTTCTCTATTACGGGCTCGGCTGGACCAAAGTGATCTTTGGTGATGCCACGTTCTACGGTGTCGTTGGCATTTTCCTCGTCACCTACCTTGCTCTCATTGTGGTCGCCTCAAAGCGGCCGGATCTGGAGCTGGATGACCCGGATGCCCCGATCGGGGCCTTGCCTGAGTTCATTCCGACTTTGCTGACGGGCCTCTACTATCTCCTTCCGATCATCGTCTTGGTCTGGTGCCTGATGATCGAGCGTTTCTCGCCGGGGCTTTCCGCCTATTGGGCGACCATTGGCATGATCTTCATCCTGCTCACCCAGAAACCGCTGAAGGCGATGCTTCGCAAGAGCGGCAATATTGCCGGTGAATGGCGAGACGGTGTGATTGACCTCGGCCAGGGTCTGATTTCCGGTGCGCGCAACATGATCGGCATTGCCGTTGCGACCGGTGCGGCTGGGATCATCGTTGGAACGATATCCCTGACCGGCGCGCATCAGATCATCGGCGAATTCATCGAATTCCTGTCAGGTGGCAATCTGATCGCAATGCTTGTGCTGGTGGCAATCTTTTCGCTCATCCTCGGCATGGGGCTGCCGACAACTGCGAACTACATCGTGGTGTCATCCCTGATGGCGAGCGTCGTGGTGGATATTGGCGCGCAGAATGGTCTGATCATTCCGTTGATCGCGGTGCATCTGTTCGTCTTCTATTTCGGGCTTATGGCGGATGTCACCCCCCCGGTCGGCATGGCGTCCTTCGCGGCGGCTGCCATCTCGAAAGGTGACCCTATCCGGACCGGGTTCACGGCATTTTTCTACAGCCTGCGGACCGTGGCCTTGCCGTTCCTGTTCATCTTCAACACCGATCTTCTTTTGATCGATGTCGGGCCGGTGCAGGCGATATTTGTCTTCCTGGTTGCGACCGTCGCGATGATGCTCTTCGCGGCGGGCACCCAAGGCTATTTCTTTGCCAAGAACAAAGCCTGGGAGGCGGTGGCCATCTTGCTGATTGCCTTCACGTTGTTCCGTCCAGGGTTCTGGCTGGATTACGTTCAGGCGCCTTATGATCAACTCGCTCCGACGGCGATCTTCGAAACCGCCGGCGCAGCGCCTGACGGCGGAACCTTGAAGGTGAAGGTCAAAGGTCCCGACTTCGATGACGCCGACAAAATGATCGAAACACTGGTCGAGCTTGAGCTCGGCGCGGCAGGAGACGGTGAGGGGCGTGTGACCAATGCTGGTCTCACAGTTCTTTTGGAAGGCGACAAGGCGATCATTGAGGAGCCTTTCCCGGGAACGCCGTTCTTTGAGCCGTTCCAGTCCTTCGATTTCTACGGAGACATGCCTGTTGAGGTCGTTGAGGTTCGCCAGGAAGCCGAAAGGCTACCCAAGGAAATCTTCTACATTCCTGCTCTCCTTCTGCTTGGGCTTGTGATTGCCCTGCAGAGGCGGCGCACTGATGTTCCGGCGTTTTAAGGGGGAGATCTGATGTACAAGTCCATACTGGTGCCGATCGATCTGGCCGAGAACAGTTCCTGGAAAAAGTCCTTGCCCGTTGCCGAGGCCATGGCTCGGACCTTTCAGGCTGAGCTCCACCTGGTGGCGGTTGTGCCTGATTTCGGGAAGTCCATTGTAGGAAGCTATTTTCCAAAGGATTTCGAAGGCGATGCTCTAAAGGCTGCAGGCGAAATGCTGAAAACCTTCATTTCAGAGAATGTCGGCACGGACATTCCGGTGAAGGGCCATATTGCACATGGCACGATTTACGAGGAGATCAACAGAGCGGCAGACAAGCTCGGCTGTGATCTCATCGTCCTGGCGTCGCACCGTCCGGAGCTCAAGGACTACCTGCTTGGCCCCAACGCGGCTCGCGTTGTCCGCCATGCGGCGCAGTCCGTGCTGGTGGTTCGGGACTGAACCGGCTGACCGCGTCAAAATACCTGCGACCAGACGCCTCTCGCAAAGGTGAGGCGTCTGTGTCTTTCTTGGGTGGCTAGGTATCGTCTATGTAGGACTGAGACGGTGCTTTGGTCATTGGGGCGTCGCCCCAAGCCACCACATGATAGAGAACTCTTTTGATGTTGCAGGATGTTACCATATGGGGCGCGGTTTTTGCCGGGCTCCTGTCTTTCGTTTCTCCTTGCGTCTTGCCGCTCGTGCCGCCCTATCTAGGGTTTCTCGCAGGCGTTTCGCTTGAGGAATTGACAGGCGAGGGGGACGACCGGGCCGCGTCTCGAAGAGTGTTTTTCGCAAGCCTGGCATTCGTCGCCGGCTTCTCGACAGTTTTCGTCATACTCGGTGCCAGCGCCAGTTTTCTCGGCCAGTTCATCACACAGCACATTCAGTTTCTCGGCTATGTTGCAGGCGCCTTGATCATTGTAATGGGCCTGCATTTTCTCGGCGTGTTCCGGCTGGGGCTGCTTTACAGGGAAGCGCGGGTTCACGTGGAGAAGAAGCCGGCAGGGCTTGTAGGTGCCTATCTGATCGGACTTGCCTTTGCCTTTGGCTGGACCCCATGTGTGGGGCCAATCCTTGCCGCTATTCTTTTTGTCGCGGGCTCGGAGGACACAGTGTCCAAGGGCGCAATACTGCTGGGTGCCTATGCGATTGGTCTCGGCATCCCGTTCTTGCTGGCCGCGACCTTCGCCGGTCCCTTCCTCGGGTTCATGAAGAAGTTCCGCAAGCATATGGGTGTTGTTGAAAAGGCAATGGGCGTTGTGCTCGTTCTGACAGGCATTTTGTTCATTTCCGGACAGATGGCCGTCATGTCCTACTGGTTGCTCGAGACCTTCCCGGCATTTTCCTACATCGGTTAGGTGGCTTTGTTTGGGAAGGGCATGTCCTGGTGCCAGTCTCCGGATGCGCCCTGGCCACGTGGAAATCAATTCCGATCGCAAATAAGCCAAGCGATGCTTCAGAGTGCCTAGTTCGGTTCGCTTGAGTTGGCTGCTAAAATGGGAAGGTTGTCACCGATGAAGAGCGCAGGGTGACATGTTTCGGTGATTTCCAGCAGCCTGAGGCAGGCAACCGCCGCGTCGGCCGCGTTTGCGAATGGCCCAACGAGAAGGTCGAACTTGCCTGTCGCCAAATCTGATGGCGCCAGTACCGGTCTAAGGTCCTGCATTCTCTCGGAGTTTTCTTCCTTGAAGACCTCCCATGCCTTGGCCGCCTCGATCGCAGTTCCGTACCGGCCGACAACGGCTCCGAAATCTGTCCTGCCAATTGCAGCTTTGCCGCTTCCTATTGCCTTGCCCGCCGCCTCTGAGGGCCTGATGAGGAATGGCGCTGCTTCGCTCTGCTTATCGTCTGGTGCGGTGGGCAAGTTCGCGACGGGATTGATGGAGCCCGTCGACAACTCGGCGTCATCAACTTCTGGAAGCGCCACGATTCGGACCGGTTCATGGTTCTTGGTCGGCACGCTTGGTCTGGACAGCCTTGGAAGTGATGTAAACGGCCCAAGACCTGTTTCCGGTGCCGGAACCACGTCCACAGCAACAGGAGATGTGCTTTCCGTGTGCACGACAACCGGCCGCTTCTCCGGCACAGGGGTCTTGGTTTCAGGTTCTGCCGCAGCATCTTTGGGGATCGCGGGGATAGGTTCCGGTCCAGCTTTAGACGTCGCCAGTTCGGCGTTGCCCGGGGCTTCAATCCGTTTTTCGAGAGCAGCGATCCGCCTGGAATAGGCCAGATTTTGCTCGCTGAGCATGCTGAGGCGACGGCGAAGGCCCACAAGTTCTCTTTGGAGCGTCTCGATCTGCGCCGCCTCGATCTGCCCCTTGGAGGTGACCATCCGGCCATTCCGGCTAGGAAGCACGCCCATCGAAACATCCTGACCGTTGACGCCGATGGAGCCGGTTGAGCCGATCGGTCCGCTAGGAGGCAATGTGACGCCAGCGAAGTGTTCAGCGGGATTGGAAGGGCTTTTGGCAAAGTTGAAAGCTGCAAGACCGAGACTGCCGAAAACAATGGCGGCGAATGCCCAAGACAGGACGAAGACACGCTGAGGCGTCAGCGTGTCCGTTACGAGATCCCGTGTGGAGGTCTTGGCCATAGTTTCGGGCACGCGGTAGCGGTCCTGCTTCCTTGCGAATCTTGATCACGATCCTCGACATGAGACTTCAATTATAGTTAACGAACAAGAAAGAGTGCCGGTTCTCGCCGCAGTTCTTTCATTGTCCTGTGGATCGGGGCATACATGCCGCTGAAAACCGTCAAAGGGCTCTCAGGTTCTTTCTCGCGGGCCGTCAACTGATGATCGGGAAACGTCGGAAATGTCTCAACGCAGCTTCTTGCCAATTGTTCTTGCCGCCGGCCTTGGAACGCGAATGCGGTCTGAAATGCCGAAGGTGATGCATGCAATTGGCAACCTGCCAATTGTCGGGCATGTGCTGAAGACTTTGAACGTGGCCGACGCCGATCGTATTGCGGTGGTCGTCGGGCCCGATATGCAAGCTTTGGAAGAGCTGGTTGGAAGGCTGGCACCTGATGCGAGCTGTCATCAGCAGACTGATCGGCTCGGCACGGCCCATGCCGCTCTTGCCGCGCGTAGCGCATTGGAAGTGCCGGCTGACGATGTGCTGGTTCTCTTCGGTGATACGCCGCTTGTGACACCCGCCGCAATTTCCAAAGTCCGGGATCAATTGGCCGCGGGTGCGGATGTCGCGGTCCTCGGCTTTGAAGCTGCAAACCCTTTCGGCTACGGCCGCCTTCTGATTGAAAACGGTAAGCTCTTGGCGATACGCGAGGAAAAGGATGCCAGCGAAGAAGAGCGGAAGGTCACATTCTGCAATTCCGGCATCATGGGCTTTAACGGCAAGGTCGCGTTGGGTCTTCTGGACGCAATTGGAAACGATAACGCCAAGGGTGAATTTTACCTGACAGATGCACCGGAGATCGCCTCAGAGCGCGGACTCAAAGTCGTCGCGGTTGCTGGTGACGAAGAAGAAGTCCAGGGCATCAACACGCGAGCGCAGTTGGCCACTTGCGAGGCTGTGTTTCAAAAACGAATGCGGCAGATGGCACTCGAAAATGGTGTCAGCCTACAGGCCCCTGACACGGTCTATTTTTCTCACGACACAGAAATCGAGCCCGATGTCACCGTCGAGCCGAATGTTGTCTTTGGACCAGGTGTTTCCATCGAGAGCGGCGTGACCATCCGGGCCTTCAGCCACCTTGAAGGCGCGTCGGTTGGCAAGGGCTCTACCGTGGGTCCATACGCGCGGCTTCGACCGGGCGCAAATCTTGCCGAAGGCAGCCACATCGGCAACTTCGTTGAGATCAAGAATGCATCTGTTGGCGCTGGCGCAAAAGTCAATCATTTGAGCTACATCGGCGATGCCACCGTCGGTGAGAAAAGCAACATCGGTGCGGGCACCATCACGTGCAACTACGATGGTTTCGGCAAGCACAAGACCGAGATCGGCGCGGGCAGTTTTGTTGGCTCGAATTCAACGCTTGTGGCGCCGTTGACCCTGGGGGAGGGGGTCTATGTGGCCGCGGGCAGTGTGGTGACCGACGCCGTTTCCGACAATTCCCTTGTGATCGGGCGCGGGCGTCAGGTCGAAAAGAGTGGCCGGGCGGAGGAACTCCGGGCGCGCTTCAAGGCCGCCAAAGCGATGAAATCCTGATCGCTTCACTTCGCCCCTTGTCGAAGTTGCCGGTTTGGCGAACCAAATCCTTACTCCTCCATGTCACGATCTGAAACAGGGTTTGATTTCAGTTCATTGCGCCGCGTCCGCTATGGGTGAGCTGCGTTTTCACGATCAAGGAATTTTTCTATGTGCGGGATTGTCGGCATTCTCGGATCTACTGATGTTGCGCCTCGGCTTGTCGATGCGCTGAAGCGTCTTGAGTACCGGGGTTATGATTCCGCCGGGGTTGCCACGCTGGAAGAGGGCCACCTGGTCCGTCGCCGTGCCGAGGGCAAATTGCGCAACCTTGAGGCCACGCTCGAGAAGACGCCCGTTGGCGGAACATCCGGCATCGGTCATACCCGTTGGGCGACACACGGCAGCCCGAGCGTCGCCAACGCGCATCCGCATATGGCCGGCAAGGTCGCGGTTGTTCACAACGGCATCATCGAAAACTATCTGGAGCTTCGCGAGGAGATCAAAGATGGCGGTGCTGACATTCTGACCGAGACCGATACCGAGGTCGTCGCGCATCTTGTAAACGCTGAGCTCGCCAAAGGCCTTTCACCACAAGACGCAGCCGCCAAGGTGCTGCCAAGGCTAAAGGGGGCGTTTGCACTGGCCTTCTTGTTCGATGGTGACAACGATCTCCTGATTGGTGCGCGCAAAGGATCGCCTTTGGCGATTGGTCATGGAGACGGCGAGATGTATCTGGGATCAGATGCCATCGCACTGTCTCCGTTCACCGATCGCATCACCTACCTGGAAGAGGGCGATTGGGCTGTTCTCGACCGCAGTGGTGCGCGCGTGTTCGACGCCAACAACAACGAGGTGAGCCGCCAAGAGTCCCGTTCTTCAGTGACGGCAGCGCTGATGGACAAAGGCAACTACCGCCATTTTATGGCCAAGGAAATCCACGAGCAACCGGAAGTAATCGGACATACCCTGTCTCGTTATATCGATCTTGGTGCGCGCAAGGTGGACGTTCCAGGCGCTGCTGCCATCGATTTTACGAACCTCAACCGAATTGTGATTTCCGCGTGCGGCACGGCGTATTATGCAGGCCTGGTCGCAAAATACTGGTTTGAGAAATACGCTCGCCTTCCAGTCGAAATTGATGTCGCCTCTGAATTTCGCTATCGCGAGACGCCAATCGGCAAGAACGAATTCGCGCTGTTCATTTCCCAGTCTGGTGAGACAGCGGACACATTGGCGTCGCTTCGCTACTGTAAGGAAAATGGTGCCAAGATCGGGGCCGTCGTGAACGTGCCGGAAAGCACGATCGCGCGTGAGTCCGATGTTGTCTTTCAGACAATTGCAGGGCCTGAAATCGGGGTCGCCTCAACCAAGGCGTTCACCTGTCAGCTTGCGGTACTGGCGGCCCTTGCCATCCACGCGGGCCGCTCTCGCGGGTTTGTGAATGAGGGCCAGGAGACCGAGCTGGTGGAGGCATTGGGAGCTATCCCAGGTCTTGCGGTTCAAGCGCTGAAGAGCGAGATTAAGATCGAGACCCTTTCTCAACCTCTTTCCCGGGTCAGCGATGCCCTCTATCTGGGCCGCGGAACCAATTTTCCGCTCGCGATGGAAGGTGCGCTGAAGCTCAAGGAGCTGTCTTACATTCATGCAGAAGGTTACGCCGCCGGTGAGCTCAAGCATGGGCCGATCGCGCTGATTGACGAGAACATGCCAGTTTTCGTCATCGCGCCTCACGACGGGATCTATGAGAAGACTGTCTCCAACATGCAGGAGGTGGCCGCACGTGGCGGGCGCATTATCCTCATCACGGACGAACGGGGTGCGGTTGAAAGCGGTGATGTCGCGCAGGATGTGGTGATCATGCCGGACGTGCATGAGATCGTTGCGCCGATCATCTATGCGCTGCCAGTCCAGATGATCTCGTATCATACTGCAGTCTTTATGGGCACGGATGTTGACCAACCACGCAACCTCGCGAAGTCGGTGACCGTGGAATAGGTCATATTCCCTTTTAGTCAGTGCTTTGTTGTAGTTAATTAAACGACTTTGTTAGAGTGGCGCGACGGAAACGTTTCCTGTGCGCTAGCTTTCCGACTTAGGGTAGGAGGGCCTCGTCGCCACGTAAAGCGCACAGGCGCCGATCACAACTGCGACGACCAGCGCCAGCCACAGCGGTGGCTGGCTGGTCAGAAAAAAGACAATATAGCCAATGAGCATTCCACTGAGCGCAAACATCTTTGCCTTCGGCGGGATCACACCGTGGTCGCGCCACGCTTTCACTGGCGGACCGATGTGAGGGTGGCGAAGGATCCTTGCTTCGAGTTCTGGCGACGAACGGGCAAAACAGGCTGCCGCAAGAATAAAGAATATAGTTGTTGGCAGCAGCGGCAGGACGACACCGACCAATCCAATGAGGACGAACCCTAAACCGAGGACCTTGAACGTGGTGCGCCGCAAAGGGCTGCCTCCAATTGATGCAAATTAGCCAGTGAAACGCGTAAAATTTAGTGCTGAGGTGGGATACCGCAGCACATCTGAAAACATTATGTAGTTTACCAGGGGCGTGAATGCGATGGCGTTTCGACGCAGTTTGAGGATATTTGCATGAAGCGGGACCAGTCGGGCGATGAACAGGGGGCACATAGCGTGCCCAAGAGCCGGTTCGCGACGCGCTTGCGCAACTATTTTCTGACTGGATTGGTCATCACAGGGCCGATCGGGATCACGCTTTGGCTGACGTGGACATTCATTCAATGGGTTGACGGTTGGGTGAAGCCCATTGTCCCTCGTGCCTATAATCCGGAGACCTATCTTCCGTTTCCTGTTCCGGGCCTCGGCCTCATTCTCGCGATACTGCTCCTGACGATTGTCGGCTTTCTCGCGGCGAACTTCCTCGGGCGCAGCCTTTTGTCCGTTGGCGAATCTCTCGTCAATCGAATGCCGCTGGTGCGCAATCTCTACAGCGGCTTGAAACAGATCTTCGAGACAGTTTTGGACGAGCGCAGCAATTCCTTTTCCAAGGCGGCACTGGTGGAATATCCCCGCAAGGGACTCTGGGCGATTGTCTTTATCTCGACTGAGACCAAGGGTGAGGTCGCACGTCGGCTCAAGGATAAGGCCGAAACAGTTTCTGTCTTTCTGCCGACCACGCCGAATCCGACCTCGGGCTTTCTACTGTTTGTGCCGCGCGAGGACGTGATTGAGCTTTCGATGGGGGTCGAAGACGCTGCCAAGCTCGTTATCTCGGCTGGTCTTGTGAACCCGAATTATCCGGAGATTCTGGCCGATTACGTCGAAGACCCGATGCCAGAGAAATCGGCGACCTGAGCAGGCGGTCTATCAGCCAGCACGCAGCAATCGGATCGCCTCATCCCGGCCGAAGAGATACAGCAGGCAACGCAACGCCGTGCCGCGCTCTGACTTGAGTTCCGGATCCGTCTCAAGGATGAGCCGGGCGTCGTCTCTGGCGACCTCCATAAGATCGGCGTGATCCTCCGCCCGCGCGATGCGGAACCCTGGCATCCCTGATTGTCGGGTTCCAAGGATTTCTCCGCCGCCGCGCAACTTCAGATCTTCCTCCGCGATCAGAAAACCGTCGTTGGTTTGCCGCATGATGTTCAAACGTGCACCTGCTGTCTCACCGAGAGGCCCCTTGTAGAGCAAGACGCAGGACGAGGGCTTGTCGCCGCGGCCAACGCGCCCTCGCAGCTGATGAAGCTGAGCGAGGCCGAAACGTTCTGCGTGTTCGATCACCATGATGGTCGCATCCGGCACATCCACGCCAACCTCAATCACCGTGGTTGCGACAAGGACACGGGTCTCACCCGACTTAAAAGCCTGCATGGCGGCGTCTTTTTCATCCGCACTCATGCGGCCATGGACGAGTGAAATACGCTGACGAAGCGCCTGTTCCAGCACACGGTGCCTGTCCTCCACGGCTGCGAGGTCGATTTTCTCCGACTCCTCCACCAGGGGACATACCCAATAGACTTTCTGTCCTTCGGCGACCGCAGACCCAATGCGGCCGATGGTTTCCTCCAGCCGATCCAGCGAAACGGAAACCGTGGTTATGGGCTTTCTACCGGCGGGCTTGTCGGTCAGGCGCGAGACATCCATGTCTCCAAAACAGGTGAGGACCAGCGTGCGCGGAATAGGGGTTGCGGTCATGACGAGCACGTCGACGCCCTTGCCCTTTGATGACAAGGCCAGGCGCTGATGGACCCCAAAGCGATGTTGCTCGTCGACGACCACAAGCGCGAGATCCTTGAAGGTGACCTTGCCCTGAAAAAGCGCATGGGTGCCAACAACAAGATCTATCTCGCCAGCATCGAGCTTTTCCTGAGTCAGCCGCCGTTCCTTCGCGGTGTCCTTGCCCGTGAGCAGCGCGAGGCGGATACCGATCTTTTCGCAAATCGGAGAGATGGAGGCGAAGTGCTGGCGCGCGAGAATTTCGGTCGGCGCCATTAGCGCGCCCTGTGCACGGGTCTCAATCACCTGAGCCAGGGCTGCGAGCGCAACGACGGTCTTGCCGGAGCCTACGTCGCCCTGAAGCAGCCGCAGCATTCGGGTGGGCTCCGCGAGGTCTTCATTGATGTCGTCGATTGCAGCTGACTGGCTGCTGGTCAGGGTGAAGGGCAGGGCCGAAATGACCTTGTTCTGCAAGGTTCCCGAGGGCGCGCGGACAAGTCCACCCAGCTGGCGCATATTTGCGCGCACCAATGCGAGGGCAAGTTGGCTGGCGAGCAGCTCATCATAGGCAAGCCGTTGCAGGTAAATCGAATCGGCGGAAATATCCTGCTGTTCGCGTGGCTGATGCAGGGCCGTGACAGATTCGGCGAAGTCCGGCCAATGATTCTGTGCTTGATGAGCTTCATTGAGCCACTCCGGCAATTGAGGAAGTCGGCTTAGCGCCGCAACCATGGCCTTTTGCAATGTCTTGGGAGACAGGCCGGCCGTAAGGGGATAGATCGGCTCCAGGGGCGGCATAGCATCGGCTTCTTCTGGAGCCAGCACGTAGTCCGGGTGAACCATCTGCGGGCGTTCGTTGAACCACTCGACCTTGCCGGAGACGATTCTTCGCTCTCCAACGGGGAACATCTTTTCCAGCCAGTCCCGGCGCGGATGAAAAAAGACGAAAGTGATCGATCCGGTGTCATCAAATGCGGTGATGCGGTAGGGGGCCTTGCCGCCACGCGGCCCTGGCTGATGCCGGTCCACGGTGACGTCGAGCGTCACTATGTCGCCGTTCTCCGAGTAGGCAATGCCCGGGCGGTGACGGCGGTCAATGACGCTGTGCGGGATGTGGAAAAGAAGGTCCGCTACGCTGGCCTCACGGTCCGGCTGGCTGGAGAGAAACGTCGTGAGCAACTTGGCAATCTTCGGGCCGATACCGGGCAGGGTCGACACGGAAGCGAACAGCGGATCGAGAACCGAAGGGCGCATGAGGGCGGCAGGACTTTCGCTCGTGCCACTAGGGCATGGATTGGCGACAACGACTGATGGCCTTTGTGCCATGAAGTCGGCGATGTACGCAATATGTTCTCATTTTCCAGATGAGGCGCTGACAGATCCAGGAAGGAGCGCTATATAGCGGCCAACAGTTCAAACTCTTCAACTTCAATGGATCTTTGCCATGAGTGGTACGCCTCCCGAGACGCCGGACGAAACTGCCCCTGCCGTTCGCGACGATCGGCGCAAGAGGATCATGTTCCGTTGCTGGCACAGGGGAATGAAGGAAATGGATCTGCTGCTCGGCGGTTTTGTTGAAGCCAGGATCGATACACTTCGCGATGACGAGCTTGAAGAACTGGAACACCTGCTCACGGCGTATGATCAGGATCTCTACGCCTGGATGACAGGCCGCAAGCCTCTGCCGGCCGAGTGGGATGGTCCACTTTACAGATCCATCATTGCCTATCACGAAGAGGCTATTGCCAAGGCCCGCTCCGTCAAAAACACCGACTAACACACAAGATCGAGCTGTTGCGACAGCCCCATCGTCTACAAGGAAGATGCCCGTGTTCGAAAGCCTGTTGAAAGACCGGGCCAACATCACGCTTGCCAGTGTGCCCGACGGCGCTGAGGCCTATGCCCTTGCACGGATCCTTGCAGAGAGCGGGCAGGGCGGTCTCGCGATGGTCTTCATCGCCCGCGACGCCACGCGTATGCAAATGATTACCGAAGCGCTTCCCTTCTTCGATCCGGACATAGAAGTGCTTCAATTGCCCGCCTGGGATTGCCTGCCCTATGACCGGGTGTCCCCCAACCCGGGCATCAGTGCGCGCCGGCTGCTGGCCTTAGGCGCTCTGGCCAAGGGATTGCCGGGCGACAAGAAGATCGTCTTGATGACGACGGTGAACGCTGCCGTTCAACGTGTTCCCGATCGCGAATGGATGCGTAAACAGGCTCTTTCCATGGCGCCGGGAAATCGGATCGACATGGCGGAGATCGCCAGCTGGCTTGAAATGAACGGTTTTTCCAGAACCCCAACCGTTCGCGAGACGGGCGAATATGCGGTTCGCGGGGGCATCGTTGACCTCTTCACGCCCGGTTCGGAGGAGCCGGTACGGCTCGACTTCTTCGGCGACACTCTAGAATCGATTCGTTCCTTCGACCCGGAAACCCAGCGGACCTCCAAGCAGCTCAAGCGGCTCGACTTGGTGCCGATGAGTGAAGTTGTTCTTTCCGAGGATGCAATTTCACGCTTCCGACGGAGCTATCTGGCAAGCTTTGGTGCTGCAAGCCGGGATGATGTGCTCTACCAGTCCGTCAGTGACGGGCGTCGCTACGCCGGTATGGAGCACTGGCTTCCGCTGTTCCATGAGCGGCTGGAGACCCTGTTCGACTACGTTGGCGACGCACCTGTGGTGCTTGACGCGAAAGCCAACGACGTGGTGCGAGAGCGGATCGATCAGGTTCAAGAGCATTATTCGGCGCGCGAGGAGGCACGAGAAGCGGGGAAATCTGCTGGCACCGTCCCTTACATGCCGATTGAGCCGGCTGCGCTCTACCTTTCAGACAGCGAGTGGACCGGCAATCTTGCGGATGCAGCGAGCGCGGTTCTAGATCCCTTCACGCCGCCTCCAGGTTCCGGCAAGCAGGTCGCTGATCTTTCCGGCCGGCAAGGTCGGACATTTGCCGCCGAGCGGGCAGCCGGCGACGTCAATATTTTTGATGCGCTGACCAATCATGTGAAATCGCTGCAAAAAGACGGCAAGCGGACCGTGATCGCTTGCTGGTCGGACGGATCCAGAGACAGGCTTGGTCAAATCCTCAAGGACCATGGGCTTGGAGCGACAACCGACGTTGATACACTCGACGCAGCGCGGCAACTGCCCAAGGCCACTACGGCGCTTTGTGTCCTGGGGATCGAACACGGTTTCGAGCTGGCCGACACGGCTTTCATCGGGGAACAGGATATTCTCGGCGACCGGCTGGTACGCAAGAGCCGCAAAAAAGCCAAGGGTGCCAATGTCATCACGGAGGCGACCGGGCTTTCGGAAGGCGATCTCGTGGTTCATGTCGATCACGGTATCGGCCGTTTCATCGGGCTGAAGACCATCGAGGCGGTTGGCGCACCTCACGACTGCCTCGAGCTGCAATATGCAAGCGGCGACCGGCTTTATCTGCCGGTTGAGAATATCGAACTTCTTTCGCGCTACGGCTCTGAGGATTCCGAGGCGCAGCTGGACAAGCTTGGCGGTGGTGCCTGGCAAGCGCGCAAGGCCAAGCTCAAGAAACGCATACTTGAAATTGCGGACGGGCTGATCAAGACGGCCGCAGCGCGTGCCTTGAAAACCGCGCCCGTCGTCGAGACGCCCGAGGGCGTCTATGACGAGTTTGCCACCCGTTTTCCCTATGAGGAAACGGAAGATCAGCTTTCGGCGATTGATGCCGTCTTTGACGACCTTGCCTCTGGTCGCCCCATGGACCGGCTTGTTTGCGGTGACGTGGGTTTCGGAAAGACCGAGGTGGCTTTGCGCGCGGCCTTCATCGCGGCCATGTCGGGCCGTCAGGTGGCGGTCGTGGTACCGACGACCCTTTTGTCCCGCCAGCATTTTCGCACCTTTTCAGAGCGTTTTCACGGGCTGCCGATCAATGTGGCACATGCCTCACGACTGGTGCCAACCCGGGAGCTGACCCAGACCAAGAAGGGCATCGCCGACGGCTCGATCGACATCGTGATTGGCACTCACGCATTGCTTGGCAAAGCCGTCAGCTTTCGCGACCTTGGGCTTTTGATCATCGACGAAGAACAGCACTTCGGCGTCAAGCACAAGGAACGCCTGAAAGAGCTCAAGTCGGACGTTCATGTGCTGACCCTTTCGGCGACACCGATCCCGCGCACGCTGCAGATGGCTCTGACCGGCGTTCGGGAACTGTCTTTGATCGCCACACCGCCGGTTGACCGGCTCGCGGTGCGGACTTTCGTGTCACCTTTCGATCCGCTTGTCGTGCGCGAAGCCCTCTTGCGCGAGCACTATCGCGGCGGCCAGAGCTTCTACGTCTGTCCGCGCCTTGCCGATATCGCTGATATTCGTGTGTTCCTGGAAGACAGTGTGCCGGAGCTGAAGGTGGCGGTCGCCCACGGGCAGATGCCGCCTGGCGAGCTGGAAGACGTGATGAACGCTTTCTATGAAGGCAAGTTCAACGTGCTCCTGTCGACAACGATTGTTGAATCGGGCCTCGACATTCCGACCGCCAATACACTGATCGTCCACCGGGCCGATATGTTCGGCCTGGCGCAGCTCTACCAGCTTCGCGGCCGGGTCGGGCGGTCAAAAACGCGGGCCTATGCACTCTTCACTGTGCCGGCGAACAAGACATTGACGACGACGGCCGAGCGACGCCTCAAGGTGCTGCAATCGCTCGAGACACTCGGAGCAGGTTTCCAGCTGGCGAGCCACGATCTGGATATTCGCGGCGCCGGCAATCTTCTGGGAGAAGAGCAATCCGGACAGGTTAAGGAGGTCGGCTTCGAGCTCTATCAGCAAATGCTGGAAGAGGCGGTTGCCCAGCTCAAGGACGGTGGCGTCGAAGGTGAAGAGCAATGGTCACCGCAAATCAATATCGGGACACCGGTGTTGATACCGGAAAACTATGTCCCCGATCTCCAATTGCGGCTGACGCTCTACAGGCGCCTCGGTGATCTGACCGAAGCCGGTGAAATCGACAGCTTCGGCGCTGAGATGATCGACCGCTTCGGACCGCTGCCGGAAGAGGTTCAGCATCTTCTGAAGATTGTCTTCATCAAGGGTCTCTGCCGCAAGGCGAACATCGAGAAGGTGGACGCCGGGCCAAAGGGCGTGGTCATCACCTTCCGCAACAGCGAGTTTGCCAATCCGGGTGCGCTTGTCGCCTATATTGCCGAGCAAGGCGTCTTGGCGAAAATCCGGCCGGACCAGAAGGTGGTTCTCTCCCGCGATTGGGAGAAGACCGAGGACCGCTTGAAGGGCACCGCTACGGTCCTGACCAAACTGGCGCGGCTAGCTGAAGCGGGATAGGGCTCCAAGCCGGTGTAGGCTGCTTGGGACGCGAGTCTCATCTTGCGCGCCACCAGTTCCATATCCGCTGCCAGATCGGAGGCGTGTAGGCGTGGTAAAAAGCATCTTCTTCGTCTGCTCGCTTCTGTGCTGAGATATCCTCCCGTGCCTGGCGGGAGCGGTGCATGTGGATTGAGAAATAGGGGATCATGACGGAGCCTTTCGGGTGAAATCCATCACAACAATTAATCTCCAGATTTGAAGTGACGTATCGCGATTATCGGGTCATGTATTTCAATTATGAAAAACGTGAACTGGGATCTTTATCAGGACTTCATCGCAGTCGCCCGGAAAGGCGGTCTGAGCGCAGCGGCTGCTGCCACCGGCATGAGCGCCGCTACGCTTGGCCGGCGAATGCTTGAACTCGAACAGGGGTTGGGTAAAACCCTGTTTCGCCGCAGCCCCGGTGGCTATGAGCTGACAGGAGATGGCAATGCGTTGCTTGATCACCTCAAGGATCTCGAAGCTGCCGCACGCAAAGTCGATGCCTGGCGAGGAGTTTCAACAGGGAACACCATCGTTCGCATCGCTGCCGGCACCTGGATGGCCCACTTACTTTCTGAGAATTTTCAGGCGCTGAGAACCCTGAGAGATGACTTTCGGGTCGACCTACGCATCGGCGAACAAAGAGCGGGTCTGGCCTTTCGGGAGAATGATATTGGCATACGGGCGTTTGAGCCTGACGAGACCAATCTCGCGTCGCGACGGGCAGGATCTGTTGCCTATGCCGCCTATCGCGCAAGAAACAGCGCAGACTCTACACGTGACACCTGGCTTGCAATCGGCAAGGATGCCGCTGTTTCTGCCTATCTGAGGTGGCCTCATGAGAGCCACCCCGACAAGGTGACCGTGACGGTCAATCAACCGCGCAATCTCAAGGACCTCGCATTGGCAGGCGCGGGGATTGCAGTTCTTCCGTGTCTGGCCGGAGATCTGGAGCCGGGCCTGGAACGGGCGGGCCCGGAAATCACGGAGCTACGTCACCAGCAATGGATCGTGATGAACAATGACGACCGGCATCGGCCAGAAATTCGGACTGTGGTCGGCCGTCTGGCCCGTCTGATTAAGCAGCATGCGGATCTTCTGGCTGGGGCAAGGCCGAGCCGTTCTGTCTAAGATATGGTGAGGTGCGTTGGAACCTGTTGATTTCTAGCGGTCAATCCGACTGGGTTTGATTTGCTTCAACGCTCTTTTAACCAACGGGGTTCATCCTCATCTCAAGGCCAATTTGTGTATCTAGTAGGGTCAGTCTGTGTCTGCGACCACACGCCAGCGTAAACAATCTGCACTTCGCCGTTTGATCATTCCAGTTGCTGCTTTATCGGTGCTTGCCTACTTCGGCTTTCATGCACTGAACGGGGAATTGGGATTGGTCGGGCGCGCCCGTATCGAGCATCAGGTGCGAGACCTGCAGGCAGAGCTCGATACGCTTGTTTCAGAACGGCAACATCTGGTTGCTCGCGTCAGCCTGCTTCGGCCCGAAAGCCTGGACCCGGATATGGTCGATGAACGTGCAAGGCTCAATCTCAACCTTGTTCATGAAAACGACCTGACAATTCTGAGGCCATCGGCGGCTCGAGCTCAAGTTAACTAGAATATAGTTTATTTCAGCATTTTAACCAAAAATAGGTTTATCCTTATTTTCTCTCTAAAAACAGCCGATTATAGCTTACTACCATCCAATCTGTTCGCGCTTGGATTGACAAGTGTCGCAGGTTAATTTCCGCTTGGTTTCCATAAGGGAAACGTCAGCCTGAGATGAGGGACATGGCCGCAGCGAAAAAAACAACTTCCGGTACAGGCGTACGAAGCGCCAGCCGGTCTCGTGGAGCCGCCAAGTCGGCCGCTCCCGCGATCATCGAGTTCGACAAGGATCAGGAGCTACACGCCTATCGCGAGATGCTTTTGATTCGCCGCTTTGAGGAGAAAGCCGGCCAGCTCTATGGAATGGGCCTCATCGGAGGGTTCTGTCACCTCTACATCGGTCAGGAGGCCGTCGTGGTGGGGATGCAGATGGCCAAAGTTGATGGCGATCAGATGATCACCGGCTACCGCGATCACGGTCACATGCTTGCGATGGATCTCGACCCCAAGGGTGTTATGGCCGAATTGACCGGTCGCCGGGGCGGCCTGTCGAAGGGCAAGGGCGGCTCCATGCATATGTTCTCCAAGGAGAAACATTTCTATGGCGGTCACGGCATCGTTGGTGCGCAGGTCTCTCTTGGGACCGGGCTGGGTTTTGCGAACCAGTATCGCGAAAACGGCAATGTTGCCATGGCATTTTTCGGCGACGGTGCCTCCAACCAAGGCCAGGTCTATGAGAGCTTCAACATGGCGCAGCTGTGGAAGCTTCCGGTTGTCTATGTGATCGAAAATAACAAGTACGGCATGGGGACGAGCGTCGAGCGCTCCTCCGCTACTACCGATCTTTCGCAGCGTGGTGCCTC
Organism: Labrenzia sp. CE80; assembly: GCF_009650605.1. NCBI lineage: Bacteria > Pseudomonadati > Pseudomonadota > Alphaproteobacteria > Hyphomicrobiales > Stappiaceae > Labrenzia > Labrenzia sp. CE80. Next base: position 1,358,317 of record NZ_WAJT01000001.1, read on the forward strand.
GTTCGGGATCCCGGGCAAGCAGGTCGATGGTATGGACGTGCGTGCTGTCATGGCTGCTTCTGAAAAGGCGCTTGAGCATTGCCGCAGTGGCAAGGGGCCGTACATTCTCGAGATGGTGACTTATCGCTATCGCGGCCATTCCATGTCTGACCCTGCCAAGTACCGCTCCAAGGACGAAGTCCAGAAGATGCGGACCGAGCATGATCCGATCGAACAGGTCCGTAAGCGGCTCATCGATGCCGGTTGGGCGTCGGAAGATGACCTCAAGTCCATCGACAAAGATATTCGTGCAAAAGTGGCCGAAGCGGCCGAATTTGCACAGACCGATCCAGAGCCGGATGCGTCCGAGCTCTACACCGACATTCTGCTTTAAGGCGGGGGGAAACCATGCCGATTGATATCCTGATGCCGGCGCTGTCGCCGACGATGGAAGAAGGTAAGCTCGCCAAGTGGCTCAAGGCCGAGGGCGATACCGTCTCCGCAGGCGATGTGATTGCCGAAATCGAAACCGACAAAGCGACCATGGAAGTGGAAGCCGTGGATGAAGGCACGATCGGGAGGATCCTGGTCGCTGAAGGCACGGACGCCGTCAAGGTGAACGAGAAGATCGCCATTCTTCTGGGCGAAGGCGAAGATGCCAGCGCCCTTGACGCCGCCGCCAGCGCACCAGCTGCGGCCGCACCTGCGCCTGCAGCTGAAGCACCTGCTGCTGCCGCGCCGGTTCCTGCAGCTCCTGTCGAAAGCAAGCCTGCCGGTGACCCGGAAATTCCGGCCGGCACAGCCATGAAGTCGTCGACGGTGCGCGAAGCGCTCCGCGATGCCATGGCCGAGGAAATGCGCAATGACGGCGATGTTTTCGTCATGGGCGAAGAGGTTGCTGAGTACCAGGGCGCCTACAAGATCACCCAGGGCCTACTTGCCGAGTTCGGCGCGAAGCGCGTGATCGACACGCCGATTACCGAGCACGGCTTTGCCGGTCTTGGTGTCGGCGCCGCCATGGCCGGTCTGAAGCCGATTGTCGAGTTTATGACGTTCAACTTCGCCATGCAGGCGATAGACCAGATCATCAACTCGGCCGCCAAGACACTTTATATGTCCGGCGGTCAGATGGGCGCGCCTATCGTGTTCCGGGGTCCTAACGGTGCAGCGGCACGCGTTGGTGCACAGCACAGCCAGGACTATTCGGCATGGTATGCGCATGTGCCGGGCCTCAAGGTCGTTCAGCCTTATTCGGCAGCTGACGCGAAAGGTCTGCTCAAGGCCGCAATCCGCGATCCAAATCCGGTGATCTTCCTGGAGAACGAGATTCTCTACGGACAGTCTTTCGAAATCCCGGACATGGACGATTTCGTCACGCCGATCGGCAAGGCGAAGATCGAACGCGAAGGCACAGATGTCACGATCGTGTCCTGGAGCATTGGTATGACCTATGCCCTCAAGGCTGCGGACGAGCTTGCCGGCCTGGGTATCTCTGCCGAGGTGATCAACCTTCGGACCATCCGTCCGTTGGATATCGACACGATCCTGGCTTCTGTCCGCAAGACGGGTCGCATCGTAACGGTCGAAGAAGCCTATCCGATGTGTTCGGTGTCTTCCGAAATCGCCTTCCAGGTTCAGGAAAAGGCTTTCGATTACCTAGATGCGCCGATCCTGCGCGTCACGGGCAAGGATGTGCCCATGCCTTATGCGGCGAACCTTGAGAAGTTGGCGCTGCCAAATGTTGGCGAAGTCATCGATGCGGTCAAGGCCGTCACCTACACGGCTTAAGGCGAGGGAACGGACATGCCTATCAATATAACGATGCCGGCTCTTTCCCCGACCATGGAAGAGGGCAACCTGGCCAAATGGCTGGTGAAGGAAGGCGACACGGTTTCTGCTGGTGATGTCATTGCGGAAATCGAGACCGACAAGGCGACCATGGAAGTGGAGGCCGTTGACGAAGGCAAGGTCGGCAAGATCGTGGTGCCGGAAGGCACCAGCGGTGTGAAGGTCAACGAGCTCATCGCCGTGCTTCTTGAAGACGGCGAAGATGCAAGTGCGATCGGATCGGCTCCAACAGCACCTGCTGCACCGGATGCTGCGCCCGCACCGGCAGCTGAAGCTCCTGCAGCAGTCGCTTCGACGCCTGCTGCGCCGGCCGGTCCCGCACCAAAGGCAGCAGACGGCAACCGGGTCTTTTCCTCGCCGCTTGCACGCAGACTTGCCCAGCAGGGCGGTCTTGAGCTCACTGCTATTTCAGGGTCCGGACCTCACGGACGCATCGTCAAGCGCGACGTTGAAGCTGCAATCGCCTCGGGCACAGGCAAGGTCGCTGCGGCACCAGCTGCAGATGCGCCGAAAGCTGCAGCAGCACCGACAATGCCGAGCGGACCGTCCAGCGATCAGGTTCTGAAGTTGTTCGAGGACGGCTCCTACGAGCTGGTTCCGCACGACGGCATGCGCAAGACGATTGCCAAGCGGCTGCAGGAGTCCAAGCAGACCATTCCGCATTTCTACGTCTCGGTAGACTGCGAACTGGACGCGCTGCTGGCTCTTCGTGCCCAGCTCAATGGTGCTGCGCCGAAAGACGGCGACGGAAAGCCGGTCTACAAGCTCTCCGTCAACGACATGACCATCAAGGCGTTGGCTCTGGCGCTGCGCGATGTTCCGGATGCGAATGTGTCGTGGACCGACGAAAACATGGTCAAGCACAAGCACGCTGACGTTGGCGTCGCCGTCTCAATCCCGGGCGGTTTGATCACTCCGATCATCCGCAGCGCTGAATTAAAGCCTCTCTCGGTCATCTCCAATGAGATGAAGGACATGGGTGCACGTGCAAAGGCCAAGAAGCTCAAGCCGGAAGAATACCAGGGCGGCACCACCGCCGTGTCCAACATGGGCATGATGGGCGTGAAGGACTTCTCAGCTGTGGTCAATCCTCCGCACGCAACAATTCTTGCGGTTGGTGCCGGTGAAAAACGGCCAGTGGTCAAGGATGATGCCCTGGCCATTGCAACTGTGATGACGGTGACATTGTCGACCGATCACCGCTGCGTCGACGGCGCGCTTGGTGCGGAACTTCTGGCCGCCTTCAAGGGCTACATCCAGAACCCGATGAGCATGCTCGTCTAAGAGTGGAATGAGCTGGCGCAGGCCTTGGCGGCCTGCGCCGCGGTTCTCCTGAAATTCAAGGAACTTACGATGGCTGGCACTTCTTATGACGTCATCATTATCGGGTCCGGACCGGGTGGCTATGTTGCCGCAATCCGCGCAGCGCAGCTGGGTCTGAAGACCGCAGTCGTCGAGCGCGAACATCTGGGCGGTATCTGTCTGAACTGGGGCTGCATCCCGACCAAGGCGCTCTTGCGGTCCGCCGAAATTCTCGATCACGCCAATCATGCCAAGAGCTATGGTCTGACGCTCGAAGGCAAAATGACAGCCGATGTCAAAGACGTGGTTGCGCGGTCACGGGGTGTTTCCGGGCGTCTCAATGGCGGTATTGGCTACTTGATGAAGAAGAACAAGATCGATGTGATCTGGGGTGAGGCGAAGCTTACCAAGCCAGGCGAGATCGTCGTCGGCAAGTCTTCCAAACCGGCGGTACAGCCGCAGCACCCCGTACCCAAGGGCGTGCTGGGCGAGGGGACTTATTCCGCCAAGCATATCATCGTCGCAACAGGTGCGCGTCCGCGTGCGCTGCCGGGCATCGAGCCGGATGGCAAGCTGATCTGGACCTATTTCGAGGCGATGAAGCCGGATGTGATGCCAAAGTCGATGGTGGTCATGGGATCGGGTGCGATCGGCATCGAGTTCGCGTCATTCTACGTCTCCATGGACGTCGATGTGACTGTGGTTGAGCTGATGTCACAGGTCATGCCGGTTGAAGACGAAGAAATCTCCAAGATTGCCCGCAAGGCGCTTGAAAAGCGCGGTATGAAGATCATTACTGAAGCCAAGGTTTCCAAGGTCGACAAGGCTGCCAATTCGATTACGGCGCACGTTGAGACCAAGGATGGCAAGGTTCAACAGATCACGGCGGATCGCCTGATTTCCGCTGTTGGCGTTCAGGGCAATATCGAGAACCTCGGTCTTGAAGCTCTCGGCGTCAAAACCGATCGCGGTTGTGTGGTTATTGACGGCTACGGAAAGACCAACGTGCCGGGCCTTTACGCCATTGGTGACGTTGCTGGCCCTCCGATGCTGGCGCACAAGGCCGAGCACGAAGGTGTGGTTTGCATCGAAAAGATTGCCGGCTTGCCCGATGTCCATGCCATGGACAAGAGCAAGATCCCTGGCTGTACCTACTGTAATCCCCAGGTCGCATCTGTCGGGCTTACGGAAGCCAAGGCCAAGGCCGAAGGCCGCGACATTCGCGTTGGTCGCTATTCGTTCAATGCCAACGGCAAGGCCATTGCGCTCGGCGAAGACAACGGCATGATCAAGACCATCTTCGACAAGAAGACGGGTGAGTTGATCGGCGCACACATGGTGGGCGCAGAGGTCACCGAGTTGATCCAGGGCTTTGTTGTCGCCATGAACCTGGAGACGACCGAAGAAGAGCTTATGCACACGATCTTCCCGCATCCGACCCTGTCGGAAATGATGAAGGAAAGTGTGCTTGATGCCTATGGCAAGGTGCTGAACGCCTGACGCAGGCAGAACTCGGCGGCCGGTCTCGGCCACCGTTTCACCTACGCGGAGGCCGCGCAGATTGCCGGAATTCAGGACTACCGATTTCAGTTGATTGCGGAGGGAATGCTGTAATGGACATCAAAAATATTCTGGTCTGGTGTGTTATCGGCCTCGTTGCAGGCTGGCTTGCAAGCGTTTTTGTCGGTGGCGGCGGCTTGGTGCGCTACCTGCTAACCGGGTTGATTGGTGCATTTGTTGGCGGGTTCCTTGTCAATGTGACGGGCATCAACATCAACCTAGGCAATCCGTGGGTAAACCAGATCGTCGTGGCCGCGATAGGCGCGATTGTCGTGGTGGTCGTCGCCCGTATTCTTGCCTGACCTGGACTGGCAGGTGACTGCAGAGTCATCGAAAATCTGAGTTGAACGAATGAGCTTCATCTTCTGGATCATCATTGGCCTTATTGCCGGGGCCGTTGCCCATCGGGTGCTGAACAGCCGTGGCGGGTTCTTCGGCAGTCTTGTAGTCGGCCTGCTTGGCGCTTTGGTTGGCGGTGAGCTGGCTCATATCTTTCGGTTGAATGTGACCGGTGGGCTGCTGGATCAGTTGGTGGTCTCGACCCTTGGTGCGATCCTGTTCCTTTACCTCTGGAAAAAGGTCTTCAGCTAACTCCTGGCCGATGTGCCGGGACATGAAGAACGGAACACGATGGCATTGGACGATCAGCTCGAAGCTTTTCCCGTGCACAGCACGGACAAGCTCCGCTATTGCGACAGCGACCCTCAGGGCCATGTCAATAACGCAGTCTTCTCGACGTTTCTCGAAACCGGCCGTGTCGATATTCTCTACCGCGGTGAAGGACGGATCGTCGATGAGGGCTGTGCTTTTGTCATCGCTCGCCTGGAGATGGATTTTCGGACTGAACTGAAATGGCCAGGTACAGTGGAGATCGGCACGCGTATTCAAAAAATCGGGCGGACATCGATTACCCTTGAGCAGGCTGTTTTCCAGAATGGTGCGCTTGCGGCTTCTGCGCTGTCTGTTGTCGTGCAGATGAACCAGATCGAAAGAACTCCACAGCCATTGTCAGAGTTGGCGCGAGAGCGACTCGGCCGCCTACAGGGGCCGCCCGCCGGTGCATAGCCGTCATGCGAAAGAAGGCTTGACCTTTTTCAACAAGAGCGACACTTAGATCTCATGGTTACGATCGTAGACACCCTGTCGAAAGACGCCGATACGCGTGAGGCCCGCCCCAGGCATCCGGAGAAGGCCCATAGGCCCGACAATCCGGTTCAGCGGAAACCGAAGTGGATCCGCGTCAAGGCTCCGACTTCGCCGGTCTACCGCGAAACGCAGGACCTGGTTCGCAAGAACGGTCTGGTGACCGTCTGCGAAGAAGCCGGGTGTCCGAATATCGGCGAGTGCTGGTCTAAGAAACACGCCAGTTTCATGATCCTGGGTGATACCTGCACGCGCGCCTGTGCGTTCTGCAATGTGCGTACGGGCATGCCTGGAGCCGTCGATCCCAAGGAGCCTGCCTCAATCGGCGATGCGGTTGCTCGCATGGGGCTTGAGCATGTGGTAATCACCTCGGTCGACCGTGACGACCTGGACGATGGCGGTGCCGGGCATTTTGCCGATGTCATCAAGGCCATTCGCGACCAGTCGCCAAAGACGACTGTTGAAGTCCTGACGCCAGACTTTCTTCGCAAGGATGGTGCGATCGAGACCGTCGTTGAAGCTAGGCCGGATGTGTTCAACCACAATATGGAGACGGTTCCGTCGAAGTACCTGAAGGTCCGTCCTGGCGCACGCTACTTCCATTCCATTCGCCTTTTACAAAAGGTCAAGGAACTGGATCCCTCGATGTTCACCAAATCCGGGATCATGGTTGGGCTCGGAGAAGAACGGAACGAAGTGTTGCAGCTGATGGATGATTTGCGCGTGGCTGATGTGGATTTCCTGACCGTTGGCCAATACCTCCAGCCGTCGAAGAAACACCATCCGGTTTTGTCCTTCGTGACACCGGAGGAATTCAAGGGCTATGAGCGAATTGCATATGCCAAGGGTTTCTTGAAGGTTTCCGCCAGCCCGCTGACGCGATCCTCCCACCATGCCGGCGAGGATTTTGCCGACCTTAAGGCCGCGCGCGTGGCAAAACTTGGCCATTGACGCCCGGTAGCGCGAGACATGCCTAGTTTTTCTTCAACCCATCGGGTCAGTCATTCGGCGCGGGACATGTTCGCACTGGTGGCTGATGTCGAGAAGTACCCCCAGTTCGTGCCACTCTGCCAAGCTCTGCAAGTGCGCGGGCGCAAGGATCTGGGTGAGGGCAGGGAAGTGCTCGTGGCGGACATGACCGTCGCCTATAAGGTCTTCAAGGAGACCTTTACCAGCCGCGTCGAGATGCTTCCGGAAGAGAACGCCATCCTGGTTCAATATCTGGACGGCCCCTTCCAGCACCTGGAAAACCGCTGGACGTTCACCGACACGGGCGACGGTTCGTGCGATGTTGGCTTCTTTATCGACTATGAGTTTAAGAGCCGCACGCTTGGGTCGCTAATGGGCGCCATGTTTGATCGTGCGTTCAGGAAGTTCTCGATCGCGTTCGAAGAGCGCGCGGATACGGTCTACGGCGTTTGATCCTTGGCATCGAACAGACCTCACTTACGTTGCTTGAAGGCCTCGCTGAGCACGTTCATGCGGCTCTTTTTTTGATCGAGCTGACCATTGTTGTTGCGAAAGCGGCTGGCTTCGGCTTCCTTCATTCCTAGATCTTCTAACCGCACCTGCTGATCCGGGTCTGCGCAAATCAGCTTACGGTCACCATTCAGGTTCATCTCTATGAAAAGGTGCCGCCCGGCCTTGGCCTCGTTTTCGGTCCATAGGACGGTTGATTTTCGGACCCAGAAAATCGTGTTGCAGTAGACGGCCCGAATATAACCTGCTTTCGGCTTGGTGAGCACCTGATGATATCCGAAGAATGAGCCGGAAGGCTGCTGGGAGCGAATGTAGTAGTCACCCGCCGAGACAGGCATCTGGGCCTGAACCGGGCCGGACAGGCTTACTGCGGCAAATAGTGCGAATTCTTTTTTCATGGCACTCGTCTCTGAATATACCGCAGGCGGGATAGCCTTCGGAACGGACGACCATTCAACTCCGTCAGGGTGGCGTGAACCTTGTCTCCTTTACGCACGTCACCCGTTGTATGCCCTTCACTGGCTCAGCACCTCATCCACTTAGTCATGATATGAGGATTTTTTGGATTTGTTGCCCGTCTGGAACGAGTCGCGGATCGCGCTGAAGCGATTGATGCCATCCAGGTCCTGGCCGTTCGTGCTCAGGACAACCCTGGCATCCTGCGTGACGCCCAAATCTTTCAACGTGACCTGCTTTTCGGGCTTTTCGCAGATCGGCCGCCAACCCTTGCCCATATTGAACTCGACGCGCACTTCCTTGCGATTTTCGACTTCGACCTGTGTCCAGGCGACGGTGACAGGACGCACCCAATAATTGCGACCGCAATAGGAGACGCGCCGTAAGCCGCTCGACTCGCGCTGGAAGATCTTGTGGCTGCCCGCGAAAAGGCCGTCATCTCCACGAGAGATCAGGTAGAAGTCACCTGGGATCATGATTGCTGCAGAAGCTGTCGCGCTTGCAAGAAAGCACCAGCCGAGTGCTGCCAGACCCATTTTCTTCATTGTGCGTCTACCTGTTCTTTTTTCGAGTGGCGAGAATTGGGGAACGTCGCGTTCTCCAAAACGCCCTAGCGTCAACTTTATTGGGCCAGGCGTCTAAATATCACTCAGATAATTGATCGAATTTTATGTAATTAGGCGTTTGTCGCGGGACCGTATGGGTCTTTGCAGCTCGGAACAGTCTTAAGGAGCGTAGGCTTCTGTCTCTTCCCGCAGTGATTTGCTGATGGCGCCGAAGAGGCTGAGAGAGCCGGAAGTGGGCTCGGGCTTCGCTAGAATTTCCCGTGGATCACCTGAGAGGCCAATGTCGCTTAGCTGGACCTGTTGTTCGGGGTGGTCGCAGATCGGTCGCCATCCCTTTCCGAAATTGAACTCGAGACGGACCGCCCGGTTGTTTTCAACTTCGACCAGTGTCCAAGCGACCGTATGAGCACGCACCCAGTAGTCTTGCTTGCAATAAGAGACCTTGTGGAGACCTGCTGCCGTGCGCTTGAAAACCTTGTGGCTTCCCGCAAAATCGCCGACGCGGTCACGCGCGATCAGATAGAAGTCACCTGGAGAAGGAATGCCACTGGCAATCGCGTGTGTTGTGCCAAAGGTCTGTGAGGCCATGAAAAAGGCAATGACAGCGAATAATTGCTTGAGCATTGAAGATCATCCAGATTTTGCGACTGTGGATGGTCTCTGCCAGCTGTTTTTCCACCGTCATTTCCGACAGTGTTAGCGTTCAAGCTATTAGATTTCGCTAGGGGAATTGATTGAATTTGAAATAAGTTCGAGCGCTTTTACAACAGCTTGCAGCCGAACTTCTCCTCGGCCAATATCGCCGAACTGCGCGGCCAGATGTTCGGTCTTTCGGTTGTTCGCAGCAAGCGCGAAGTGGACCGTTCCGACCGGCTTTTGTGCACTGCCACCCCCTGGCCCCGCGATTCCCGTGACGGAGACAGCCAAGTCTGCGCGTGAGTTTTTAAGCGCACCTTCAGCCATTGCGATTGCAGTCTCACACGAGACCGCGCCAACGGCTTCCAACGTTTCAAACGGGACACCAAGCATCTCCTGTTTCGCCTCGTTGGAGTAGGTCACGAAGCCGCGATCGATGACCGCGGACGAGCCTGGTACCTCCGTGAGCAGTCCCGCGATCAGACCTCCGGTGCAGGATTCTGCAGTGGCGATGATGAGGCCCTTTCGCCGTGCGTCAGCGATGATGTTTTCTGCTTCCGGCAGCAGATCGATCCATTGTGTCATTATGCATCATCTCCAGAAAACGGTAGGCGAACTGTCACGGCGGCGATAGAGGCGATGCCTTCCTTACGACCCGTGAAGCCAAGCCGCTCCGAGGTTGTCGCTTTGACAGAGACTCTTGAAACCGGCAACGCACAGGTTTCGGCAATGGCTCGCCGCATCTGCTCGCGATGAGGACCGATTTTAGGAAGTTCACAAATGATCGTGGCATCGATGTGGGCAATCCGCCCGCCTCTGTTCTCGACCCTGCGAATGGCATCATGAAGGAACTGATCGGAGGCTGCGCCCTTCCATTTTGGATCTGTCGGCGGAAAATGGGTACCGATGTCACCGTCTCCGATCGCGCCGAGCACTGCGTCAGTGATTGCGTGCAAGACCACATCCGCATCCGAGTGACCCTTCAGTTTCCGGTCGTGCGGAATTGAAATTCCGCCCAAGATGACCGCATCTCCGGTGTCGAAGGCATGGACATCATAGCCAGTGCCCATTCGTACATCGCCAAGATCCGCGAGGGTGTGGGACCCGGCGAGGGGACGGTGTGCCTCTGTCTGGTCTGTCATTTCCGTGATCTTTCTCGCGCGTTCCAAGTCTGCCGGACTGGTTATCTTGAAATTATCGGTATTGCCATCGGCAAGCTCGATCTGATGTCCTGCCCACTCGGCTACGCCTGTATCGTCCGTAAAGTCCGTTCGACCGCTGTTCAGGGCCTGCCGGTGAGCGTCCAAAATCGCGTCAAAGTCGAACCCCTGTGGCGTCTGTGCAGCCCACAGCCCGTTCCGATCGACTGTCGTGAGAGAATGTGTGTCTGCATTTACACGCTTCAGGGTATCGACGACTGGTATTGCCGACAGAACTGCCTTTGCGCCTTGCTGCAGGCGTTCGATGACAGCAGTGATGGCGTCATGTGTCACGAAAGGGCGTGCTGCGTCGTGAATCAGGACGGCTCCGCATTCTGTATTCCGAAGGTTGCTTAACCCCGCGTAGACAGAGGCCTGTCTTGTCGCGCCACCTTCTACCGAGGTCAATAGCTTATCTGTCGCCGGCATTTTCAAATCTGAAACGGCGTTGTCATAAAGCTGCAGGTCATCCGCGTGGCGCACCACAAGCACCTTGCTGATCGCAGGGTGGTCGATAAATCGCTCAAGCGTATATGTGAGGATTGGACGGCCGGCGAGGGTCCTGTATTGCTTCGGGCGGTCATCATCGAAGCTTGCCAAACGAGAGCCCCTTCCACCCGCCACGATGATTGCTGCCACTTGTTTGGTCATCAGGGTCCCGATCCTGTGTGTTCTCATTTTCCCTGCAAACTCTTAGTGCAGGGGCTCTTTGATGTGACCATGCAAAAGAAATTGCAAACCAAACCATCATATTATGCGTAATTGCCTCTTGCCGCACCGCAAAATATGGCTACGATATAGGCAATGTTGAGTGTGCACAGGTTATGAGCAGTTTGCAGCCCCCTTTGATGTCGGATCCGATTCGCATTGGTCGTCACAGCCTGAAGAACCGGGCCGTGCTCGCTCCCATGTCCGGTGTCAGCGATTTGCCGTTTCGCCGGATCGCTGCCCGATACGGTGCCGGAATGGTCGTCAGCGAAATGGTAGCCAGCGAATCTTTCGTCAAGGGCGACGCTGAAACCCAGATGCGTGCCGAGGCTCACGATGACGGACTCCACGTTGTACAGCTGGCTGGGCGCGAAGCAAAGTGGATGGGCGAAGCCGCCAAGGTCATTGCTGACGCCGGTGCTGATGTCATTGATATCAACATGGGCTGCCCTGCCAAGAAGGTGACATCCGGCTATTCCGGCTCGGCGTTGATGCGTGATCTGGACCACGCGTTGACCCTGATCGAGGCCACGGTCGATGCCGTTGATATTCCTGTGACGCTCAAGATGCGGCTAGGTTGGGATGAGACATCGATCAACGCACCGACGCTGGCGCGTCGTGCCGAGGCCGCAGGCATCATGTTGCTGACGGTTCACGGGCGGACGCGCAGCCAGTTCTACAAAGGACGGGCCAATTGGAACGCAATCCGTGACGTGGTTGATGCGGTCGAGATCCCCGTGATCGCGAACGGCGATTGCTGTGATTTCGGTGATGCGTTGAGCATGCTCGAGGCGTCACGCGCCGATGGCGTGATGGTGGGGCGCGGGTCCTATGGCAGGCCTTGGGCTCCTGGCCATATCGGTCACTATCTTGCCACTGGCGAGAAACGCGCAGCGCCATGTGGCCCAGAGCTTCGTGATCTTGTTCTTGAGCATTACGACGCGATTGTAACGCATTACGGCACCTTGCCCGGTGTCCGAATTGCCCGAAAACATCTTGGCTGGTACCTCGACAATTCCGGCCTCGGCTGCGAATTGCCCGTCGCCTTGCGTAAAACCCTTATGACCTCCAACGAGCCTGCGGAGGTAATTCGCCTCGTTGATGGATGGTTGTCTTCTTCCGAACGGAGTGCTGCATGACGCCTGAGTCCCTTTCAAAAGGACGTATGGCCGCGCTGGCCAGCGATGGCCCGACGATCTTGGATTCGCTTCCACACCCGGTGCTGCTTGTTGCGCCCGATGGTGTGATCGAGTCCGCCAACATGGCGGCGGAAATCTTCATGCGGTCCAGCGTCTCTTATCTGCGGCGCCATCCCATCGATTATTTCGTGCCCTTTGGAAGTCCGCTGCTGACTCTGATTGATCAGGTGCGTGACCGCGGTGCTGCGGTCAACGAATACAAGGTAGATATCGGCTCGCCGCGTATCGGCGCGCCGAAGATCGTCGACATCAATGCAGCTCCCGTGGCTGAGCGTCCTGGAGCTGTCGTGTTGATGTTCCAGGAACGCTCCATGGCGGAGAAGATTGATCGTCAGTTGACCTCACGTGGTGCGGCTCGCACGGTGACCGGCCTCGCGTCCATGCTTGCACATGAGATCAAGAACCCGCTCTCGGGGATACGGGGTGCCGCGCAGCTGCTTGAACAATCGGTTCCGAATGAGGACCGGGCACTGACCCGGCTGATCACCGATGAGACCGACCGGATTGTGAAGCTGGTCGATCGCATGGAAGTCTTCTCTGATGAGCGCCCGATCGAACGCGAGCCGGTGAATATCCACGTGGTCCTTGATCACGTGAAACGCCTGGCTGATAGCGGTTTTGCGCGGAACAAGCGGATTCTGGAAGCCTATGACCCCTCTCTTCCGCCGGTTTTTGCCAACCGAGATCAGTTGATTCAGGTCTTCCTCAACCTGATCAAGAATGCAAGCGAGGCGATCGGTGACGATCCGGATGGCGAGATTCGGATCACAACGGCGTTTCGTCCCGGCATCCGACTGTCGGTGCCCGGAACTGCCGAGCGCGTTTCACTGCCTTTGGAATTCTGTGTTCAGGACAATGGTCCTGGCGTTCCAGAAGACCTGCTGCCTCATCTGTTCGAACCCTTCATCACCACCAAGACCAACGGGTCTGGTCTCGGTCTGGCGCTCGTCGCCAAGATCATCGGTGATCACGGCGGGGTTATTGAATGCGACAGTCAGCCACGCAAAACCGTCTTCCGGATCTTGATGCCGGCTTTTGTTGAACCTGAGGCTCCCTCCAGCGACAGGACCGAATGATCATGCCGACAGGCACCATCCTTGTAGCCGATGACGATGCGGCGATCCGTACCGTCCTCAACCAGGCCCTTTCCCGCGCGGGTTATACCGTTCGCCTGACATCGAATGCGACCACCCTTTGGAGGTGGGTCAGCTCGGGCGACGGGGATCTCGTGATTACCGATGTCGTGATGCCCGACGAAAACATCTTCGACGTGTTGCCGCGGATCAAGAAGCTTCGCCCGGATCTCCCCGTGCTCGTTATGAGTGCGCAGAATACCTTCATGACGGCCATCAGGGCGTCGGAGAAGGGCGCCTATGAGTATCTTCCCAAGCCGTTCGACCTCAAGGAGCTGACGAGCATCGTTAGCCGCGCTCTCGAGGAACCGAAGGTCCGTCGCCCGGTCGAGATCGACGACATGGGCGAGGGCATGCCGCTGGTCGGACGGTCTCCTGCGATGCAGGAGATCTATCGCGTGCTTGCGCGGCTGATGCAGACTGATCTGACTGTGATGATCAATGGCGAGTCGGGCACCGGCAAAGAGCTCGTGGCACGTGCGCTTCACGACTATGGAAAGCGGCGCAACGGTCCCTTCGTTGCGATCAATATGGCAGCCATTCCGCGCGATCTGATCGAGGCGGAACTGTTCGGACATGAAAAGGGCGCCTTCACCGGCGCACAGCATCGTAGCTCCGGCCGCTTCGAGCAGGCCGATGGCGGTACTCTGTTTCTCGACGAAATCGGCGATATGCCCATGGAGGCGCAGACGCGTTTGTTGCGCGTTCTTCAGCAGGGCGAATACACGACCGTTGGGGGGCGTACACCTATCAAGACGGACGTGCGCATCGTTGCCGCGACAAACAAGGATCTGCGGCAACTGATCAACCAAGGCCTCTTTCGAGAAGATCTCTATTTCCGCCTGAATGTCGTTCCGATCCGGTTGCCGCCGCTGCGTGAACGCGTCGAAGATATTCCAGATCTCGTCCGGCACTTTTTCTCCATCGCGGAAAAAGAAGGATTGCCGGCGAAGCAGATCGATCAGCCGGCGCTCAACCTCCTTCGCCGCTATCGTTGGCCGGGCAACGTCCGTGAACTCGAAAACCTGGTTCGGCGGCTGGCGGCTCTATACCCGCAAGACGTGATCGGCGAGGCAATGCTCGAGCAAGAGCTGAGCCAGCCAGCCGTTTCCCCGCTTGAAGAAGAAAGCGCTGAAAGCATCAATCTTGGCGCGTCGGTCGAGCGATATCTTGGCGGTTACTTCGACAACTATGGGGATGCGCTTCCACCTCCTGGGCTCTATCACCGCATTCTGCGCGAGGTGGAATACCCATTGATCAGCGCTGCCTTGGCGGCGACGCGAGGCAATCAAATCAAGGCCGCCGAGCTTCTTGGCGTGAACCGGAATACCTTGCGCAAGAAGATCCGTGACCTGGATATTCAGGTGATGCGGTCAGCCCGATAAAGCCAGTGGTTTCAGTGTTTCCGTAGTCTACAGGCGGCGCGATCCATCGCGTTGCCTGTAGACAGTTTTCCGCATCCTTGTCATTGTCGCAATTTCGCAACATTCTGTGGTAAGTGTGCCGCAGTTCTGAAATGGGGCATGCGTTTCTAGCATCTGGCCCTCATCGCGAAAGACGTCGAGGTGACATGATACTGGGACTTGCTCAGGGCACTGCGGAGCCGCAGTCTTCCAAGAGAAAACTGGGCAGGCGCCTCGGTCTTGCGATCATGTTGGTCGCCCTGTTGTCCATCGCCGTCACCTTCGTGATTCTGACTGGGCTGACCTCAGTTGCCCCGACGCAACAGGTGGTCCTGATTGCGATGGCCGTCAACGGCGTCCTTGCCAGCTGTCTGATCGCGGCTATCCTTTGGGAAATCACCAAGCTCCTGCATGCGCGCCGTCGCGGGCGCGCAGCCGCAAGGCTGCATGTTCGGATCGTTACGCTGTTCAGCGTGGTTGCCGCGGTGCCGGCAATCTTGATGGCGATTCTGGCGACCTTCACGCTCGATCGCGGTCTGGACCGCTGGTTTGAGGACCGCACGCGCCAGATCATCGACAACGCGTTGACCGTGGCTCAGGCTTATCTTCAGGAGCACGCGCGGGTGCTGCGTGGTGACCTGATAGCAATGGCCAATGA
The DNA here is from genome assembly GCF_009650605.1 of Labrenzia sp. CE80. NCBI lineage: Bacteria > Pseudomonadati > Pseudomonadota > Alphaproteobacteria > Hyphomicrobiales > Stappiaceae > Labrenzia > Labrenzia sp. CE80. Next base: position 1,373,586 of record NZ_WAJT01000001.1, read on the forward strand.
TGTCGACCGGGCCAAGGCGGTCTATGACTTTGAGCCAACCCGGTTTGATGGCTTCTTCAGCGCGCAGGCCTCCGTTCGAGGTCTGTTGGCAGCCTTTATCATGACGTCGGATGGAACAGTCGTAACCCGCATTGTCCTGGATCCGCGGGTAAATGTTCTGTTGCCGCCGGAGGACAGCTTTGCCAAAGCGCGGCAGGGAGAGCCGATTCTGATCGCTCCTGGAAAATCGAACCTTGTCGGCGGCGTCATGCGCCTGTCGGCTTATGACGACTTCTATCTCTATGCGATCAGGGCGATGGATCCACGGGTGGTCGAATACCAGCGACTGGCGGAGGATGGGGCTCTTGAATACAGTGAGCTCGAAAAAAGTCGGTTCGGTGTTCAGGTTGCATTTGCGTTGGTTTACCTCGGCGTCGCACTCATCCTTTTACTGTCAGCCATCTGGATCGGGTTCGGATTTGCCAACAGGTTGGTTTCTCCCATCAGAACATTGATCTCTGCAGCGGACGAAGTCTCAAAGGGCAACCTTGCCGTTAAGGTAGAAACGTCCAAGTCTGAGGGCGATCTTGCGAATTTGGGATCCACCTTTAACAAAATGACGGGCCAGCTTCTTGGCCAGCGCGATGCCTTGCTTGCAGCCAATGAGCAGATCGATCGGCGCAGGCGCTTCAATGAGGCCGTACTATCTGGGGTTTCGACAGGCGTCCTCGGAATTGACGAGGACGGAGCCGTGATGCTCGTCAACATGTCAGCACAGGCGTTGCTTCAAGTTGATGAGGTCAATCTTCTCGGCAAACCGCTCCGCGAGATCATACCGGAGTTGTCAGATTTCCTCTCGCAGGCCTTCGAAAAGGACAGCGAACGATTCCAGGAAACTCAGGTCGAGGTGGCTCTGGGAGGGCGTCAGAGGACCTTGAACGTACGTCTGACCAGCGAGCAATCCACGCGCCGCGAGCACGGCTATGTCGTAAGCATTGATGATATTACCGATCTGGTTTCCGCGCAGCGCAACTCCGCATGGGCCGACGTGGCACGGCGTATCGCTCACGAGATCAAGAACCCGCTCACACCAATTCAGCTTTCGGCGGAGCGCATACGGCGCAGGTATGGCAAAAAGATTGAGGACGATCGCACGGTCTTCGATCAGTGTATCGACACAATCATCCGCCAGGTGGGTGATATCGGGCAGATGGTCGACGAATTCTCCTCATTTGCCCGCATGCGCAAGCCGACCAAAAATGAAGCAGACATCCGCAACGTCGTTCGGGAAGCTGCATTCATGCAAACGGTTGGCAACCCTGATATCGAGATCAGTACCAACTTGCCGGAAACGCCTGTCGTTGCGACGTTCGACGCAAGGCTCATTGGTCAGGCCTTGACCAATGTGATCAAGAATGCAGCCGAGGCCATTGAAGGACGTGAGGGTGACGACCTTGCCGCGGGCCGTATCAATGTCTCGCTGTCGGAAGTTTCCGACCGGGTCGTGATCGACGTAGCAGACAATGGCGTCGGGTTGCCCGAGGAAAACCGGCAGAGACTGCTGGAGCCTTATATGACGACGCGCGAAAAGGGGACCGGTCTTGGTCTTGCCATCGTGCGAAAGATACTTGAAGACCACGGCGGGAGCATCGAATTGCTTGATGCGCCGGATGCAGGTCTGGGAGAGAGCGGCACGCTTGTTCGTCTGACCTTGGCGGTCAGTTCGACGGATGCCGAAGACGACAAGAACGAAAAGACAGTGACCGAAAATGGCGTATGACATTCTTGTAGTTGATGACGAAACTGATATTCGCGAGTTGATTGCCGGTATTCTCGATGACGAGGGTTATGGCACCCGAACGGCGCGCGACAGCGATAGTGCGATCGCGGCGATCAAGGATCGACGTCCTTCGCTCGTGGTGCTGGACATTTGGCTGCAGGGAAGCCGCCTTGACGGATTGGGCGTGCTGGACGTGATCAAGCAGACAGACCCGGACTTGCCCGTCGTCATCATTTCTGGTCATGGCAACATCGAGACGGCGGTCTCGGCGATCAAGCGCGGCGCGTATGACTATATTGAAAAGCCCTTCAAGACCGATCGGCTGATTCATATCGTTGATCGTGCCCTTGAGGCCTCAAGTCTGAAGCGTGAGGTCAGGGAACTTCGCCAACGCAGCGGTGAAGCGACCGGAATCATTGGCGATTCAAGTGCAGCAAACCAGTTGCGTCAGACGATCCAGAAAGTTGCTGGAACCAACAGCCGCATCATGATCACTGGGCCGTCCGGATCAGGCAAAGAGCTGACCGCCCGGATGATCCATGATCTTTCACCACGCGCAAAGAGCCCGTTTGTCGTCTTGAACGCGGCAACGATCACTCCCGAGCGCATGGAAGAAGAGCTTTTCGGCGTTGAGGACGGAAGCGGCAGCCTTCGCAAGGTCGGCGCCATGGAAGAGGCGCACGGCGGTACGCTTTACCTCGATGAGGTTGGCGACATGCCGGCCGAGACCCAGAGCAAAATTTTAAGGGTGCTGGTCGATCAGAGTTTCACACGGGTCGGCGGGGCTACCAAGGTTCAGGTTGATATCCGGATCCTGTCCTCGACGGCCAAGAACCTTGAGGAACATATTTCTGCAGGTCTCTTCCGTCAGGATCTTTATCACAGGCTCGGCGTGGTGCCCCTGCGCGTGCCGGGACTGGCTGAAAGGCGGGAAGATGTTCCAGTGCTCGTGGCTCATTTCATGGAGCAGATCTCGACCGCGTCGGGCATTCCGCTGCGACCGATCGGCGATGACGCCATGGCGGTGCTACAGACGCACGACTGGCCGGGAAATGTGCGCCAGCTCAAGAACAACGTTGAGCGCCTGTTGATTCTCGCCAGGGGCGAGCCGGACAGTGTGATCACGGCAGATCTTCTGCCGGCAGAAGTCGGAGCAACCCTGCCAAACCTGCCGACCACAGGCGGGGGAGAACACCTTATGTCGGTTCCGCTTCGTGAAGCACGCGAGATTTTCGAACGCGACTATTTGCAGGCGCAGATCAAGCGGTTTGACGGCAATATCTCGCGAACGGCAGAGTTTGTTGGCATGGAGCGGTCTGCACTGCACCGAAAACTGAAGACCCTGGGGCTGTCCTAATCATCAGTCTCTGGTATTTGAGGCGTTGAACAAGCGGGTATGGGAAGACCAACATGAAAGTCGTCATTTGTGGAGCCGGCCAGGTCGGTTACGGCATTGCGGAGCGCCTCGCAGCCGAACAGAACGACGTCTCGGTCATCGACTCTTCTCCCAAGTTGATCAACGCGATAGGTGATCAGCTGGATGTCCGCGGGTTTGTGGGTCATGGCGCCCATCCCGATGTTCTGGCCCAGGCCGGCGCCGAAGAAGCCGACATGATCATAGCGGTGACCCTCTATGACGAAGTCAACATGGTCGCCTGCCAGGTCGCGCATTCCCTGTTCAATGTCCCGACCAAGGTTGCGCGTATCCGCGCGCAAAGCTACTTGCAGGGCCGCTGGCAAAACCTGTTTTCCCGCGAAAACATGCCAATCGACGTGATCATCTCACCTGAGATTGAAGTCGGTGAAATGGTTCTGCGTCGGCTTGCCTTGCCCGGTGCAGTGGAGACTGTACGTTTCGCGGATGATCAGATCGTAACGGTCGGGATCATGTGTGAAGAGGATTGCCCGGTTATCGATACACCGCTGCGGCAGCTGACCGAGCTCTTTCCGGACCTCGGCGCTGTTGTTGTTGGCGTTTATCGAAACAACAAGCTTTTCGTTCCCAAGAGTTCAGATTCCCTACTTGTCGGAGACCTTGCCTATGTGGTGGCGCGCAGGGACCAGGTTCGCAGAACTCTGGGCATTTTCGGACATGAAGAGCCAGAAGCCAGCCGCGTCGTCATCGCTGGTGGCGGCAACATTGGTCTCTACGTTGCCCGGGCGCTTGAAAAACGTCAGAGCAATACGCGGATCAAGCTAATCGAGGCGTCCCGGGAGCGGGCAGTGGGCATCGCCGATGAGCTGAAACGGTCGGTCATCCTGCACGGAAGTGCGCTCGATCAGGGCATCCTTGATGAGGCAGATGTGGGTGCAGCCGATACGATGGTGGCGCTGACGAATGAGGATGAGGTCAACATCCTATCGTCGGTTATGGCCAAAAAGCTGGGTTGTCGGCGGAATCTGTCGCTTCTGAACAATCCAAGCTATCCGGCCTTTGCTCAAGCTCTCGGAATTGACGCCTTCATCAATCCACGTGCCGTGACGATTTCCAAGATCTTGCAACATGTACGCCGTGGCCGGATCAGGGGCGTTCATTCGCTTCAGAACGGTGCTGCTGAAGTGGTTGAAGCGGAAGCGCTGGACACATCGCCTTTGGTCGGCAGGCCTTTGCGGGAAATCGATCTGCCTTCCGGCATTCGGGTTGGCGCAGTCTTTCGTGATGGAAAGGTCCTGACCCCCAATGGTGACCTTCAGATCATTTCTCAGGACCGGATCGTGATCTTTGCGGTGGCCTCGAGGGTCCGCCAGGTCGAGCAGATGTTCCGGGTCAGCCTCGAATTCTTCTAAGTGGGCAGATTTGCCCAGAACTTGGCCTTGCGTTGGCTCGCAAGACGGTTCATGCATTGGCTATCTTGTTGCTGTCATTCAGTTCCTCCCGTTCCGCATGCGACGGGAGTTTTTCGCGTTCACAAGGAAGAGTCATGAGCAGGATCGCATACGTTAACGGTCAGTACGTTCCCCATAAGGACGCAGCCGTCCATGTTGAGGATCGCGGCTATCAGTTTGCCGATGGCGTATACGAAGTCTGTGAAGTCTGGCGCAATACGATCGTGGACATGCCGCGGCATATCGATCGTCTTGATCGTTCCTTGAAAGAGCTCAGCATTGGCTGGCCGATGGCCCGATCAGCGCTGGAATTTGTGCTCCGCGAAGTCGTGCGTAGAAACCGTGTTCATGACGGCATTGTATACATTCAGGTGACCCGTGGTGTCTCCCGCCGCGATCATTTCTTCCCGGGCGAAGATGTTGTGCCGTCGGTCGTCGTGACCGCTCGTGCCACAAGTCCTCGGGCGGGCGACGCCGCTGCCGAAAAAGGCATTTCGGTCATTACGTACCCGGAAAATCGCTGGCCGCGGGTAGATATCAAGACAGTCGCACTGCTTCCGAACGTCCTGGCAAAACAGGCTGCGAAAGAACAGGGCAGCAAGGAAGCCTGGTATTTCGATTGCGAAAACAACGTAACCGAAGGCGGCTCGACGAATGCATGGATCGTCACGAAGGATGGAACACTTGTAACGCGCCCTGCAGAAAGTGGTATTCTTCGAGGTATTACGCGTGCTGTTGTGCTTGAGCTTGTCGAGCGCGAGGGCATTTCCTTCGAGGAACGCCCGTTTTCTGTGGAAGAAGCCAAGGAAGCGCGTGAGGCTTTCGTGACTGCAGCGTCTACTCTTGTCATGCCGGTTGTAAAAATCGATGATACGATTTTGGGCAACGGGCATCCAGGTTCGGTTGCAACGCGATTGCGTGAACTGTTCCATACTGCTACTGATTTTCTGGCAGTGTAAGAAACAGCTATGTTTAGCTGTGTGGAGTTTGGAAAATAGACGAGAGTCTGGTGCGGGCAGGGCTTCAATTGCACCGGTTGTCGTACAAGATAGACAGGCCGTTTCGGGGCGGCAGCGTTTGTGTTTAGGGCCCCACTCAACGGCAGCAATTGAAAAACACCGGATGCCCGGCCGCATCCGGCGGAAACAGGATAAAAAAACTGATGGCTGATCGCGCACAGAACCTTCAAGACACTTTCCTGAACCATGTCCGGAAACAAAAGACGCCTCTGACAATCTTCCTCATCAATGGGGTCAAGCTTCAGGGCGTTGTGACCTGGTTTGACAATTTCTGCGTTCTTTTGCGCCGTGATGGGCATTCCCAGCTTGTCTACAAACATGCCATCTCGACGATCATGCCCAACGGACCTGTTCAATTGTTTGAACCAGGCGAAGAGACGGGCGAAAAGGCAGGCAGCTGATTGGAACGCAAGTCTCGCGAGGACGGCAGTACTCCATCCAAGAGCGGCGACGATCACGGTGTTGACCGGCGCCCCCAGCCCTTCCGGGCGATGATCCTTGAACCTGTTTTGCAGCACCGCAGAGATGCTGGCGATGGCGACCTTCGATCCAATCGAAGCCCGGAAGCACGTCTTGAGGAAGCCGTTGGCCTAAGCGCCGCCATCAATCTCAATATCGTTTCCGCCAATGTCGTGAAGATCAACGCTCCCAAGCCTGCAACTCTGTTTGGTGAAGGCAAGGTTGACGAGCTTTCTGGCGCGGTTGCAGCGGAAGAGCTCGATCTTGTGGTCGTTGACCATCCGCTGACGCCTGTTCAGCAGCGCAATCTGGAGCGCCGGCTCGGAACAAAGGTGATCGACCGGACTGGCCTGATCCTTGAAATCTTTGGTGACCGCGCGCGAACCAAAGAAGGCAAGCTGCAGGTCGACCTGGCGCATTTGACCTGGCAGAAGAGCCGGCTCGTTCGGTCCTGGACGCACCTTGAGCGTCAGCGCGGTGGCGCCGGGTTCATGGGTGGCCCAGGTGAAACCCAGATCGAGGCGGACAGACGTCAGATTCAGGATCGCATTCTTGCTCTGCAAAAGCAGCTTGAGGGCGTGCGGCGGACGCGCGACTTGCATCGCAAAAAGCGCAAAAAGATCCCTCAGCCAGTTGTTGCTCTCGTCGGGTATACAAATGCGGGAAAGTCGACCCTTTTCAATCGGATGACGGAATCTGACGTGTTTGCGAAGGACCTTTTGTTCGCAACACTCGATCCGACACTGCGGAAGATCAAGCTGCCGCATGGGCGAGAGGTTATTCTGTCTGACACCGTGGGCTTTATCTCGGATCTACCGACACACCTGGTCGCAGCCTTCCGGGCGACACTGGAGGAGGTGCTTGAAGCAGATCTGATTCTGCACGTGCGGGATATTTCCCACACGGACACCGATGCGCAAGCTGAAGATGTGAAGAAAACCCTGGATGATCTGGGTGTCAGCCAGCAAACCGGCGCCCCGATCGTAGACGTGTGGAACAAGATCGATTGTCTTGATCCATTGTACCGGGAAAAGCTTCTGGATGATCAAGGCGCCGAAGGCCCCATAGCCCTGTCAGCCCTTACAGGCGAGGGTCTCGATCAACTCTATGCGCGCATTGATGCCTTCATCGCCCAGCATGATGACATCTTCACTGTACGTTTGCCGGTCACCGACGGCGCTTTGACCGCCCAGCTTTATCAGGTTGCCGAGGTTCTAGAGCGACAGGATGGAGAGGAATACATCGAAGCCGATGTACGGGTTTCTGACAAGCAGCGCGGCCCCTTCCGGAGTCTCTTTGCAAGCTATCTCGTCAGCGAGTAGTTCACGGCGGGTTGGCTGGTTAGGCTTCTGAAGAAGAGGGCCTTTTTGCGGCCTGCCAGGCGGCTTCCATCTCGTCGAGCGTCATGGCGTCGAGTGTTGTTCCCGTTTGATCGGCATGGGTCTCGATTGCCGCAAAACGCTTGCGAAACTTGTCGTTGGTGCGCTTGAGAGCGGACTCTGGGTCAATCTCGAGATGACGCGCCAGATTGGCGACCGCAAACAGCACGTCGCCCAACTCGCCCTCGATCTTCGACTTGTCGACATCACCGGCTGAAATCTCATCATCCAGTTCGCCGATCTCTTCCCTGATCTTGTCAAGCACGGGGCCGGCAGCGCCCCAGTCAAAACCAACCTTTGAGGCGCGCCGCTGCAGCTTGTCGGCTTCGACAAGTGCCGGAAATACGGCGGGCACGTCGTCCAGATAGGCTCTTTTCCGTTCCTCGATTCCAAGTGCCTCGCGTCGGACTTTGCGTTCGGCTTTCTCTTCAGCCTTGATCTTCTCCCACATGCCCTTCGCCATGCCGGCGGACCGGGCTGCGTCGTCGCCAAAGACATGCGGGTGTCGGCGAATCATCTTTTTGGTGATGCCTTCCACAACGTCGGCGAAGTCGAACTGCTGATCCTCCTCGGCCATACGCGCGTGATAGACCACCTGAAGCAGCAGATCACCCAGCTCCTCGCGCAGGTTTTCCATGTCATTCAGACGAATGGCCTCGGCAACCTCATAAGCTTCTTCGAGCGTATAGGGCGCGATGGTGCTGAAATCCTGCTCCAGATCCCAGGGGCAGCCGGTAACCGGGGTGCGCAGTGCCGCCATGATTTCGATGAGACGGCTTATTTCGCGGGAAGGGGTCATCGGATCGTTCTGAACCTTTGTTGGCAGCGTGGACAAGTCTGGTACTTGAGGCATAAAGACCGGCGCGTTTGCCCGGTCTTTCAGATCTTATCCCCGGATGGATGGATGCCAGAATGTGACGGCCCGTTCGGCCAGCGCGATGAGGCCGTAAAACAGCGATCCAGCGAGCGCGGCCACTGCGATTTCCGCCCAGACCATATCCACGTTCATCCGGCCAACTTCGGTCGATATCCTGAAGCCCATTCCCACGATAGGGGTGCCGAAGAACTCAGCGACGATGGCGCCGATGAGAGCCAGTGTGGAATTGATCTTCAGCGCGTTGAAAATGAAGGGCATCGCCATCGGCAGACGCAGCTTGAACAGGGTCTGCCAATAGTTGGCAGCATAGGTGCGCATGAGGTCGCGTTGCATCGTATCGCTGGCAGCCAGGCCGGAGACAGTGTTCACCAGCATTGGAAAGAACGTCATGATGATGACGACCGCTGCCTTGGAGGGCCAGTCAAAGCCGAACCACATGACCATGATTGGAGCAACGCCGATAATGGGCAGCGCCGAGACGAGATTGCCGACTGGAAGCAAGCCCCGCCGAAGGAACGGCACACGGTCGACCAGGATGGCGATGATGAAACCTGCACCGCAGCCCATGACGTAGCCGATTAGAACGGCCTTCATGAAGGTCTGCTGGAAGTCCGCCCAAAGGATCGGGACAGAGGTGGTGAGGCGAAGCCAGATCTCGGACGGAGCCGGAAGAAGGACCTTGGGAACGCCTGCACCGGTTACGATCAACTGCCACAGGACAAGGATTGTAGCGCCGAAAAGTGCTGGAATGGCCAAGTCGATGAGGCGGTTTATGAGACGGGGCATGCCGTTCCAGTGCGCCAGCCGCTCGATAAAGAGCCAGGCAGCTGCCCAGGTTGCTGCGGTCAAGGCCCAGAACCCAAGCGCGGCATCGCCGACGTGCCTGCTTGCCGTGTCGATCAAGAGCCATGCAGCGGCAGCCGCCACGAGCCCCAGGATCAGATCGCCAAACTGGTTGCGCATGAATCCAAGCTCATAGCGAACGCCGAGGATCGCGAGAAGGACCAGACATACCGCAAGTCTTGGCACTTCAGTGATTGCGAAATCAGGGCTGAAGACGGGACTGAACAGCGCGATCGCGGCCATGGCGATGATGAACCAGGCGAGAAGAGCAGGAATATCAAACCTGCGTTTAGTTGAGACAGTCGTGCTCATTGTCCCATCCCCATGCGTTTCAGGGCGAGTTTCTCCATGAACCCTATGAGGGCGACCAGAGAGCCGGCCAGGAAGGCTGCCATCAGCAGCGCGGACCAGATTTGAACAGTCTGGCCATAGTAGGATCCGGCAAGCAGGCGCGCGCCCAGACCGGCAACAGCGCCGGTGGGCAATTCTCCGACGATTGCACCAACGAGCGAGGCGGCGATGCCTATTTTCATGGATGTAAAGAGATAGGGAACGGCGTAGGGAAAGCGCAGCTTCCAGAACGTCTGCAGCCTTGACGCACTGTAGGTGTGCATCAAGTCCAGATGAATGATCTCAGGTGAGCGCAATCCCTTCACCATGCCGACGGTGACCGGGAAGAACGACAAATAGGTCGAGATCATCGCCTTCGGCAGGAGACCGGAAATGCCTACGGCATTCAGAACCACGATGATCATCGGTGCAATGGCCAGGATCGGAATGGTCTGTGAGGAAATCACCCAGGGCATGAGCGACTTGTCGAGCACCCGTGAATGAACGATGCCGATCGCCAGAACGATGCCGAGCGTTGTTCCGATCAGGAAGCCCAGCAGGGTCGTGGAGAGCGTGATCCAGGTGTGATAGACGAGCGACCGCTTGGAGGTGACCTTCTTGAGTACCGTCGTCTTGTAGATCTCTTCCACCACCTGGTGCGGCGCCGGCAGGACAGGCCGCTCCTGCGCCAGCGTATCGGTCACAAGCTGAGTGAACGGTATATCCGTTTGTTTGGCCCGCTCATAGATGCCTTGCTGAAACGGCGTGTTCAGCGCTACGGCCGCGATGTACCAGATGCCGACGATGGCCAGCAGGATCACCAGGACAGGCCCCGTGGTTCCGGTCATGAGACCCGCAAACGGATTGGTGCTGCGCGGGGAGGAGAGGGCAGTATCAGTCATCGTAGCTGTGCCCTGCCTTCAGACCTTCACGAACACGGTGAGCGATTTTCAGGAACTCAGGACTCTCGCGCATATCCAGCGTGCGGTCTCGCGGCAGATCGCTTTCAATCACGTCATAAATCCGGCCAGGGCGCGGGCACAGCACCACGATTTTGGTGGAGAGATAGACTGCTTCCGGGATCGAGTGGGTGACGAAAACCACTGTCTTGTTGGTCTTGGCCCAAAGCTGATGAAGCTGATCATTGAGATGATCGCGCACGATTTCATCGAGCGCTCCGAACGGCTCATCCATCAAGAGCAGATCAGGCTCGACAGATAGGGCGCGCGCGATTGAAGCGCGCTGCTGCATGCCGCCGGAAAGCTGCCAGGGGAACTTCTTCTCAAAGCCGGCGAGATTGACCAGCTCCATGTTCTTGGCAATGCGCTCTCGTTGTTCGGTTTTGGAAAGTCCCATGATTTCGAGGGGAAGGGCAATGTTCCCCGCAATGGTGCGCCAAGGATAAAGGGCCGCGGCCTGAAAGACATAGCCATAGGCTCGCTTCAGGCGGGCCTCATGTGGCGTCAGTCCATTGACGGTGATGCTGCCGGCAGTCGGTTGTTCCAGGTCAGCGATGACGCGAAGTAGGGTGGTCTTGCCACAGCCGCTTGGGCCGATAAAGGACACGAAATCACCTTCATCGATCTGGAGATCAATGTCGGACAGGGCGTGTACCGGTCCATCATTGGTCTGGAACGTCAGCGATAGATTGTTAGCTGAGACTACAGGTGAAGTCATAGATTATCCGAAGTTTGGAGAGAGACATGATAGCTTAAACCGCCCATTGCACCTGCAATCATTGCCGCGAGAACAAAGTGCCAATCCTCCGCCTCTGCGGAGCCCAGAATCGCTGCGAGCACCGAAATCGACAGTAACCCCAATCCGGCGCCTGCCGATATTCGATTGCCCTTGCCTTTGATTTCAATTCCAGGGGCTACCCGGCTCGCAAATTCAAAGATCAGTAAAAAAGACAAGAGCAACACCGGATAGGTAGCGAATGCGGCTGTCCCGAACAGAACAACGGAGAACAGGAAGTTATCCAACATGTCCGGTTCCGCGGGCGTGTCGAAGAAAGGTTTCAGCGAGATGGTTGAAATCAGAATGATATAGGCGGTCAGCATGGCCCATCCGGCACCAAGCCCAAGTGCGATTGAGCGGACGGACAGCCGTTCGAATAGTCTCGGTTTGGAAATTTCGAACGGCTGTTCGTCCGTCAAAGTCACACTCCGCTGGCCGGAATGCCGGTGCGTTCGACCTTGCGAGGGTTGGTGAGCTCCTTCCAGGTGCTGAGCGCCTTGCTGACAGCAGGGTAGGGCTCGCGCTTGACGAATTTGCCGTGGCCCTGTTCGGACTTCATCGTTCCATCTTCCACGGCGACCTTGCCGCGGGTCAAGGTGTAGCGCGGCAGGCCCTTCACGGTTTTGCCTTCAAACACGTTGTAATCGATGGCCGACTGCTGAGTGCTGGCAGAGATGGTCTTGGACTTTTCCGGATCCCAGACCACCAGATCCGCGTCTGCACCGACGAGCACGGCGCCTTTCTTAGGATAGACATTCAGGATCTTGGCGATGTTTGTTGAGGTAACGGCCACGAATTCGTTCATGGTCAGGCGGCCCGTGTTGACGCCATGGGTCCAAAGCATAGGAAGACGATCCTCAAGACCTCCAGTGCCATTCGGAATCTTGGTGAAGTCACCAACGCCATAACGCTTCTGGTCTGTGGTGAAGGCGCAGTGGTCAGTTGCCACCACCTGCAAGGAACCGCTCGCCAAGCCAGCCCATAGGCTGTCCTGATGTTGTTTGTTGCGGAAGGGAGGCGACATCACGCGGCGCGCGGCATGATCCCAGTCCTTGTCGAAATATTCGCTTTCATCCAGCGTCAGGTGCTGGATCAGAGGCTCGCCGTAGACGCGCTTACCGGCCTGGCGGGCCCGGCGGATGGCTTCGTGGCTCTCCTCACAAGACGTGTGCACCACATAAAGCGGAACACCGGCCATATCGGCGATCATGATGGCGCGATTGGTGGCTTCGCCTTCAACCTGCGGAGGGCGCGAGTAGGCATGCGCTTCCGGGCCGTTGTTGCCTTCTGCCAGAAGCTGAGCGGAGAGGTCAGCGACAACGTCACCGTTTTCAGCATGTACCAACGGCATGGCGCCAAGAGCCGCGCAGCGCTTGAAGGACGCGTACATCTCGTCGTCCTGCACCATCAGGGCGCCCTTGTAGGCCATGAAGTGCTTGAAGGTGTTGATCCCCTTTTCCTTGACCACGGTCTCCATCTCGTTGAAGACCTGCTCACCCCACCAGGTGATCGCCATGTGGAAGGAATAGTCGCAATGGGCCATGGTGGACTTGTTGTCCCAGGCCTGAATGGCTTCCAGCAGCGATTGGTTTGGCGCCGGCAAGCAGAAGTCGACCAACATGGTCGTGCCTCCAGCCAGAGCGGCCCGTGTGCCACTGTCGAAGTCGTCAGCGGAGAACGTGCCCATGAAGGGCATTTCCATGTGGGTATGCGGATCGACGCCGCCCGGCATGATGTAGCAGCCGGTCGCATCCAGAGTTTCGTCGCCTGACAGGTTCGGCCCGATCTCGACGATCTTGCCTCCATCCACCTTCACATCCGCCACATAGGTCAGATCGGCGGTAACAACCGTACCGCCCTTGATCACCTTCGATGCCATTGCTGTTCCCCTTTAAAATCGTCGCGCTCTGTTCTTTGTAAAGTCCCAGCTCAAGGCCGGGACGGCGTGGGCTGGATCTATAGAACGATCAACTCACTCAACAATTTCCGCCGTCTCGACGACAGCATGGAACAGCACGTCCGCGCCCGCGGTGGCCCATTCCTTCGAGATCTCTTCCGCTTCGTTGTGCGACAGGCCATCGACACATGGGCACATGATCATGGCAGTCGGCGCGACCTTGTTGATCCAGCAGGCGTCGTGGCCCGCGCCAGAGATGATGTCCTGATGGGAATACCCGAGGCGCTCTGCAGCGGACCGAATGGCCGTGACACAGCCTGCATCGAATGTGACCGGGTCAAAGTGACCCGCTTCCTCGATTTCAACGCTGAGACCCAGCTCTTCGGCAATCTTCGGGGCCTTTGCCTCGAATTCGACCTTCATGCCATCGAGGGTCGCTTGGTTGGGTGAGCGGAAGTCCACCGTGAACACAACCTTGCCTGGAATGACATTGCGTGAATTCGGATAGACATCGCAATGACCTATGGCACCAACGGCCGCTGGCTGGTGTTGCATTGCAATCTCGTGAACAAGCTCGGTCATGCGGGCCATGCCGAGGCCAGCGTTCCGGCGCATGGGCATGGGCGTCGAGCCCGTGTGGCTGTCGCGCCCAGTGACAGTAACCTGAAGCCACCAGAGACCTTGGCCGTGGGTGACGACACCGATGTCCTTGCCTTCAGCTTCAAGGATCGGTCCCTGCTCGATGTGCAGTTCGAACATGGCATGGATCTTGTCGGCGCGCGCGCCCACTTCCTCGTCGCCGACCCAGCCGATGCGCTTCAGCTCATCGCCGAAGGTCTTGCCTTCCGCGTCCTCCTTGCCGTAGGCCCAATCCTGCGTGTGGATACCGGCGAAAACGCCCGAGGCCAACATGGCGGGTGCGAAGCGTGTGCCTTCCTCGTTGCTCCAATTGGTGACAACGATGGGATGCTTGGTCTTGATGCCGAGGTCGTTCATGGTGCGCACGACCTCGAGGCCGCCTAGGACGCCCAGCACGCCATCGTATTTGCCACCTGTTGGCTGCGTATCCAGATGCGAGCCCATATAGACGGGCAGCGCATCCGGATCTGTGCCGGGACGGGTCATGAACATGTTGCCCATGGTGTCTACACCCATGGTCATGCCAGCATCTTCACACCACTTTTGGAACAGCTTGCGGCCTTCTGCATCGGCGTCGGTCAGCGTCTGGCGGTTGTTGCCACCAGCAACACCCGGGCCGATCTTGGCCATGTCCATCAGGCTGTCCCAGAGCCGATCACCGTTGATCCGAAGGTTCTCACCCGCAGCTGCCATTTTGTTATCTCCTACTTCAACTCTGTTTCGACAAACGACATCACCGCCGTTCCGCCATTGATGACATTGTGTTCGACGCCTTCGTCGCGCCGATAGACTGTTCCGGCCGGGATCAGCACCTCATTCGTTTCACCATCCGGCAACTCAAGCACCATTTGGCACTCGGTCAGCGTCGTGATGACATAGTCCATGCCGTGACGATGCCAGCCCGTCTCGGCACCCGGTTCAAAGTCAAACCGCGTCACCCGTACACGGGCATCATCAATCAGCATTTCCGCGGTCGCTGCAGGTCGGGTCATGATCGTCTTTCCTCATTCAGGCGTCGGAAGATGCCATTCCAACCGGCCTTTTTCCTGCAGACAAGGAGACAGGTCGAACAATTTAGCTGGCCAGACCTGTCTTCCTTGCTTGTCTCTAGTCGATGGCGTTCAAGACTGACCGCAGCGTGCCGAACAGCTCGTCGATCTGGGCTTCGGAAATGATCAGCGGCGGCGACAGGGCGATGATGTCTCCGGTGGTGCGGATCAGAAGGTTGTCGTCATAGGCCTTCAGGAAAGCGGAGAAGGCGCGCTTGGTAGGTTCTCCTGCAATCGGCTCGAGCTCGATCGCCCCGATCAGGCCGAGATTGCGGATGTCGATGACGTGCGGGCAATCCTTGAGAGAGTGCAGGCCGTCTTCCCAATATTGCGCAAGGCTTGCGGCGCGGGTCAGAAGTCCTTCTTCCTCATATGTATCCAGTGTCGCGAGTGCCGCGGCACAGGCAACCGGATGGCCAGAGTAGGTGTAGCCATGGAAGAGCTCGATCAGATGGTCGGGACCATCCATGAAGGCGTCATAGATCTTCTTGGCACAGAAAACAGCGCCCATTGGAATGACACCGCTGGTGATGCCCTTCGCGGTGGTTACGAGATCGGGCACCACATCGAAGTAGTCGACTGCGAAAGGCGTGCCCAGGCGGCCAAAGCCGGTGATGACTTCGTCGAAGATGAGAAGGATGCCGTGCTGGTCGCAGATTTCGCGCAGGCGCTTGAGATAGCCGAGCGGCGGGATCAGAACGCCGGTTGATCCGGCGACCGGCTCGACGATCACGGCAGCAATGGTGGATGCGTCGTGGAGCTGAACCAAGCGGATCAGCTCTTCCGCATATTCGACGCCGTTCTTCGGCTCTCCCCGGGAAAACGCGTTCCGGCTCAGGTCATGGGTATGCGGCAGGTGGTCGATACCGTTCAGCATGTTGCCGAACTGCTTACGGTTGGCAACGATGCCGCCCACGGAGATGCCGCCGAAGCCGGTTCCGTGATAGCCGCGTTCGCGGCCAATGAAACGTGTGCGCGTTCCCTGACCAATCGAGCGCTGGTAGCCAAGCGCGATCTTGAGTGCCGTATCAACGCTTTCCGAACCAGAGTTGGTGAAGAAAACATGGTCCAGCGGAGAGGGCATCATGGCTGCCAGACGGGCGGCCAGCTCAAAGGCTTTTGGGTGCCCCATCTGGAACGCCGGCGCATAGTCCATTTCAGCGATCTGCTTCTGGACCGCTTCAACGATCTTTGGGCGACCATGACCTGCGTTGCAGCACCAAAGACCTGCCGTTCCGTCTAGAACCTGGCGGCCATCGCTGGTGGTGTAATGCATGTCCTTCGCGCCGACGAACATGCGCGGGTTCTGCTTGAACTGCCTGTTCGCCGTATAGGGCATCCAGAAGGCTTCGAGATTGTTGGTCGCGTTTGAAGCCGAACTCGACATACGTCCTCCTTGCGGCGCCTTTTCCGGGAGCGCCGACTGTGCTGGTTATTCCTGGCTCGGAGGGGAGGCGCCTTGGGGATGCCGGGCAGGGCGTTGAAAAGCGCGCCCGGCTTAAGGCGCCAGGACCACCGTCCGGGCTGTTCCCACTTTGACCCTTCTTGCAAGCTGCGTCAGCTCTTTTTGAAGGGTCGGTCTTGTTTCTCTGGATCGGTGCCCGTTTGCAGGCTACCGGGGCCACTCGGCCCATTATGTTTGTCTCGCGGCTTCGGGTTTCTTGCCGTTGGCCGCCATGGTTGCTACCCATGGGGAACAGTTTTGAAAACCTGACCGTTTGGTCAAGTGAACGTTATGAAGACTTGACCAAACGGTCAAGATGATAATTCAATCGGCATGATGAATTTCTAACCAGTGGATGCCAGTGTCCAAGACGACAACAAAAAGCGCAACCCGCGCCGAGAACGAGCGGCTGATCCTAGAAGCGGCGGAAAGCGTTTTCGCCGAGTACGGTTTCAAAGGGGCAACCACCGGGATGATTGCTGATCATGCCGGACTGCCGAAGGCCAATCTTCATTACTATTTTCCGACGAAACTGGCTCTCTATCGGCAGGTGGTGGAGAACATCTTCCGGATCTGGCTCGAAGCGGCCAACACATTCGATGATTGCGACGATCCGGAGGAAGCCCTGACACGCTATATCAATGCCAAGATGGATATATCGCGGTCCCATCCGATGGGATCCAAAGTCTGGGCCAATGAAATTCTGCACAAGGCTCCTGTGATTCAGGACTATCTTGAGACGACGCTGGGGGAGTGGACAAACACCCGGATTGCGGTGATTGAACGCTGGATCGCGCAAGGCAAGATGGCGCCGATTGACCCCCGTGGATTGCTTTACATGATCTGGGCAACGACTCAGCATTATGCAGACTTCAATCACCAGATTGACACTCTTAACGACGGCAAACCCCTGAGTGATCAGCAGTTTGCCAAGGCCAAGCAGACCGTGGTTTCGGTCATTCTGGCTGGGGTCGGCATCCGGCCCGCGAGACTTGTGGTGGACGATGCGATTGGGGAAGGGGCATGATCGGCCGCATTGGACAGGCGCCCAAGGGACTTAGCCGGATCCAGGAGCGCAATCGATCGCGAATCATCGAAGGTGGGCTCGCCGAATTTTCCCGCTTTGGCTATTCGGGGACTACGATCGAAAAGATCGCTGTGGCGACGGGCATGTCGAAATCGAATCTCCTGTACTACTTTTCCTCCAAGGCGGCGATCTACGAAGCGGTTCTGGCCCATATTCTTGACGTCTGGCTCGCGCCGCTGCGCGGACTGGACCCGGAAAAAGACCCGGCGACAGAGCTTGCTGCCTACATCCATCAAAAGATCAAGATGTCAGCAGAACTTCCTGAAGCATCGCGACTATTTGCCAACGAAGTGCTGCAGGGTGCTCCACGGATCCAACGGGTTATGGAAGAGGATCTCAAATCTCTTGTTGACGAGAAATCCGAGGTCATCCGGCACTGGATCCGAGCAGGTAAGCTTGAAGCAATCGACCCGGTGCAGCTGATTTTCACGATCTGGGCAATGACGCAGCACTATGCCGATTTCCAAACGCAAATTCAGATCCTGACCGGCAAGACGCTCGACGATCCGGACTTTCGCCAGGAAGCCGAGACGACAGTTACAAGGCTGATCCTGCGTGGTTGTGGCCTCGAGCCGCAAGCCGGCACTGGCCAGGGCGACGCGGCATGACCCCACTTGGCGATGAGTTCCAAGAGACCACTGTCTCAGGAAAGATAACGGTTTTGGGCCAGGTTCATATCCTCGCGTCTGATCTTCATGAGGATTTTATTCGCGCCTCTGGTCCAGGCGGACAGAACGTCAACAAGGTTTCCACGGCCGTCCAGCTTCGCTTCGATCTTGAGGGCAATGAGACGTTGCCTTCCGACATCAAGGCACGTGCCTCGCGGCTAGCCGGCAGTCGGCTGACGCTCGGCGGCGAGATCGTTCTACAGGCGGATCGTTTTCGTACCAGGGAGCGCAACCGCGAAGACGCCTTGGAACGGTTGCTTGAGCTCTTGAGAAAGGCCTGTGAGCGGCCAAAGGCCCGACGGCCAACGAAACCAACCCTTGGTTCAAAAAAGCGAAGACTTGATACCAAGAAAAAACGCGGCTCGGTCAAGAAAATGCGCGGCAAGCGCGGGCTTGATGATTGAGACGCCTTTGGGAGAGTACATTCAAGCGTGAGGCCGCTAGGTTGGTTTACAATTGCGCTTGTGCCAAGCCTTTCACGTCTGCTGGAAAATTACGAATTTGGTGAGGAAAATGCACGATTTAAAACTATTTGTAGCGCCGGGAACATGCGCCCGGGTGCCAACGATTGCGCTTGAAGAAATCGGCGTCCCCTTTGAAACAGAATTGGTTCGGCTCGCGGCAAAGCAGCAGAAGACGCCCGAATTCCTTGCGAAAAACCCAAAGGGCAAGGTGCCAACCATCCTGATAGATGGAAAGCCCCTGACCGAGAACGTTGCTATCTTGACTTGGCTGCACCGCACCTATCCAGATGCAAAGCTCTTGCCTGAGACGACAGACGAGTTGGAACGAGTCAAGCAAATTGCCGATGTGGCTTTCTTTTCAGCCACCGTGCATCCGATTGTTACGCGGATCGCCATGCCCATGTATTTTCTAGACGGTGAGGGCGCTTATGACCGCATTCGGCCAAAGGGTGCCGAAGCCATGGGACCGGTCATGTCGATGGTCAATGAACGCCTTGAAAATGGTCCCTGGTGGTATGGCGAAAACTGGTCCGTTGTTGATGGCTATCTCTTTTGGGCCTGGTGGCGGATCACAGGTGTGGGCTATTCTGCAGACCAATTTCCGAATATTCGCGATCACGCCGCCCGAATTATCGAACGTCCATCGGTCGCACGCGCAATGCAACGGGAGGCCGACAATATTGAAGTTCTGAAGTCCGAAGGCCTCTATCTTGCGCCGAAATAAGCGTTCGTGTCGGGCGCACTTCGTTCGGTGATTTCTGAAACGTGCCAACGGCTAAGGTTGATCTAACAAGGATCCTGACTAAGACTACGATATTGCCTGAATGTCGGCGGGTCGACGTCCGTTGGCACATGCTATTTCATCAGGGCAAAATCGCTTTTTCAGACTGATGTGGACTGGTAGAAAAGGGCTTCGAAAGAGCGAACGCCGGAAGATTTGTATGAAATTTCGCAACGCGCTGCCTTCTGATGCTCCAATCCTTGCAGCCATTTCGATCGAGGTCTGGCTTGGAACCTACATTCGAAGCGGAGTAAGCGCTTTTTTTGCAGAATTCGCGCTCAGTGAATTTACGACCGACAAACTTGCAGCCGTACTCGCAGACCCTAACGAGCAGGTGATTGTTTCCGAGAATAAGGATGGGCTTGATGGATTTATCCGCCTCAGCCATGGGAAAGTTGCTCCGGTTGCGAACTGTTCCACCATGGAGATCTCGACGCTCTACGTGCAGCCTCGACACCATGGCAGGGGGCTTGGGCGGATGTTGCTCGAGCATGGGCTGGATTATGCTCGAGATGTCGATGCTCCGTCGGTTTGGTTGACGACCAACTCCGAGAATACACCGGCGATCGCGTTCTATCTGCGTCAGGGCTTTGATAAGGTCGGAACCACGCATTTCCGTATCCAGGACCAAGCTTATTTGAATGATGTTTTCAAGCTTGCTGTTCCTCAATAGAGCGGTGTTTTCTGGCAAACGGATCCCGAGATTCTCGTGAGTGGCTGTAGAACGCTGACTAGAATAGGGCTCGACTGCCTTATGATCGACACCTACATAATGCGCATAATGTATATTATGGAATATATTTTAGCCTATTGAACAAGCCTAAACACCTAGGGTTCTGTTGTCGGGTCCTCCAAGGAACCGTCAATTATCTTGCGTGCAACATCAAAGCCGTAGCCAGCGCGGCAGAGTGCGGCCATGTCCTTGTCACGATAATCAGCGCGAGTTCCTCGCGTACGCCACGGACCGAGCCTGCGACGCCGGGCGAATATGACAGCGGCTTCGAGATCACTCGTATCGCTTTGTTCAAGTGCCTGGGTCACGATTTCGCCGGATACGCCCTTGGATCTCAGCCTGGCTTCGATCTGACGTTGCGATCGGCCACGCCGCCTTTGGCTGGCCACCTTGGTCTCGGCAAAGGTGACGTCATTGACCAAGCCAGTGCGCTGGCACTTTGCAACGACAGCTTCGATCATCTCACTGAACTCGGCGGGATCGCGTTCGTGAAAATGAGCGGCGCGCATCACCTTGCGCTCAAGGACGCGCTGAAGGTTCGCCGCTGATGAGCTGTAACGATCGAGATAATGGATAGCGGATCGTGTCAGACGCTCTTCAGTCGGGATCTTGTAGCGCTTGCCGGTCGCTCTGCCGCTATTTTTGTCTTCCCGCTCTGCCATAGCCTGACCCTGCGTTTCGCCTTTTAAACGCTTCAAAGCGTGCGCGTCAGGACCATACCATCATATGCAGGAATGACGGACGTTGGCAGCTTTGACCGCAGTTTCTCATAGTCCAGATCGTTGTGGAGATCGGTCAGGATCGTTTGCCGGGGTTTCAGATCATCGGCCCAGGTAAGCGCGTCGTCCAGGTTGAAGTGGCTCGGGTGCGGGTCGCTGCGAAGGCAGTCGAGAATCCACACATCAAGGTCTTCAAAGCCGCCGCGCGCACTTAGCGGAATGTCTGATACATCCGGCAGATAAGCAATGTTCTCAAACCGAAAGCCTAGGGAGTTGATGTCACCATGCTGGACCTCAATCGGCAGAAACTCGATAGGTCCGCCCTCGCCGACGATGGTCACCGTGTTCTGATCGGTAAGCGGGAGGCGTTCGAGGATCGGGGGATAGGACGAACCGGCCGGCGTTGTGAAGCAGTATCCGAACGCGCTTTGCGCACGGACATGGGTCGCCTCGTCCATGTAGACGGGAACCTTGCGGCGATAGCGGATGGCGAACATTCGAAGGTCGTCAATGCCATGCAGATGATCGGCATGAGCATGGGTGTAAAGCACCGCATCGACCTTTTGGACCTCGTGCTCGAGCATCTGCTGTCGCAGATCCGGGCCCGTATCGATCAAGACCGTCGTCTTGCCGGATGTTGAAATGCGTTCAACTAGCAACGAGCAGCGCAGACGGCTGTTCTTCGGGTTCAGAGGATCGCAAGCGCCCCAGTCATTACCGATACGAGGTACGCCGCCAGACGATCCGCATCCTAGAATTGTGACCGTCAGCGTATCGCTCATGCCAGTCCTTCGCCCGTGTGAAACGACTTGGGCACTTTGGTGAACAAGCGGAAGAAATTGTCCGTTGTCTGAGCCGCGATTTCCTCCAGTGAAATACCGCGTGTTTCGGCAAGGACCGCCGCGGTCATGGCCGTATAAGCAGGCTCGTTGCGCTTGCCTCGACGTGGCTGCGGCGCAAGATATGGGGCGTCGGTCTCCACCAACAGACGATCAGCTGGAAGGTCCCGGGCAATCGCCCTGATGTCTTCAGATCTTTTGAAGGTCAGGATGCCTGAAAAAGAGACGTAGAGCCCCAGATCAACGGCCCTCAGCGCAAGGTCGCGGCCTGAGGAAAAGCAGTGGAGAAGTGCGGGGAAAACCCCCTTCCCCATTTCCTCCTCAAGGATTGCAGCCATGTCATCATCTGCATCGCGCGAATGGATGACGAGCGGCAGGCCGGTTTCGCGCGCGACCTCGATGTGAATGCGAAGCCCTTCTGCCTGGGCGTCTCTTGGCGCTTTGTCGTAGAAGTAGTCGAGACCGGCTTCTCCGATCGCCACGACCTTTGGGTGCTGCGCCAATTCGATGATTTCGGCCGCGGGAATGCCCCGTTCTTCGCCCGCCTGGTGAGGATGCGTGCCGACCGAGCAAAAGACATTGTCATATTGCTCGGCGACAGCCTTGACCTGATCGAATTTGCGGACCCTGGTGCAGATGGTCACCATCAAGTCGACGCCGGCTTCGTGGGCGCGCGAAATCAAGTCGTCGCGCTCACCGTCAAAATCGGGAAAATCCAGATGGCAATGGCTGTCTACGAGCATGGCGTCCGTTGTATCTTATCAGTCCAAAAAGCGTCAGAGCTTCAAATAGGTTGCGGGCGTATCATGCGCCAGAGGCTTCTGGCTCGACATAGCGCGGGAAAGCGCCTTCAGGCTTGGGAATTTCACGGCCAGGCGTCAGTCGATGCTCTGCTCCGAGCTTGGCAAAGTCACGCTCGTCCTCGCTCAGGGAGAGATTGTCGAGAAGCTTCGCGGCAGCTGTCGGCGTCACCGGCTGCGCCAGGATGGAAACCTGACGCACGACCTCTGCGGTCACATAAAGAACTGTTCCCATGCGCTCAGGATCTGTCTTCTTCAACGCCCAGGGTTCTTGAGCGGCAAAATAGCGGTTGGCTTCAGCCACGCAGTCCCAGACGCAAGCAAGGCCGGCATGGATTTCCTGCTTTGCGAAAGCGCTGCGGCAAATCTCGAGCATGGCGTCAGCCTGACCAAGGATCGCCTTGTCCTCTTCGGTGAAGGCGCCTGGGGCCGGCAATTTGTGATCACAGTTCTTGGCAATCATCGACAGGGAGCGTTGCGCCAGATTGCCGAGATCATTGGCGAGATCCGCGTTGATCCGGTTGACGATGGCCTCGTGGCTGTAGTTGCCGTCCTTGCCGAAAGGGACTTCGCGCAGGAAGAAATAACGCGTCTGGTCAAGACCATAGGCCTCAATCAGGTTGAATGGATCGATCACATTGCCGATAGACTTGGACATCTTCTCGCCCTTGTTGAACAAGAAGCCATGGGCAAAGACGCGTTTGGGTAGTTCCAGGCCAGCGGACATCAAAAACGCGGGCCAATAGACGGCATGGAAACGGATGATGTCCTTGCCGATGATATGGGCGTCCGCCGGCCAATATTTCCAAAGCGGATCGGTTTCGTCGGGAAAGCCGAGACCGGTGATGTAATTCGTCAGGGCGTCAACCCAGACGTACATGACGTGCTTTTCATCGCCTGGAACCGGCACTCCCCAATCAAAGGTGGTTCGCGAAATGGACAGGTCCTTGAGACCGCCCTTGACGAAGCTGACCACCTCATTGCGGCGCTCATTTGGACCGATGAAGTCGGGTTGATCGTCATAGAGCGCCAGGAGCTTGTCTTCATATTCAGACAGCTTGAAGAAGTAGCTTTCCTCTTCCACCCATTCGACGGGCGTGCCCTGAGGTCCGTAGCGGACACCGTCGTCCCGGACTTCCGTTTCACTTTCCTGATAGTAGGCTTCATCGCGGACGGAATACCAACCGGAGTAGCTGTCCTTGTAGATGTCGCCGTTGGCGGCCATACGGCACCATATTTCCTGGCTCGCCTTGTGATGGCGCTCCTGGCTGGTGCGGATGAAGTCGGTGTTGGTGCAGCCAAGGGCCTCGACCATCGCTTCAAACCGGTCAGAGTTGCGGTCCGCGAGTTCGGCCGCCGTGATGCCTTCCTTCTGCGCCGTTTGCAGCATCTTCTGACCATGCACATCGGTGCCGGTCAGGAAGTAAACATCCTTGCCATCGAGCCGTTGGAAGCGCGCCATGGCGTCTGTGGCAATCGCTTCATAGGCGTGGCCGATGTGCGGTGCCCCGTTCGGATAGGAAATGGCGGTCGTGATGTAATAGCTTTGTCGGTCGGTCATGACGCTCTTGATTGATTTGCCCGAAGTGTCTGAAAGGAAGGGAGAAGAACTCCAATGGCGGATGTGGCTTAAACCGAAGCTGCCGGTGTCGGCGCTGGCTCAGGCGGGCATTCGCATGACCTTTGAAAGGTTCCGGAACACGTCAAGGACTACCTGTTTTCTGTCGAGATTGAGCGCATCGGTATCGGCCGCCGCGCGGTTCATCTTTTCCCACAAGTCAGCCCAGCTGACAAGCCGCCCCGGCGCGCTCGTCGCATCTGCCCGCATGCGCCTGTGAAGCCATTGCCGCGCGATATGGAGAAAACTTTTCCAATTGTCACTTTGGCCTCGTGCAGCAACAAGATCACCGAGACCGTGAAGCGCGATGACATCAACCTCGGGCGCTTTTTCTGCGAGCGAAATGAAGCCCTTGTTGATCGCAAGACCATCGCCGGACAATAGCGTCAGTGCCGATCTCAGGCTTCCGTCTGCGAAGCCGACGAGATCAGACAGGCCGTTGGCGTCCGGCAGGTCATCCGGACTGAGACCTCTCAGCCCATCGACGATCTCGTCATTGCCCAGCGGCTGCATGTCGATCCGCCGGCACCGCGAGCGGATGGTCGGCAGCAATCGGCCAGGCGCGTGGGACAGGACAAGGAAGAGGCACTGAGCGGGCGGTTCTTCAAGGATTTTGAGGAGCGCGTTGGCTGAACTGATGTTCATGTCATCAGCCGCATCCACGATGCAGACACGCCACGCCGAACCTGACGCGGTGGTGCCGAAAAAGGAAACGGTCTTGCGGATCTCATCGACCGGAAGCTCAGTCTTGAACCGCTTGCCTTTTTCGTCCCAAGGACGGCGTAAATGCAAAATGTTGGGGTTGGCCCCGGACGCAACCTGACGAAAGACCGGGTGATCCTCCGGCACGGAAAGATCATGCGCCTCGGCAACGGCCGTGCCAAAGCGGTCTGGATTGGCAATGGCAAAGCGGGCGAAGCGGAAGGCCAACGTGGCCTTGCCGATGCCTTTAGGCCCGCCGAGGATCCACGCGTGATGCAAGCGCTCTGACCTGTAGGCGTCGAGCAATTGGCGTTCGGTTTCCTGGTGACCGACAAGGAGCCCGCGCTCGCGCGGCAGCGGCAGACCAGGCAGCGCATCGACTTCCGGCGTGTCCTTGATTTCAGGCGCTCTGGCCATGCGCTTGCGCCCTCGCGTTTTCGGCTGAAGGTTCGTCGGAGCCGCGATCGGTCGGGCCCAACTCGGCAAAGTGGTTTTGGACCGCGGCCCAGATCGCCTTTTCAACGGCCTCCGTGTCCTGGCGGCCGTCAATCACCGCAAAGCGCGCAGGCTCCCGGCGCGCCAGGTCCAGAAAGAGCGCACGGCGGCGTTCATGAACACCCATATCATCGATCTCAAACCGGTCCGGACCGCCGGTCGAGACCGTTTCCGAGCGCGTTTTGACCCGGGCGAGCCCAACATCGGCGGGAATGTCGATCAAAATGGTGAGATCAGGGCACATGCCCGCAACAGCGGCTGTTTCGAGCAGATCGAGATAGGCAGGATCCACCCCGGCTTCACCCTGATAGACACGCGTGGAGTCTGCAAACCGATCGCACAGTACCCACTCGCCACGCCCAAGAGCAGGCTCAATGGTGCTATCGACATGGTCAGCACGGGCGGCGGCAAAGAGCATTGCTTCGCCGCGCGGACCGAGATCCTTCGCCTCGCCGGACAGGAGCATCGTTCTGATCTTCTCTGCACCAGGCGAGCCACCCGGTTCCCTGGTTACGACGACGGTTAGCCCTAACTTGGAGAGACGCTCCTTCAGCCGTTGGATCTGGGTGGATTTGCCAGCCCCTTCCCCGCCTTCAAAGGTGATGAAACGGCCTTTCAAATCTGGTCTCCCTGACCCATGCTTGCTGTCATCTTCACAGGCGCTGACACCGCGCTTAAAACCAGCCGAAGAGTAGTTCACTCAGGCCGTCCAGCGCCCGGGCTGTTGTGTCCCCTGGCTCTACAGCCGAGGCGGTCGCCAGCTTTGTCCGGTGTACAATCCCGTCCTTGCCCACAACCCGCAGCTCACCGACGATGTCTCCAGCCTTAACGGGAGCCGCCAAGGGACCCGAATAAACAACCCTGAGCCTATAGTCCAGCGTTCCTCCGAGCGGCAGGAGCACATCAACATCAGATGCAGCCTGGAGCGGCACGTAAGACTCACGCCCGCCGAAAACACGCGCCTGAGCTATTTCATCGCCGCGCTGGAAGAGGGTCTGAACCTGGAAGTAGTCCCAGGCCCCCTCAACAACCTCACGTATGGCGGTTAGCCGGTTTTTGTCACTGGACAGCCCAGCGACAACAGCAATCACACGACGGCCGTTGCGTTCGACCGACGCAAGCCCTGCATAGCCATCCGAAGATTGTCCCGCGCCAAGTCCGTCGAGCTGCCGTATTTCTCCAAGCAGAGGATTCTTGTTGCGCTGATAGATCTTGTTCCAGGTGAATTCCGGCTGGGCAAACAGGCCATAATGGTCAGCGTGCTTGTCCAAAATGACCGTTGCCAGTCTGGCCAGATCGCGCGCCGTTGTCTTGGCGTCGGGTTGCCCTTCGTCCGGCGCGAAACCGGTTGGATTGATGAAATGGCTTGATGTCATGCCGATCGTCTCAGCATAGTCATTCATGCGTTGGGCGAAGGCTTCTTCGGATCCATCAAGACATTCGGCAAGAATGATGGCGGCATCATTTGCATTGTGGACCAGCAGACCGGCGAGCAGGTCTTCCACGGCGATCTCAGACTTGATCGCGGCGAACATCGTCGCGCCGCGTGAAGGGGCGCCGCCTGTTCGCCAAGCATGTTCCGATACTTTGCAGAGGCGCTCTTTTCGCACACCCTCGGTAGCGAGCGCCTCGAAGACCGTTGCGGCGGTCATCACCTTGACCAGCGACCCGGGACTAAAAGCCTTGTCGGCGTCCTTGGCAAAAAGAACCGTGCCGTTTTCAGGGGCGGAGAGAAATGCGATCGGCGCGCGGGACGCGAGTGTTTCTGCAAATGCAAAGGTGGCGGTAACCAGGGCCGCGCAGCCAAAGAGAGCGACGGCGAAAAGACGGATGGCAGGCATCCTGAATGAAACGCGGCGCAAAGCTTGCGGCATCAATACAGTCATCGCTCCCATTTCCCTGGCGGCTGATTCAAAACCTGCCGAAAAGGTCGCCCGAACCTGCGTTCAAGGCAAGAGCTATTCGTCAGCCGTCGGCCTGCGCTTTTGCAAGGAGTTTCAGGGCCATGCCTTGGGAGGACTGGGTGCTCAACACGCCATATGCAGCTTCAATACGCGATTTGGCTGCGAAGGAGGAAATGGCGCTGCCGGAAACCAGTGTCCGCGGCGTGCCTGGAGCAGGCACGCGCAAAACGCCAAGGACGCCTTCGGCTGGTGCAGTGACAGGCTCAACATAGGCGGCAGGCGCCGGATCTATGGGCGCGCCGGTAAAGGTATTGGCCGATGCCACCTGGATTGTGGAGGTGCTGGTTTCAAACGCGATGGCCGGATCGAAAGCGACACGATAGCTCGGTGTCGCAGTGCTGCCCGCGGATGCAAGGACAATCGTCGTTCCATAAGGACGCGGGGCTGGCGCTGGCGCGGGCCCAAACACCGGAGCCACAGGCTCTGCGCTGGCGAAGAGGGTGCCGGGGACCGTGCCGCCTGGAGCAACAGAACCTGGTCCGCTGAAGGAGGCCAGAAGATAGCTCTCGTCCTGGCCGTCAATCCTGGCCTTGCCGATGTATTCGACCTTCACCTTGCCAACGCCCTGATCCTTGGTGCCGAGCATGGTTGCCACGCGTTCGGACAGGTCAATCACCCGGTTGCCGTGGAACGGTCCGCGGTCGTTGACGCGAACGATCATAGACTTGCCGTTGGAGACGTTGGTCACGCGGGCATACGAGGGAAGCGGCATGGTCGTGTGGGCGGCCGTCAGGCCGTTTCGGTCGAAGACTTCGCCATTCGCAGTCTTCCTGCCGTGGAAGGTCGGGCCGTACCAGGATGCCAAACCTGTCTTCTTGTAGTTCGGTTCGTGCTTGGGATAGTACCATTTGCCGGCAATCTTGTACTTCTTGCCAACGACGTAGCGACCGCCGCCCTTTGGTACAGGCTTGCCAGCGGCAACGACCTTGGGGCTTCCCTTCACGCCATATTTCTTGGGGCTGAACTTTGCCTTGGGTTCTGGAGACGGGGTTGACCCACAGGCAGCCAGAAAGCTGGCAGCAGCGACGACAAGAAGGACGTTGCGAAACACTTTAAATCCATTTTCCGGAGACAGCTGTCCAGGTACGGGGCGCAGCCCGGTATTTGCGCCAGGCGAGACATGGTCCCTGCCCCACGCGCGCTTTGATCGGTCGTCCGCAGCCAACACGCTGCGTAGATCGCCCATCCCCTGCATCCTGCCGTCCTACTCACTACGCGCCGGCGGCCCCGTGCACACGCGATTGTTTACTCGTAAACTCAACCGGGCGCGACGGGCGGGCCGTGCAGACCAACCTTGTGCCACCCTTGCGCCCAGCCCCCGCCGAGGCGCATGAGGATCACTTAAAGCGGATCTTTATTAACTCATCCTGAAGAACGCGTCGAGTTTAAGCATCTCAATGAAGAGATTCGTCCACTGGAAGACGTTCGTTGCGTCAGGTCGGTGCACAAGTCGGACCCCTTCCCGACAACCGATCGTCTCAGATGTGACGTCGATCACAGTCGGCGCGGCGCTCGCCACCTAGTCTTGACCCAGTTGCCGGGGCGGTTGCCCACACGCCCTCCGCAGCGACTGGATTTTGATCCAGATTTCGACCGCCGGTCCACACCCTGCCCACGACATCGGATCGGCGGTCGCTCTTTTGACGCCTGCAGCACCCGGAAACCCGTTTTCCAAAGACATGTTTGAAGCTGGCTCTCAAGGCCACTTGACAAGTCTGCCTGAAAGCTGGAAACGGGGTGAGCTGCCGGAGGGGTGGCAGAGTGGTCGATTGCAGCGGTCTTGAAAACCGCCGAGCGTGCAAGCGTTCCGTGGGTTCGAATCCCACCCCCTCCGCCATTTTCCATAAAACCATATCGTTTCCGAACCCGTTTAGCGGGATCAGATTATCAGACGGGCTTCCAAAATTAATTTAATGCGGCGGATTTATCCCATGGGCGTTTGTCGGGCTTTCTTCAGCCGAGAATCCAATGGCCGCTATGCGGATCAAGTTGCCGTCGAGATTAGGTACCTGGAAGTCCGCTTCCGATGAGTCGCTGCGCTAACTTCCGTTGAACAAGGTTTGCCGAGTTGTAGATAACGAGGTAAATTAGTTCATGGGAAAATCAGTTCAACTTCGCGGATATCGCTATAGCGTTTATAATCGCATCGTGCAGGTCGCGTTGCATGAGAAAGGTGTTTCCTACAGCACTGATGAAGTCAATCCCTTCACCTCCGAAATTCCGGAAACCTACCTCAAACGGCAACCTTTTGGTCGGGTGCCCGTCCTCACCCATGGCGAATTTGATGTCTACGAAACAACGGCAATCGTCCGCTATTTGAACGCTGCTTTCGACGGTCCAGAATTAATACCAGCCGATGCCAAGACAATAGCGCGATCAGCGCAAGTAATTTCGATTTTGGACAACTACGGATATCGCCCAATGATCCGGCAGGTATTTGCCCATCGGATCTTTGGTCCGTCTGTGGGAGAACAAACAGACGAAAGTGAGATTGAAGCCGGGGTTGAAGCTTCTAGGATTGTGCTAAGTGCTTTGAACACGATCGTAGCAGAGGGGGTTGTCTTGAATGGTCAAAACTTCACCATTGCCGACTGCCACTTAGCGCCAATGATCGCCTACTTTATACAGGCACCGGAAGGCGCTGATTCACTTAAGAATCAATCAGCGCTTTTTGATTGGTGGGCAATGGTTTCGGAGCGGGCGAGCATTCGAGAAACAGCCCCCGGACTACCCAAGTGTCAAGACTAGCCCGTCTTGTAATTTACCAATAACGGCTTTCTTCAGGGCTTAGTCATTCGTTGAAGTTGCAATATCGGTAAAAGTGGGCTCGAAACGGACATTGGCTGTTATTCGCTTCGTGCTTTGGAAGTGGCCTCCGGCACTACGCTATGTATTCGCGGTTCATCCAGAGCGCCCAAAATCGCCTCCCAACCTTCCAGCTTTTTGAAAAAATCTTCCAAAAGGTTCGGAATTTCTCCCAGCAGGTCCGCCATTTTCCATAGATTGATAGCATCTCCGAACCCGTTTGACGGGATCAGAGACGCGACTGAATTCTTCGGCCTTGTTTAAGTTGATTCGATCTTGATGTCGGGCGGCTCTCCTGCGAACTGGTTTCAAAGCTTGGACACAATCAATGGCGGGTTTGCGGACTTTTCCGCCCTTCAAATATCTGGTTTGAAGGGCGACTTTGAAAATTGTTTGTCTCTGGTCTGTGACTTGCGCCGGTGCCGCTCAGTGGCCGTGCGCATCTTCACCAAGCGCCATCATCAAATGATGTTTACGGTGATGATCTTGGCTCGTCATCAATCCGAAAAATCCAAGTCCCTTGATACGTGCGACAACTGCAGGGTTTTCGCTAGTCACACGCAACGCGACACCTTCTTCAGTTTCTGAAGCTGCGACGGTCCAGCGATCATCACGAGCGAGCTGCTTAGCGTGGGCGGGCACCATGCGCCGAAGTGAAGTGATGGTTTCCGAGTAGCCAGTAACTAAGGCGCTTATGCCATTCGGCAGATTGGTTTCCTCAACCACTGCGTCTGAGATTAGCCGGTCCATGTCCACCAAATGCATGCGGAGGCCGGTCAGATCCACTTTGGACCAGTCCGTTTCAGGATCGGCCTCTAAAACACGCACGACTTCTGACAGAGCCGCAAATGCGCCTTGGCCAGGTTCTAGAAGGGTGGCTTCGTTCATCGTCGAACTCTGCCCATGGGTTGAACGATCCATATCGTCACTATGCCCGGTATGGTTGGTCTGCGCGTATGCGAATGCAGCGCCGCCCATCAAAGCCATTGTTGTCAGAAACATCTTGGTGCGCATTATTTCTTGTCCTTCAAAGCTACATTAAAGATTATTCGACGTGCGTCCTTGGATGTATGATTTCAATCATGTCTCAGTGGCTCGAAATCTTTAATGGCGCTTTCTCCCGCAAATTGGCAAAAGGCGCGGCGGTGTTCCGTCAGGGGGACAGCGTTCAATCCATGTATCTGGTCCGATCTGGAGCCGTCGTGCTAGAACGTCCCATGGCCGATGGCGTGTCGCTCACGCTGCATACGGCGACTGCCAACATGGCTTTGGCCGAGGCGTCGTTATTTGCTGGTACCTATCATTGCGATGCTGTCGTGCGTTCTGACGCCGAAATTGCCAGCCTGCCACGACCAGCTTTTTTGGACGCCATTCAGAACCGCCCCGATGCCGCCCTGAGCTTAATAGAGACCCACGCAAAAGAAATTCAGGCACAACGAGCGCGGATTGAAATCCTGCGCCTGCGTCGCGTTTCCGACCGACTGGACGCATGGCTGGAACTTCATGACGAACCGTCCAAGGGTGAATGGATCAGCGTAGCGGAACAGATCGGAGTGTCGCCACCAGCGTTGTATCGCGAGCTTGCACGGAGACGACGCTGAAGCCGACCTTCGCCGCATTACATCATTTTAGGGAATGTGGGCTCGGAGCAGCCATTCGACGATCGGTGGCTAGCCGATCACCGACCTAAGTAGTTCCAACTTCTCGCGATTTTAATCCACACCAAATCCGAAAGCGAATTCAAAGCTGCTTCCCAACCTTCCAGCTCTTTGAAAGATCATCAAAAAGGCGCGAGCTTTCTCCCAGCAGGTCCGCCAAGTTCCATAGTACGTCTGGGCTGTCGGCACACACAACGCACCAAAAATCAAAATTCCGCGTTTTTTTAAGATCTGTTTTAAAGCAGTCAACTGCGTCATCTGGCGCGTTTTATTTTTGATCTTCAAACACTTAAATCTGGCCAGGACTTCTCATCTGCCCTGTCTTATCAGTGAATACTTTCGCTTGCAGATGGTCAACGAAACCTGACTTGACGAGAGTATCATATGCGTGACGCACATTTCTCGGGACTTGGACGTCAGTCTGAAAGCCAAGTTTCGAATATCTGTCCATACGCTCCAGGTCTCCAACCATTTCGCAAATCAATGCGCGCTCATCGTGATGCGCCAAAGGTTGCGTTTCAAACGATGTGGCTGGGGCTGTAACCAAAGCTCTAACGTTGCTCCATTGCTTTTTCACCGTTGCCTTGCACCTAAGCTGGGTCTGAGGTTTGGTTACAAAAATCACCCGTTTGGCGTCGGGGATCATATCCGCACAGAAGCAAATATTTTCACCAATATTGGTCGCGCGGGGTTCGACTAGGATTGCGCGTTCTTCGACGCCATCTGCCTTGGCCTGTGCTTTGAACGCCTCTGCCTCGCCGTCGGGAAACAATTCGCGCGTCCAATTGCCTGCAGAACCCGTAAAAATTATTCTGTCGGCCAGTCCATCGTGAAACAACCTGGCACAATGTGTCGCGACGCGGATGTCATACGACCCTAAGCCAATGATCACATCCGAAGGCTCTGGTTTGTCGTAAACACTGTGGAAATTCCAGAGGACTAGAGCTGCATCGCGAACCTCCATCACTGAGGGTCTCCAGATTTGGTGACGTGGTTGTCGGCTTCAAAAAACCAAATGCACCTTGGGTCCATAGCTCTTTCCTAATCTCGTCAGGATCAGTGTCTTTAAGTTATGTAACCAAGTGTGTTCTTTCGTTGGCCGTAAGCTTGAATTCTCGATGCGAATTGCCGTTTCAAAGAACGATGTATCGTTCTGGAGGCCACGACATTCGCGAACATCGCAAAGCCTCAATGATCGTCCAAAATCGAAGGGCTAGTTAAGTCACATTGAATTTCTTCGATGTTTTGTGCCCTCTTCCAAAGGAAGCCGATTCCCACTCTTCAAATTCCTTGATTAGATCGTCAAAAGAGGCGGGCTGTCTCCCGCTGCTGACCTGAAAGTCGTAAGCAACGGCTCCTATATTCTTTACCGTGTAAACTAAGAGCGTGTCGGCTGTGGGCTGATCAAAAGCAACACGCCGAAGAGGCACATCATGGCTCCGGAAACCCGTTGGAGAGCCGGCAGCTTGCCAGCAGCAAAGGCTGACGCAAATTTTCCAAACGTCGCATATGCCAAGATCGCGACGGCTTCGAGGCCGAGGAAAGTCGCTCCTAACATGGCGTAACTCTCCCAATATGCATCCGTCGAGACAAATTGTGGAAAGAAAGCCGCGAAGATAAGGATGGCCTTGGGGTTACTTATGGCCACCAATGCTTCCGCGCGGAATGCCTGTCCTGACGTCATTGATCCTATTGAAAGTGCATCCGTTTCCATTGTTCGCGCGTTTCGCCAAAGCGATACACCAAGCCAAATCAGATACGCCGCACCCACGACTTTGACGATGCTGAATACCAGGGCAGAAGTCGTCAAAATGACACTGAGACCTAATGCACTGGTGATGATCATGGGTATGAAGACAAGCAGTCGCCCAAGCGCAGCTTTCTGGGCTAGAATCACACCCGACTTCGCACCATGGGTCATTGCCAGAAGGTTGTTTGGGCCGAATGCAAGATTGAGTGCAAAGCATGCGGGTATGAAAACTAACCAATCGATCATTTGAGGTAAGCGGCCTTAAAATAGTTTCGCTGATATTCGCGGCATAAAAGAACATATTCAAGAATGTGTCGATGCCGCAAACGCTTTGACCCCACCTGTCATTGGTACAAGTCCATTTCAGGCTAGTAGCCGATTGCCCATTCGCTCAATCTACTGCGCCACCCTCGATTTGGAGAAAGCCAGAACAGGGCGATTGAGCTGTTCGGCAAAATTAGGGTGCACGGCGACCTGAAAGACCGTCTCGATCACGTCCGGCACCAGGACCTCATTGGGTTCACCGAAAGCGACCAGTTTCCCGCCATGCAATACCGCAACGCGGTCGCAGGCAAAGGCATGATTGAGATCGTGAACTGCCATTGCCACTGTCGATTTCTGGCGGATCACCCAGTCGATGATCGCTATCTGGTGGCGGATGTCCAGATGGTTGGTTGGCTCATCCAGAAGGAAGATTTGCGGCGTTTGGGCGAGCACGCGGGCGATATGAACTCTTTGCCTTTCACCACCGGAGAGCGTGTTGAAGTGCTTTTTGCGATAGGCGCTGATCGCCATCTCGGACATGGCCGTCTCGACAATCCTTCGATCTTCCCGTCCAAAGGGCGACAAAAGTGAAAGCCATGGGGTGCGTCCAAGCTTGACAGCGTCTTCGACGGCAATTGCATCAGTCGTGCCGGCCTCCTGAGAGACAAAACCCAACCGCTGCGCCAGATTTCTGGGAGACAGATCGCCCAACCGATCTTTGCCGATCGTCACCTGCCCATGCTCGGCGCGAATATGTCCTGCCATCACACGCAACAACGTGGATTTTCCAGAGCCGTTTGGTCCGATCAGAGCCAGGGACTGACCGGATGCAACATCCAGCGAGACGTCCTGAAGGATCGGCTTTCCCTGAATGGACAGGGAGATATTTTCAACCTGAATTTGCACGGGAACTCCGAACCAGAATGACTGCAAAGGCCGGCGCGCCGACCAGGGCGGTCACCACCCCAATCGGCAGCGTTTGACCGGGAATCAGAACGCGGGAAACGATGTCTGCCATGATGAGAAAGACGCCTCCCGCCAGCGCCGCCGCGGGGATTAAAAGGACATGGCGCACGCCAACCAGAAACCGCACAGCATGAGGGACAACGAGGCCCACAAACCCGATTGCACCGGAAAGCGAGACCATGATTGCCGTCAACAGTGCGGTCGTACCAATGAGAATCGTCATCACGGCACTGGTTCTAATACCCATGGATTGTGCGGCCTCCCGGCCAAAAGTCATTGCGTCAAGGGCACGAAAGTGGCCGAAGATAACGCCCAGACCGAGCATGGTGACCGGTACAGCGAGATAGACGTCTTGCCATCTGCTGCCGGACAGGTTGCCCATCATCCAAAAAATGATTGCCCGCGCCTGATTGGCGTCGGCAGATTTTGCGATGATAAGAGCCGTCAATGCATGAAACAGCTGGGCGCCCGCTACGCCAGCCAGCAAGAGTGCAAGGCTTGATGTCGCGCCTGCTCCCTCACCTTTCGCCATGCGGGCAAGAAAGGCGACAAACCCAAAAGCCATCAAGGCCCCGATAAAAGCTCCACCAGACAAGGAGAGGACGCCGGCCCCAAAACCAAGGATCGCGACACTGACGGCCCCGGTTGAGGCGCCGGCCGACAAACCCAGAATATAGGGATCGCTCAAGGGATTGCGCAAAAGCGCCTGCAGAACGACCCCGCTTAGCGCCAGCGATGCGCCACAGGCCATTGCCAGAATCGCTCGCGGGAGCCGGTAGCTCCAAAGAATGCCATGGTCAATCGGATTGACCTCAGGCGCAGAATAGCCGAACTCCAGTTTCAGCACATTCCAGATTGTCGACAATGGAATAACGGTTTCGCCGATCACAAGGGCTGCGCCCATCGCCGCCAGTAGAATTACCATTGCTCCAACAAGCGAAACGGCGGGCGTGAGCCCGCCGAAGGTCAGCCTGGTCACTGGGAAGCAGCCTGCTTTTCCATGACTTCAGCAAGCAGTTCCAGACCGGACACCGTACGCACCGTCGCGTCCATGGCATGGGCGTCGAGAATAAGGACCCTGCCGTTTTTCACTGCGTCCATTTGGCTGGCAACAGGATCGGTTTTGAGAAACTCCATCTTTGCTTCAATCGAGTCTGCTGGAAATTTCCGTCTCTGCAGATCAGCGAGGACGATGTAGGTCGGATTGGCCGTTGCCAGCGTTTCCCAGCCAACGGTCGGCCATTCCTCGCTTGACGTAACGACGTTCTCTACGCCGAGCTTCGACATGATGTAGCCAGGGGCGCCTTTTGCGCCTGCAACATAGGGATCTGCGTCCATTTTGGAGCTCGAAAACCAGAACATCGCTGAGACGTCTTCAAGCTTCAACGCGCTGGCGCGTTCAATGGCCGCCTTTTCTCTTGCCTTGAGCTTCGCAACCGCCTCCATGCCCGCCTCAGGCACCCCGAAGATCTGCGACAGCTCTGTCAGTCCCCGGTAGATGACTTCGGTGGATATCAGCTCTTCGCGTGTCCCGTCGACACCCACGGTGTTGTCTTTCCCAACGCAATCAGCCGGCCAGATGTAGGTCGGGACGCTGAGATCATGGAATTGCTCACGCGTTCCCACAGAGCCCTTTGGACCTACATACCACTCATATTGAGACGCAACGAGACCGGGGCGCTTGTTCACAACGGCCTCAAAACTCGGCGTATTGTCTGCGAGACGCTCGATTTCGGCATTGGCCTCGGCAAACTCTGGCAACACGTCCGTGAACCAGACGGCCGTCCCTTTTACCTTCTCGGCAAGCCCTAGCAGATACATGGCCTCGGTGGTTGCCTGCCCGATGGTGACCACACTCTCCGGAGCACTTTCGAACGTCACCTCATGGCCGCAGTTTTCCAGGGTAAGTGGAAAGCTCTGCGCAGAGACTGCGCTGGTGGTGATAGCGGCGAACGCCAGGGCAACGGAAAAGCTCTTCATGGTCGGGGTTCCAATTGTCTTGAGATTGCGTTTTCGGCGACCGGTCAAGCGAACGGACCAGCCCTCAAGCGAAATATGTTATAACGTTACATCAATGTACAGTCAAAAAACCATGTCGTTTCGCATTCTTTTGATCAATGTCTGGATCAGCAATACAAGCGGATCAAGGCCTTCAATCAGAACGTGAACTGGACATCAGATACACTGACCTAAGCCGGTTTGCGGACCGAACCTTGGACAGAAATCAACTTCCCGGCTCTTGATCGCCAGCTGTTTTCCGGCTTTGAAATGCGGTTCCCGTGGGAATTCAGTTCGCCTGACTTAGGTACTTGGCGGCTTTGTAAATTCGAGCGAGCGCCGACATCAGCTCTCGCCAACACGGTCCTCAAGCCTGAAACGGAAAATGCGGGAAATTTGTGCGAGCGCGGCAGTGAATTCCTGTTCCGGAGCATTGTCGACCCTCTGCGCAAAGGCATGCAGGATCATGTGCTTGTCCGCCCCCTTGACGGCAAAGATGAAGGGGAAGCCGAAACGTTTCTGATACCGATCGTTCAGGTCGGTGAAACGGGCAAATTCGTCAGGTGACAAGGTGTCCAGCCCTGCCCCGCTCTGCTCACGTTTGGAGTCTTCGGCCATATCGCCTGCAATGGCGGCCTTGCCAGCAAGGTCCGGATGGGCGCGTACAAGTTCGAGCTGACGTTGCTTCGGCGCATCCAGCATCGTCGTCTCAAACGCGACGATCAGGTCCTCACGAGTCGCAAATGCGCCTTGCGAGAAAGCGCCTTCGGCGACCCAGGGACTGTGCTCGGCCACATCGCCAAAGGCTTCGACGAATTCTGTCTGGTTCATTTCATTGATGGTACCGACGGATAGCATCATGCGCCTCACTTAAGCTGGCTGATCCAGGTTCCGAGCGTAGCACGTTCCGTTTCCGTCATGCCGGTTTCATTCCCCAGCGGCATCGCATCTGATTGCACCGCCTGGGCCATGATCTGATCCGCGTAGCGCTGAAGATCCCCGAGGCTTTCCAGATGTATTTCCTTGGGCGCTTCGTCGAATGCTTCATGGGTAGGCACCGCCGCGTGACAGCTGGCGCAATGGGTCCGCGCGATGGCAATGACCTCAGCATCCGCAACTGCTGCGCCGCCACTGTAGTCCTTCGGGGCGGTCATGATGATGGCAATGACAAGCCCGACCGCTGCAACGGGCAGCGACCACCAGAACTTGGCAAACGGATCGCCAGCGTCATGTCGATTGAGGAAATGGCGCACCATGCCGCCGATCACCAGGATCAACGCGACCAGGAGCCAGGATTGGGGATGGCCGGCCAACATCGGATAATGGTTGGACACCATCATCAAAAGCACAGGGATCGTTAGGTAGTTGTTGTGAACCGAGCGCTGCTTTCCCATCGCACCGAGCGCTGGATCTGGCGCTTCGCCGGCGAGCAGACTTGCCGTGATCTTTTTCTGGTTCGGGATGATGATGCCGAAAACATTCACCGCCATGATAGTTCCGACAAAGGCGCCCACATGGATCAGGGCACCACGGCCGGAAAACACGTGGGTGAAGAGGTAGGATGCGGCCAGGATCAAAACGAAGAGGCAGGCTGCAAGGAGCGGAACATTGCGTCCGATCGGCGACTTGCACAGCCGATCATAGATCAGCCAGCCCGCGATCAGTGACACCACCGAGATCAGGATCGCCTCTCCTGGTGTCATGGTGAGTACGTTCGGGTCAATCAGGTAGGACGTCGCGTTGAAATAGTACTGAACCACCAGCAGGGCGAATCCCGTCACCCAGGTGAGATAAGCCTCCCACTTGTACCAGATAAGGTCCTCCGGCAGCTCCTTGGGGGCGACCAGATATTTCTCGACATGATAAAAGCCCCCGCCATGAACCTCCCAGGCGGTTCCCGCAACGCCTTCTTTCATCTGGGTCCGTTTGCGCAGGGAAAGGTCGAGCGCGATGAAATAGAAGGACGTGCCGATCCAGCCGATCCCGACGATCAGGTGGGCCCATCGAAAAAGCAGGTTGAGCCAGTCCATTGCAAAGGCAAGGGTCATCGCAGCGCGTCCATTTTTAAAAAGATCAGGTCGCACCCGGGACAGGCCCGAGTGCGGTTTTTGAGATCGACGTAAAGCGCCTTACTGAGGCAGCTTGTCGTCAACGCCCTTCACGTACCAGTTCATGCCGAGGATGGCGCCGTCATCGAGACGCACACCATCAGCAGCGGCTTCCGTGCCATCCTGCTTGGTCAACGGGCCGGTGAAAGGTTCCCAGCCGCCAACGATCTTGGCCTCGGTTTCCTTGGCCATCGCAACGACGTCGTCCGGCAGGTTCGTGTAAGGCGCCATGGCAACATGGCCTTCCTTCAGCCCGTGCCAAGTCTGCGCGCTTTCCCAGGTGCCGTCGAGGGCCGCCTGAACGCGTTCGATGTAATAAGGCCCCCAATCATCGATGATCGCGGTGTACTGGGCGTCTTTTGCAAAGGCGATCTGGTCAGAAGCCTGACCGAACCCATGAACGCCGCGTTCCTGTGCGACCTGCAAAGGCGCGGTGGAGTCGGTGTGCTGGGTAATGATGTCAGCGCCCTGGTCAATCAGCGCCTTGGCTGCGTCGGCTTCCTTGCCCGGGTCGAACCATGTGTTGACCCAAACCACCTTCACCTTGAAGTCCGGGTTGATCGACTGTGCACCAAGGAGGAAGGCATTGATGCCGGACACGACTTCCGGGATCGGGAAAGATGCGATGTAGCCCGCAGTGCCGGTCTTGGACATCTTGCCGGCGACCTGGCCGATGATGTAGCGGCCTTCATGGAACTTCGAGTTGTAGGTGGCAACGTTGTCGGCGGTCTTGTAGCCAGTTGCATGCTCGAACATGACATTCGGATACTTCTTGGCGACCTTGAGCGTCGGGTTCATGTAGCCGAAGGAGGTCGTGAAGATGATGTTGCAGCCGTCACGGGCAAAGCGCTCGATAGCGCGCTCGGAATCTGGACCTTCCGGCACATTTTCCAGATACGCGGTTTCGACCCGGTCGCCAAACTTTTCAACGACGTCCAAACGGCCCTGGTCGTGCTGATAGGTCCAGCCGAAATCACCGACCGGTCCGATGTAGACGAAACAGGCTTTGAGGTCAGCCGCAGTCGCTGCGGAGGAGGCCGCTGCAAATGCAACAGCTGCGACTGTCGCTTTCAAGATGTTTTTCATAATCCAAATCCCCTCAGGATTATTGGTTTCATGCGATGCTCAAGGACTTTGCCGGAACCGCATCGCAACGATCCCGGCCTATTGGACCGACTGGCGCTCTGCCTATCGGTCCGGAACGAACGGCTTGCCAAGGCAGGCCGGCGTATTGACAAGCGTCAGCCTGCGATTTGCCGAGATGAGCACGAGGACTGCAATGGTGGCAATATATGGCAAGCTGGACAGCAATTGAGATGGAATTCCAATGCCCTGTGCCTGGGCGTGGAAGGTCAGTACCGTGACAGCGCCAAACAGGTAGGCCCCGGCGATAACGCGGAACGGTAGCCAGGATGCAAAGACCACGAGCGCCAACGCGATCCAGCCACGTCCTGCGGTCATGTTTTCCACCCACTGAGGCGTATAGGCCAGGGACATATAGGCACCGGCAAGTCCGGCGCAGCCGCCGCCGAAGAGCACTGCCAGATACCGCACCTTAATGACGGAATAGCCGAGCGCATGTGCTGACCCGTGATTATCGCCGACCGCGCGCAGGATCAGCCCGGTCCGGGTCCGGAAGAGCACAAAGGCTACAAGCGCAACAAGAGCGAAGCCAAGATACACGACCGCATCCTGCTGAAAGAACACCGGTCCGATGAACGGCAGCTC
The DNA here is from genome assembly GCF_009650605.1 of Labrenzia sp. CE80. Lineage (NCBI taxonomy): Bacteria > Pseudomonadati > Pseudomonadota > Alphaproteobacteria > Hyphomicrobiales > Stappiaceae > Labrenzia > Labrenzia sp. CE80. Next base: position 1,413,991 of record NZ_WAJT01000001.1, read on the forward strand.
CGACAGCCCCGGAATGTAGAGCTCAGGCAGCCGCAACCCCGGAACGCCAATGTAGGCCTCCCCGATCATGCCGGACACGCCAAGACCGAGGATCGTCAGCGCCAGGCCGGTCGCCACCTGATTTGTGACGAGGCTGAGCGCGAGAAAGCCGAATATCAGCGCCATGCCCATACCCGCGACAATGGCTGCGAGCACTCCCAGGGTGCCAGAACCGGTCTGGTTGGCGACGGCAAACCCCACCACGGCGCCCATGATCATCATTCCCTCGACGCCCAGATTAAGGACGCCGGAGCGTTCGACAACCAACTCGCCAATTGCGGCAATCAAAAGTGGCGTGGCGGCGGTGATTACGGTCAGGAGAACAGCTTCAAACATGATCAGGTCTCCGAACCGGTTGCAGGGCGACCCGGCACGATCCGCGGTCGGTACAAGATGAAGGTGTCGCAGGCGAGTACGAAGAACAGCAGCAGACCCTGAATCACGGCGGCGATCTTGTCGGACACACCCATTGAGGCTTGCACACCTTCGCCGCCAATGTAGGACAACGCCAAGACCAGGCCCGCGACAAGGATGGCAGCCGGATTCAAGCGGCCCAGGAAGGCAACAATAATTGCCGTGAAGCCATAGCCGGGCGAAATCGTCGGCAGCAGCTGTCCGAGAGAGCCGGACACCTCCATGGTTCCGGCCAGTCCTGCCAGCCCGCCAGCCAAGGCAAAGGCAAAGAGTGTTAGACGTTTTTTGGAGAAGCCGGCAAAGCTGCCGGCTCTTGGGCTTTCGCCTATGACCCTGATTTCGAAGCCTTTGAGAGTTTTCGCGAGCACTATGGTCAGCACGATGACCACGACCACGGCAATCGGCGCGGCGATGCTCATGCGGCCATCCCCGATCACAGGAAGTGTTGCCGCGTCAGTGAAGAGCCGCGATTCCGGGAAGTTATAGCCGTCCGGATCGCGCCAGGGCCCACGGACAAGATAGTCCAGGATGAGGCTGGCCACATAAACCAGCATCAGGCTTGTCAGGATCTCGTTGGTGTTGAAACGGGTCTTCAATATTGCCGGGATCAGACCCCAGATCGCACCACCAAGGGCTCCCAGAAGAAGCATCAGCGGCAGCGTCAGAACCGTTTCGAAGTCAGGAAAGACGATCGGAACGAACGACCCGCAGAGGGCCCCGAAAACAAACTGCCCTTCGGCACCAATGTTCCAGTTGTTGGAGAGATAGCAAACCGCCAGGCCGCAAGCGATCAAGACAAGCGGGGTCGCCTTGACGATCAGCTCCTGCAGAGACCATGTGTCCATCAAAGGCTCGATGAAAAACGTGAAGAGACCCAATAGGGGATCTTTACCAGACAGCTGGAACAGGATCGCAGCGGCGATCAGGGTCAGAAAGACAGCGATGACGGGCGACAAAACGGCCATCAGACGGCTGTGTTCCTTGCGTTTGATCAGCTCGATCCGCATTACACTGCCTTCCTGTCATTACCTTGAGACCGCTCGGCGCTTCCGGCCATCAACAGACCGACCCGCTCGCGCGTCATCCCCGAGGCAGTCTCAGCGTCCGACAGGAAGCCCCTGGAAATCACTGCGATGCGGTCAGCTATCTCAAAAATCTCGTCAAGATCCTGGCTGATCACCAGGACTGCGGAACCGGATCGCGCCAAATCGATAAGCGATTGCCGGATCAGCGCCGCAGCGCCTGCGTCGACACCCCATGTCGGCTGGTTGACCACAAGAACACCGGGCTTTCGATCCAGTTCTCGGCCTACGACGAACTTCTGAAGATTGCCGCCGGATAGCGAACGCGCTTCCGGATTGTCATGAGACATCCGGACGTCGAAATGTGTCTTGACCTTTTGCTCAAGCTCGCCGGATTGCCCGTCAGACACAAAACCGGCCGAAACCAGCCCGTCATTGGTGCCGTGGCGGGTCAGGACGATATTATTCGTCAAAGTCATGCCAGGAACAGCGCCATGACCGAGGCGTTCCTCAGGCACAAAAGCCGCATTTTTCTGGCGACGCCAGTTGATGCCTTTCGAACCACACGCTTGACCGTCGATGCAGATCATCTCGGGCCTAACCTGCATCTCGCCGGACAATGCATCGAAGAGCTCGCCCTGCCCGTTTCCTGCAACCCCGGCAATGGCAACAACTTCACCTGCATGAACAGCGAGGTTGAGATCGTTCAAAGTGGTGGCAAAGGGATTTTGAGCCGGCGCGCTCAGATCGGCCACTCTCAAGCGAGCTGGGCCGAGTTCCGGCGCCTTTCCGCCGTGGGACACACCGATCACTTCTGACCCGACCATCATGTTAGCGAGACTCGAGGGCGTTTCCTTTGACGGATCGCACTCGCCGACAACCTTTCCGTGGCGCAGAATCGTCGCGTGGTGACAGATTCTCTTCACCTCCTCCAGGCGATGCGAAATGTAGAGAACTGCGCAGCCTTCACTGGCCAGACGTTCAAGCGTCTTGAACAGACGGTCGGCTTCTTGAGGGGTAAGCACTGACGTCGGCTCATCCATGATGATCAGCGCCGGCTCCTGAAGCAGGCACCGCACGATCTCGATGCGCTGACGGATGCCGACTGGAAGGTCGGCGACAATGTCCTGCGGGTTGAGCGGCAGGCCGTATTCGCTCGAGATGCTTTCGATGCGCCTGGCGAGCGCTTTCATATTGCCCGGCTCAGGCAAGGCGAGCGCGATATTTTCGACGACCGTCAGGGCTTCAAAAAGAGAGAAATGCTGGAAAACCATGCCGATGCCGAGCGTGCGTGCAGCAGCTGGGTTGTCGATCTGCACAGGCTTTCCCTGCCAAATGATTTCACCAGCATCGGGCTCAAGTGCGCCATAGAACATCTTCACAAGCGTCGACTTGCCGGCCCCATTTTCCCCAAGCAGAGCATGGATCTCGCCCTTGTTGATACGCAGATCAACCCGGTCGTTGGCAAGAATTTCACCGAAGCGCTTGGTCAGCCCCTTGCCATCCAGAAGCACATCGCCGCTTGCCCGCCGATCCGTGTCGCCGCTCTTTTTTTCATTTTCCGCCAATGGCTTCATTCCCCCAACCATTCGCCGACTTATCGTCCAGAAACCGAGACTTGTGCAAGTCCTGTTGAAACAGCGGCCCGCGCAGCCTCATCTGCAACCAGAAGCTCCACAGCAACGCCAGCAGCAATCGCAGCGGGCGCCTTCGATACTATCATGTTGGTGCCTATCGGGCAGACCAATCCGGCGACGGCCGCCGGCGTAATACCGCGCGCGCGCAACCGCTTTTCAAACCTTGCCCGCTTAGTTGCGCTACCAATGACACCCACATAGGAAAACTGTCCTTTCGCCAAGGCGGCAGAGACAATGGCCTCATCCAGCGCATGCGAATGCGTCATGACCAGAATGAAGGCGTCCTGCTCTACATCTTGAAGAAGGGTTTGCGGCGACGCGTTGCAAACCTTGGTGACGTTTGACGGCACCGCGGCTGGGAAGGCATCAGGACGGCTGTCGGTCCAGATGATGCGGAAAGGCAGGCTCGCCAGTGCGAGGACAAGGGCGCGGGCGACATGGCCTGCGCCAAACAGGTAAAGCGTTCTACGATCCTGACCAAATATCTCGGTCAACAAGGTGTTCGCCTCTAGGTGAAACGGCTCGTCGTTCACTGTTGGCAGAACCTGACGCGTGACTGGGCAATTGTCCGAAATGGTCGCCTGTGTCGCGAAAGCCGCGCCTTCGGCCTCGAGACTTGCAAGATGTTGAGCGTTCAGAACTTGCGCCGCCGATTGAACTTCCACCGCGACATCCACGCGCCCACCGCAACACTGCCCCAGGTCCGGACCGAGAGAGAACGTTCTGATCGTCAGCCCTGCTTGCCCCTCATCGAGTGCCGCCATTGCCCATTTGATGGCCTGAAATTCCAGTGTTCCACCGCCTATGGTGCCGTGAAAACTGCCGTCCTGACGAACCACCATGCGTGCACCCGCCTCGCGCGGCGTCGATCCGGCAGCGCTTGCGATCGTCACCAGCGCGCAGTCTTGCCCCGTCTGCAGAATGTCAGCGATGTGCGACCAGACGCTCATTCAGCGGCACCTCTTGACCCTGCCTGCGCCTGACGGATGCTGCGCACCGCCTTCATGATCGCCTCTGGCGTTGCAGGCGCGTCAAGGTCCGGCACGACACCCGGATTGAGACTGGCCACCGCATCGGTGATCGCGCAGAATACAGCATTTGCCAGCATCACTGGCGGCTCTCCAACCGCTTTGGAGCGATAGATCGTGTCCTGCGGGTTGCCCCTGGATTGATAGAGCGCGACGTTGAAATCCTCGGGAATGTCTGAGGCTGCCGGGATCTTGTAGGTCGATGGCGCGTGGGTGCGCAGTCGCCCCTGCTCATCCCAGACAAGCTCTTCTGTGGTCAGCCAGCCCATGCCCTGGACGAAGCCGCCTTCGATCTGACCGATGTCGATCGCAGGGTTCAGCGAGTGTCCGACATCATGCAGCAGATCGACGCGATCAACGGTCATCTCCCCGGTCATCGTATCTATCGTCACTTCGGCGCAGGCGGCACCATAGGCAAAATAGAAGAATGGCCGGCCGCTGGCGCTGTCGCGATCCCAGGTGATGTTCGGCGTGGCATAAAAGCTGGCATCGGAGAGATGGATCCGCGCCAGATGCGCTTGTTTCGCGACCTGGGCCAAAGAGAACTGCTGTTCTCCGACAAAGACCTTGTTGTCCTGAAAGGCAATGGCCTCCTCTCCGCACTGATGCGTCTTGCAGAGGAAATCAATCAGCCGCTTCTTGATGACCCTGGCCGCATTCCTGGCCGCCATGGCATTGAGATCGGTTCCCGAGGACGCGGCCGTTGGGCCGGTATTGGGGACCTTTGACGTGTTGGTTGCAGTGATGCGGACCTTATCGATGGTCATGCCGAACTCATCGGCCACAACCTGCGCCACCTTCTGATAGAGCCCCTGCCCCATTTCCGTGCCGCCGTGGTTCAGATGAACCGAACCATCGGTGTAGAGATGGACCAAGGCGCCCGCTTGATTGAGGTGCTTCAGTGTGAAGGAGATGCCGAATTTGACCGGCGTCAGGGCCAGGCCTTTTTTCAAGACTGCATTGTGACTGTTGAAGTCGCGAACTACATCGCGGCGCGGCCAATACTCCGAACTCTCCACCAGCTGTGCGAAGAGGTCATGCATGACTTCATGCTCTTCGACTGGCATCCCGTAGGGCGTGAGATTGTGCTCGGCATCATAGAAATTCAACTGGCGGATTTCCAGCGGATCCTTGCCAACGGTGATGGCGATTGCATCAATCATCCGTTCGGCGGTCAGCATGCCCTGTGGCCCGCCGAACCCTCGAAAAGCTGTGTTGGAGCAGGTGTCGGTTTTCAGACGGCGGCTGCGGATGACCGCGTCCGGATAGAAGTAGCTGCTGTCCGCATGGAACATAGTGCGGTCGTTCACGCCCAGAGACAGATCCGCCGAATAGCCGCAACGCGCGAGGAAGTTGAGATCAACGGCGCGAATGCGCCCCTCGCTGTCGTGCCCGATCTGCCATTCCACCCGAAAGTCATGGCGCTTGCCGGTCATGATCATGTCGTCGTCGCGGTCGAGACGGAGCTTGCAGGTCTCTCCCGTCGCGGCCGCGGCCAGGGCGGCGAGGCACGCCCATTGATTGGCCTGCGATTCCTTGCCGCCGAAACCGCCTCCCATGCGGCGCACTTCGGCCACAACGAGCGCATCAGGAACACCGAGGACCTTGGCAACCGTATGCTGGACTTCGGTCGGATGCTGGGTCGACGTATAGACCATCACCCCGCCATCTTCCTGGGGACTGGCCATCGCGACCTGCCCCTCAAGATAGAAATGCTCCTGGCCACCGATCTGAAAGACACCGGAGAGCACGTTTTCAGCCGCCGTCATGCCCGTTTCCGGAGAGCCGCGCCGAAATTGGTAGTCCGGCAGCACCGTGATGTCTGCCGCGACAGCGTCTTCCGCTGTGATGATCGGAGTGGTCGGTTGCGCTTCGATCCTCGCCAGAAGCGCCGCCTTGCGCCCTGCCTCGCGTGAGGTCGCGATAACCGCGAAGACCACCTGTCCGTAAAAGAGGATTTCATCGGTTGCCAGAACCGGATCATCGCCCATGGCTGCCGAGCAGTCATTGACGCCAGGAATATCGTCCGCTGTCAGAACCTTGACCACGCCAGGTGCCTTGCGGACGGCGTCCAGATCGATCGAGGTGAGCTTGCCGTGCACGACCTGGCGCGCCCAGCCTGGCACTACGTGCAACGTGCCGATGGGTTCCGGCATATCATCGATATAAGTCGCCGTTCCCTGCACGTGCTTGACGGCACTGTCGTGATTCAGCGGCTTGTGCACATGGCGCATGTTCGCAGGCGTTTCCGGGCGCGCGCTTTGGTCCGTCATTCGGCCGCCTCCATGGCCGGGACACGTAGCCGCAGTTGGGCAGCTGCTGTACCGCTTGCTTCCATGAGGGCCTTTGCGAGGAGCGCTCTCGCGGTTTCCATCCGGTACTCCGCCCCTGCCCTCATATCGCTCATGGGTGTGTAGTCACTCATCAAGGCCTTCATGGCCGCAGCCCATGTGGAGGGATCCTCGAGGGACGCTCCGATAAGGGAGGTTTCGGCGCCAGGAGCGCGCTTTGGAGTTGCCGCCATTCCGCCGAAGGCGATCCGAGCTTCGGTGATCTTCTGGTCCATGACCGTGAAGAGAAAGGCGCCCATCACCGATGAAATGTCCTGATCAAAGCGCTTGGAAATCTTGTAACAGCGGAAGATCTGGTTGGGTGCCGGCCGCGGAACAAAGAGGCCGGTTACAAACTCACCCATTTTCCGATCTTGCTTGCCGTAGTCGAGAAAATACTCTTCGAGCGGCAAAGTGCGGGAGTCGTCTTTTGACTGAATCTCCAGTGTCGTACCAAGCACGATCAGCGCCGGCGGCGTATCTCCGATCGGCGAACCGTTGGCGATGTTGCCTCCGACCGTGCCGGACGCGCGCACCTGTTTGGAACCGATGCGCCTCCAGAGCTCGCCAAGGTCCGGTGAGATCCGCGACATCGCCGCCTCGGCTGTCTGGTAGGTCGCTGTGGCGCCCATCAGAACCCCGGACGGTGTTTCCTCAACCCGGTCCAGCCCCTCGATTCGTCCAAGCCAGATGACCTTCGGCAGGTCCTTGAGATGCTTCGTGATCCACAGCCCGACATCGGTCGCCCCTGCGACGATCGTTGCGTCGGGATTCTGAGCGTAAAGTGCGGCCAGTCCATCAAGCGTTGCGGGAGACGCTACAAAGCCTTCACCATGGCCAATATAAATATCGCGGCTGTCGGCCAGTTCGCGCAATTTCTCGCGGGTTTCATTGGCGCGCCAGGCAAAGGCGTCATCCGCGCTGTCGAAACAGCTCTCAAGAGCCGCATCAACGATCGGCCGATATCCTGTGCATCGGCACAGGTTCCCTGCGATCCATTCCGTCACGACCTTGCGGCTGCGCGCCTGACCCTCGGCATGATAGAGAGTGAAAAGGCTCATGACAAAGCCGGGCGTGCAGAAACCGCATTGTGAGCCATTCAGTTCCGCCATCGCCTTTTGAACAGGGTGCAGTCGGCCGTCAGAAGTTAGGTCTTCGACGGTGACGAGTTCAGCGCCGTCAATCATGGCGAGGAGCTGAATGCAGCTGTTGACCGGTTGATAGGTCAATTTGCCCGCAACCAGCCGGCCCACCGCTACAGTGCAAGCACCGCAGTCGCCTTCGCCGCAGCCTTCTTTGGTTCCGGTCTGTCTCGCTCTCAGCCGCAGATAGTCGAGCACCGTTTCCGTTGGGCGCACCTTGGCAAGTTCAACGATCTCGCCATCCTTCAGGAAACGTATGGTGTCACGCATTCCTCAGCTCCCGCGATATGTCGAGAACCCGAAGGGCGAAAGCAGCAAAGGCACATGATAATGGCCATCGGGCTCGGCAATGCCAAAGCGTATCGGGATGATGTCCAAAAACAAGGGGTCGGGCAGGTTTGTTCCGCAGGACTTGAGGTAATCGCCGGCGTGAAAGCGCAGCTCATAGGTTCCGCACTTGAAGGCCGGACCCTCGAGAATGGGGCCATCAACGCGGCCATCGGCGTTTGTGGTATGGGTTGACACCATCTCAGGTGCGCCATCCATGGCCCACAGCTCGATCTTCAGACCGCCCGCTGGACGGCCGAGGGCTGTGTCCAGAACATGCGTCGTCAAACGCCCCATCACTCATCTCTCCCAACTGCAGCGCTATATCGACCACAGTCTCTTTCAGTTGCAGATAAAAAGGGTGCCCTAAATTTGGCTCATTCCATAGCGCTGATTTTAGCACTTGTTGATGCTATTTTGGCATCATTGTCCGGCAAACGGTCTTTTAGTGCGATCACGGCGTGATTGAAAAACATGCCGGGTGACAGTGCAAGCGCGCGGCGGGCGCTTGTGACAATGCTCAATCGATCTGCCTGAAGCGGCAAATCAGTCAAGGGTTTGAACACCAGCCGGCCGCTTTCAAGATCCTCTTCACAGCCGATTTCGGTTTGAAATCCGATCACCTTTTCTTCCAGCGCCAGCGCGCGCATGAACCGCAGTGAATTGGCCTCGATATAGGTTCGCAGCGATCCTGGGATCTGCGCCATGGACGCGTCGATCCGGCTGCGCAGGGAGAGCCCGACGGCGGGAAGTGCCAGCGGAAAACGCAAGCATTCGGACAGACTGAGAACCTCAGCCGTTGCCAGTGGGTGGTCCGGGGCCATCAACGCCCCGATCGGCAGGTCCTGATGATAGGAGACCGTCAGCGCAGAAGTCTCGGGCGGGTCGAAGGTGAAGCCGACATCGGCTTCGGCCGCTTCCACAAGCTTTGCCGCTTCGAGGGCGCTGGTGACGGTGACACTGACATGGATGCCCGGATATTTCCGCCGGAAGGACGACACCAACTCCGGAAGCAGTGTCTCCGCGACACTTTCCACCGTGGCAATGGCTACAGTTCCGCGTCGCAACCCCTGAAGTGCATCGAGTTCCGCAAGGGTGGCATCAAAGTCCGAGTAAGTGCGCTTGACGTGAGCGAGCAGGATTTCGCCCGCCTGAGCAAGCCGCAGCCGGCGCCCTACCCTCTCAAAAAGCTGCAAGCCAAGAGCCTCCTCAAGCCAGAGGATCTGACGATTTATGGCCGATGAGGCAACATTCAGCTCTCTTGATGCGGCACGAATGGAGCCGAGTTCAGCAACCACCGCAAAATAGCGCATGGCAGGGGCGTAGAGATTGCGCGCCTTATCCGTGCTTTTTACCCCTGACATCGTTTCTTGTCCTTATGGAATGAGGACGGTTGTTCCTGTGGTCTTGCGACCTTCCAGGTCCTTGTGGGCCTGAGCGGCGTCGGCCAGGCGGTATTCCTGATTGACCCCGATCTTCACGGCGCCTTTGCCAACGACGTCGAACAGATCGTCCGCCGAGGCCTCCAGATCCGCCCGTGATGCGATGTAGGAGAACAATGTTGGGCGGGTCGCAAACAGCGATCCCTTGGTGCCGAGCAATCCGAGATTGAAATCGGTGATCGGTCCTGAGGATTGACCGAAGGAAACCCAAAGCCCCCTCGCCTTCAGGCAATCAAGCGACTCTGGATAGGTGTCCTTGCCGACACTGTCGTAGACAATATCGCAGCCCTTGCCGTCCGTGATCTCCGTGACCCGTTCTACGAAATTCTCGTCGCGATAATTGATAACGTGCTGATAGCCATTCGCCTTGGCAAGCTCGACCTTTTCAGCAGAACCGGCCGTTCCAATCACTGTCGCTCCCAAATGCGCGGCCCATTGACCGGCGATCAGGCCAACGCCCCCAGCAGCTGCGTGAAACAACAAGGTCGTGTCTGGCGTCACATCAAAGGTCTGGCGAAGAAGATATCGGGCTGTCATGCCTTTCAGCATCATGCCCGCTGCGGTCTTGTCATCAATGCCATCGGGAATGGCGACCAGACGATCACCTGGAATGATTCGTTCCTGTGCGTAGGCTCCAAGCGGTCCGGCATAAGCGACCCGATCGCCCGGCGCCACGTGGGAAACGCCCTCGCCGACGGTCAGAACGATGCCGGCGCCCTCGTTGCCGGGAATGAAAGGCAAACCGGCAGGCGCGGGGTAAAGGCCGCTGCGGAAATAGGTGTCGATGAAGTTCAGGCCAATGGCTGTGTGGCGGATACGAACGTCACCAGGACCAGGTTCGCCGATCTCGACTTTTTCCCAGGTCAGGACTTCAGGACCGCCGGTCTCGTGAACGCGTATTGCCTGAACCATCTCTAATTCCTCCAGAAATTCAGCAGATCGGCGCCCAAGTGATTTCATGATCTCTGCGCTCAAAGAAAACTCTGTAGCAAGCACAGATTTTGCGGACGAGTGCTACAATTAAAAATCCTGGATCTCCCGCGGGGTCAATCGCGACTATCTATGATTGATCGTGTTGCGAAAGCTGCGGTCAGGAGCACCGCTTAGACGTAGCGGTCAATTAGTTGCTGCACTGCCGAGACCGAGAAAAGATATAGGCTCGATCCGGTCAGGACCCAACCTGTGATCTCCGGCGTCTGCATGCCGTTGACGACCGCGTTGCCTGCGGCAATGAACCAGATCGCCGTGACGATCAGCGTCAGAACCCGCCAGCGCTGCACGCGAACCGGATGTACGAATTTGACCGGCAGGAAGGTCAAGACGCAGCAAAAGAGTACAAACCCGATAGTGAAGCCTTGGGAGGGCGACAGGGCCATCAAGCCGAAGACAACCATGTTCCAACCGGCTGGAAAGCCCTTGAAGGATCCATCGGGCGTCTTCATTCCATTGTCGGCGAAATAGAGCGCTCCGGTGAACACAATGAGGCCACCACAGATCCAGTTCCAAGGCTGGGAGAGCATTGTGCTTGCTGAGAGCGCGAAGGCCGGCAGGAACACGTAGGTTGCGTAATCAATGACAAAATCGAGCGATGCGCCGGACCAGCGCGGCAAACGCTTGGCAATGTTGAAATGCCTCGCAAGCGGACCATCAATCCCGTCCACCACAAGTGCCAGCCCGAGCCAGGCAAACATCTCGGCCCAATTTCCGCGAGCGCCGGCAAGCAACGCAACGAGAGCGATCGGCGCGCCGGAAGCCGTGAGGATATGGATCAGAAACAGCGCCGGCTCCGGAGCTTCCTTGTCTGGTGTAATTTCGGTCACGGCGGTCGATGTCTCGCGGGCTTACAAAAAATACTGAATTTGCGGGGAAACCACCCGCCAATGCCCATCGCTCGGGCCAAGTTGCCACCTATCGGTCAGACGATAAATGTATCGATTTGTATCGCATTATTCCAATTTTATGACGGAATGAACAGGCTTTTCGCAATGATTGGCACGACTGTGCACCTCAAACTTGAGCTCAATACATCAGGCCTGCTTGCATTAGCGCGATCAAAGCAAAACCCCAACCCAGGAAGAAAATTCCAATCAACACATGAAGCCAATTGTTTGGGAGCGTTTTTTCAAGTGCCATGAGAACGCCGAGGACAACGATCCAGATAACGTTCATCAGGCCGACGGCGAACATCACCGTCATGATGGCCCAGCAGCAACCAAGGCAGGCCCAACCCTGGACCAGCCCTTCCTTGTAGGCAGCAACCACACCCTTACGATCAGCAAAAGCAAAGCGCGGGTACCAGCAGCGGATCAGGCAGGCTTTTTTTGCGCGGGTGAATTGATAGGCTCCAGCTGCGACAAGGATTGTTGCAACGAACGCCATTGAGGCCGGCGCCATCATGGGCGTGACAGCAGAGGTAAGCGTCAGCAGCCATTGAGCACCTGTGGCGACAACCGCGTAGCCGGCCCAGATCGTCAGATAGCCGACCGCGGCCAAAAGCGTCTCAATGCCGTTCCGAGCGTTGCCTGACGGCTTGTCTATACTGCGCGTATAGGCCTTTAACATGGGAATCGCGCTTGGCAGCATCATCGCCAGGGTCATCATGAGCCACATGAGAAAGACCTTGGCCACATCGACTGCAGCCCAGGTTTCGGCGGGCATTCCAAAGGTCGCCACCGAGGTTGGAAGGCAGAGAGCGGCAATGGCTGCGCGGGCCTCGGCAGGAAGGCCATGATAGATGTTGAAGGCGTTGAACACGCCCATTCCGGGTCCGGCCTCGGTCATGTCCATCACAGAGATCATGTCAGCGACCATGAGAGAAAGGTAAAGCCACCCGGCAAACGTCAATCCCACAAGACAGGCGAGAACCCAAGGCCATCCACGCACGGACGCGTGTGGAGGTGTTTCCAGGCGCTCAACCGCTGACGTCACTTGTATGTCTCCAAAGTCATGTTCCAGCATCGCATTGTGTTAAATCACTGAAATCGCCTGACAAGATAGCGTCCCATTCAGCAATCGTCTTGATATGACGCAAAGAGGCCGGTGACATCCTTCACAAACAATGCCGTATGGCATATGCGGCATTGGACCGCGCCAGGTAGTTCCGTTCTATCTTGCTTTTCAGATTCGGAACGCCATTCTTCCGTCGGAGCGGCAGCAATGGAGTCACAACAATGCCTGAGACCTCAGACAAGATCCACGACATCGTCGTTGTCGGAGCTGGCCCCTCCGGTTTGACCGCAGCGCTGCTATTTGCGTCAGCCGGCTTTGAAACAGTATTGGTTGCGCCCGCTGTGAACCTTCAGGACGGGCGTACGACAGCCTTGCTTCAGGACTCGGTCACGCTTTTTGAGCAGATTGGCGTATGGGAAAGTCTCCGGGGCCTTGCGACGCCACTTTCGAAGATGCGGATGATCGACGACACCGGCCGGCTTGTGCGCGCGCCAGAGGTCACATTCGACAGTGCCGAGCTCGACCTTGAGGCCTTCGGATATAATCTGCGCAACAAGGACCTGAACCGCATACTCGCAGAAACTACCCGTGAGCAGGCCAATCTGACGCTCGTCGAAGATCTCGCGGGTTCCTATGACGTCGGTGAGGAGAATGTTGCTGTTTTCTGCCAGAATGGCGTTCCCATAAGGGCTCGATTGCTTGTCGCTGCTGACGGCCGCAACTCCAAGGCCCGGGAAGCCGCCGGAATAGAACTGCGCCGCTGGAGCTATCCGCAGGTGGCCGTGGTCCTCAATCTGGAGCACGACAGACCTCACAACGACACCTCCACCGAGTTTCACACACCCACCGGCCCCTTCACGCTCGTTCCCCTGCCCGGTCGCTCATCTTCCCTGGTATGCGTCGTTACGCCCGATCAAGCCGAAACCCTCAAGGCCATGTCAGAAAACGACCTGGCACTAGAGCTCGAACATCGCGCTCATTCGATCCTCGGCAAATTCCGGATCGCAAGCAAGCCGCAGAGCTTTCCGCTTTCAGGCCTGTCTGCCAAATCTCTCGTGGGTCCAAGGCTCGCGCTGATCGGCGAGACCGCGCATGTCTTCCCGCCCATCGGTGCTCAGGGGCTTAATCTTGGCCTTAGGGACGTCGCCTCTTTGGGGGAACTCTTGACGTCAGCACGCGCCACGGGAGCAGACATTGGCTCGGCGCAGGTGCTTTTGCGTTACGAAAGCGACCGGCGCGCCGACATTTCCACGCGAACCTTTGCGGTCGATGCCTTAAACCGATCGCTTCTGACCGACTTTCTTCCGGTGCAGATAGCTCGAAGTGCGGGCCTCTATCTGGCCGATAAAGTTCCTCCCCTTCGCAGGCTGCTCATGCGCGAGGGAATCGCCCCGGGCACCAAACGTAGTAAGGTCCTGCCTGTTCGAGATGGCGTCTACTAGCGTCCCTGGGTGCCGGCGCTGAGTTTAACCGCCCAACGGAATGACGTTGTTGGTGATTGCCCAAATGAAACCGGTCACGGTTACAACGGACGCCAGCGTCCCAATAAGAACGAAACTCGCGGCCCTTTGAACATAGGTATTGTACTGCTGCGCGATGACAAAAACATTCGTCGCAGGTGGCAGGCAAGCCATGAGGATGGCCGTCGCGACCCAGATTGGATCGAAGCCGCCGATCCAGGAAAGCATCAGGAAGACAAGCACCGGGTGAACGATAAGCTTCACGACAAGAACCGCCGGCAGTTCGATTGGAATGCGGCCTGCGGGACGTAGTGCGACACCAACGCCCATGGCAAAGAGCGCACAGGGAGCAGCTGCGCCGCTGAGAATACGCAGCATTGTGTCGATGGCTTCGGGAGGCCGGAAGCCAATCGCCGCAGCACCAACGCCTGCAATGGTCGCCAGAATGAAAGGGTGGGTGAAAACCCGCCAGAGAATCTTGGTGAGTGTCTTGCTCATCGGCTCCTTGTCGGTTCCGCCCACGGCCATCATCAGGGGGGCAAGAATGAAAAGAAGCGTGTTGTCGAAACAAAGAATTAGTGCCGTCGGAACGGTTGCCGCGGGGCCCAGAACCGCCAGGGTGAGGCCTGGCCCCATGTAGCCGATGTTGGAATAAGCTCCAGCGATACCCAAAATGGTGGATTCAGGCACGCTACCGCGGGTGGCCAGGACTCCGATGCAAAAGGCGATGGCAAACACAGTATAGGTCGTGAAGGTGGTCGCCGACACGAAGGTAAGATCTGTCAGTTGTTCGATCGGCGTTTCAGACAGGAGCCTGAAGAACAGAGCTGGCAGGGCTATATAGATGATGAAGAAATTCATCCATGCGAGCCCGCTTTCCGGCAGCTTGCCGATTTTCCCGGATACAAAGCCGAGGAAAATCAACCCGAAAAAGGGAAAGGCCAATGTGATGACGTCTTGCATTTTCGAGCTAACCGCAATGAATGGCTGGCCATGACGGCAGGCGCCGTCAGCCGTTCGGTCCCTGATAGCTTGCATCAGATGGACACCTTGGATAATCACGCCTGATAGGTTTGTTCTTCAACGCTCCATATCAGGCTTAAACGTTAGAGACGGTCTTGCCGACTCCTGCAAGTCTCGGTTTGTTACAATTGGTACTACCGCCCCGATGCCCTTCGCGAAAAGCTTTAAAAATCTCTGGTACCGGTTGGAAACAGCCGCTTTGCGCTTTGCGATCATTTTGTTCCGCCTGATCCCTGTGGACGTCGCTTCGGCGGTGATGGGGCGTCTTTGGCGCTTCTTTGCCCCCTTGAATTCTCGACATCAGCGAGCCCTTCGACATCTTGAAGTGGCCCTACCTCAGACGACTGCTAAGGAGCGCGAACAGATCGTGCGCGGCATGTGGGAGAACCTTGGGCGGGTCGCAGCCGAAACTTTCCATATTGCTGAGCTTCTGCCACAGGACGACCGTTTCGTGGCCATCGCCGATGAAACAACGAAGCGGGTTCTCGCGGGAGAGCAGCAGGCGGTTTTTGTTTCCTTCCATTCTGGAAACTGGGAAATGTGTGTTCAGCCTGCAGTGCGGGCGGGTCTTGATTTGGCGGGCGTCTACCAGGCGCTGAAGAACCCCTTTGCGGACGCGGCGCTACGCGACATGCGCAAGGACCTCTATCGCCTGGGGTTGTTTTCAAAAAGCCACCAGACCGCCCGCAAGCTCGTCAGGATCGTCCGCGAAGGCGGCGTTCTGGCGATCATGGGTGACCTGCGCGAAACCCGCGGCATCAAGGTGCGGTTTTTTGGCCGACCCGCCTATGCCAACCCGGTGCCGGCGACACTTGCACGTGCTGGCGGAGTGCCAATCATCCTTGGCCGTGTGGTCCGAACCAAGGGTGTTCATTTCACCATTGAAGGCCGGGCGATTGAGGTTCCTGTAACCGACGATCGCAAGGCAGACATTCAAGCAGTTACCGAAGAGATCCATCGTGTCTTTGAAGAATGGATCCGGGAGCACCCTGAGCAGTGGATGTGGATCCACCGGAAGTGGGCCAATGCCTGACGCTTCCAGCTCGTGCTGCCCCTTCCGATAGCTGCTCCTTTCGGCGAATATGTGCAGCGCAATAAGGCGGGTATAAATTTGCCAAACGTGCCGGCAGATTGGGGAGTGACAGAGCCGTGAAGACACCTAAAGCCTTTTACCAGCCGCTGGCCATTGGTGCGCCTGCCCCTTTCCGCGATTTGCCGATCGCCCTAGAGCGCATGATCCACTTTGTACCGCCCCATGTCGAAAAGATGCGCGACAAGATTCCGGACCTCATCAGCAAGGTCGATGTGGTCCTTGGCAATCTTGAAGACGCTATTCCAGCGGATGCCAAGGTCGAGGCACGGCGCGGCTTTATACAGATGGCCAAGGACAATGATTTCGGCCAGACAGGTCTATGGACCCGCGTCAACTGCCTGAACAGCCCATGGTTCCTGGATGACCTTATGGAGATTGTGCCCGAGGTCGGTGACAAGCTTGATGTCATCATGCTGCCAAAGGTTGAGGGCCCTTGGGACATCCATTACCTCGATCAGCTGTTGGCTCAGCTGGAGGCAAAGTCCGAAATTTCCAAACCGATCATGATCCATGCGATCCTGGAAACGGCTGAAGGCGTCAAGAATGTGGACGCGATCGCGGCGGCCAGTCCTCGGATGCACGGCATGAGCCTTGGCCCGGCCGATCTGGCCGCATCGCGAGGGATGAAGACAACCCGCGTCGGTGGCGGGCATCCGGACTATGCCGTTCTGTCTGATGACGGTAATGGAGCGACACGCACTGCATTTCAGCAGGATCTTTGGCATTACACGGTTGCCAAGATGGTTGATGCCTGCCTGTCCTATGGACTGAAGCCCTTCTACGGACCGTTTGGCGACTTTTCCGACCAGGAGGCCTGTGAAAGCCAGTTTCGCAATGCGTTCCTGATGGGCTGCCTTGGCGCCTGGTCGCTGCATCCGAAGCAGATCGAGCTGGCAAAGCGCGTTTTCAGTCCCGATCCTGCTGAAGTTGCCTTTGCGATCAAAATCCTCGAGGCAATGCCGGATGGCACGGGAGCCGTCATGATCGATGGCAAGATGCAGGATGACGCAACTTGGAAACAGGCGAAGGTGATCGTGGATCTGGCGCGGCTGGTTGCGAGCAAGGACCCCGCGCTCGCTGAAGTTTACGGTCTTTAGAGACTTCTTGTACTATGATTTGTCGGATCAACTGCAGGGAAAGCTCTTGCCACACAATCGCGTAAGCGCTATCCCGGCGAAATCCGTCTGATCAGGTTGACAAAATGCGTACGGCGAAATTCAGAATTGGTCAGGTCGTGCGGCACCGCATCTACCCCTTCCGCGGGGTGATATTTGATGTCGATCCGACCTTCAGCAATACCGAGGAATGGTGGGACTCCATTCCCGAGGACGTTCGGCCACTCCGAGATCAGCCATTCTACCATCTGCTTGCTGAAAACGAGGAGACGGAATACGTCGCCTATGTGAGCGAACAGAACTTGATCCCGGATATTACGGGCGAGCCAGTCCGGCACCCGCAGGTTCATGAGATCTTTGAGGAACTGTCCGACGGCTCCTATGTGCCGTTGACCGTAGAGATCCACTAAAAGACCGCAGCCCAACAGACATCCAGAAAACCGTACGAACGCGGTGCGAAAGCCCTGGCGCGTCGCCTGCCGCACTTCATTTCATATAAAAACGCCGCCCCGAATGGGAGCGGCGTTTGCAATTTCGGAAATTGGTTGAAGCTTACTGGGCGTCGCTCTGAGCGTCGATCAGCTTCTGACGTGCTTCGTCAGCGCGACGCTGTAGCTCGGACTGGAGCTCTTCCTGCTTTTTCTGCAGGTCCGCAACATCCATGGGTTCTCCGTCGTAAACCTTGGTGAAGCCGATGAGCGTCAGCTCAAGCGGGATCGCCTTGGCCTGCTGGTTCAAGGTGGTGAGAACGAGCTTTCCGCCCTGCTTCATCGAGTTCACGAAGGATTCGTCAATCACAAGCTCGGAGTAACAGGCGTTCGGGAAGCAGATGCCGTATTTGGCCTGGGTCTGCTTGCCGCTGTCGATCTGGACACGAAGGCCCGGCTGGATCAGCATGCCGGTCGGAACCGCGATAAGCAGCGTCTTGCGCGCTTCGCCGTCGATCTCACGGATAGCTACAGAACTCAGGAACTGGCCTGTGTTTGTTCGCAGTTCCTGCGTGATCAGGCAGATTTCCTTATTCACTTTGGGATCGACGTTGCACACCTTGACCCAAGGGGATTCTTCCTCGGCAGTCTGCGCGGAGACCGTACCTATAGAAGAGGTCATTGCCAGCGCGGCAAAGGCGCAGCCGATCAATCCTCTTTTGAAAACATTTGTCATTCGAACTATCCTCAATCGTACGTCCGCAAATCTTACGCCGTTCTGCGGCATTCGCGCGGCAACTTCAAGTGCCTCGCGCGCTGTTTAGCGTTCGGGGGAACCCTTGCGAGACGAATACGGCAAGAGGGTGACCGATATGCAACGCCCGGCAAAATCAAGAGAAACAGGAATATCTGGGGCTATTTGGCTGCGCATACATCGCAGTCCATTTACCATGTGGTAGCATTCCGTTGAGAATCAAAATCTGCTCAGAGCCTTAAAGATGAATAAAGCCACCGATTTGTGCATGCAGCGACTTTGCCGATCTGCGGCGGTGGGCCTGGTATTCAGCGTTGCCATCTTGTGCTCTCAGATTGGCGCTGGCGCGAGCGATGAGAGCGTTCCATCAGTTCACGCCATCTCCATGCACGGCGAGCCGGCGCTGCCGCCGGATTTCGTCTCGCTGCCCTACGCCGACCCGGATGCGCCGCAGGGCGGAACCCTGACACTGGGCGTCCAGGGAACCTTCGACAGCCTGAATTCCTTTATTGTTCAGGGCGGCTGGACCAGCGCACGCGGCATGAAAGAACGCCAATTCGGCAGCAACATCTTTGAAAGCTTGCTCATGCGCTCCTACGCGGAGCCGTTCACGCTCTATGCACACCTTGCAGAAAGCGTGCGCATGCCGGACAGCCGGGACTGGATCGAGTTTACGTTGAACCCAAATGCGAAGTTCTCCGACGGATCGCCCGTGACCGTCGAGGATGTGGCGTTTTCCTTCGACATCATCCGTGACAAGGGCCGACCACCCTATCGCAATTGGTACGCCAATATTGTGGCGAAAGAGTTTCCAGCCGAACGAACCATTCGACTGGTCTTTGAAAATGGCGACAACAGAGAGCTGCCACTCCTGATCGCGCTCGCGCCAATTCTGTCAAAAGCAAATACGGACGCCGAAAACTTTGACAAGTCCACGCTGAAGGCGCCAATCGGCACAGGGCCTTACGTCTTTTCCGAAATCGATCCAGGAAAGCGCGTGGTTTACAAGAAAAATCCCGACTACTGGGCCAAGGACCTCCCGGTCAAAGCCGGGTTCGACAATTTCGATGAAATCCGGATCGAGTACTTTCGAGATGAAACGACCTTGCAGGAGGCCTTCAAGAAGGGCCTCATTGATGTCCTTCAGTTCCGCGATCCCGTACGCTGGAAAACAGGGTTTGATTTCCCCGCAGCCAAGGACGGACGCGTGATCCAGGACGAGATTACGCTTGGAACACCGGCCAACATGCAGGGAATTGCCTTCAACACCCGCCGTGCCGTGTTTTCGGACGTTCGTGTACGCAGGGCGCTCGCGATGCTGTTTGACTTCGAGTGGGTCAACCGGAACATCTACTACGGCCTTTACAAGAGGACCGGCGGCTATTGGGACAACTCCATCCTGTCGTCTCTCGGACGGCCGGCCGACGAGCGCGAACGTGTGTTGCTTGCCGACTATCCTGACGCTGTCACACCGGAGGTGATGGAAGGGACGTGGCGTCCGGCGGAAGCCGACGGTTCCGGGCGCGACCGCAAAGTCCTGCGTGCGGCGCTCGGAGAGTTCAAGGAAGCAGGTTTTGAACTCAATGACGGCAAGCTGGTCAATACAGACAGCGGTGAGGCGCTTGCATTTGAAATTCTCACCAAGAATGAGGATGAGGAAAAGCTGGCTCTCGCGTATACGCGAACGCTAAAACTCCTCGGTATTGATGTGACGGTTCGCACAGTCGACCCATCCCAATTCGAAGATCGTCGGATCAAGCGCGATTTCGATATGGTCTTCAACACTTGGCACGCCTCCCTCTCTCCCGGCGGTGAACAATACGGCCGTTGGTCCCAAGCCGCAGCTGAAGCGGAAGGCTCGTTCAACATCACCGGCGCACACGAGCCCGTGATTGACGCGTTGATCGACGCAATGGTTGGTGCCCGGAGTAAAGAGGACTTTGTTGCCGCAGTGCGTGCGTTCGACCGGGTGCTGATTTCGGGCGCCTATGCCGTGCCACTGTATCACGTTCCCGACATCTGGATGGCCCACTGGGATACAGTCGTTCCGCCACCGCAGCATTCCCTCTATGGCGATGAAGTTGACACCTGGTGGTCGGCTGAAGCCGGTAGAAACTGATCGGAAAAGCAAAGAACCATGAAAGCAGTTTCCGAAACTCAGGCAGCGGACCACCACAAAGATGGCGGTTGGTCCCATGCGACTCTCGACAGCCTGTTCAAGTCCACGGCTGCGGCCCAGCCGGACAGGCTGGCGCTTGCCGATGCACCAGACCGCGCAGACTGGACCGGCGGAGAACCGAGAAGCCTTACCTATGCCGAAGCGGACAAGGAAATTGACCGGCTGGCTGCGTTCTACGGCGCGGTTGGTCTGACGGCCGACCACGTCCTTGGAATACAGTCGCCCAACACGGTCGATACGGTGATCGCGTTTTTGGCAGCCCTGCGCGCGGACTTGATTGTCTCTCCGCTGCCGCTCCACTGGCGTCAGAAGAATGTTCTTGAAGCTCTGAATTCTATCGGTGCCAAAGGCTTTATCGCCGCGGACCGGGTTGAAACCCGCATGGTCGGAACGGACGCGCGTGATGTCGCTGCCGACCTGTTCTCGCTTCGCTTTGTCTTCGGGCTTGGCAAGGATGTTCCTGACGGTCTCATTGAGCTCGGCCCTATGCTTGCCGAAATGGGCGACGGTCTGACATTCACCGAAAGCGATAGAAGCGAGGCTGCCGATCACACGGCGACAGTCTCCTGGAGTCGCAGCGGCGGAGAAACAGTCCCGGTCACCCGATGTCACAATCATTGGATTTCGGCGGCCAAACTCGCTCTGGCCGAAACCGAGCTCGGCGATGGTGCCAAGCTGCTCGTGCCTTATTCCCTTAGCGGCCTAACCGGGCTCGGTGGCGGACTGGTGCCTTGGCTCCTTTGTGGCGGCAGTTTGCATCTGCATCACCCGACCTCTTTGGTGCGTCTGGCCAAACACGCGAATGAAGTGGACGCCGACTATGTGCTGACGCCAGGACCATTGGCGCAAATGCTTGACAAGGGCGTCGCCAACAAGGGCGCGACAATCGCTGCGGCCTGGAACATTGCGGCACCGCCGCCGTCCGCCTTCGAGCCCATGCATCCTATGGTGGATCTGCATATCGCCGATGAGTTCGCACTCGTTGCGCGAAAGCGCATTCATGCCACCAGCGTTGAGGCTGTTCCGTTGGGAAAGCAGACCGGGTCGAACGGGCGTGAGAGCGGGCCAGCCCTTTTGGACATTGCCGTTGACACTTCGGCGGACGGCGAAACGCCAAAGCTGTTGGTCAAGGGACCCGCGGTTCCGGGCACAAAGTGGCGGAACCTGGCCGACAACAAATGCCTTTCCTGGACAACAGAGGGATATCTTGCGACAGGGATCCTGGTGGAACCGGTTGACGGTGGCCTAGCAGGCTTCGGTATTCCGGGCGCATACGCGCCTGGCGCCGGACAACTTGATGCGATTGATGCCCTCTACATGACCTACCCTGGGCTCCAGGAAGCGGCAGCCTTTCTTGTCGAAGACGACATCATCGGCGCGCGGCTCTATGCCGCTTTGGTTCCTTCTCCCGGAATTGTGCCTGATGCCAAGGCTTTCTTTGCATTCCTCGACACAGCTGGTGTCGACCTTGCCCAGATCCCATTCCGTGTTCTCATTCTTCAGTCGCTGCCAAGAGATCAAAACGGCGTGATTGACAGGAGCCGCTTGACCCTGCGCACTCAGCGCTTGGCGGCACAAGTTGCGTGATCTCAACCGACAGTTTGGTATTTAGGCGTAATGGACACTGAAACTTCCCTGCTTTGGCATGGACCAACCTGGTTCGCAGGGCGTCGCCTTCCTGGATCCGCGGGACCTATTCCCGGACTGACTTCCGACATTGACCTGATCACCACATGGCGCACTAAGTCTGTTCTGCCCGACCCCCTTCCCTCGGTGATACTTCTAGATACCGAGGCGCTAGATCGGCTTGACGCGCGCGCCGATTTCGACGCGTGGCTGGCAGTGGCCATTGACAGACTTCGCACTGACGTTCCGATTCTTCTGCTTTGCAGGGCTGGCGATGACTTGTCTGACCTCGTGCGACCAACAGCCATCGTTGATCGCGAGATTCCGGACGATACGTTGTTTGTGGCGGCTTGCGACCTCCAACGTTCGTTGATGCGTTCAGAAGAAGCGCGGATCAGACGCATGAGTTTTGGGCGCGTTCCCGGTTACGGCTCAGCACCTCATCACAAGGGCACGAGTGGGCTCCTGATTGTTGGCATGGGTGGTCGGCTCCTGCAGGTGCAGCAGGCAAGTCAGCGCAATGTCGAAATCGTGGGTGCCTTCGACCAGCAAATGGGCGAGGACTATTTGATGCAGCGTGCCTTCGATGCCGTGATCCTCGATGACACCTTTGACGAGAATCTCGAGAACCTGCGACGCATTCGCATGGATGCGCGGTTTGCGGCACTTCCTGTTCTTGCCGTCGCGGAGCAAGCTTCGGACATCCCGACGCTGTTCCGGGCAGGCGCAAGCGATGTGCTCCGCTTGCCATTGCAAGTAACGAACCTCTCGAGAAGGCTATCGACGGCCATACGGTTTGGCAAAAGGCGCCGGCTTGCAGACAAGGTCTTGGCTGAAAGCCACAAGTGGCTGAGGGAACAACTGAATACCGGCGGAGTCCCGCAGGTCTTTTATGCCCGATACAGGGAAAAGGCAGGTGCGGCACTCGCCAAGCGCAACTTAGAAATCTGGGAAATGAAGCTGCTTCCCGAGAATTTCAACACACCAGATGAAGCAACCCTTCTTGCGCCCGACCTCTACGGAACGGTTCTTTCTATCGCGGACGCCACGAGCCGTGAAGAGGACCTTGTCTGTTTCGTACATGATGTTGGTCCGATTGCCGTTCTCAAGAGCGAGCGAGGCAAGACCCGTTTACAGGCACGTATTAACGCAATTCTCGTTCATACACGTCTGTGATCGTCGCAAGACTAGAATGTCGCCAGCAAAATAACTAAGGTTGACGCGACGCGACGTGAAAGGGAATGCAATATGACGAGTGAGCCTCCGATCTCTGTAGACGTGGTGTCCGATGTCATGTGCCCATGGTGCTACATCGGCAAACGCAGACTCGAGAGTGCTCTCGCACAGGTTCCGGATGTGAACGTCGCGGTTCACTGGCATCCCTATCAGCTGGATGCGACATTGCCGAAAGAAGGCAAGGACCGCCAGGCCTATCTCACTGACAAGTTTGGTGTCGAAAGAGCAAAATCCTTCTATGAGACCATCCGCCAAGCCGGGCTGGAAGAGGGCATTCACTTTGCGTTCGACGACATCAAGCTCTCTCCCAATACGCTGGACTGTCACCGGCTGATTTTGTGGTCGCGTGCCGATGATCTGCAGGATGAAGTCGTTGAGCGGCTCTTTCAGGTCTTTTTCCTGGAAGGTGGCGATCTGACCAAGTCGGAAACTCTGGTGAAGGTAGCTGAAGATGCCGGCATGCAATCAGACCTCGTTGAACAGCTGCTCGAAACCGACAGTGACCTGGAAAAAACCAAACAGCAAATCGCACGCGCGCAAGAGCTTGGCGTAACCGGTGTGCCCTGTTTCATCATCGACGGACGGTTCGCGATTGCAGGTGCTGAAAAGTCAGAAACACTTGCCGCCGCGATTCGTCACGCGGAGGAAACGCGGACAAACGAACCTGAAGCTGCGGAAGGCTAACACCAGACAAGCTGTTTTTAAAAAAAAGCCCCGCGAAATTCTTTCGCGGGGCTTTGCTTTTGTCAGAAATTAGATTGGCGCGTTCGCTTAGCGCTTGAGGATGGAGGAGCCTGCATAGGCTGCTTGCGGGCCGAGCTCTTCCTCAATGCGGATGAGCTGGTTGTATTTTGCAAGTCTGTCCGACCGCGCGAGCGACCCGGTCTTGATCTGTCCGCAGTTGGTCGCCACCGCCAGATCAGCAATGGTGCTGTCTTCGGTCTCACCCGAACGGTGCGACATGACAGCCGTGTAGGCCGCCTTGTGGGCCGTTTCGACGGCATCTAGGGTTTCGGACAGAGTGCCAATCTGATTGACCTTGATCAGGATCGAGTTGGCGACGCCCTGGTCAATGCCCTGGCGCAGGCGAGTGGAATTCGTGACAAAGAGATCATCGCCAACCAACTGACACTTGTCGCCGAACAGATCGGTCGCAGCTTTCCAACCCGCCCAGTCATCTTCCGCCAGCCCGTCTTCGATTGAGATGATCGGATAGCGCGCGACCAGATCACCGAGGTACTTTGCCATTTCCTCCGGATCAAGCGAACGCCCCTCTCCTTCCAGAACATATTTTCCGTCCTTGAAGAACTCAGTTGAAGCTGCGTCCAGGGCGAGGAACATGTCTTCGCCCGGCTTATAGCCGGCCTTTTCGATGGCCTTCATCACAAAACCGATCGCAGCGTCGGTCGATTCAAGGTTCGGTGCAAATCCGCCCTCATCGCCGACATTGGTGTTATGGCCCGCATCATTCAGCGCCTTTTTAAGCGTGTGAAAGACTTCAGCACCCATCCGTACCGCTTCCTTCAGCGAGGATGCGCCCACCGGCATGATCATGAACTCCTGGAAGTCGATCGGATTGTCCGCATGTGCTCCACCGTTGATGATGTTCATCATCGGAACCGGAAGTGTGCGTGCAGAGGTGCCGCCAACATAGCGATAGAGCGGAAGACCAGAAGACTGGGCTGCGGCACGGGCGACGGCGAGCGAAACGCCCAAGATCGCGTTGGCTCCGAGACGTGCCTTGTTCTCAGTACCGTCAAGGGCGATCATTGCTTCATCGATTTTCAACTGATCTTCGGCGTCGAGGCCGCCAACCGTATCGAAAATGTCGCCATTGACAGCGTCGACCGCCTGCAGAACGCCCTTGCCGAGGAAGCGAGAACCGCCATCGCGCAGTTCAACAGCTTCATGCGCACCAGTGGAGGCGCCGGATGGAACTGCCGCGCGACCAAAAGATCCATCTTCAAGGAACACGTCTACCTCAACCGTCGGGTTGCCACGGCTGTCGAGGATTTCACGCCCAATGATGTCGATAATTGCGGTCATGCTTCACTCCAGATGGTTGCCGCGATAGGGCAAGGTTTGTTCGAAATGATCGCGCCAGATGGGAGTTGGCGCGTCAACACTTGTCCGGATTATACCGGCAGAAAAGAGCCGTATGCGATCAGCGGCTAGAACACTCAAGCGCCAGCTTTAGGCTTGACCACTGCGTCGATCGCCTTCAGTTCGGACAAAAGCGCTCCGAGGTTTTTCAACGCAATCATGTTCGGACCATCGGACGAGATCGTATTGTCGGGATCCGGATGGGTCTCAATGAAGACACCTCCGACCCCGACCGCAACGGCCGCACGGGCAAGATAAGCGACCATGCGCCGGTCCCCACCGCTGGAGCCGCCGAGACCGCCAGGTTGCTGCACCGAATGCGTTGCGTCGAAGACGACCGGGGCACCCGTTTCAGCCATGATCGGCAGCGACCGCATGTCTGACACCAGGGTGTTATAGCCAAAACTGGCGCCACGTTCGGTCAGAAGCACATTCGGGTTGCCGCTTTCAACGATCTTCGCCAGAACATTTTTCATGTCCCATGGGGCGAGAAACTGCCCCTTTTTGACATTGATTATCGCACCTGTTTTAGCGGCAGCGACGAGCAGATCCGTCTGACGACAGAGAAAGGCAGGAATCTGCAAGACGTCAATGACTTCGGCAACTGGAGCGCATTGATCAGCCGAGTGAATGTCGGTGATCGTCGGCAGACCGTAGGTTTCCTTGATCTCGGCAAAGACCGGAAGCGCCTCCTTGAGACCTACTCCTCTCGACGCAGAAAGAGACGTGCGGTTTGCCTTGTCGAAAGAGGATTTATAGACGACGGAAATGCCTAGATTCCCAGCGATTTCCTTAACGGCTGCCGCACACTCAAGTGCATGCGCCCGGCTTTCCATCTGGCACGGCCCTGCAATCAGACTAAATGGAGCACGGTTATCGAAAACAACGGGCCCGACGTGAACGGACGTATTTGCCTGAGACATTGAGTTTCCTCGTCATCGGCTACCATCTTAAGGCGGCAGCGCATCATATTTGCCCGTTGCATACCCCGTCTTTGTCACCCTCGCAACACGGCACGCACGTTTGAGCGGCGCAGGGCACGGGTTTCATCCTGGCAATTGATTTTATATATGTTGGGGCGCGTCAAAATGGACGCCGTTCACATAATGCGATTGTCATTTCCATTTCACAGACCGGAACCTATAGAATGCTTAGACGTTTCAGTTTCGAGATTAGCTGGGCTTCTCTAGATACCCGGACAGCAGAAACTCATTAGATCAGGATCACAGGAAAAAAGAATGACCAAACCGATCCGCAAAGCCGTGCTCCCGGTAGCCGGCCTGGGCACACGTTTTCTTCCGGCCACCAAGGCCGTGCCGAAAGAAATGCTGACCATCGTCGACCGTCCAATCATTCAATACGTAGTTGATGAAGCGCGTGCCGCGGGCATAGAACATATTGTTTTTGTAACAGGTCGGAACAAGACCGTTATTGCCGACCATTTCGATCGGGCTTACGAGCTGGAAGAGACATTGAAGCGTCGCGACAAGGCTGAGGCACTCAAACTTCTCGAAACGCTTCGGCCGAATGCCGGGTCAACCAGCTTCACACGCCAGCAGGAACCGCTCGGCCTTGGTCATGCTATTTGGTGCGCGCGGGACATCATCGGGCCGGAGCCCTTTGCAATCCTGCTTCCCGACATGATCATGAAGTCCGATCCCGGCTGCCTCAAGCAGATGGTGGATGTCTATAATCAGAGTGGCGGCAATGTGATCTCCGTAGAGGCTGTCCCGGAAGACCAGACTCATAAATACGGAATTGTGCAGGTCGAGGGAGACATGAACGCCTCCACCTTCGGGATCACCGGCATGGTGGAAAAGCCTGCGCCTGGCACTGCACCTTCCAACCTCTACATCAATGGTCGCTATATTCTTCAGCCGGAAATCTTTGACCTGCTTGCAACGCAGGACAAGGGGGCGGGCGGAGAGATCCAGCTTACCGATGCGATGCTGAGCCTGATGAGCCAGCAGAGCTTTACTGGTCTGCGCTTCACCGGCAAGACCTATGACTGTGGCTCCAAAGCCGGCTTCCTAAGTGCAAACATCGCCTATGCGCTGGAAGATGCGGCGCTTGCTGCAGAACTTCTGCCGTTGTTGCAGGAGTTGGTGGAGCTGCCGGCAGCAGCCGAGTAGGAAACTCCGACCGCGGCAGCTTGCAAAAGGTTGCCTCTTGAGATTAGGACAGGACCGGATTGTTCTTGCGGAACAATCCGGTCTTTTCTGTTTCTGAACCGGGAGACTTCTTCCCGGCTCCATTTCGCGCACGAAGGTAACCTGATGACGCATTCGACCACGCAATCACTTCGCATCGCTGTGGTCGGCTTGGGTTATGTCGGGCTGCCGGTAGCTGTTGCCTTTGCTGCAGCTGGATATGAGGTCATTGGCTTCGACGTTAAATCATCTCGTCTCGAAGAACTTTCGCGCGGCGTGGATAGTACGGCTTCAGTCGCAGTTGCTTGTCTGGACCACCCCAAACTGCGGTTTACGGCACAGCCGGGAGAGATTGCCCATTGCGACGTCTTCATTGTTGCCGTTCCCACGCCAGTTGATATTGCGAAAAAGCCGGACCTGACGCCCTTTGTGAGTGCCGCCAAGATTGTCGGCAGCGTGATGAAGCAGGGCGCTATCGTCGTCTTTGAATCGACCGTCTTTCCGGGCGCGACCGAAGACATTGCGATTCCAGCACTGGAAGAAGCCTCTGGCCTTACGTTTGGTGCCGACTTTGGTGTTGGGTATTCCCCAGAGCGTATCAATCCCGGAGATCGCGATCGTGAGTTCAAGGACATCATAAAGATTGTCTCCGGGAGCTCAGATGCGGTGACGCGGACGCTATGCGAACTCTATGGATCTGTCGTCACTGCGGGAATTCACCGTGCGCCCTCGATCAAGGTTGCGGAGGCCGCAAAGGTCATTGAGAACACGCAGCGAGATCTCAATATTGCTCTGATGAATGAGCTCTCCATGCTGTTTCATGCCATGGAGATCGACACGCGTGACGTTTTGGCCGGGTCTGCCACGAAGTGGAATTTCCTGCCCTTCCAGCCCGGCCTTGTCGGCGGACACTGCATCGGCGTTGATCCTTATTACCTAACCCACAAGGCCAATGAGATTGGAATGACGCCGCAGGTGATCCTCGCCGGTCGCGGAACGAATGAAGCCATGCCGGGCTATGTCGCGGGCAAGATCATTCAAGGCTGTGTGCGCCTGGGTCGCCAAATGCCCGCCAAGATTGCGGTCCTTGGGATCACTTACAAGGCGAATGTCCCAGACACACGAAACTCCAAGGTTGTCGACCTTATCCGAGAGCTCAAGGACTTCGGCGCAGATGTCATGATCCACGATCCGCTCGCCGATGCGGATGACGTCATGGAAGAGTACGGGCTTTCGCTTTCAAACGCCGATGAATTGACCGGATCTGACGCGGTCGTTCTGGCGGTGCCCCATGAGCAATTCTTCGAGGAAGGCGATGCATGGCCATGGATGTCAAGGCTTGTCGGACAAGGACGTTGTCTCGTTGCCGACATACCCGCAAGGCTTGACCGCGACCAATGTCCTAAGGACATCGAGCTCTGGCGGCTTTGATGACCTAAGGTGCGATGCCCTGCGCATTGCGCGATTATTGGCCCTGCCAATTCTTACAGCAATCCAATTTTCCGAATCACCCGTATACTGATGACATTCCAATGACAGGGAGCGGTCCGTATGCGGTTCATTTTCTTTGTGTGTCTTTGGGTTCTGGGGAGCGCGTCTATTGCGCCAACAGCTGGGCAAGCGCAGTCTGCTGCCGATGCTTCAGCCTTTCAGTCCATCATCAAAAACCAGATGAATGCCTTTGCAGCAGGTGATTCCAAAACAGCGTTTTCCTTCGCCACGCGCGATTTGCAGCGCCGGTTTCAAACGCCCGATATCTTCATGCAGATGGTCAAACAGGGCTATCAGCCTGTTTACCGGCCAAGGGACGTCAAGTTCGGAGCCTTGAAAGACACCGCACAAGGTCCCGTGCAAGAGGTCTATGTGGTCGGGCCGAAAGGTGCCAATTGGCTCGCACTCTATAGTTTTGAGGCCCAGCAGGACGGGACTTGGCGGATCTCTGGATGTGTCCTTACACAATCACCAGGTTTGTCTGCCTGATCAGATAACGGAAACA
The DNA here is from genome assembly GCF_009650605.1 of Labrenzia sp. CE80. Classification (NCBI taxonomy): domain Bacteria; kingdom Pseudomonadati; phylum Pseudomonadota; class Alphaproteobacteria; order Hyphomicrobiales; family Stappiaceae; genus Labrenzia; species Labrenzia sp. CE80. Next base: position 1,443,484 of record NZ_WAJT01000001.1, read on the forward strand.
TTTGGCCGAGCGATCAAGCAATTACTTCGTTCGGCTCTCAACGACCGTCATAGCGCGGCGATATCGCCGCGCGCCCAGTCCGCCTTGGTCTTCTGATAGAAGTCCTCGAAGGTGCCGGCCTCGATCGCCTCGCGCATACCCTTCATAAGGGTCTGATAGTAGGAAAGATTGTTCCAGGTCAGAAGCATCGCAGCGAGCCCCTCTCCAGCACGCACCAAATGGTGCAGGTACGCGCGCGAATAGACACTGCTGGCCGGGCAATCTGTTTCATCATCCAGTGGTCGCGGGTCGTCCATATGGCGGGCGTTCTTAAGATTGACCTTGCCAAACCGGGTATAGGCAAGGCCATGCCGCCCCGCCCGGGTTGGCATCACGCAGTCGAATTGATCGATTCCACGCTTTACACTTTCCAGAAGGTCATCTGGGGTGCCGACGCCCATCAGGTATCGCGGCTTGTCCACTGGCATCACGGGCGTGGTGATGTCCAACATGCGCAGCATGACATCCTGAGGCTCGCCGACAGCGAGGCCGCCGACGGAATATCCCTCAAAAGGCATCTTTGAGAGTTCTTCGGCCGAACGGACACGCAGATCTGGGATATCTCCGCCCTGGACGATACCGTAGAGCCCCTGCCCCTTCGCCGGTCCGCCCATGGTTTCGAACTGGGTACGGGAGCGTTCGGCCCAACGTAGGGACAGTTCCATCGCCCGCTCGACTTCTTCCCGCGGCGACGGTAGTTTGATGCACTCATCTAGTTGCATCTGGATGTCTGAGCCCAGAAGCCCCTGTATCTCCACAGAACGCTCCGGCGTCAGATGGTATTTTGCCCCGTCGATATGGCTCTGGAAGCGTACGCCGTCCTCATCCAACTTGCGCAGTTGCGCCAGCGACATGACCTGGAACCCGCCGCTGTCCGTGAGGATCGTGTGTGGCCAGTTCATGAATGTGTGGAGGCCACCAAGGCGCGCAACACGTTCTGCTGTCGGGCGCAACATCAAGTGATAGGTGTTGCCAAGCACCACATCGGCGCCGGTTTCGCGCACCTGCCCGGGATACATGGCCTTGACCGTCGCCTGGGTCCCGACGGGCATAAAGGCTGGGGTATTGACGATGCCATGCGGCGTTTTGATTTCTCCGCGGCGTGCCATGCCGTCGGTTTTCAGCAACTTGAAGGAAAAGGGTTTCGCGGACATGGTCTTTATCTTTCGTCACCGGTGTTCGCCGGAAAGAGAAGCGAGCCGTCTCCGTAGCTGTAAAACCGGTAGTTCGCCTCGATGGCATGGGCATAGGCCCGCTGCATTGTGTCGAGGCCTGCAAAGGCCGACACAAGCATGAAGAGGGTTGAGCGCGGCAGATGAAAATTGGTCATCAACGCATTGATTGTACGGAACTGGTAGCCTGGCGTAATGAAAATCGAGGTCTCTCCGGAAAATGGCTGAAGACCATCCGGTCCCTGCGACGCACTTTCCAGGATCCTCAATGAGGTGGTGCCGACGGAGACGACCTTGTTGCCGCGCGCCTTCACAGCCTTCAATGCCGCGACCGTTTCAGCGCTGACTTCGCCCCACTCGGCATGCATTTTGTGGGTGTCAGTTTCCTCGGTCTTCACCGGGAGAAACGTGCCAGCGCCGACGTGAAGTGTCACGCAGTGCTGTTCTATGCCGCGATCTTCAAGGCTTTTGAGAAGCGCAGGCGTGAAATGCAATCCCGCTGTAGGGGCTGCGACCGCGCCATCACGCTCGGCGAAGATGGTCTGATAGTCCGACTTGTCCTGCTCATCCTCGCCGCGCTTTTGCGCGATATAGGGCGGCAGCGGAATATGGCCGACCGCGACGATTGCTTCATCAAGCGCGGGACCGCTCAGGTCAAAGGCAAGAAGAACCTCACCTGCATCGCCTTTGTCCGAGACGGTCGCATCAAGTGTTCCTGAGAAGCATGTCTCGTTGTCACTACCAAAGCAAACCCTGTCGCCGATGACGAGTTTCTTCGCTGGCCGGACAAACGCCCACCAGCGATCCTGTCCAGCGCGCAGATGCAGGGTGGCACTGATCTTCGCGATCGCGTCGCCGCGCGTCCGCGTTCCCTCAAGCTGTGCGGGAATGACCTTGGTGTCATTGAAAACCAGGGCATCACCTGGTTCCAGGTAGTTCGCCAGATCCGCGACACCTGCATCCGTCAGCTCCGGACTTCCGCCCGGTTTCACCAAGAGCATGCGCGCCGAATCTCGCGGACGAGCCGGTCGCAAGGCAATTCGCTCGTTGGGAAGTTCAAAATCGAACAGGTCTACGCGCATGAAGCAGTTGGTCTTTGGCCGTATCAGTGATGGAGGTGTTCGTTCGGCGGTTTTGCGCCGAAAACGCTGGATCGCTCTTAGACGGTGACCGTCAGTGGGTCAACCATTGTAGCCAACCTGTGCCCAGCCACAAACAAACAGCGCGGAGCCATGGGCCCCGCGCTGTTCAATTCGAATGCCGGTCGCGCAAATTACGCGTCTGCGGCGACTTTAAGCGAAACGATGTTGTCCGGGTTCTGGACAGGTTCGCCGCGCTTAATCTTGTCGACATTGTCCATGCCTTCAATCACTTCGCCCCAGACCGTGTACTGGCCGTCCAGGAAACCGGCATCACCGAAGCAGATGAAGAACTGGCTGTCGCCAGAATCCGGGTTCTGGGCACGGGCCATGGAACACGTACCGCGACCATGGTGAGCCTTGTTGAACTCGGCCTTGAGCTTCTGGCCGGAACCACCCGTGCCGGTACCCTGCGGGCAGCCAGTCTGAGCCATAAAGCCATCAATCACGCGGTGAAAAACGATGCCGTCATAAAAGCCCTCACGCACCAGTTCCTTGATGCGTGCGACATGGTTGGGAGCAAGGTCGGGTTTCATCTCGATGACGACCGGTCCGACGGTGGTTTCCATCAAAAGCGTGTTCTCGGCGTCTTTGATCTCGGCCATTGTATTCTCCGTAGTCTGCGCGGTCAGTGCGACCCCGTTTCATTTGTTTGTTTGAGTGATCAGCCCGCGTCTGCTGCGACCTGCATTTTTACAATCTTGTCCGGGTTTGCCGGCGGCTCGCCCTTCGTGATGTTGTCAACCAGGTCCATGCCGTCGACGACTTCTCCCCAGACCGTGTATTGGCCATTCAGGAAGTCGCCACTTTCGAACATGATGAAGAACTGGGAGTTGGCACTATCGGGGCTTGATGCCCTAGCCATGCCGAGCGTTCCGCGGCGGAAGGGTTCGCTTGAGAACTCAGCCTTGATGTCCGGCTCCTCGGAGCCGCCCATGCCCGTACCGGTGGGATCGCCCGTCTGGGCCATGAAGCCGTCAATCACGCGGTGAAAGACAATGCCATCATAAAAGCCCTCACGGGTAAGCTTCTTGATCCGGTCGACATGATTGGGCGCAAGGTCCGGGCGCAACTTGATCGTGACGCGGCCGTCCTTGAGATCAAGATACAGCGTGTTCTCCGGATCGAGCGTTTGTGCGGATGCGACAACCGGCACAACAAAAATCGAAGCGATCAACATGAATATGGAAATCAAACGAGACACATGGAACTCCATTTGGTCGTGAAGCGAGTTGGCCTGTGGTGAAACCTGGGCCAGTCAGTTGCGCGTCTTTTCGGCCAGAGGGCCTGCGACGGATGGTGGAACAAATGCGCCGGCATCGCCGCCCATCTTGGCGATCTGACGTACAAGCGTGGCGGTGATGTGGCGGCTTGTCGGAGATGCGGGTAAAAACACAGTTCTGATTTCAGGAGCAAGGGTGGCGTTCATTCCGGCCATCTGCATCTCGTAGTCGAGGTCCGTGCCATCGCGGAGGCCGCGCACAAGATAATTCGCGCCAAGCGAACGGGCGGTTTCGATCACCAGATTGGAAAACGAGACAACCCTGATCTTGGCTGCCTCGTCAGCCCCGAAGGCCGCTTCAGCCGACTCATGGATCATCTTGACGCGCTCGCCAAAGCTGAACAGTGGCGCTTTGCCCGGATGAATCCCAATGGCGACGACGACTTCATCGGCCAGTGCAAGTGCCTGACGGAGGATGTCGAGATGACCGTTTGTGACGGGGTCAAACGATCCTGGATATAGCGCGGTCCGTATCATGGCGCTTTCCATAGCTTGCCCCGGCGGATCTCACAAGCTTCAAAGCCGCGACAAGCTTTTTCAGGTATCTCAAAGAAGCTTCCATTATGTGATGCGTATCACGACCTCATGGAACGAATTGCGTCATCTTGTATTTACTGACCAAAGGGCAAGACGCCTAAAGGGAGCTCAAGATGACCGCCTATGATGACTTTCAGAACGATATGTTCCTGCAGAAGTTTGGCAGGGATGTTTTTGAATCCAAAAAACGCGCCGCAAGCCCGCGGAGCGCGATGCAGATTGCCGGTGTGATGGTCGCAGGTGTTGCCGCCGTTGCCTTGGCCGCATTCTTCACGCTCCAGCCCATCGGCGGCAGCGGCAGCGCGATCGCACAGGGTGTAGCGCTGACCAAGTCTGACCGGATGGACGGCACATTGCCGTCAAACTGCCAGGGACAGGCGTGGGGTGCATGGTCTTCTGATTGCGCTGCCGCCATCAGCGGGACAGGTACTGTCCGTCAGATCAATTTCGTTACCGTGAAACAACCGGCAACGACCGAAAACACCACAGTTCTGGAACGCGTGCCGACCAACAGCTAGACGCAGGACCCGTCCCCTGAATTCTCCCCGCATTCAGGATCCGAGCGCTTGGCCTTCAAACAAAAGCAGCGGCCCTGATTTCGTGTCAGGCCGCTGCTTTTGTTTGGAACACCCCTTCCCCAGGCGAACCCGCCCGGGTTCAGGAAAACCCTTCGCCGAACTTATTCGCCGTCCGGTTCCGGTGCGCCCTCGGAGGTGTCGGCAGTGCCGTCGCCTTGGTCGGAAGACCTAACCGCACCTTCGCCACCTTCCTCGTCGATGACCTCATCCTCCTCGTCGACCTCGCTGATACGCTCCACCGCGACCACATTTTCATCTGTCGCCGTCTTGAAGACGATCACCCCTTGAGTCGCACGTCCAGCAATGCGGATGCCTTCGACTGGACAGCGGATCAGCTGACCTCCGTCGGTCACCAGCATGATCTGGTCGCTGTCCTCAACCGGGAAGGAAGAGACGAGCGGACCGTTGCGGTCATTCACCGCCATCGCCGTGATGCCCTTACCGCCACGTCCGGTGACGCGATATTCGAACGAAGATGTGCGCTTGCCGTAACCGTTTTGCGACAGCGTCAGAATGATCTGCTCGGCAGCACTCATCTCTGCATAGCGCTCCTGAGGCAAAGCACCAGCGACCACGTCCGCTTCATCATCACTCGATGCCTCTTCGGACTCGCCGCGCAATGCCCTGGACATCTTCAGATAGGCAGCACGTTCCTCCGCATCGACGTCGATGTGATGGAGAATCTGCATCGAGATGACATGGTCGTCATCAGCCAGCCGGATTCCCCTCACGCCAACCGAGTTGCGGCCCGCGAAGACACGCACGTCCGTGACCGGGAAGCGAATGCATTGCCCGGATGCCGTAGTCAACATCACATCGGAATGCTCGGAGCAGGTGTCGACATCAACAATGCCGTCGCCGTCCTCGAGCTTCATGGCGATCTTGCCATTGCGGTTGATCTGCACGAAGTCCGACAACTTGTTCCGGCGCACGGTTCCGCGAACCGTTGAGAACATTACGTCGAGGTTTGCCCAACTTTCCTCGTCTTCCGGCAAAGGCATGATCGAGGAAATCTGTTCACCCTGCTCCAGCGGAAGCATGTTGATGAGAGCCTTGCCTTTGCCAGTCGGTCCGCCAAGCGGCAGACGCCAGACCTTCATCTTGTAGGCAATGCCGCGCGAGGAGAAGAAAAGCACCGGCGTGTGGGTGTTGGCAACAAACAACCGCGTGACGAAATCCTCGTCCTTGGTTGCCATGCCGGAACGTCCCTTGCCGCCGCGACGCTGCGCCCGGTAGGTGGCCAGCGGCACGCGTTTGATGTAGCCGCCATGAGACACGGTCACGACCATGTCCTCGCGCTGGATCAGATCCTCTTCATCGAAATCGGCTCCGCCATCAACGATTTCCGTGCGACGGGGCGTCGCAAATTCGTTCTTGATGTCGAGCATTTCGGTGCGGACGATATCCTGGATGCGCTTGCGCGAACGCAGGATCTCGAGATACTCGGCGATTTCCGCACCGATCTTGTTCAGCTCTTCCTCGATCTCGTCGCGACCCATCGCCGTCAAACGCTGTAGGCGCAGTTCCAAAATCGCACGCGCTTGTTCTTCAGACAGCTTGTAGGTGCCATCTTCCTGAACCATATGGCGCGGATCGTCGATCAGGAGGATAAGCGAACGCACATCCTGTGCCGGCCAATTGCGCTCCATCAACTGCTGTCTCGCAGTTGCAGGGTCCGGAGCCGCGCGGATCAGTTTGATCACCTCATCGATATTGGCAACGGCGATACCCAGACCAACCAAGATGTGTGCCCGGTCGCGGCACTTTCTCAGCAGGTATCGGGTCCGGCGACCAATGACTTCCTCGCGGAAGGCAACGAAGGCCTTCAGCATGTCGGACAAGTTCATCAATTCCGGCTTGCCACCGTTCAAGGCAACCATGTTGCAGCCAAATGAGCTCTGCAACTGCGAGAAACGATAAAGCTGGTTCAGCACAACGTCTGCAACCGCGTCACGCTTCAACTCGATCACAACGCGCATTCCGGAACGGTCGCTTTCGTCGCGAATGTCGGAAATGCCCTCGATACGTTTGTCGCGGACAGCCTCGGCGATCTTTTCGATCATGGAGGACTTGTTCACTTGGTACGGAATTTCCGAAACGATCAGGGCAAAGCGGTCCTTGCGGATCTCTTCGACTTCAACCTTGCCGCGCATCACGACAGAGCCGCGGCCACTCTCGAACGCGGAGCGGATGCCGGAACGGCCTAGAATAATGCCGCCGGTCGGAAAATCCGGGCCAGGGACAATTTCCATCAGCTCTTCAAGCGTCATCGCCGGATTTTCCATCATCGCGATGGAAGCATCGATCACTTCACCCAGATTGTGCGGCGGAATATTTGTCGCCATCCCGACGGCAATACCGCCAGCGCCATTGACGAGCAGATTCGGGAACTTTGCGGGAAGGACGACCGGTTCGCTTTCGGAGTTGTCGTAGTTCTCCTGAAAGTCGACCGTGTCCTTGTCGATGTCGTCGAGGAGCTTGTGGGCCACCTTCTGCAGACGACACTCGGTGTAGCGCATGGCTGCCGCCGGGTCGCCATCGATCGAGCCAAAGTTGCCCTGGCCGTCGATCAAAGGCAGGCGCAATGAGAAGGTCTGCGCCATACGCACAAGCGCATCGTAAATCGCACTGTCGCCGTGCGGATGGTATTTACCCATCACGTCCCCGACCACGCGGGCCGATTTGCGATAGGGCTTGTTCCACTCGTAGCCGTTCTCATGCATCGAATACAGAATGCGACGATGCACCGGTTTCAGACCGTCTCGAACATCGGGAAGCGCGCGGCTCACGATCACGCTCATGGCGTAATCGAGATAGCTTCGCTTCATTTCGTCGACGATGGAAATCGGCTTGATATCGGACGGCGAGGCGCCGCCCGAAGTGCTGTTATCCTGATCAGCCAAGGATTGAACTCATATCGTTGTTATTGCTTTTTCTTTTATATCCGATTCATCAATTTGAACCAAATATGACAGTCATTTTCGGAATGCGTTTACGTCATAATATTCAACGGCTTACGAGCGTCATGCACAGGCTCGAAAATAGATTTGAAAACCACCGGTGATCAAAGCCGCTTCAGAGCTGTAAGATGCCCGGAAAAAGCCCCCATTCTGGAGCGTGAGTGAGCCATGTTCGACTATTTCATCAATGCATTTGCCACGCTTTTCGTCACCATCGATCCGGTCGGACTGGCACCGATGTTCCTCGCGGTTACCTCGGGGCTTTCTGCTCACGATCGCCGGCGCGTCGCCATTCGGGCGACGGTGACCGCAGCCGGCATCCTGATGCTTTTCTTCGTGGCAGGTCAGACCGTCCTCAATGTGCTTGGCATCTCCGTGTCCGCGTTCCGCGTCGCTGGCGGCATTCTGCTGTTTCTGATCGCAATCGAGATGGTTTTCGGCAAGCGCGCCGCACGGAAGTCAGAAACGGCTGAAAAAGCCGTTGAGGACAATCCTCCAAGTGATGTCCACGAAGTGGCTATCTTCCCGCTTGCGATCCCCTTGATCGCCGGCCCGGCGGCCATTTCGGCCATCATTCTTCTATCAGGCCAGGCTCCTGATACCCTCACCTACGCCGGGCTTGGGGCCGTCATCGTCACCATCCTGGGGCTGTGTCTGGTCGCCTTCCTTCTGGCGGACAAACTTGAGCGACTGATGGGCGACACAGCTCAGCTGGTGATCACACGGCTGCTTGGAGTGCTCCTTGCAGCCCTCTCTATTCAGTTTATTGCCGACGGGGTTCTCGTGCTTGCGTCCGGCTGACACGCGACTATCGTGTCAAAGTGACCTCCAACGTTTCCTCGGCGAAGCCATGTACGGTGTCGCGTGCACGAATTATGACCTTTGAAATATCATCGGGAATCCGAACGCCACCCAGACTGCGCGTGAAAGGCTGCTCATTGACATGCGGATGTGCCAGCACCCGTTCTCCCAGGATGCCTCCATCCGGCGTCAGGACCTGCCATAAATCCGCGTAATGATCCCAGCCCTCATCTTCATGACGGAGGGTGACGCTGAAGCGCCACAGACCATCGTTCTCGATGGCATCTACAGCCTCAATCTTCACCTCCCCGGCAAGCGCTGTTCCGGCGAGGAACACCGAGACAAGAGAAGCATAGATACATGACATCAAGCAGCGGCTCATTGGGTTACTCCAGATAGGTCATCACGCTTAAACAAGGCATCGGATCCTCGCCGATCCGTCCACCTTCGCGAAATCAAAAGCACGTCATGAAATTGTCTCTGACCGGCTGTCACAGCCAGCCTTCAGACCGATTGGGCATCAAGCGGCAACGCATTTGATGCGCCGAATGGTACAGCGAAAATGCGCGCGCCCCAGGTCTGAAGTTCAGCGCACTATCTTCTGGTTTCCGTATTCCTCCGGCCACAGTTCCTTATTCGTATCGCCCCATTGCTTCAACGCCAGAATTACTGGCTCAAGGCTGCGGCCACGTTCTGTGAGGGCATATTCCACCTTCGGCGGAATGACCGGATAGACTGTCCGGGAAATCAAGCCATCTGCTTCAAGTGAGCGCAACTGGTTGGTCAACATACGCTGGGTAACGCTTGGCAGTTTCTTGCGAATTTCGTTGAACCGCAGAGTGCTGTCGAGAAGATGGTACAGCACAACGCCTTTCCATTTGCCGTCAATAAGGCTCAGAGTTGCTTCAACCGCACAGCCTGGACTGCATTCGAAACTCGTGTGTCGGGCACGTACCATTACAGTGTCCTTTGATATACCTAGTTTCAATAAGTACGCTTAGCGTTATCTATGTGCGTTCTTGTCTTGAGAGACGATATGCGCCAAATCGACTAATAGCAATTCAGGAGCTTTGATATGCGTGCTATTGGTTATGAAAAATCCCTCCCGATCACTGATGACAATGCGCTCATCGATATAGACCTGCCACGTCCTGAGCCGCTCGGTTCAGATATTCTCGTGGAGGTTCGAGCCGTTTCGGTGAATCCTGTCGACACCAAGGTTCGCATGCGGGCGGAACCGGAGGCCGGCGACTACAAGGTTCTCGGCTGGGACGCCACCGGTATCGTGGTCGCCAAAGGTTCGGATGTGACAAGTTTCGAGGTCGGCGATGAGGTCTTTTATGCCGGCGACGTCACGCGCCCGGGCACCAACGCCGAATTTCACCTTGTTGATGAACGTATCGTTGGCCGAAAGCCGAAAAGCCTCTCCTGGGCAGAAGCCGCAGCTCTTCCACTAACCGCCATCACGGCATGGGAGACGCTTTTTGATCGCTTGAACATCAACGCAGCGATTCCCGGAGCGCCGTCCGTCCTTCTCATCATTGGCGGCGCTGGCGGCGTTGGTTCTATCGCCGTTCAACTGGCCAGCAAGCTCACGGACATTACGGTAATCGCGACTGCTTCACGACCGGAGACCCGCGAATGGGTTCTGAACCTTGGCGCAGATCATGTCGTCGACCATTCAAAGCCGCTTGCGAAACAAATTGCGGACCTCGACCTCGGCGCAGCGGCCTATGTCTTTTCAACCACCAACACGGACGATCACCTGTCAGAGATTGCCGAACTGATCGCGCCACAAGGTCGCTTTTCACTGATTGACGACCCAGCAGGCCTCGACATCAGTCCCTTCAAGCGCAAGAGCGTTTCGACCCACTGGGAGTTCATGTTCACCCGCTCCATGTTCAAAACGACTGATATGGCAGAGCAGGGCAAGCTGCTCAACGAGATCTCGAAACACGTCGACGAGGGCACCCTCAAGACCACGCTTGGCGAAAATTTCGGGACGATCAGTGCCCAGAATTTGAGGCGCGCGCATCAATTCATCGAAAGCGGCAAGGCCAAGGGCAAGATCGTCCTGGAAGGCTTTGAAACGACTGTCGACTAAGCGCCATCTTTTAGTTGGAAATTAGCCTCCTGCCTGTCAGACACCCTTAGCGGACCGACAGGCAGGCTGTTCTGGATTGCAGCAATCTATGGGGGGCTGTCGCTACCAAACAGAAACTGCGCACCCGTGGAAGATTTGCGGCGACCGAATGAAGACTGAACGCCGCATCCGCTACTTCCTTAGTAGACCAGGCCACTTTGTTTCAAATCAGTCGCGTGTCACTTGCCCTGAGCAAAAATGTCAATCTGACGAGCGGGGATGTATTGTTTCCGGATCTGTGTTTCGCCAGAAAGTCGAAAACAACGGTTTCACCGAAACTAGTTTCGGCCACAGTGGAGCTTTTTGGAGGCGTGCATTCGACACGGAAAAAACGCTTCCTTTGGTTGTCCATAAACCGCGATTCATGTTCTTGAAAATCCTGCTCTGCTTCTTCGGCTACCAGCAGCGCCCCATTTTCCTCGGCCGCGTCATGCAGTATCGTCGACAAGACGATACTTTGTGTTGTGCAGTCGCCTTTGGGCAAATAGTAGGCTGCCTCCTGATGCCACGGCAGCAGCATTTTTTGTGAATCGCTTTTAAACTGATCTGGCAAATCCACCCGGAAGTGCGGAAACACGATCTTGGTATAGCTTTTTTCGATACCAAGGTGTTCGCTTGCGAGCATCAGCCATTCATCATCTCTTACGAGCGCCTCGAACTCACTCGAATTTAGCGCGCGGTCTTGAATATCAGCTGCAAGATTGTTGCCGCCCGTGTGTGCGTCACACAGCGCCTGCGAGAATTCCGTGTGTGTCGACGTGCCTGCCAAGCCGAATACGAAGTCTCTAAATTCAGTGAGCTTGTCCGAAGACTCAAGTTTCGCAATTTGCATAGCGTTCCCACCATTCTAAAGGATCGTGTAAGCGGCCATCGAGGCCTCCCGAACCCTTTTCAATCCGATGTTTTCGAGGCCAAGCGCCTCCATCACGGCAAGGGTTTCACCCGGGTAGTCCAGATGGTTGATTTCATCGAACACGATGATCGAGCCCTTTGCCATGTGCCTGCGGACCGCCTTGAGAACATCCAAAGTGGGCCGGTACAGATCAATATCCAAGTGCAAGAGGCCGATAACGGTCGACGGATGCTTCTCGAGGTATTCAGGGAGCGTGAGCGAAATGTCGCCTTTCACGAGAAATACCTTGCCAATGTTTCCGATCAATCGGTTTTGATCATAAAACTCAATGGCTTTTTCCAGATATCCGTAGCTGTCGTAGGAGAGGCCGCCCGACTTCATATGCTTGGCGTTTGACGTCCGATCTTGCTCGGATGGTTCCGTGAAGCCGTCGAACGTATCGAATCCGACAATTTTTCGCGTGTAATGATGCGGTTCGTAGATAGATGAAAAATGAGCCATGCTCATCAGAAACTCGCCACCAGCAACACCACATTCGAATATGTCACCGGGAATGTTTTCAACAAGCTCCCAATAACGGAGTGTTTCCAACATACGCGTTACTTTTTGGCGAGTGGAGAAGACCGGAAAGATATCGGCCAACAAGTGTGGCAGGAGCCGACCATTGTCCAAATAAGACTGCCGCTCATTGTACCAGTCGATTTGCGAGTTTGTGTTGCGTGTGACCTCGATATTGTCGAGGGTCTTATCTCGTTCCATGCATTTACCTCAACGAATTCGATGAGGAAAACGCTAACAATCCAAATTCGTGAAACCCAGCCCGTTCACGTTGTCTCGGTCTTTTGTCCACGAGTATTAGATGCAAGATCCAATTGGGAGCAGGTTGGCTTTAACCATTTGAGCGAACAGCCTGCCAAACCCACGCCCTTGCACACAACTAGATCTGCTAACCCTGACGTGGGGATCATTCCCACTCGATGGTGCCGGGGGGCTTGGAGGTGATATCATAGGTGCAGCGGTTGATGCCCTGCACCTCATTGATAATCCGCGTGGCGGTTTCGCCAAGGAACTCGTGAGTGAAGGGATAATAATCCGCCGTCATGCCGTCGACCGAGGTTACAGCCCGAAGCGCACAGGCGTAATCATAGGTGCGGCCGTCGCCCATGACGCCGACGGTGCGAACCGGCAGGATCGCGACAAAGGCCTGCCAGATCTCATCGTAAAGACCGTGTTTGCGGATCTGGTCGATATAGACTGCATCTGCCTTGCGGAGAATGTCCAACTTTTCGCCCGTGATCTCCCCCGGGCACCGGATCGCAAGGCCTGGCCCCGGGAATGGGTGTCGACCGATGAAGCTGTCTGGCAGACCGAGTTCGCGGCCAAGCGCACGGACTTCATCCTTGAAGAGTTCGCGCAGCGGTTCAACAAGCTTGAGGCCCATCTTTTCCGGCAGTCCACCCACATTATGGTGGGACTTGATGGTAACAGACGGACCACCTGAAAAACTGACGCTTTCGATCACATCCGGATAGAGCGTGCCCTGAGCGAGGAATTCCGCGCCATCGATCTCGTTGGCGTATTTCTGGAAGACATCGATAAAGAGCTTGCCGATAATCTTGCGCTTGGTTTCCGGATCCGACACGCCTTCAAGGTTGGACAGAAACAGCTTGCTCTCATCGGCATGGATCAACGGAATATTGTAGTGATCGCGGAACATGGTGACCACTTCGTCGGCTTCGTTCTGACGCAAAAGCCCATGGTCAACAAAAACGCATGTCAGCTGATCACCAATTGCTTCATGGATCAAAACGGCAGCGACCGAACTGTCGACGCCGCCCGACAATCCGCAGATGACCTTCTTGTCACCAACCTGTTCGCGGATCTTCGCGATGGCTTCTTCGCGATAGGCGCCCATGGTCCAGTCGCCCTTGAAGCCGGCCGCACGGACGAAGTTCTCATACAGCATCTTGCCATTCGGCGTGTGATGCACTTCTGGATGAAACTGCACCGCATAGAAGTGCCGTTCAACGTCTGCCGTGACCGCGTAGGGCGCGTTCGGCGAGGTACCAAACACCTCAAAGCCAGGCGCAATCTTGCTGACGTGGTCGCCGTGGCTCATCCACACCTGTTCTTTGCCTTCGGCAAACCAACCTTGCAGAATGGAGAGTGGCTCACCTGCAGGCGTAACAAATGCGCGTCCAAACTCGGCGGTGCCGCCACCGCCTGAAATCTTGCCGCCATCCACCTGACCGCCCAGGTCCTGCATCATCACCTGCTGCCCGTAGCAGATGCCCAGGATCGGCACGCCGAGCTCATAGACCGTCATCGGCGGTCTCGGAGATCCCTCGCGCACGACAGAGTCAGGCCCACCTGAGAAGATCACCGCCCTCGGCTTAAACTCTGCGAGGAAGGCGTCAGTGACCTTCTGATAAGGATGAATTTCACAAAAGACGTTCAGTTCGCGCAAGCGACGCGCAATGAGCTGCGTAACCTGAGAACCGAAATCGATGATGAGGAGGCGATCATGCTGGGTCATGGCAAGCTTCTAAACGGATAGCGTCTTAAATTGAAGCTGAAAAACGCGCCAAACGCGCGGCTTTCCACCTCTCCTGAACGGACTCGAGGCTCGTTGGGCTTTGTTCGAGCGCTGCTGCTCGCCAGAAGTTTGCACAAGCAAATCGACCGGTGCTGCCGTGACCTTTGCCACGGAGGATCTTTCGCCTCAAAGGCGGGTTAGAGTGAGAGGAGACGATTCGTTGTAGTTTCGTGGGCAGATCTCCAGTTGGCCAGACCAAACAGTTTGCCCGGCGCAAATGCTCGCAAAGGATTTTGGAACGGCAAATGACGACACCGGCTCGTGAAGCCTTCGACGAGGCACTGAAACATGAGAGGCAGGGAGATCAGGAAGCTGCGCTTTCTGCATATCTCAACGCGCTTGAAGCCGATCCGGATGACATCGAAATTGCCTATCGGACCGCGACGGCCTTGCTAAGGGCCGGCTACCTTGAAGAAGCCGCCTCACAGCTGCGCCGGATTGTCTTTGTCGAGCCCGATCATCTCCAGGCACGGGCGAATCTTGGCAACTGCCAGCTTCTGCTCGACGATTTGAGCAATGCCGAAAGCAATTTCGAGGAGGTTCTGGCCGCCTCGCCTGACAATCACAACGCGCTCTATGGACTGGCGACAGTTCGATTGCGGCAGGACAAGACGCAAAGCGCCCTCGCACCGGCGGAGCGTTTGATGGCCCTCCTGCCCGAAAATGCACCTGCTTTGACGCTCTATGCTCAGATTACTGCGAAAGATCCGCAAGCCTCTCGTGCTGCGGCTGCCTATCACAAGGCTCTAGGGCTCGATCCATCCTATATCCCCGCTCTTACAGGCCTGTCTGAACTGCTGATCCGGCGAAAGCGATACGATGAAGCGCTGACTTATGCGGACAAAGCCCTGAAGTTGTCGCCAGAATCGGCCAATCTCCACAAACTGGTCGCTGAAGCCCATTTTGCCGCCGGCAATCTGGACTTTGCCAAGAGCGCCTATTGGGCAGCTCTTACGCGCGCGACAGACGACAAGACCTCAATCCTGACGTCACTCAGCGTTGTTTGCCGAAAGCTTGGTGACGGCGAAGCTGCACTTGTTCATGCGCATCGCGCGTTTGAGAAGGCGCCTGACCGCAAAGATGCTGGGAATGCTCTGGGAGCCGCCTTGAAGGTGCTCGGTCATCCCAAAGACGCCAGAGCCATCTTGACCGCGACAGCGCAAAACAGGCCGTTGGATGAAGTCTTGACAACTCGGATCGCTCGATTGTCCGCAGAAATACGTTTGGCCGCGAGTTCAGCGCCGGGGCAAGACACCCGTGACAACCCGACAGAACAGGTTGGAAATCCCATCGGGTCTCCAGAACGTCCCGGCGACATCTAGCGTCGGAACTGTTTTGTTGGACTTATGACTCGCGTTTCAGAAGCGCAATGAAGAAACCATCGGTGTCTGTCGACGCCGGTGTAAGCGTGAGCTCGCCCCGATCGGAAATATAGGCCGGCAGATGATCCGGGCCGAACATCTTCGCCCAGTCGTCGACAACCGGAACCAGCTTGAAATCTTCGTTTTCTGCCAGAAAGTGCGTGACCTGATCGGCGTTTTCTTCCGGCAGCAGCGAGCAAGTTGCATAGACTATCCGGCCGCCCGGCTTGACGAACATGCGCGCGTTTTCGAGAACCTTGCGCTGCTCTATCAGTCGGTCCTCAAGGGCTTTTTCCGTCAGCTTCCACTTGGAGTCCGGACGGCGTCGCCAGACACCTGTGCCCGTGCAAGGAGCATCGATGAACACAAGATCCATCTGCCCTTTCAGCGCCTCGAGATCTGAGCTCGCCGGATCTTTGACCTGGACATTGCGAACCCCGGAGCGTTGAAGGCGCTCATGGATCGGCGCCAGACGAAGGCGATCAGCGTCATAGGCATAGATCTGCCCTTTGTTCTCCATGGCTGCTGCCAGCGCAAGGGTCTTGCCGCCGCCTCCGGCGCACAGGTCGAGAACCTGTTCGCCAGGTTTCGCTCCTGCAAGAGCTGCCGCGATCTGGCTGGCCTCGTCCTGCAATTCGAACCAGCCCTTACGATAGCCCTCCTCGGCCTGGACATGCGGCATGCGGCCCGCCCCCGGCTTTGGCGCAATTCTAAGAGCTGTCGGTGTGATCGTGGTCGGCTCGGCACCTGCATGCGCCAAGCGCTTATGCAATTTTTCGCGGTCAGATTTCAGGGTATTGACGCGCAAATCGATCGGAGCTCGTTGCGCGAGCGCCCTGCCCTCGATCACGGCCTTTTCACCGAATTGCTTTTCGAACGAAGGCCAGAGCCAGTCGGGAACATCGGCCGCATCATGTGGAAGTGTTTCATCGGAAACGTCAGCTTTGAGCGAAACTTCTTCCGCTTCACTCAAGGTATCCGGTGCATGGTGATCTTCGGAAAGGACCGTCTGCAGACGTTCAAGACCATTTTCCCAAGTCAACACATAGGTTGCCAGAACCAGCAGACGCGGATCGCGGCTGCCGACACGGGCACCAAGGCTCGCCTTGTGCCGAAGCGCATCAAAGACCAAATTCCCGATGACCGTACGGTCGCCAGATCCGGCGAAGCGATGGGATGCACCCCAATCGCGAAGAGCAAGCTGCACTGGCCGATGGCGCTCGAACACCTCGGAAAGAACTTCGATTGCAGCTGACAGACGGCCGCCATCTTTCATGGACTGAACTCCAAAGCGCCGGCCTGCAACGCGCGCAGACCGGGCCAATTTCTTTAAAGGCTGGACGGGTAGTTCGGGCTTTCGCGCGTGATGGTCACATCATGCGCGTGACTTTCGCGCAGACCCGCACCTGAAATCCGCACGAACCGCGCTTTTTCCTGATAATCGGCAATCGTTTTTCCGCCAACGTACCCCATTGCGGCTCTCAGACCGCCTGCAAGCTGATGCAAGACGCTGGACAAAGATCCCTTGTAGGGTACCTGGCCCTCAATGCCTTCTGGCACAAGTTTCAGGCTGTCACGGACTTCCGCCTGGAAATACCGGTCGGCAGATCCGCGCGCCATAGCTCCGACAGATCCCATCCCCCGGTAGGACTTATAGGAGCGGCCCTGGTGCAGATAGACCTCACCGGGGCTTTCCTCGGTTCCTGCAAGCAATGATCCCACCATGACGGAGGACGCACCGGCTGCAATGGCCTTGGCCAGATCACCGGAATACTTGATGCCACCGTCTGCCATCACGGGCACATTGTGCTTGTCGGCTTCGTTCACGGCCTCCATGATCGCGGTGAGCTGTGGCACGCCAACACCGGCAACAATGCGGGTGGTACAAATCGAACCCGGACCAATGCCGACCTTTACGCCATCGGCACCTGAATCGATCAGCGCCTTCGTGGCCTCAGCCGTTGCAACGTTTCCGGCAAGCACCTGGACCGAATTCGAAAGCGCCTTCACCTTGGTGACCATTTCCAGCACACGCGCGGAATGACCATGCGCCGTGTCGACGACGACCATGTCGACGCCGGCATCAATCAAGCGCTCCGCACGGTCCATGCCTTCCTCGCCGACGCTTGTCGCAGCGGCGACAAGCAAGCGCCCCTGAGAATCCTTGGACGCGTTAGGATTGAGCTTCGCTTTTTCCATGTCCTTGACGGTGATCAGACCGATACAGTTATGGTCCTTGTCCGTGACCAAAAGTTTTTCGATCCGGTGCTGGTGCAGAAGCCGCTTTGCCTCTTCCTGGCTGACGCCATCACTGACCGTGATAAGGCCTTCCCGGGTCATCAGCTCGGAAACAAGCTGAGCGGGGTTTGACGCAAAGCGGACATCACGGTTGGTCAGGATCCCAACAAGGCGCCCCGTGATCTGGCCACCGACACCACCATTTTCAACGACTGGAACGCCAGAGATGCCAAACCGCCCCATGAGGTCCAATGCATCTTTCAGCGTCGCATCCGGCCCGATAACGAGTGGATTGACCACCATGCCGGATTCAAATTTCTTGACCATCCGGACTTCTTCGGCCTGACGATCGAGCGACAGGTTCCGATGAATGACACCAATGCCGCCGGCCTGAGCCATGGCAATCGCCAAGCGGCCCTCAGTCACGGTATCCATGGCAGACGAGATGATCGGCAAATTGAGTTCAAGATCGCGGGTGACGCGAGACCGCAGGTCTGTCTGCGCCGGCATAACCTCGGAATGACCGGGGATCAGCAGGACGTCATCGAAGGTCAGCGCTTCGGCGCCGGTCGATGGAACAAAGAATGAAGCCATGGCCAATTCCCCTTGAAAAAATGCATAAGAGGGACGCAAGACCTTGGCTGTCTTGCATCCGTCGAGTCGCTTCGGCAATGCCGGAGAAGTTGGCGCGGGTCAATAACATGCAGGTGACAGGATGGAAAGCCTGTCTGCTTGAAAAACCAAAATTGCAGACGTTTTTAAGTGCTCAGCGACGCCTGCACCTAGTCACTCTCTGTCGTGGTCTGACCCGCGAAAGCCCTTGGCGATCACATAAAGCTCAGGACTCTCCTTGCGGCTCGCGGGCGGCTTCACATGTGCAACGGACTTGAAGTCACGTTTCAAATCATTGAGCAGTGCGCTTTCTGTACCGCCTCGAAAAACCTTGGCGAGAAAAGTGCCGCCAGGCACCAGATTGCGCTGTGCAAAATCGATAGCGACCTCAAACAGGTGGGTCGTGCGCAAGTGATCCGTCTGCCGGTGACCCGTTGTTGGCGCCGCCATATCAGACAGCACGACATCTGGACGGTGTCCGCCGAGGGCTTCCATCAACGCATCTGGAGCATCGTCGTCCAGAAAGTCCTTTTGGAGAAAGATCGCACCGCGCACATGATCCATTTCAAGGTAGTCGATCCCGACAACCTTGGGCGCGTCAACCGAAGACTGAACCTTCGCGGCTGCAACCTGGCACCAGCCACCCGGAGCAGCCCCAAGGTCAACCACGCGATATCCCGGCTTCAGGATGTTGTGCTTCTCATCAATCTCGAGAAGCTTGTAGGCGGCGCGGGAGCGGTAGCCGTCGGCCTTCGCCCGGCGAACATAGGGGTCGTTCAGCTGGCGGTGTAGCCAACGCGTCGAAGACTCTCTTCGTCCCGCGGCGGTTTTCACTCGCACTTTCAGCCCGCGATCTCCGGTTCCCTTACTCCTGCGTGTCATTTTCTGCCTCTTTGGCGTCCGTTCCGACGGCCATGTGTTTTTCTTGACCACACCCCATCTGCAGCCATCAACTCTGTAAGAATACCTTCGCGAAGTCCCCGGTCGGCAACTCTTAGCCGCGAGCAACTCCAGCGCCGCCGAATTGCCTCTAGGATCGCACAGCCAGCGAGCACGAGATCCGCGCGATCGGCTCCAATGCAGGGGTTTTCCACCCGCTCCTCGTAAGGCATTTCCCTCAGTCGATCAATCATTGCACCGACCTGGTCGTCCTCAAGCCAGGCACCGTCTACACGACGCCGGTCATAGCGCTTCAGGCCCAAGTGGACACCAGCGAGCGTTGTAACAGTCCCCGAGGTGCCAAGCATATGAACCTTGCCGGTGGCAATTGCATAGGTCAGATCGTCGCCAAGATTAAAATCTTCAAGGTGCCCTGCTGCATCCGCAACCATGGCCTCGAAAACCTCATGCGTGACATCTACGCCGCCATGGCGCTCTGCAAGATTCACGACGCCGACCGGAAGCGATGTCCAGGACCGGATGAAACGGGTCAGGGCAAAACCGCGCGCGCCGCAGCGATTGCGCAGGTCGAGCCAGACGATTTCCGACGAGCCACCGCCGATGTCAAACAGGATGACACCATCGGCTTGTTGGTCGACCAGCGAAACGCAGCCGGCGACCGCGAGCCGTGCTTCCGTTTCCCGGTTGACCACCTCAAGCGCCAGACCTGTCTCCTTCTGCACCCGGGCGATGAATTCATCGCCATTTTCCGCCGCGCGGCACGCCTCGGTCGCAATCAGCCGCGAACGAAGAACGCCGCGCTCAGCCAGCTTGCGATGGCAATTGGCCAAGGCATCGATCGCGCGCTCCATCGCCGCATCGCCAAGACGCTTGTTGGCGCCAACCCCTTCACCAAGCCGGACGATCCGGGAATAGGCATCGACCACCCGAAAGCCGCGCTCTTCCGGTCGGGCTATCAACAACCGGCAATTGTTGGTGCCAAGATCAAGTGCTGCATAGAGCGTCTGCTCCCCCTGCTCAGAGGCTCTGCGGTGAACTCTGGGCCCGCGCCCGTCTTTATGGACTTCCGCTATAGTCGGCGCTTTTGCCCGCGCCGGCTCCGGCAACTCCTCAACACGAGGCTGTGGCCCGAGGCCTGGAGCGTTGCTATCGGCGACTTTATCGTCAAGGTGGGATCCGCCTGGGGGCACTTTGGCAGGAGTGCTTTCGCGAAGTCCCACGTCTGCGCGTGTGAAGACGGACCGCTTGCCGCCCCGGCGCCGCTTGCGACGCTTCGGTTGCCCGCTTGAGCCGGACTCTGCGAGCGCCTTTTGAGGCTCAGCAGTCTGGGGACCCGAGGCTGATGACCGCATCCGCTCTCCACTTGGCACCGTGCCATCGGCAAGGGAGGAAGCATCGCGATTCTGAGCATCTGGCTGCGAGGTCGCCTGCCACGCATCTTCCTGCGAAAGATTCGCTTGCGTCCCGCGTTTGCGCCTTCGCCTGCGCGCCGCTGGGCCTGTCGCAGGCTGGCCGGCATGGCCCTGACCCTTTAGGTGTCCACCTGTTGGTCCGCCTTCTGCGCGCCCTGCCCCGCTGTTACCGGCAGCCCCTTCAATCTGCGAAGAGACCTGTGGCGCCGGCTGCCCCTGCGGGGCTTTCGATGCACCGCCGCCGCGCTTCCGGCGACGTCTGGACGCGGCCCGTTTTCCACGGGCCGAAGAAACTGCGGACGTTTCAGGGGAACCTCGCCCGGTTTCGGGCGGTTCCTGACCTGAATCTGTCACGTTTTAGCCTTTCGAGGCGCAGTCGACGTTCGCAAAGCATGCCGTCAACGCGCTGATTTGTATCGTTGCGCCAACAGTAACAGGTTGTGCTTGGGCCGCATAGCTGCAGATCGCATTTCTGACGGGGCTAATTTTCTGCGCTGAAAATCAGGCGTTTAGACCGCCTTTAAAAAAGTTTGAGCACGCTGTTGCATCCTGGCCCATATTGGATGTATATCCCCGTCACCTTCGGAGGTTCGCCTCCGTATGCCAAGAATGGGCGAAACCTCTTGCAGGGCCATTCAATCGGGTTGTTCAACGAACCCGGCATTGGGGAATAGGTTAACGGTAGACCCGCAGACTCTGACTCTGTTAGTCCTGGTTCGAATCCAGGTTCCCCAGCCAATCTTGCAAATTTTCAAAAACTTAGAGCACTTCTGACCGTACTCATCCTTCCGTTTGGCCTGTGTTAGGGCTCAAATTCAGCTGGCATTTTTGGGCACGTTACTTCACCCATCATCCCTGCATCGGATGTCACCTTCTGCCGATCACGGCGTGTCACTTTCCGGGTGCCGATCCCTCCACCGCGCCGGGACTTGCCATTGCTCCAAGTCCGTTGCTTTTATTGGTGTAATTTTGGATTTCCTGCGTGATAGAGTAGAACGCAGAAGTAGGTGAAGGCCTGCTGTGCCGGAATGCCAAAGGAACAGGACTTGAAGCCGGAAAATTCGACGTTCACGTCACTTAGCAGGCCCACACAGGGTCTTCGACCAACATCTCTACCATTACAGCAATTTATTTTCGAATGCTGGCAAAGCATCCGCTCTGTCGAGGATGGGGCCGTCGCAGACTATATTCCTGAACTGGCCAAGGCCAATCCCGATGATTTCGGCATAGCAGTCACGACTGTTGATGGCCACGTCCATATGGCGGGCAATGCTGAAACCGAATTTACGATACAGTCCTGTAGCGCGCAAGTTCACTTGGCATTTCGCGCAAGTTCACTTGGCATCCGATTTCAAGGCGGATTGAGAGGCTTCACAGCGCCGGGCGGTGTCCATGTGTGCGGGTGGATAGTGATCGTGCCGCCGCGCTTGCCGTATCTGGGACAGCGTGCATTCTGGCACACGAGAGCCGAAGAGATGCGCTTGTCGTTGATCACCACGTGATCGGGACCGAATTGACAGATCAGTGCGTCGAGGTCGAGCAACCGACTGCCGCAATGCGGATTGAGGCAGTGAGCACGAATCGAATGGCGGGTCGCCTTGAGGCCTGCAAGTGTCGAAAGATCGGCGGTCGGTCTATTGCGGGTCATCGCCAGCATCGCCCTTTCTCAGTCACGAGAGAAGGGCTCCTCGGGCTAGAAGAACTTCAAGAGTAATTCTAGGAGCTGCTCCATTCGCAGGAGAAAAGTTTTGGCAGCTTCTGGGCTTGTCATCAAGTTGATAGTGGTACCAGACAAGAGCGTCACTGCGGTGGCCGCAACACCAGCCAAGCCCTTCAACGCCCACCGCCAGTATTTGAATCGCGCTGTTTCTGTTTTCTCACCTAGGTTACCAGCGCGGCTTAGACCAGCCTTCAGATCATCATTTCTGGCGTCCAGAAAGTCCAGTATCTCTGGCGTGGCAGCCTCTTGAATAGCTGGGTCTTCAACCAAGCCACTCACGGCTTCGGAAACCTTTCTAATCTGGTCATCGGATGCAGCACCTAATTTTATCTCAGGTGAGATTTCAGGTTGCTGCAGGCCATTTCCTGAACGGCGTATGGGCTTCAGATACGGTTTGAGTTCTGCTGTGCGTTCTAGAAGCTTTACGGCAAGCTTATCTATTCCGCGCCAATCAGAATCTATCTCTTCGTCCAGGCGTGTCGAAATTGTGAAAGCAATGTCTTCCCACTTTCGCCATGCCCGGCACTTGGTTTTGGCAAAGTGCTTACACTCCCGAACACAATCAAGAATGACACCAGAGACGTTGGGAGTGAGTTTGGGCCATTGATCGCAAAACCGCTTCGCGAGCGTTTCAATCGCCTCAAAGATCTCATTTTCATCGGTCGGATCGTATTCAGCTGGACGTCCGTCTGGGGGCGTGTCGGTGATACCCACGCGCCCATCTTCAACGATGGCTGATCCTGACCCAGCATTAGCCAATCGGTGGATCAATTCGCTCCGCGACGGCGGAAACAAGCGATCCTTCAACACATGTATCAGCTTTTGCCAACGGGGATCGCTTGTGTCTCCGTCCCACCCCACCAAGCTTTGGTATTGGGTTTCAGCAAAGCCATAGGGCAGAGCGGCATCATCCAGACGGGCATGAACCAGTTTTCCGTCATTTTGAGCAGTTGACGCTTCTTCCCGAACCGCATCCGACTTTGTACTGTTTTCTGTCCAGACAGTCAGAACGATATCGGCGTCCCCCAGGTTGGTTTCAATAGTTGCACGCCAACTCGCCCCTGCGGGTATGTCCTGGTCCCAGAAGCAGCTAATTTGTTCTGCAAGCAATTTTTCTCTTAAGCCTGCAATCTCTGCGCGATCAGCGCTCGAATAGGATAGGAAAACAAACGGCTCCTCTATGTCGCCTTGTGGCACGGCCGCGGCGTCATCTAAAAGCTCTTCTCTTGGATCTTCGGCCTCTGGCGCGTCCTCATCTTCGCTCCACACCGGCCAATGCTCGGGATGGATCAGGCCATCCGGAAGCAGCACCCCCGTATCGCCGCGCATGGAGTTGATTTGGCTCTGCATCAGGTTGTGTGCGGATGTAAAATCGACCCTGCCGGTTTTTTCTGTGCTCCGGGCCGATTGTAATGATCTGATATCCGCTCTCCACAGGTTCGCGTTCAACAGTTTCGCCCCCTTCAGGTCCGCCTCCCGAAGGTCTGCGCCCCACAGGTTCGCCCCCTGCAGGTCCGCCCCCTGCAGGTCCGCCTCCTGCAGGTCCGCCTCCTGCAGTTCCGCCCACTGCAGTTTCGCTCCCTTCAGTCTCGCCCCCTTCAGGTCCACCTCTTTCAAGTCGGCCCTCTTCAGGTCCGCCTGCTTCATGTCGACCTCTTTCAGCTCGGCCCTCTTCAGGTTCGCCCCCTGCAGGTCCGCCTCCCGAAGGTCTGCGCCCCACAGTTTCGCCCCCTGCAGGTCCGCCCGCCGCAGGTCCGCCCGCTGCAGTTTCGCCCGCTGCAATTTGGCCCGCTGCAGTTGCGCCTTCTTCAGGTCCGCCTTCTTCAGGTTCGCTTCCTGAAGGTCCGCCTGCTGCAGGTCAGGTAAGAACAGTGACTTATTGCGGCGCTCATTCCACGCGACAACACCTTGTTTAAGCCATCTCAAATGTCGCCAGCTTGCCACTCATCTCTCCGATGTCGTCAGTCACCCTGACACTAGGAAATACAATCTAGAGAGGCAACGACTTCGGGCCGTCCTGCCAGGGTGATGGAGCCAGATCCGGTCGCCCGGCCGAGCTTCTCGCCTTCGGTGTAGCTCGACACGCAAAACTGGAATGTTTGACGCAGTGAAATTAGCCATTCACCATCCGTTTTCAGGCATTGGTGTCGATGCGACCGCGCTTTTTGAACAGCGCTTGAAGGCCCTTCAAACCTTGTCAAATCGCTATTTAAAGCGCAAACTGAGGGCTTTCAGAACTCAGTTCGAGATGATCAACTCCGTCACTCGTTTGGAAGAGTTGCGATCGGCGGAATAGGTGACGCTCACTTCTTCCATTTCAAAACCAGAAAAGATGGCCCTGATTTCAGGGGTATCGTTGATGGACAGGAGGCAGCGACCTTTTATCGATCGCAGCTGCACGGCGAGCTTTTCAAAGTCCTCCCCACAAAAAATGCCTTTCCCATAGTAGGTCTCGCAATCCCAATAGGGTGGGTCGAGATAAAAGAGCGTCTCGGGCTTGTCGTATCTTGTGATGCAGTCCCCGTAAGTTTGCCGTTCGATGATCACGCCCGATAGCCGCTCGTGAACGTCTTCAAGCAACGGTACGACCCGTGTCAGATCAAAGCGGCTGCCACGGGTCATGTCGACGCCAAAGCCTCGGCCGTTGACTTTCCCCGCAAAAGAAATGCGTTGCAGATAAAGAAACCGGGCCGCCCGTTCCAGGTCGGTCAGGGTTTCCGGATCGGTCTTCAAGAGACGTTCAAACTCGGATCGGCTGGTCAGCTGGAACCGCAGCACTTCTAAGAACTGAGGATAATGGCGCTGCAAGATCCTGAAGAGCGTGACTATGTCTCCGGAGATATCATTGATCACCTCGCATTTCGCGCGGAATGGTCTTCTCAGGAAGACGCCTCCCATGCCGACAAAAGGTTCAACATAGATACTGTGCGGGATCGGCCTGATCCTATCTGACAGCCGCTTCGCAAGCCGGTTCTTGCCACCGATATAGGGCGCTACCGGCACAACCGGGTTGATCGGTTCAAACTGATTTTGTGCGTTGGCTTTTGTCGGTGAGGTCATTTGTATGCTCCTGGTCTTCGCGCTCTTGGCGATGGTTCAGGGGCTCAAAGGGCCTCAGATGATTGAGTGTGCCGCATCGTCGGCACTTGATCTGGATATCGTTGGCGATGGCGCCTTGTCCAGCCTTGAATAAGAGTGCGTTGCAACTACCGCATCGAATGTGCTGCATATCAACCTTGAAGAGAATCACCGACACTCGTCCGGCTCGCGCGAGCAGCGGGTGCGGCGGTTATCTTTGAACGACTGCTGGGCGGGCTGAAGTTTGGCGATGGAGGCCGGATTTCCGGGTCCGGACCGCCCGTGCTCACGGCATGGACATCACTCCTGCGGCACCACCGGCAGAAAATAATGCAGCACCACCTTCACCGCTCCTGCCGTAAAACTCCCGCCATTGGCTGTCAGCCGCACCGGCGTATCCGAGTAGAACGCCTGCGGCCCGATCACCCCGGCGTTGTTTGACCCTTCTGCGACCCCGAGCGATCCGCCGAACTTGGACGTCTCGCCTGGGATCCCGCAGTCGTAGGAGGTTGCTCCGGTGATGGTGGTTGATGTCCGCGTCGAGACGCCAAAGACGATCGCCCGGTTTGGAATAACGATCGACGTATCGACACTGGCTCCCGACAGCCCGGTCAGTTCCTCCTCCACCGTCCCGATCCGGCTTTCAGCCCCGGAAGCAGTCCGCGACACAGTCGCCACCTCGGACAGCAATGCGCCATAATCCTTCCAGCCGGCAACCGTGTAGACCGCCAGCGTCCCTTCATCGGCCACATAGACGAGCATCCCGATCACCGGTGCATAGAACGCCCAGGCCCCGTCCGCATAGCTCGCGATCATGCCATCCTGTCCGACCCAGTCCCCACTGCCACCAGTCGCCACCAGATAGCAGTCGCCCTCGCCGGCAGCCGGCGGCGCGGTCAAGTCCCGATCGAGGATCACCAGATGCGCCAGGGCGTCCAACCGGGCCAGCGCCTCATTGTGCGTGACTTCCTTCTGCGCCTGGCTCGCCGCGATGAAGGGAAACCCAAGTCGTGCTGTGCTGTTCATAGGATTGCCTCCGCTGGAATGCCGCGTCCGATGCTGTCCGAGATCTGGAAGACACGGACATGGATGGATGATTGAGCCGACCCGAAGTCGGCGACCTGCCCTGCTGCGGTGTAGGAATAGGCCGGCGACGCCAGGCCGGAGACCGTCCGGACCACCGATCCGCCAGCCAGGATCTCCAGCTCATAGAGCTCGCTTGCCTCGACCATCGGCACATCAGTGCCATCCAGCCAGCCGCCATTGCGCCGGGCTCGCCGGGTCCAGCTGATCGCCAGATCCCCGGCAAAGCTCCGCGTTCCTGCCAGATGCACCGGCGCAAAAGGCTTCAAAGACACCGCTTCAAAGGTGTTTGAACGGGTTTTGAAACTGCTGTCCGTCGAAGCTGCAGGTGCCGGCCCATAGCTCCATGAGCGATCAATGCCCCGATCGGACAGGGGCACATCCGCCTGGTTCAGGGCACCATCCAGCAGAACGACCCGTGCGCCGGCGGCAACCGGATCCCGCATCGCATGTTCGGTGCCGCGCCGCCCGCGAAGCAGACCGGACAGCTGCCAGATCTGCGCTGCGACCAGATACGCCGTGGCGAACTGCAGGATCTCCCAGTCACCGTCCGCGTTCCGGATCGCCAGGGCGTTGTCCGTGCCTGCCAGAAGCTCATCCTCGGAAACGGACGCCAGCGTTCCATAGGCAAGCTTCACGGTCAGGGAGTTGGCGCGGTCGAAGCGGAACGTCGTGCCACTCGCGAGATCCGTGGTCGTCACTCCAAGCGTTGCCGGTGCAATCACGCTGCCGACCGCGCGGCTTCCCTCCAGCACGCGAACACCTGCCCAGGGGCTGGCCGTCGCCACCAGCCATGGCCGGTGCTCCACCTGCGTTTCCTCGATCACCGGCAGATCGAGAACCTCCAGAACCGCCGGTCCATAGCTCGGCACGGTGCCAGGCGACACCGGCCGCGACGTGCCGCGCTGGATGGAATAGATCGACCGCTCGACGGCCACCGCCTCACATTGCCGGGCGCCTGCATCGATGATGCGCGACAGGCGCAGATCCCGGCTGCGGCCACCAGCTTCAAGCGCGACCGTGTCGGTCGGATCCAGCCGGATCATCGAGGGTGGCAATGCAAAGCTTGCCTGTTCCCGCCCGACCCAGCGTTCCAGCAGCCAGGCTTCCACCATGCCCTCGGCCTCCGCCGTCTCGATCACGGCAGGAGCAGACACGCTTTCGATCCGCTCCGATGACCCGGTCAACCGTCCGGCATTGGAGCTGGTCTGGCGATAGTCGCTCTCCGCGTCGAAGTAAGACAGTGACGCCCGGACCGGCAGATCTGTCTCCTGGGCCCGTGTCATAGACCAGTCGGCCTGTTTGCGATCCGGGGCCGCCAGATCTTGTTCAATGATGGTCGCCTTTGTCGCACCGCCTCGAGGCACAAAGCGGATCAGGCCTTCGCTCTCGACTGCGTCGAACCTGTAAAGCTGCGCCAGTGTCTGCAGCTGGGCACGCGGTGTCGTGATCGACGCCCGCTGCCAGCCTGTAACGACGCCCTGAAGCTGAGAGACATCGATGTCGGTAAAGCCGACTGATGCGCAGATATAAGCCACCAGCTCAGCCAGATCGACTGCGCCGAACTTGCCCTGAACCCAATGGCCAAGGGGCCAGTTGTCGCCATCGCCCCAAACCTCCGATTGATACGGCCAGGCCGGATAGGGCCGCGCGTCCCAGGTCCAGAGGAACGACCGGGAGAGATCCAGCATGCGCTCGCCATAGATGCCGGAGACCGGGTTGTTGCCTTCTTCTGGGTCCCAGTAACGCAACACCGTCTCGATGCCCCGGCGCTGGATCGCGTCCGAGCGCTGGCGGTTGGAAAAGTATGGCCAGGCGCTTTCTGAGGACTTTGGATCGATAAAGACGTTCGGCTGGTTGGTGGCCTTGTCGACGGATGGAAAGCCGTATTCGGTGAACCAGATCGGCTTGGATTGCGGCAGCCAGGATGTTGGTGAGCCGCTTTCCACACCGCCCGGCCGGTCATGGTGCTGGTTCAGCCACCAGTTCCGGAAGTCCTTGGCACGATAGACCCATGGCTTGCCGGTTCCATCCGTGATGGGCGTCCTGGTCTGATTGCTCCGATCGGCCTCGCTGGCATAATACCAATCGTAGTCCTCACCGCCTTCGACGTTGGTCTTGAGATACTCCGGATCATGGATCGAGAACCAGCCGTCCAACGCATCCAGATGGGTGGTGCCATCACGCCAGTCGGAAAGCTTCATGTAGTTGTCGATCGCCACCGCATCGATGTCGGAGCTGGCCCAGAGCGGATCCAGATGAAAGTAGAAATCCCCGGAACCATCGCCCACATCAAAACCGCGATATTCCGACCAGTCGGCGGCATAGGTCAGTGACACGGAACCGCCCAACACCGATCGACAGTCCGCTGCAAGCGTCACCAGCTGATCCACCGCCGGGAACGAACTGGCCGAACTGCGGATCGTCGTCAGACCGCGCAGCTCCGAGGCCATGACAAAGCCGCTGACTGTACCTGCTTCTTCTGCGTTCAGCCCGGCGCAAAGCTTTGCGTAGTGCAGTACCATGCGTCTGAGCGACCATTCGGACGGTCCGCTGTAGGAGGTGTTGACCGCGCCACTGTCGGAGTTGATCGAGATGCTGATCTGGTTCGCAGCGACAGACCCGAACAGCGCATTGACCTGCGTTCCAGCTGCTGCTGTCTTGTCGACGGTGCCTGGCTGTTCGGGAGCTGGATGGCAGGTGATGCGTCCGCGCCAGGGCAGCACTGCCTGTTCGGCTCCGCCATAAGGATCCGGCAAGCCGTTGCCATCTGGAATATCCATCAGGATGAACGGATAGAGCACCACATCGATGCCGCGTGCCCTTAGATCCCGAATGGCCTGAACCACCGACTGGTCCGAGGGCGTGCCGCCATAGGCTGGCCGGTCATCATCGCCTGCGTCTCGCGAGACCACATAGGCGGTGTCTCTGGTCTCGCCATGGACCGACCAGCTGAGCGGCTCGTTGGTCTTCTCGTCGCCGAACTCGACCCCGGGCCGGATCTGGCAGGAGCCACACCTCAGATCCGTGCCGAACCAGGCCACCACCAGCAGAACCGATTTGGCATTCGGACAGGTCCGCTCCAGATCATCGATCGCAACTGACCAATCCGTGCCGCCGATCTGGTTGTTGACGTTTTCCGGAGTGGTCGTGCCCTCGGTGTCTTCCGAGGTTTTCCGGACGGGTTCCGTGGCATAGACCCATTCGCCGGCACCGGGGATCACCACCATGCCCTGGATCTCGTCTTCGACGGATTGGCCGACCCGTCTGAAGACCTCGAACTCAAGCTGCGGAATGCGGTTGCCGAACGCTTCCAGGCTGAGATCCTCGAAGACCACATAGGCCGTGCCGCGATAGGCAGGCGCGCTGCCTTCCTTGGTCTCGATCAAGGGATCCGGCTGCTGATCCTCAGAGCCAACATGGACGCGGGTGGTGATGCCGGTCAGGTCGAGCAGCTTGCCATCGGCCCAGACCCGGCCAATGCCGATGATCGGTCCTTCGGAGAGGCCCACCGCGAAATTGGCGAAATACCGGTACGTGGTCGTGCTGACCTTCTGACCACTGCCGCCGATCCCCTTGCCACCGACCGTCTCGGTCGAGGTCGAGACCTCCATCCTGAGCCGTGTCGCCCAGATCACCTGACCGGCGATCCGCACCCGGCCAAAGACGTCCGGAAGCGCGGCTCCCTCTGTCGATGTCTGCAGGCGCAGATCCGAAATCTTTGGCCCTTCCACAGACTGGCGCTGTGTCGGTGACAGGGCCGAGGCCAGAAGGTTGTCCGCATAGGCTCCGGCAACAGTGGCCGCACCTGAGATCAAAGCCGAGGTGAAGGAGCCCGCACCGATGGCGCCGGAGAAGGCAGTCGCCGCCGCGCCCAGAACCAGAGTAGCCATTACTCAGCCCCCGGAAAGCGGAACGCAAAGCGGATCTTCCGCTGCCATCCGAGCACCAGCGCCACCTCCGCCACTGGCAGGTGTTCATGGGCGTGGATGATGCGGGGTGCAGGATCATCGATCGGTGTCGTGAGGATCGCGCAGTGTTTGGCGGGTAGTCCGGATTTGAAGGCGAACAGCAGCACGTCGCCAGGGCCCGCCAGAGCGACAGGTACCGCTTCCATATGCCGACAAGCGGCCTCCTTCAGGGTCTCCCGTCCGGACCGCTCGGCCCAGTCACGTGTGTAAGGTGGAGGCGTCTCCGGTTCGGTTCCCATGACCTCGCGCCAGACACCGCGCACGAGACCCAGACAATCACAGCCTGCACCCTTCGTTGCTGCCTGATGGACGTAAGGCGTGCCGATCCAGCTTCGGGAAGCGTCGACAATCTGGCTGCAGAGCGGATTGCTCATGTGAACAGGCTCCCGCCGTCGTTCAGATCGTCCTTGTCTGCATAGCCAATGACAATCTCGTTGCCGGGCATATGGGGAAAGCCGCCGAAGTTGTCGCCATTGGCAAAGCGGGTCTGACAGGTGGCCCAGGTCTTGTCGCAACCGGCCTGGATGCTGAAGCCGTCTCCCACCTCAATGGCATCGGCCATGGGCATAACCAGCTCAAGCGTCACCGTTCCATCGGTATTGGAATGCCGTTTAACCTCCATTTGAAGACCGCTGTTTGCACCGCTGGTCCAGGTCACAAGTCCGCGCTGAAACAACCCGTCGTCTTTGCCCTCCAGGCCGGAGGCGGTGAAGCTGCGGAAATCAAAGGCCGTCACAACCGCGCCAGCCGAGACCCAACCAGCCAACGCCACCCTGCACTTGCTGTCGCCCAGCTCCCAGGAACAGGTTCGGTCGAACTGGCGGCCCGTGGTCTGGCCAAGCCGGTGAGCCAACCCTCGCAATTCGGCCATGAAGGCCGTCGGCCCTCTGGATATCTCGCCAATGTTGCCTTTGCGCAGAAGCAGGCGATTGTCCGGGTCGGTCCAGTCGACCAGCCAGACCTCGATCACCGCGTCGTCCCAAAGGCCACGGGCGATATCGTCTTCGGTGATCGAGGCCGAGGACAGTGCTCCTTCGACGTCCAGATTGTCGACCGCCAGACCAAGGCTGGACTCGATGGATGTGGCGGTGAAGCCGGTCGCGGCCTCATAGGAAAGACCGGCGATGGTCAGGGCCCGGTCGTGATCGGTGAACCCGAACAAGGTGCCATCGCGCCGTTCCACCTTCCAGCATCTGGCGTGGGTGGTGGCGCGGCCATCGAGAGCGGCCTGCATACCTGCTGGAACCGTCTTCATATCTTCACCTCCACGATCGGAATGGCGCGGATCTCACCGAGGCGATGGATGCGCAATGTCGCCTGCAGCTGATCCGTGTCGAAGCGGCATGGCACATCGAACTCAAAACCGGCCGTGACATTGCCGGAGGCCGGGGCGACATCGAAGGTGATGAGGCCGGTGGTGGTATCGACCGACCAACCGGCCCCTTGAGAAACACCGCCAACTGCGATCACGACGGATCCAGCGACCGGCTTGGAGATCTGCCGTGTCCAGGTGCGACCGCCCGAGCTATAGGCCTTCACCAGCTGAAAACGTGTGGTCACGCCGTCAGCAGCCCCCAGGAATTGATCCTCGTCAGAGATCGCTTGAGACGGTTTGCACGACTTGAAGTCCGACCAGTCCTTGAAGCGGAAGCCCCGCAGTCGGCTGGACCGGGCCTCGAAGAAGGCGGTCACATCCGCCAGATCATCGGCGCTCCGAATGCCGGAGCCAACATCATAGCTGCGCCGGCTGTCGGCCCAGGGCGTGTTGCGCTCCTCACGGCCCGAGGCCAGCTCGACGATCTCCGTGCGCCGTTCGGGGCCGCCGCTTGCCCCGCGCGCCACGATGACAGGAAACTGAACTTCGTCGAAGTCTGCCATCAGAGCCCCCGCTGCCCTCTGGCTGTCAGACGGGCGAACTCACCGGCGATCTGGGTGCGGGAGGCTCGGAAGCTCTGGGCATCCGGCGTGGTGATGTTGATGGTGACGTTACCGTGGCCCTCGCCAGCGGCCATGGCATTGGGTCCGGCATGCTGCGTGTTCCCAAGCCCCGCCTGACCGACGACACCCGGCAGGTTCATCGGGTCCGTGGTCACCAGACCGCCGGATTGATAGCCCTTCATCCCTGCATTCTGCGCCCCCTTGCGCATGGCCTCCAGCACGGGAACACCGATGGCCCGGGTGGACTTGGCATCGAAGACATATTCGTTCTTATGGACAAACCCGGCGATGTCATTGTCATTGCCGGCAGGCGTTGCCCCGCCAATGTCGTAGAGGCCCAACGTTGCCGCGGAAACAGCGCTGGAGACACCTGAACCACCAGAAAAACCGCCAAGCAAGCCAGAGAGCAGTCCGCTGGCAGACGACAGGGTCGGGAGATTGCTGCCGAAGAGCGCATTCTTCAAAGGATTGGCGGCTCCCAGCATCAAGACCATCTGGGAGAGATCAGCGGTGATTGCCTGGATGGCACCGGAGAGATCACCACTCGCCAGTCGGTCCACCAGCGTGTCGATCGCACTTGTCCCGGCTGAGCGAACCGTGTCCCAGGCCTGTTGGTTCTGCTCCAGCGTGCTGGTGCTGTCAGCAATTGCCAGGGCATTGGCTCGAATGGCCTCGGCCTCGGTGCCAAGGGCGTTGATGCCAAGATCGCGGATCTGGATCTCTGCTTCGAGCGTTGCGAGGGCTTTAGCTCGAGCCGCATCCGTGCTGCCAACCAAACGGGTCTCCAGCCGCAGCCGGGCCAGTTGCTCATCCTGGCTGCGCAACAGGTCCTGCGTTCGTTCGACCCGGCGATCGGATTCCGATTTCTTTGCTGCCTTTGGTCTGAGTTGAGCCGCCAG
Source organism: Labrenzia sp. CE80 (assembly GCF_009650605.1). Classification (NCBI taxonomy): domain Bacteria; kingdom Pseudomonadati; phylum Pseudomonadota; class Alphaproteobacteria; order Hyphomicrobiales; family Stappiaceae; genus Labrenzia; species Labrenzia sp. CE80. The sequence continues at coordinate 1,476,796 of NZ_WAJT01000001.1, forward strand.
CCGTTTTCTTGCTGCCTCTTCCTCAAAGATCCCGAAGACCGATCCGACTCGATCATTGGCTGCAGGAGAACTCGCGCCGATGGCACTGGCGGCAGCATCGACACCGCGCAGGGACGCTTCCACCTCGTTCAGCCGTTTGACCAGATCGAACAAGCCGCTGTCGGCCTGCCTGGCCTCTTTGATGATCTCCCGGATAGCCTGTTCGCTTTCCGTGTCCGGAGCGGTTCTGGCGAGTTCGATCAGCCGGGCAATGAGCTGATCGGCCCCAGCCTCTGCGCTGATGAACTGATCGGCGGTCGCCCGGAGCTCGTCCTGGAAAGCGCGGAACAGGGCTGCGTCCTGGGTGAGTGGCTCGGCCAAAGCCGTTAGCGCATTGGCTTCAAGGCGCAGGCTCTTTTGAACACTCTCCTCGATCTCGCTGATCAGGGACTGGAGGAGATCGCGTTGCTGCTCCAGATCATCCGTATCAAGGGCAATGTTGGTCAGGGTCGGCGAACGATCGAGCTGATCAAGAGCTGCCTTCACATCTTGGTAGCGCTCGGCCATCTGCCGGATCAGTTCGTTCTGGTTCTCCAGAGCGTCCTCGGCCGTGTCGTCATTGGCGACGGCCTGATAGAGCGCGGAGGCGGCAGCGGCGCCACCAGCCAGACCGACCAGGGCAAGATTGATCGGGTTCAGAAAACCGATCAGGCCTTGTTTGAGAATGCCGAGAGACCCGCCGATCGTATTGACGCCTTTGGATCCGAGCAAAAACTGGACCTGGCTTCCCTGTTGCAGGATGGCGGTAAAGAGCGACTGGCCAGACGCGATCTGGACACCTGCATCGGCAAACTGCTGGCCAAGGATGTTGAGCTCATGGGCTGCCAGCTTGGTGGAGGATCCGAACTTACTCAGAACCTGGGTTGATCCTGCGAGCGCTGCCCGTTGCGCCTTGTAGATCCCGGTCGCGTGCGCTGTCGCGTTTGCAGCCTCCTTGGCACTGATCGCACCAACCTTATGGGCGTCGGCAATCTCCTTGACGCCTGCCTCATAACGACGTTGCAGGGCGAACAGTGGATTGAACCTGGCTCGCAGATGATCCAGCTGCGCGCCATAGGCCTCGATGTCGCGCGCCCGGTCCACTGCAGGTGCTCCGCCAATGCCAAACTGGGCATCAAGCGCCTGAGAAAGCCGTGCGCCGGTCTTCGTTGCCTCGCTGCCAACAAGCCGCAGATGGCTTTGCGCTTCGCGCGCCCCGCGTTCGACGCCACTGGCATCGAGGCTGGCCAGCATCTTCAACTGAAGCGTCATGGCCGCTCCTCATTCAGGATCGGCAGGGCCGCACGCTCCATGATCTGGAGATCCGCCAACAGGTTCTGCCAGGCGCGCCGGCTGCGGCCACTGAAGGCAGATTTGGCTGCTGTGTAATCCAATCCCAGAAAGGCAAACCCGGTCGGGCCGGCAGCGACCCGCCACTGGGTCTCCAGAGACAGAAAAGCGGTCACGCTGCGCCAGTTGCAGCGCCAGACATCAAAGGCTTCCGGCTCTGAAACCTGGGCATCAGGAACAGCGACGCCAAGAGCGGCGAAATCCGAGGCCGTCTCGCGATCCAGCTGCAGAGAGACTTCAGGATCAATAAGGCCGCGCCGGGCAAAGGCCCAGGCCCGCGCGGCCGCCATCAGTTTTTTACCTTTGCTGCCTGAGTGTCTTGAGCCGCGCGGCCGCTGCTGGCTTCGAGGTAAGCCGTGTAAAGCGCCAGCCGCACATGGGCATAATCGAGACAACGATCGCGGGTCTCATCCGAGAACGCGGCTTCGGTCCCGTTCTCATCCTTGACACCGCGCCAGCCCGTCCAGACCTCCTTCAGGACGGCGTGTTGATCACCGCCTTCGCCATCGAGGGCGGCAAGGCGCTCGCTGCCGACCATTAGGAATTGGGCTTCAAAACTCTGGTCCAGAACCTTCCCGGGCTTCTCAGGATCCGGCATTTTGACCGTCACAGGCCACCAGAAGGTGTATGTGTCCGACAGGCGGAATTGCATCAAGGCCTCCTACTTCACAGTGATGACCAGCTCGTCGTCGCCCGCGTCGGGCACGAACATCAGCGGCAGGGAATAGTTGAGAATATTCTGGCTCTGGCCCTGGCTTGGCCGCCCGATCTGGACCTTCGGCGCATCCACCTGAACGATGTGCCCGGCCGTTGTTCCATGAACCACCTGAAGCGCATCCAGCGTCTTGGCCGTTGCCACATCGAACCAGTTGATCGTCGCCATGGACTTGGCTTCCACGACTGCGGTGCCGGTGCTCTGCCGATCGGTCAGCTGCATGCGTTCATCACCGATCAGAAAGCGCGGCTCGACCTGGACACCCAGATCGATGGCAATGCTTTCTGCAATCCGGTCGGCCCCATGGAGTGACAGGCTGGTTGCGGCCTTTGAAACAGGCACCGGCTTCTGGAAGGCTGACAGATCCGCCGCCGGCAGAGCCTGGTCGGTGACCGTGCCGAGCAGTCCCATGATGCTGAATCTGAAACGCGGGATCTGGCGCGGGGCGAATTCCACCTGGAAGGTTCCCCGGCACCCGAGGGCAACATGACGCACACCGTCGTGGTGGTAATAGATCGAGACGGCTTCCTCGCCGTCCGACACCGGTTCATAAACCACCGAAACGCCCGGATCGATGGTCTCGGACAGACCGCAGGCCCGCAGCAGAACCCCATAGCCAGGCACGTCTCCGGCAGCGCCAGCCCCAGCACATTCCACGGCGAACTCCAGCTGCATGTAGTTGCCGGTGAGCTCGATGCCTTGGTGACCCAGATGGGGCAATAGCAGATCACGCGAAACGTCTTCGCCCGCCAGAGGTGTCAGTGTCACATCCGACAGCTGGATGGCATTCGCTGCAAGGGGAACGCTGTCCGTGCCATAGACCGTCTCGATCTTCGCGAGGCAGGCGAGCTTCTTGAACTTGCGCATAAGCTAGTCCTTCTCCGCTTTGGGTTTGGCCTTGGGTGGCTTGTTCGTTTTGGCCGCCTGATCTTCCCTCACCCGCTCGCCCGTCTTGGGATCGCGGATGTATCGACCGCCCAGTCTCGGCGCGTCAGTCATGGCTGTTCCTCCAGATAGGTCGGGACGGAATAGCGATCCTCAAACCAGACCGCCCCGCCATGGGCCTTGATCAGATCTCCGGAAATGTGGGTGACGGGCTCGGCGGCATCGGACGGTTCAAAGCCAATCAGGCGCGAGCGGACAAAGGCCTTCAGTGCCTCAATGTCTTCCGCTGCCTGCCCCATCCGAGCATCGCTCAGATTGTCGGTGACGATGACGACCGCGATGTCGGTCTCAAGCCGCTGCAGAATGCGCCCCGTGGCGCGCTCGTTTTCACCACTGGCCTCATCTGCCACCATCACATAGGCGGCTGGCGCAGCAGATCTGCGCTTCTCGATTACCGAGAATTCCGCCGCGCCGCAAACAGCTTTAAAGAGAGTTTGAGGCTCTTTTAAACGGGCGATTATATCGCGCACGAGGCTCATGAAGGCCCTCCATCCGCGATAGCGCTGTAATGCGTTTCCGCAATCGCCAGGATCGTTGCCCGGTCTTCCTCGGAAAACCCGAGATAAGGCCGCGCCGGAATAACGATCGAACGTTCGCCGAATGTGACGGTCTTCTCGAACACGCGCTTGTGGGACGTCTTCGCGAACTGCGTCTGCGTTCCAACCTTTCGGAACTTCACTTTGCGGGATTGCGGATACTGGGTGACGATGCCGCCGCTCTGGTGAATACCGGCATAGACAAGATTGGTGCCGACGGTAGCTTCTGTTTCCGTGGCTTCGCCGCTGATCGACTTGTAGAGCCGGTTGGTGTCTCGCAGCAGTTTGGGCGTTACCGGGCCATTGCCCCCTGAGCGACCATGCGTCTTGCGTTTCGCGCGGGCTTTCGCAGTGCGCGGTGCATGGCGTTGCCAGGGCGTTCCATCCGGCGAGGTCTCTGTCTCAAACCGGCGCTGCACGGAAAACAGCATTGCCGCCTGGATCTCAACCATCATCGGTCCGGTCTCACCGCCCGCGTCCGCGACACGGCTCAGTGCCGCATTGATCTCGGCGTCTTCTATGGTAACAAAGGGTGTCGACCCGGTCATTGGTCCCTCCCCTAAAAGCCGGACAGGCTGTCGCGGGAAAAGATCCGGTCCGGTGCAGACACCTGGACCTGGCCTTCGCCGCTCTGATCGGACGCCGCCCCTTCCGCCTCAAGCTGGACGGCGCCCTTCGCGACATCCTTCAGCCAGGCAATCGCTTGGCCGTAGTCCCGCGTGACGGGATCGTCCTTGTCCGTGCGCCGGCCATGCAGGAAATACCGGGAGATCTCGCAGATGATCCGCGTCAGGACGGCAGGAACCGGATCGAGCGGCAGGCGATAGAGCTTGGCCAAATAGCTATCGGCCAGATTTTCCGCATCCGAGATATGGGCGGCAACCTTGGCCGCATCGATCGTGGTCGCAGGCAGGTTCGTCTCGTCCGTGAGCTGGATCAGCTCATCTTCGCCAAACCGGTCAATCAGATCCTGCTGTGTTGCGTAGGCCACGGACATTCCTTCCACGGATGTTTCAGCTGGCTTTGGCAGGTCAGGCGGGTGAGATAACACCGGCCTTTTGCAGCGCGGCCAGTTCACCGGCTGGCAGAGAAATCGGATCCCCAACCCTGTAGCGTTTGCCATTGCAGCGCAGCGGCGAGACGATCACGCCTTTGACCAGTGCTTCAGTCTTTGCATCTGCAAGAACCTTCGAAGATGCCGGAGAAGCGGGTTTTGAGGCCGGAGCGGTCTTGGGCTTGTCGTCCTTCGCTGCTGCTTCAGTTTGGGCCGTCGTCGCGGGTGTCGCGACAGCCGGATCACCGGTAACGGCTTTGGAAGCCTCAGGAGACTTCGGTGCGGTTTGCGTTTTGGCTTTGCGCGGCGCCATCGGATCAGCCCCCCGCCACAGCGTTTTGGATGAAATAACCGACGTCCTTTGCGACGATCAGTTCCTTCACCCGCTCGCCGGTCCGGATCCGTACACCGCCCTGCAGGCCGACATCCCGATCCTCGATGCGTCCGGAGAACTTGGTGCCATATTGGGCGGTAAAGCCGAAAGTGATGCCGCCGCCCTGGGGATTGGCGATCGGGTTCAGGTGGATCATGGAAATATGATTGCCCCAGGCCCGGGCAAGATTGGCACTCTGTCCCGGTTTGGCCGTGTTGTACCAGGCATCCCCGACCAGGATCCGGGAGATTCCTTCACCGGAAAAGAGATCCAAAAACTGCTGCCGGGAGACAATACCCTCCTCGGTCAGATTGCCCTTCACCGCATTGACGATCTTCGGATGCGAGGACAATTTCGACCAGACCGACCGGCCCATTACCATGGTGTTCGGCTGAAAGATCAGTGTCGACTCGATACCGGTCTTCAGGACGCCGATTGGATCTGAATTGGAGTAGTCGCTGAACTGGTCTGTACCGGCCAGGGTGATCCGGCGATCCGCCGAATAGCTGTTCAGATTGTGCACCATGGAGGCCACCCGCACTTCGCGCACATTCAGCAAAGTGTCGGTCAGCATCATTGCTGCATGGCCTTCCGGATCGAACTTGGAAACATTGCGGCTGCGCGCTTCCGAGGCAGCATCGATGTCGGAATAGGGAATGGGGGACTCAAAGCCGTAGTCCTCGACCTCGTCGGTCTTTTCCGTGCCGCCGAACTCAAGCTGCTGCACCCGGCCCCGCCGGCCGACCTTGCCGTCCGGAATGTTGAAGGCCTCATTCAGCGGATATTCGGTCCAGGCGAACTTCTCGGCCCCAACAGGTGTTCGGGGCAGAACCTCATCGGCGATCAGCGAAGAGCGGTCATTGCGGTAGCCGATGGCGATCGCAGTCAGGATCGGATCGACGGTAAACGGGCGGTTGGGAGCCATGGCGTCCTCTAAATGTTAAGTCGCGAAATCGTCGGGAGAACCGGATCAGCCCAGTTCAGGCCAGCTCAGATCAAGCCGGTTCGTGGAAGAGGCCGGGCTGGATCCAGGCATCGATGATGTCGTCGGCAACGCCGGGCTCTTCGGCAAAGCCGATGATCCGGCGGGTCTCGCCGGCAGCTGCGACACAGACAATCGCCTTGCCGCTGGCATCCGAGGTCAGCGGATCACCGGCGGAGACCGCCGCGCCAAGCTGCACGGCGCCAAGTCCGGCGCGGATGACATCCACCATGCCGCCAAGCGGCGCGCCCATCTTGTCGGAGACGCCAATCACCGGATCGGTATCGGCAGCAGCCGTTGCCGCCATTCGCGAACTGGCAACATCGGAAAACGCCACGATGCGGAAGGGTTCAACCTCTGCAGTCGTCTCATGGGACCGGATGAACGTCGGGATCATGATTTTTGCTCCTGAACAGCTTGCACGGCGGCAGCGATGTCGATGATCTGACCACTGGCGGCAAGTTGTGCCTGATGGGCGGTTGCAGCTGCAGCCACTTCGACCGGGTCACGCTCACTCATCCCGGCCAGACCAGCGTCAGCCTGTTTCTGACTGCCGAGCTGGGCTACGGTCAGTGCCGGTGCATTGGCGGTAAAGGCTTCGAACTGCTTGAGATCGGCCTTGGCAAGCTCCAGCCCCCAGTCTTTCAGCGCCGGAGCCAGTTTCCCGGCTTCAATGGCTGCTGCCACAAGCTCTTCAGCGTTGTCAGCCTGTATGCTGTCGCTCAGTGACTTGAGGTCCGCTTGCAGGGCCGTGACCTGTTCAATCGGCACGAATTTGGCGGGGTCGGGCTTACCTGGATCAGCTTTTGATGCCTTCGCAGCATTGGCCAGATCTGCCACAGAGGCGGCAACGACAGTCGCATCTGCCGTCTTGTCCAGCCCGGCGGCCACCGCAATTGCGGATAGGCCATTTACAAGGGAAGTGATCGAGGCAAGCGCCTCCCCTTCCCCGGCGTCCTCGGACAGGCCGAGAGCTTCAAGGATCTCATCCATGTCAGGTCCTTTGGTTGTCTTGGGAAACGCGCGGGCGGCAATGGCCTCAAGATCCATCGCGGGCATGTTCAACAGCGCCGCATTGCGCAGCGCGGCGACCTTGCCGGCCTTGTCGCGGGTGAACAGCGGGGAGATGTAGCGATATTCGGTCGCCTCAATCGCGGCCCTGGCGGCGGCGGTCCATTCAACCCGGCCATAAATACCGTCAACCCGGACCTCTAAGTCTTTGACCCAGCCAGCTGCCTTGGCCGTGCCACCAACGCCAGGAATGGCGCCGAAGACCGACTGATGATCATAGTCGATCATCATTTCCGTTCCACCGAGATAGGCCTTGGTGCGAGCGATGATGGCCTGCATGGCGGTCTGATCGCCGGCATCGAACGGCCCCCGACCATCGCGGGCCTGGAAGGTGCCCGCCGGGATCAGCTTGATCCAGCTGCCACTGGTCATGTCAGCCGTCAGGGCAACCGGGTTGGCGACGCAGATCTCAAATGGGTTGGGGCGTTTGCTCATGGGGCAAGAGTGCCCGGGAGCCGAAAAGCATATCACCCACGCGGGTGCAGGGGGAGATTCAATGGAAAAGTAAGGGTTCGATAATGCCGCAAGCGGGAGCCAAGATCAAATTTACATTTTTGGTGAGTGTTATGGCCCGTTTGGGGGCTAAGAAACGCTATTTTGTACTGGCTATCAAAGATTGGATTGCGTTTGACCGCGACAGGCAGAAAGCAATGACTGGCTAGAAATACGTGCCAGCCCAGTCCTTACAACCAATTTAGAAACAAATATCGCCATTACGAGGCAGAACGGTATGGCTCATCAGGACAAGGAAACGCATTTTCACGCGGTCGAAACGCAACAGATCGCGAATTAGTCCACCGAGCCAGCATCTTAGAGATTTTGGAAGTTCCACATCCGCTTTGGGTTGCATTCTCTGGTTACATGCAATTCTGTGTGTCTAATTCATTTGGAAGGTGATTGTTGATGGACAGCGTTAAGGCAAAGGAACTAGAGGCGATTCTTAAAGGAAAAACGCTCCAAGGCTTTGAAATTATCGAATTGATCGATCACGGGAAATCGGCTGCAGTCTTTAAAGGCCGTTCTATTGAAACAGATGAAACAGTTGCGGTTAAAGTTTTTGATGATGAACTCATTGCCAAGTATGGCGACACTGCTCAGCTGAAACGCATCAAACGCGAGCTGGAACTAGTTGGAAAGTCCCATCAGAACATGGTTGAAATTCTTGGTGGCGGCTTCGATCAACATACTAAAAACCACTACCTGATCATGGGGTTTCTTGACGGTCCAAATTTGAAGAAGTGCCTTCAAGAGGTACCCGTAAAGAATATTCCCTTGCTCGTCTCCCAACTTGCGAATTGCTGCGAATATCTTGAAGGGCGAGGTCTTGTTCACCGTGACATTAAACCGGAAAATATTGTCCTGGTTGACGATCTATCGAAACTGATCCTACTAGATTTCGGTGTTGTGAGACCCTTTGGTCAAGGTGATGTAACGGATGGCGATGGCGTCCAATCTTTTGTTGGGACGCTACAGTATAGTTCACCCGAGTTCCTGCTTAGGAACGAGAAAGATACAAGAGAAGGTTGGCGCGCTCTAACATTTTACCAAATTGGCGCAGTTATGCATGATCTAATTATGCGAAAACCTATATTTGAGGAAAGCACCCAGCCATACGCAAGATTAGTTAACTCCGTGCAGCAAGACACCCCAACAATTTCTAATAAATCACTTCCAAACTACCTGATTGAAACAGCCAGTCTCTGCCTTTCAAAAGTTCCAGAAGTGCGTGTCAAAACTCTTAGCTGGAAGTCCTTTCACCCACCGGAGGTTACAGATGATCCGTTGAAAAGAGTGAAAGAGAGAGTATCTCTGCGCGCTGCGGCAACTTTCATAGAGCCAGTCACAACTGCAACTAACGATGACGCTGCTAACGCGCTTTTGGAAGACGTAATTACACACTTGAAGGTCAAAGTTCGGGCGATCAGAAATGCAAACCGAGCTGCTTTTCCGCCCTTGGCTGTTACGAGGGAGAAGGATCCAGTAATTCGTGTTGAGTTTGATACGTCCGTGCCTCACGGCCTGATCGGGACTATAAAACTCTGGTTCGCAGTAGAAGTGTTGGATGCAGCCGCGGGTGTAATCAGAATGAGTGCAGCAGGCTTGTGGACCTGTCTGGATACAAATTGCCCGAAGGAGTGGCACATAGTGCACTTAGGTTTAACCGGCGTTGATGAATTTTCGGGCTCACTGGAAAGTTGTATGTATTGGGCCTTGGATAGGGCCCAGCAGGCAGCCGCCGAAAATGAAGAGATGCATATTGATTTTGGCCCAATTGCGGGGGGTAAGTCATAATGTCCGATACATGGTGGACCAACGCAGAAGATCTTGATGACGAGCAGAAGGCCGTGGTGCTTCTGCCTAACGACGGGCACAATTTGATCATTGGCCCTCCGGGGTGCGGAAAGACAAACCTCTTACTACTTCGCGCCTCTTATCTCGATCGCAGCGGATTGAAAAACTTCGCGGTATTAACCTTTGCCCGGTCATTGAGAGAATTCTTGGCCTCTGGCGCAAGCAATTACCCTTTCTCACCAGATAAAATTCAAACCTATGTGCGATGGGGTAATACAGTACTAGCTGAAAATGGCCAACCGACCGGGCAACGAGATAATTTCGATGAGGTTCGTAGTTCGTTGTTAGAACGGTTAAAAGTGGTCGCTGCTGACAACAAGCCACAAAACATGTTCGATTGTATATTTCTCGATGAAGCGCAGGACTACACGTCTGAAGAGCTTAAGGTTCTAATGAGCTTTACTCCACGCCTATTTGCAGTCGGCGACATCAATCAACGTATACATTCCGAAGATCAAGATGCTCTAAATTCACTTGAAAAAGATGGAGTTTCCATAACACGATTGACGTACCACTATCGCAATGGACTTAAGATTTGCCGTGTCGCTGATGGTATTCAAGGGCTGGTTGAAAAAGCTGAAGGCCTTGAGACAACTTCAAACTATGATGAAGAAGCATATCCATCGACTGTAACTCGTTTTTCTCAAATGTCTCTAGATGAACAAATCGCTACATGTATTGAGGCTATACCATCGCAGCTATCGGCTTATCCCGATGAGTATATTGGCGTGTTGTGCCCCAAAAAAGAGGATTTGGCAGTTATTGCGAAACAATTTAAAGAGTCGCACCTATTCGAACAAGTTCATGTTCAGCACGGTGAATACGAAGCGATGACAGATGAACGTCGCATTGTCCTCACTACGGTCCATGGCGCGAAGGGGCTCGAATTTAGGGCGGAACACTTTCTAGCCGCAGATCATGTGAAGCGTTTTCGTTTGCAAAAGAAAATGGCGTACACAGCAGTGACAAGATGTAAAACGTCATTATCTGTATACCATTGCGGGGACCTCCCGGGGTATTTTGAAAATGGTTTCGCCGCTTGCGAAAAGCCGACAAGAGGCCCAGCTCTCGACGATCTATTTGGGAGCAACAGCGAATGATCTACGCATCATTGACGCGGGACGAATTTATAGGGTGGTTGGCAGGTAAACACACTCCTCAACCCGCTCGGTTTTCAGTCAGGCGCAAGATCAAAACCTCGGATCGCAAGATCACGATTGTTTGGCAGGATTCAAACACTGAAAGTGGACGTCCTCCGATCGTCGCGGTCGCTCAGAACGACTTGCAGGACTTCTTTGCTTTCGTCTCTACGTATGTTTCTACTTTCAAGCCATTTTCCGCCTTTTTCAATGTCGTGCCAATCGAAGCCCTCGAGTTGGTCATTCGCAGCGGCACAGATCAAACTTGGCGATCTGAACGTTTTGCGCGCTTTGTAGGTGTTGCGATCGCCGAGACACATGCCCAATCCCGCTCGAAAACTCGATCGCTGGACCGTCTGTCTGTGCAAGGAGTACGTGCAACACTGTCGGCCACGCTTATGCGCGCCATTTTTCAAGGCTACGAAGCAAAAAATCTAGCAATGGTTGCCGAGCGATGGGAAGCTGCGAGGCGGTTAACGTCGGATAACGCTCTGTCCATTACGCCCAACAACATATTGCAAGTCTGGCAAGTTATTGGAAATGCAGTGACCGCTAACAATGGTAGTGCGCCAAAGCGTTCGAAGGGGCAGCTCGACAGCATACTGGGAGCTGGTTTTGAAGAAGGTGCAGCATTCGACGAATGGTTCCTACCATTAATTGAATCATCTTTGGGGTCGGACAAGTATGTAAAAGTTTTGAAAGGCTCAAGAGAAGAGAGAGTGAAGAGCATTCCTGCGTTCTTTGAAGGTATTTTGACCGCAAAGATTTCGCCTGATCTAAAGGATTTTCTAGTCGGTGGGCTCTTGTCGATGGTTGGGAATGGTTCAATGGCCCATTTGCCACTGACCGACCAGGTCGTCCAAGATATGCCTAGAGCCGTTCTATGGTTTGGAGCACTATCAGCCCTGCAGCCACAAAATGACTCTCTTACCGCGAGCAATTGCCTCGGGAGACGCTTAGCGAGAGATTTGATGAAGGAGTACAATCCTTTTAGCGTGCCTGATCACGACGTATCGCTAGAAGAGCTGCAAGTGTTGGGTGAAAAAGCCTGGAATGGCTTTGGTATGAGGACGATGCATTCCGGCACAATTGAGATTGGCCTAGTAGGAACTGTACATACGCCTTTTCGAAGCATCAACAACAAGCAGGAGGATGAGCGACAAAGACTGCTGAACGAACGCCGACGTTCCGAAGCGTTTGCGGGCGAGCGCATCCATGAATTACGAATGCTATTAGACAGGGCAAGTCGAATAACGAAAGAAATCTCACATTCACGCCAGCGCGATTTCTTTGAAAACGATTAGACAAGTCAAAAATACCTACTTTGATACCTCATTGTGCGCGAAGTTACCGCAACCTTGATCGACGACTGTAAACTTGCGCATGCTGCGCCGCCTTTCCTTCGCCATTAAACACCCTTTAAACAGGCAGGAGCGCCAGCAGACGTTTTTGGGCATCATGATGCATCCAGCCCCTTAAAACGCGCTCTACGGCCTTCCTGTCAAATACCCCGAAACTCAACCTCACCCCGCGCCAGCGCCCGCCGCACCGTCTCCTCATGCCCAGACTTGCCCGGATTGTAATCCCACCCCGGATCCACCCCGTCCGGGATCTGACGAACCTCTCCGGTCCGCTTGTTCTCCCAGGCCCGATAAGAGATCGGCGGCGCCTCAAACACCAGCTCCACACCTTCCGCCAGCAGCCGGTCAATATCCGCCTGCGACAGGCTCTGTAGCGTGCAGCGGCAGTGCCAGCCATTGGGCGGCGCAAACACATCCCAGAACGGCTCATCGATCGGCAGCACCAGATTGTTCAAGCGCTGGTGCTCTGGCCTTGTCAGCCCATCCTGAACCGCCACATAGCGCAAGTACGGCCGGCTCTGCCTGCTCCGTTCAAACCCGGACCAATGCCCGGCTGCGTAGGAGACGTTCATGTTGGCATCGAAGATCGTCCGCAGCCGGCGCATTGAGCCCAGCCGGACCTTTACAGGCTCACCTGTCAGCGGGTCTTCCTGGATCGCTTCGCCCCACCAGCCCTTGCGCACCAGTTCCGGCCTGATCAGGCGCGAGAAACTCTCGAAGGTCTCACCCTGGGCAAGGGCTTTCAGAAGCGCTTCCCAAATATCGACCAGAATGTCGTGGCCGGTGGATTTCGCCACGGTGAACATCGCCGCATGATCCTGCGCATAGACATCCTGCCAGGCGAACGTTGGATCCAGCCGGTGTCCACGGGTCTGAAGCGCGGCGATGGCAGCTCTTGGCGGCAGGGGCTTGAAGCTTGCCGCCATGGCTATTGCGTCCCCTCACCCGTCTCCCCGGAGATCCGGGCAGCAAAACTAGCCTTGGCCAGAGTGTCGGCAAGCGCTGTAACGCCCATAGTCTCCAGCCGCCGTAGAAAGATCGCCTTGGCTTCCTCGATCGACGTCGCCGCGGCCAACTCTTCCTCTAGCCCCGCGATCACCGGTTCCACCAACGGCACCCAGCCGTCCTCGGCCAGAATGTCGTCAATTGCCCGCTCAAACGCGTCGGAGTGGCGTAACACCTGTGCTCCGGCGGGGACTGTCCGGAATGCTTTCACCTGCGTAGAAGATTCTGCCTGATCCTCTTCCTGGGACAAGAGACTTCCTATTTGCAGCCCAAGCAGTTCTTCTTCGGGATCTGGATCAGGCAATCCCAGATGGTCGCGCATCGTCGACATGCCAACCTTGAGCCCGAGCGGCACCAGGGCCACCACATTCTTGACCAGCGCCTCAATGTCGACCTCATCGGGCCGGCCGATCTTCAGCCTCGGATAGGCACGCCGCGGGCCGAAGTTGAGATCCACCAGCGGGCGTACCAAATCCCGATTGAGGGTCGCACCAAGCTGGCGGGCATCGGCCAGCTCGATATCGTCCCGCACGCCATCATGAACTTTCGCGGTCGCATAGCCGCCGGCTATCGCATCGGTGGTCTGGGTCTGACCCAGCACCAGCTTGGAGACCTGCCGGTCCAGCCAGTCGGCGCGCTGTTCATAAAGGTCATGAGAACCGGAAAGACTGGCCTCAATGAACTCGATGGCCATGCTCTCAGGAACGATCGCGGAAAAGTCCGCGCCGATGTTGGCGACAGCCTGGTGCAGCTTGTCCTTGTCTTCATCGCTTGCGCCGGGCCCGAATTTGCCTAGGCGCAGCGGCTGGCCATAGGCTTCGGAGAAGATTGCCCAGTCCTTCAGGGTGAAGGATTTGAACAGGAAGGCCCAGGCAGCACCCCGCGCCAGACCGCCACGGATCGGAATGCCGGACTTGGCCTTGCCGAAATGGGTGATCCAGCCAAAGGGCCGCAAGGGCTCGTCGCCCTCGATGCCCCTGAGCAGCAACGTTTCGCCATCCTCATCATCAAAGCGGAACCAGCGCGGATCGCGCCACTTGAAGGCTTTCGGGCGCCATTGGCCCTCGGAGGTGTCCCAGAGGATCTCGGTGGCAGAGAAGCCCTTGCCGACCGCATCCAGAACATCAAACAGCTCGTCCTTGAAGGCATCGCGCTCGGTGATCTCGCGCACCAGGTCGGCCGCGCGGACATCCTCAGCGGCATCGCTTGCCGCTTCCACCGTGATCTCCAGCGAAGACACCTGACGTTTGCGGGTGCCCAGCACCCCGGCATAATGCTCGTTGCGCTCTTCCATGTCCTCAGCCAGCGCCAGATAGCGTTCCGGATCGCCGGCAATGCTGGAGCGCAGGATTTCTGCCAGGCCCCGGGGCGTCAGGCCGCTGGCCGGATGCATCGCGGAACTGCGGTGGATTGCGCGCAGCTGCGGCCCGGCCTGTTCAGATTTCAGGGCCTTCGAAGAGACCGGACGGCCGGCGGGATCGACAAGCTGCACCATCAGAATATCCCCCGGGAGCGACGCAAGGACCCCATCCGGAAGCCCTCACCACCATCAGCTTCAAAACTGCCTTCATCAAACCGGCTTCGATTGGGCGTGACCGGCTCATAGCCGAACTCGCGCCACATCATCCGGCTGGCGTAATAGCCAAGCGCCAGCGCGATGGCATAATCGCCGTGCCGCTTCTTGCCCTTCACGCCTTCCCTGAGTGGCGGCACCCGTGGCACGCCCCGTACGGTCTTGACCGCTCGAAGATCCGACAGGTGATCGCTATCAGCCGAGATCGACAGGACATCATCCTCAAAGGCAGCTTTCAGTGGCGGCATCTCCAGCCGGTACCAGGTCTCTGAAAAGTGGATCGCCATGACAATGCCGGCACCTTGCGGGTCTTCGCGCAGGCCGAATTCCCGCCCCATGTCCTCGGCAACCGTCCAGCCCATTCCCGTGGCGTCAAAAGCTGCCCCGACAAGACGGGTTTGAACGGCCTTTAAAACGGCTTTTGTGATGGTCTTTTGTTCGTCGCCTGGCACATTGCGGAGCTCGAACGATAGTGCCTCCCGCCGCTTCAGGTCCTTCTCGATAGCCAGCAGGCTCCCGACCGTCAGATCCGAGACCCGGGCAAAGTCGAAGCCGAAGGCATAAAGAACATCGAGCGGCAAGGCATCGAGAACAGCCTTCAGCTCCTCCAGGAACGGCGCCATCAGGACGGACTGCTCCAGCTTCGTCTTGTGCAGATAATCAGCCGGCAGCTCCAGCCGCAGGATCGGCGCATCCGACGTCATGCGCGCCTCGATCAGCGGGGCAGCCAGCCAGGTGCCCGATCCCATGGAGGGAATGCAGAAGAGTTCCTCATCTGCGCCATCGGCATAAAAGTCGATGATGTCCTGGCGGAACTCGGCTTCCGCCTCCGGCGTCCAGGCCTGTCCCTGGACCAGGCTGATCCGCTCAAAGAGGCCTTCCTTCAGCGCGTCATCCAGATCAACCCGCATATGGGCGTATTTGGAGCGCCCCGCCAGGATGTCCTGGACCTGAATGTTGAACTCGTTCTCGCTGCCATCATGGGTCGAGCAGACAACCACCTGGCCGCCCCACATCAGGAACGCCAACGCTGCCTTGAGCAGTTCCTTCAGATTATCAACAAAGGCCGCCTCATCGATGATCACCAGCCCCTGTTTGCCGCGAAGCGATCTTGGCGCGGACGACAGGGCAACGATCTCAAAGCCTGAGGCAAAGCGGATCCGGAACGCCTGAATGTGGCGGGTTTCGTCAGGAGCGTTGGGGTCGGTGTCCTCGAACAGGAATTCGTCCTGGGCGATGGCAGCCGTAGCATAGGCCCGGGACCACATGGCACAGGCATCAATGAACTCGCGCGTCATCTCCTGGCTGTAGGAGATATACATGGCGTCCATGCCGCCGGCAGGCTTCTCCCGGGCGGCCCTGAGCACCGCATAAGACGCAAGACCCCAGGTCATGCCGATCCGGCGGGATTTCTCGATAAAGAGCACCTTCAGCCCGGTGCTTTCCAGAAGGCTGACGGCCCGTGACTGATAGCCAAGCAGGACCTTCGGCAAGCCAACCCTTGCCGCGATGTCCTCGATGGCGGTGCTGGTCGCCCGGCGCAGCTCCTGCCATTGCTCCTTGGAGATCGGCGCGCTCATTTGGCATCGCTTTCTTCGGGGTCATCTGAACCGCTTTTTTCAACTCCGAGGATCTGGCCAAGGATTGCCTGAACAGTGTCTTTCGTAAGCCCTTTGGTCCTGGCGACAATGCCAACGGCTTCTTTGGTCTTGATTGCAAAGTCCTTCTCAACCTTCTGCCGCCGCTGAGTGGACACGCCTTGTGCCTGGGCTGCGGCCCGTAGCGCGTTGGCCAGATCCATTGCACCCTTGGGATCGATGCCGCTTTCACCCGCATCGGTCAGAACTTCAAACACCAGCGTCTTGATCGCTTCAGCTGCAATCAGTGTCAGATCATCCGAGGCTTCTGCATCGAACCGCTCGGCAATGGAGCCGGCGATCTGCCGGGTCTCTTCAAGGCGCCGGGTCAGGGTCGCCAGCTTGATGGAATATCGGTTGAAGGCGGAGAACGAGGGAAGTTTGAAGTCCAGTTCGCCGTGATGAGATGCTTGTATAGCTTCAAGCTGCGCGATGAACTCCGGGTAGATATCAACCTGGGTGCGTTCCCGATCGCGAAGCTGATTGGCTGCCCAGGCAATCACATCATCGCACTCGGCTGGCAGCTGCTCGATGGCCGACAGGCGACCGCGCCCACGTTTCGGGCTCCTTGCCTTCTTGCCCATATCAGGCACCGAGCGAAGGTTTCAGGACACCTGCCAGGAAGGCTCGGCGCTCCACGTGATCCAGCCCGGAGCGCATAAGCTCTGCAACAAGCACAGAACCTGCCTCAGTCAACCTGACCGCCAGGAGATCCTCGAGCTGGCGCAGCTGGGTGCGGATGTAGTCGCGGCTCTTGGAATGGCCGAAGGTCTCCAGTACATGGGAGAGCATGGTTTCATTGAGACGGTGATCAGCTTCCTTGGCCAGAGCCTTCAGGATGATCAGGCGGCAATCGGCAGCAGCATGTTCTGCGTAGCTCATGTCAGTCGCCCTCCTTCAGCAGGAAGCCTTCAACCCTTCGCACCGTGCGCGAAATGCCATTTAGGCTCTCATCCAGGCGGCCAATCGTGCCGCGCAATTCTGCAATTGAGAGCTTTAGGTCGTTGACATCATCCTTGCCGGGCAAGTGTTTCAGTTCACCCTCGACCGCTTGAACCCGGCGATCATGATCGATCAGCTTCTCATCAACGATCTTCAAATGTTCTGCATTCACCTTGGCCTTCGAGGTGATCCACGAATGCACGAGCGCGCCGATCGACAGCAAAACCGCCAGCAGACTGGCCCAGTCCTTGAAAGTCTCGGGAAGCATCAGACCCCTCCGGATCTCTTCTCGTCCGACCTCCGCCAGACGTAGACCCCGACCACACCGGCCCAGGTTCCAAGCACCGTTCCCAAAAACCCATAGGCAACCGACGCATTGGCAATGGTCTGAACGTCGCCCTTCAGCATGAGAAAGCAGAAGGACAAAACCAGAGCCAGACAGCTGAGCGCAAACAGGATGCCGTTCAGCGGTCGCCAGATCCGCGTCAGCAGCGATGGACTGGCTCGGTCGCCTGCCATCAGCTGCTGATAGGATTGCGTGGCTTCGGAAGCGGCCTGGGCAATGGGGCAGAGATCTTGCTCGACCGCCTGGAAGGCCTCAGACACGACCTCGGGAGCGCTTTCGTATCGCGCTGCAATGGCCTCCTCCGTCGGCTCGACCCCAAGCGTGCCGGCCACCTGCCGGATCGCGGCCTCTGCCACGTCAGCTGCAATCGTTCCGGCTCGTCCTCCATGCTGTCGCAGGATTTTAGAAAGGGCACTCGCCCCCACATCAAGGGCAATCACGGCCAATGGAGTCACAGTGACCTCCCAAGAGATTTGACGGCAATTGCAAGCTCATCCCGGTACTGCCAGGCGAAGTACCCCAGGGCGGCAACGGTCAGGGCAAGCCCCCCATAGAGGATAAGGTCACCGTAGCCCGAGGCATCAGCGGCTTTATCAGCCGCGCCCCCGCCTGCGACGGCCGCGCCCCCGGCTCCGGTTGTCTGGACCTTGGTCTTCAGATCGACCACTCGCTGGATCTGATCAAGGGTTGCCCGGCCGAGGATACCGTCATTGGACAGCTGCGGATGCTGGCTCTGGAAGATGAGAACCGCTTGGCGAACCGCCAGAGCATCACCCCGGTGGCCAGGTGTCAGAACCTTCAGCTGCTCCAGCCAGATCAGGCCCTGTAGATGGTCGTCGGGACGCAATCGCCAGGTCGGCAGCGATCGGGAAATATCGCGCGTGGTCATGGAGGCAGGCACCTTGACCCAGTCAGGCCAGGAATTACGTTCCAGAATGGCTGCGCCTTCCTTGCGCCGGCGCACCAGACCTGGGAGCTTCCTGCCTTTCGATGTCTGAGCGGTAACACGGTATTTGGCAGCCGCGCCCTTGATGTCTCCGGCAAGCAATAAACGGAACCAAGACCACTTCAGAGCGCCGGCTCCGCAATTGTAAGCCATATCGATCGCGGCAGAGGCCCCATGCAGGGAAACCTTGCTGGTGGAGCTTTTTAGGGCAGCGATGACCGGCGGTGCATAATCCTCGTCAATCAGCTTGCCCAGCAGCATGATCGCATCGCTCTTGGTGATCACATCGCCAGCGCGCATCTTGCGGCGATACCTAGCCATCCACCAGTCGCGGAAGATCTTTGAGCCCCAGGTAAATCCAAATCCGATGGTCGGCGTTCCGGTTGGATCCCGGTACCAACGCAGGACAACGCCCTCATTGCCCCCGGTCCAGGGAATAAGGCGCGGATCATAAAACGAAGATTTAAGATCAGAAGTCACATCCATGTCTCCTGGCTTTGTGCAAAAGCGTGAAGTCGGAAACAGGATGGCGTTTATCGGGAGGCAGGCTCACCCACGCCGGTACACTGGTGTTGCGTTGGGGCGTGGCCTTAAAACAAGGAGAGCTGGTTCTTCTCAGAGGAACCTGACAACCAGCGGCGGACCGTTGTCTGGTCCACGTGGAGCTGGCGGGCAATCGCCGCCTTTGAAAGGCCCCTGCTCATGAGCACTCCGGCAATCCATGGCTTGGGAATTGGAACCCGCACGTAGCCATGGCCGAGCGCCTTGGCAAGGATGGCCGCTTTTTCGGCACCGGTCAATTCAAGCACCATCGAGCTGCGCGGCCGATCGCTGAAATAGATCTCTGATCCGCCAAACGCCAGGAAGAAATCCACCGCAAGCTCCTGCCCGAGGACCTCGATATAGGTGGCGATATGGGCGGGACATCTGTTCATTTGATGGAAGTCCGCAGCAATCGGCCAAGATCATTCTGAACCTCGATCCATTCCCGGTCAGAAAAGTCTGTCGGAAGGTCCTTGCCGGTCTTGTCGGCCAGATAGGCTGTCAGGCTTCCAGCTGGCGCTGCATCCTTCCTGATCAGCTCCGACCAGATGTGCAGGCAGACCTGGAACCGAAAATCATTGTAGGCGGGTGGCAGGCTTTGATCCTTGCGGAAGAGCCCGTCGTTTCCGGTCTGCCGCCGGAGGATCGCCTTGAGCGCATCAATCGCCTTGTCGGCATCGCTGGCGTCTTGCAGAAACCGGACATGATCGAGGCCCGTCTGGCGTTTCAGAAAGGCGATCATTGCCTTGTCCGAGCGGTTCTTGATCACGCCGAGGTTATAGCCGGCGATCCAGAGTGCCTGGAGTTTCCGGGCAAACTTGCCCGTGGCCCTTTCATACGGGTTTGACGCTGGCTTGAGGCCCTCCAGAACGGTGATGACCTTGCGCCGTTCTGCTTCGTTCATGTCCGCCGATGAACGCTTGCCGGTTTCCCGGTGGAGGAGATCACGGTACGTGTCATCGTCGAGGCCGCAGTCGCGTTTCAGAACGTGTATTTTTGCAATGAAGGACATGTTTCAATCCTTGTAGAAATTGAAGCCTTTCTGCCGGTCTCCCACCGCGCCGGCATCGCCGAGCGGCTCGGGCGCCCTCCGGGCATCAAGCTCCTGTTTCAAAAGCTCCGTGGTGACGGTCTTCAGCTCACCGGTCAGTCCGGGCAAACGGCTCAGGCGATGGCGGCGCCGGTGGGCAAGGCCCAAAAGTTCGTCGCGCCGCCGTCTCAATTCAGCGGTCTCACTCAACTCGTACTCATCCGGGTTGGTGAGGCGGGACATGTCAGCCGCGCTCGTCCAGCTGGTCGATAAACTCCAGGACTTCTTCAACACGCCCTTCAGCAACCAGTTCCGCCGGCGCCTTGTTCCCAAGGTCAGGATGGGGCGTGCAGAACCACTCCATCGACTTTTCGGGACGAAAATGTTTCTGCAACCGGCGGCCGACTGCCCCGATGTTGTTCCAGAAGAGATCACTATCGGCTTGGTTCGTTGTCATGTCAGTTCTCCCAGATGTTCGCTTTCAGGTCTCTCACGCCGCCTTCGCCAGATCGATGGTCACCGGCTCCCAGGCCGCCTCCGGATCATCCCGCCGGTAGAAGCGGACATAGCTCTTCGAGCCGGTCACTCGCATGGCATCGCGGATCGCCTCCATGGCTTTCAGCCAACGTTCGTCCTCGATATCGAGGCGCAGCAGCATGAAGATTTCCGATCGGTTGATCTGTCCCTCCCGATCCGTGTTGAACGCCCGCGTGATAATGCCCCGGATTTCCGGCCGTGCATCTGCCGACCATTCATTCAGGCATTCATCGACCAGCCCCTTGGCCACCTGCAGCTGCGGACCAAAGTCAATGAAATCCGCCACCTGCACCGTGATCTTCAGACAACCGTTCAGGCTCTGATAGGTCCGATTGCCTTTCTTGCCGCCTTTCGCCTGGCCGTACTCCTGTCGCAGGAGGGCATCGAACTCGCCGAGATCCGTGAAGGTATGCCCGCGGAACCGGGCAAGCTGCGCCGAGAGGTCTTCCGCATAGCCCATCACCTTGCGGACCACTTCGTCCTCCAGCTTGGTCTGGGGCTTTACCAGCTCCAGCGGCACCAGATTGTTCTTCGCATCGCGCATGTAGGGCTTGCCCTCGACAAGCACGGTACCGTCGTCCTTCGTCTCTTCCATGGGTCAAACCTCCCGTGAGCGGGTTCGTGCGCGGCGACCCGGATCAGGATCACCCATCAGCTGCGCCGTGACATCGGGGCCTATGGAGGCCCGGATCTCGAAATCCGGCGTTGTTGCGCGGTAGCGACGTGAGCCGATGGCTCCCCCCGCCATAGGATCGATCCGATCCGTTTCCTCGATCGGCGCAGCCGTCCGGCGGCGAAGCAGGTTTGCCGGTCCTTGCCCGAGCTTCCGCACAGCGCGCCAGCTTTCGATCATGCCAATGGCCTCGCCGCGGGTGCAGTTCAGTTTGCGGGCAATAAGTTCGAAATCCTTGCCCATAGCATGGAGACCGATCAGCAAGGCCAGATCGGTTTCGGTCCATGACTTGATGACACGCCCTCTCATGCTGCGCCCTCCGGCTTGCGGCTCGGCACAGGACGCTTTGCCACCGGAAAGAGCGCGATCTTTTCATCGCTCAAGTCGATCATGGTCGGGCGAACCGCTACGGCCGCTGCTTCCAGGTGCGCCGCCTGGTCAGCACCTTCCTGGACCCTCTCGGCAACAAGCATCAGGCTTCGTTTCAAATCCTCGGCGCTGTCACTTTCCAAGGACAGGAAAGCCATCCTGGCCAGGGACGTGAGATCTTGGCTAAGCATGTTTGACCTCTTTCAGTCTTGAGTGAGGACAACCGGACCGGCAGGCCCGGTGGAGTTTCGTGCGCATGGCATTGGTCACGGCGCGGGGCTTCTTCTGCCAGGAAAGACAGGTATCGCGGCCGATCTCCCCGAGGATCGGGCAGTCGACAACGGATCCCATGAGCGCGCCGCGCACTTTGTCTTCCACCTTTGAAAGATCGCCGGGATATTTCGCCGAGATTGTCTGGCTGATGACGGCCGCCGAATAGCCGAGCCGCCTCGCGCAGGCGTTCAGACCGTCACGGTCTGCGAGGCTAGCCAGTTCGCTGACCCATTCGGGCACCTGGCCATTCCAGGCAGAGCTTGCCTTTTGTTGCATCGTGAGCGTGTTCAAGCGACGCACTCCTCTGCCACAGGCCGGCCCATGATCTCCTTGCGATTGACGTCATAGACCATCTTGCTGCGTAGGATCTTCGGTGCCTTTGGCCCGGTGTTCATGGAGGGCTTCAAGCGCCAGATGCCCGGTGTCCGGCCCTTGCCACGCCGCAGAGCCTGCAAATAGCCGGCGCTCTCCAGATGCACCACGTAGGTTTGAACCGTCTCGCGCGAGATACTGACTTCATCCGTGCCAGCGGCGATCGTGAGTTCCTTCGTCTCGAAAGTCTTCAAGGCGCGAATGGCGTTCCAGATCTGCTCCTGTCCGCGGCCCTGTTTGCCCATCGATCCGTCACGATTGATGATCGGCGTTGCCGTCGGGCGCTTCAAAAGCCGATATATTCTCTGCCGAAAGGTCTTCTGGTTCGTTGGTCCCTGCCCCGCCGTTGAAACCTGTTTCGTTTCGACAACCTCCAGGAACCCGGCCCGCTGGAGGCGGCGCAAGAACTCACCTATAGCTTCGCCGTCCCGGTCGTTGCAGACCATGTCCACATCATGAAAGGTGAACAGCTGCCCGAACTTGCCGAGATCGCGGATCGCGCTCCAGTAGTGATCATGCCCCCGGTAAATCGGCGTTCCGGACGAGACCCGAAGCTGCAGTTGGATCGACATCAGGCAACCCTCCTCGTTCTGCGGGGCGGCTCGCCCGTATAGAACCAGCCGGCGTCAAAGCTGCCGGCATCGAAGGCCTGCTGTCTTGTGTTGCGGGCCTGCTCGCCCATCTTGTTGAGGTTCACCACGATGCGCCTTGCGCGCCCCTCAGCCTTTTCGACCAGGAGATCCATCAGGTCATCGCTCAGGATGAGGGTCGGACAAAAGAGGTCTGCCAGAGCGCGCGCATCATCGCGGTCGCAAGGCTCGGCCGGAACCCAATCCAGCACCCGGTTGTGAACGCGCTCCACTTTCATGAGCTTGCCCGGCAATTGTTCTTCGCCGATCAGCAGAACCGGCACCTGGGAATGTTCCTGGATCTCGCGCACGAGTTCCAGCATGCCCTTGTCGGCAAGCTTGTCTGCCTCATCGATGATGAGCGGGCGCTCGAAATCATCACCGAGGGCCATGATCGCTTCAGTGGTGAGATCGGCGATTGTCGAGCGCTGCGGCCTGACATCCGCCTCCGCCAGGAGGTTCTCAAGGAACTTCTTGCGGGTCCAGCTGTCGCCCACTTCGATGCGCAAAGCCCGGCGCTTGTTGGTGGTATAGATCGAGGCATAGGTCTTGCCGTACCCGGAATACCCGTGGAACACCCCAATGCCAGGCAGATGCGGTCCCCTGTGGATCAGCGTCTCTACCAGTGCCAGGAACCGTGCCACATTCTTGAGCGCTGCAAGCCCGCCCGAACTGACAGATGTCTCTCTGTCCCCCATCGCTAACTCCATCCCAGGTTTGACTACGAGACCTTGAGGATTGTTCCTTCCAAGGCTCACTCCTTGCCCCGACTTACGCGGGCGATACGCCGTTTCTCTGCTGCTTCCGGTCCTCCCAGATCAGCCGGTGAGCTCGATATTCCGGTCCCGCCTGATAAGCGGTCAGCCAAAGTGCATCGTCATCGGAAAGGGCCTGGCCCTGCGAAAGACGGGCCTCAAACGACAGGGCGCGCTTGAACCGGGCCTCTGGGGTTTCCAACGACGACAGTTTGTCAACAGGCGCCGGTGCCTTTCCTGCGTCGGCCTTCAGGCTCTCCATCATCCGCCGCTCAGCATCCGTGAGCGCCCGCGGATCGGGGCGTTTCTTCACGTCCGCCGCAGCGAGGCTTTTGGGCGTGACATGGTGTTCGCGGCGCTGCGGGAAGGCCAGGACAGATGCTGATTGCGCATAGGCAGAGCGCTGCGCGTCCAGCACCGTGCGCGGTGTGATCTTGCGTTTTTCCTTGCGGATTTCGGCAAGTTTTTCGGTCTCATGCGCCTTCTGCAGGGCCTTGACCTGAGCTGCCACATGAACCGGATCGAGGCCAGCCAAATCCGGGTTGACCGCCTCGCCCAAGTAGGTCTCGCCATCCGGCTCGAATAGCCAGAGCCGCCCAAAGTCTGCCGGATCGTGGCGGCACAGGACTTCCGCGCCCGGCATCACCCCGCAGACCGGAAGATAGTATTCGCGGTCCACCTTGACGCCTTGCTTGGTGACTTTTCGAAGTCCGTCCTTGCCGGGGACCGGTGCCAGAAGAACATCAAGGCATTCGGGATCCTTGATCGCCCTGACATCGCCGGTCCAGCTGTTGGCGACTTGGAAGGGCGTCCTGCGTTTCAGGCTCTCATGCGGGCTATGCCCGTATTGTTCGCGCGCCCATCTGTCCGCCTCTGCCTGCAGGTCGCTAGCGGAGAGTTCCACCTGGAACATCTTGGCATCATCCGTGCCAAGCCGATCGGAGAATTGCCGGCGCGCTTCGATCACCTTCCGGTCGGCGACGGAATGTCCGACAAAACCTGGAAGCGGTGCGCAGCAGTCACGCTGGAACGTGCCGATGACACGCTCCACCGTGCCCTTTTGCTGCGGCGTATAGGGCGCGGAGAACTCCTGTTCGATGCCGAGCGCATCCAGGAGGCGCACCGTGGCACGGGCGGCGAAATCCGCGCCGTTGTCGGTCTTGATCAGCTCCGGAACGCCCCACTCCAGAAGACACTTGCGGATCAGGAGCCCCACCGCTGACGCCCTCGCTGTGTCGGAGATCAGCAGCACAACCCGCCGGGAGTAGAGATCAATCGCCATGTAGAGGTTCTTGCGGCCGTCCGTGGTCATGGCGTCCACCGGTGAAGCGTCGATCTCCCATTTCTGGTTCAACCGTTCGACCCGGTGCGCTCCCGTCATGGCAAACTGCACATGGCTGCGATAGGCATCCGGGTCCGTGATCTTCAAAAGCTCATTGCGATATTCGGATTTCCAGCCTTTGAGGGCGTTTTGAAACGTCCTCAAAGGCGGCATTGGCACCCGTTTTTGTCCCCGCGTCGTCTCCACCAGAATGGTCTCACCAAACTCGGCAAGCGCCGTGTGCCGGATATGCTTGGCGCTCAGGAACTGATTGGAGGCATGAACCGCCAGGCAGTAGTTCTTCAATCGCCCGCCTTCTGCCCGTTCCAGCACGCCCGTGCCTTTACGCGCCTTGGACGCATCCGAGCCAAGCCGGTTGATGTCCAGCCGCATCTGGCGCCGCCAACGGGCCAGGGTCCGGATCGACACGCGCTTGATCTCGTCAGAAACCCAGCCTGGAACCGGCACCTCACCGGCCAGATAGAGCTCGGAAAACAAATGATCAGACGCGGTCGCGCCCATCCTGCAGGTCTTGCGGAACCGCTCGGCCACTTTCAGGACGATGACCTTGGCATCCCGTGCCGTGCGTTCTGCGGCTGTGAGGCTGACATCGGTCTCGGTGAGGAAATCGCTTTGCTCGATCCGGACAAAGGAGCCGGCATAGGCAAGACGTTGAGGCAGTGGCAGAAGGTCTATGTGAAATTCAAAGCCGCCGCCCCCTGCCCGGCCCTCGCGCTTGCGTGCCAGGGTCGTCTCTCCCCAGCCTTCGCGCTCTATGACCTTGTGGACACCGCGTTTGGTTGCGGGAAATCCATCCAGGCCAAGATCGGCGAGCTCCTGAGCGGTCAGCCAGAGTTTCATTTGGCGCTCCGGATCTGTGCCTGAAGGAACTTGGCCCTGCCCTCGATCTCGCGCCGGTGATCCTCGATCAGCGCCAGTTCGATGACGTTCTCATAGCGCTTGGGAATGACGGCGAGCTCGAACTCATCGGCCAGGAACCCGAGAAGCGCTGTCTGCCCGGTTGCCCGGACAAGAGCGACGAAACGCTCGACGGTGATGTTGTGATCGACCTTTGCCTCGGAGGCATAGGCCTCCAGCATGGCGATCGAAACCGGTGTGCCGAGCTGTTCGCTCATGAGGCCGGCTACTGTCAGACGATCCTTGCCACAGTCCTTCAAGGCTTTCGCAACCGCTCGGCTGACCCGCGAAGAAAGCCGCTTTCCAGGGATCGCGCCGGGCTCGAACCCCACGCTGACCCGGGGTGGCTTCCAGCCTGTGAACATGTCGATGGTGTAGGGATCACGGGACTTACGCATTGAACCACCCTTCCCGTCTTGCGAGATCAATGATCTCGTCCTTGTGGTTTCGAAACAGAACCGTTCGGCTTGCCTTGGGAAGCTTGACCAGGCTGTCAGACACCGTGCGGAAGATCCGTTCCGCAGCCGTGAGCGGCTTCCGGCCATTGACGATCACCAGGGCATCCGCAACCGAAGCCGCCTTGGGAACCGGACCGACAAGGATGTCCAGAATCTTGGACTGAGCATCTGCGTCCAGTTCGGAGAGTGACTTGAGATCGGATTGTCTGGCGGCGAATGGCGTGCCTTTCAGTTGCTCGCGGGACGCCGGGGCCAAACCTTCCCAGATTTGGACGGCGAGACGGACCGAACGATCAGAAAGACCAGTCGTTTCGGCAGCACTCTGGCAAAAGGCAAAAATTGCCACTTGCCTCTTTTGGCCGCCAATGTGCTGATTTCCACGTCTCCCGCCATGCTTGGAAGCAGGATGCAACGCCTCATAGATCCGCTTCATCTCGAAGAAGGCTTCGCAGCGCTCCAGGGCGTTGAAATCCTTCCGTGCGATGTTCTCAAGGATCTCATGGAGCCGCAGTTCGTCCGCGGCCTGCTCGCTCGTGGGACTGAGGATCCGCGCGTCTATCTCTTTCCACTTTGCCAACCTGGCAGCGCGCAGACGATGGGCTCCAGCAACAAGCGTGAACCGCTTGTCCGTGGCAATGACGTCGATCGGCGTCTTCTGCCCGGTTTCCAGAAACATGTCGCAAAGGCAGTCCGCCCAATCCCCATCAATCTCCCGAAGACGCCCTTCGGGAATATCGATCAGGGAAACTCTGATGGATTGATACGACGTCACTTCATCACCTCTTTTGAAGGATCAAAGGGAATGAGGATGTGCTGATCTGGTCCGGATGCCTTTGCATCCGGACGGAAAACCTGTGTCAGGCCGCTTTTCTGTCCGGCGTGGGCCGGCTTTTCTGGCTAGCTTGCAGCTTGTCGTATCTGCTATGCAGGATACGTGAGGTCCTGATGGGATACCGGCCTGGCCAGAGTTCCTTGAGAGGAAGTTCGAGAAAGTCGCTGATGGCTTTCTCGGCTTTACGAACCGGACGGGTCCACACGTGGGAGAACGAGTTGGGGGTCATCCCCTCCAGCTCTGCGAGCTTGGCCAGGGTCATGCCCTGGCGGTGCAACTCGGCCTTGATCGAGTGTTTGTCCCATCCGTTCGGTGGAACCTGAAGCGGCTTCGCCATTGGGTGCCTCGCTTCCGGAAAACGGTTTGTTGCAGCAAGCCGTTTTCGTTTGAGTTTGGTGTGATAACTCGGCGCGAACTATCGAGCCGATAAGATAGGGATAAAACAGAAATCTGTTTTTGTAAAACGGTATTTTGTTTTTGTGTGGATAATTGGCGAGACCTGAAACCGAGCCCAAAACTCCAATCGCCGCACGCTTGCGCGAATTACGGAAGAAACTCGGAGATCCAGATCGGGGTGAATTTGCTCAAACGCTCGGCGTGAGCCGATCGACGCTAGCTGGCTACGAACGCGGCGAGAGCGAGCCTACTGCCACAGTTTTGGCCGCATACCGCGCGAAGCATGGTGTCAATGTCGATTGGCTGCTAACCGGCACCGGCAGCATGTTCATCGGCGGCGATGTTCAGGTCGAAAACACAACTCTTTCCGAGATCCGCAAATACGTCTGGAACATCACCGCGACCTTCTGGGAAACGGTTCCCCGCCGGACGAAACCGGAAAGCGTCGCTGACCAGGCAGTTGAAATGCTGGACTACCTCATCAGTCGTGAAGGCGTGAACGAAGACGCTGTCTCGGAAGTTATCCAGTTCGAAGCCGAGCGCCTGAAGCGCACCTCCGACACATCTGACTGAAGCCGTCCCGCGCGCCAGTTAAGCATATTGCCTCGTCAAATTTGACGAGGTTGCATATTACCATAATATGCAACCTCAAATAATAATCATTAGGGCGGGTTGATGCGGGACGAGCGATTGGCGTCGGTGATCAGGCAACGGATCGAAGAAAGCGCAGAACACAATGGAAAATTCTACGCAGGCCTGACGTTCGGCCTTATCCTGGGCTTCGCAAGCAGTACGCTTTCTTGGACCGTATCAGCCAATTCCCCTTCCCCGACACGTGCGGCAGTGGTCGAATGCTCTTCCGGATATTCTATGGTGAGCGTTTCGGATCGCGATTGAACAGACAGTTCAATGAAACAATTTTTGTCTGTAGTCGAAGGTGAAATTTGGGCGGAGAGCGGGCGTCGCTACGGTTTGGATAAACGGGGGTTCAGTGCCAATGGGAGGTGTTCTCGTGGTGTTGTGCAATTTTCAAAAGTTGGCCGTGGGAAATAGACAGCAGCAAAACGGCATCTGAGCTATAAATCGACCGGTGATATAAATCGGGGGCAAGATGGAATTACGTACAAGGGTACACCAGTTTTGCATGCAGCGCGTCATCCAGTCTGCGTTGGCTAGGCGAAGTGAATCTTTGATTCCGACCTCTGGTGATAAGGCTCGGAGC
This sequence comes from Labrenzia sp. CE80, assembly GCF_009650605.1. Taxonomy (NCBI): domain Bacteria; kingdom Pseudomonadati; phylum Pseudomonadota; class Alphaproteobacteria; order Hyphomicrobiales; family Stappiaceae; genus Labrenzia; species Labrenzia sp. CE80. The sequence goes on from NZ_WAJT01000001.1 coordinate 1,505,469, forward strand.
AACAACTTCTATGTGATCTATTTGCTAGACAGCGAAGGAGTGGCGCGGTTTCTTGTCGACGATCTTTTGGGTGACAAGGTTCAGGGGAAGTGGTCGCTCGACGGCAAGAACTTCTCCGAGGAAAAAACGCTTGGCATTGCAGAGCTGGCCGACTTCCAGCCGTGGATACGCCACTTCTATCGCGGCTGGATCTTCGATACGATCGGGCTGACGCAGTTCTACCGAAACCGATGGAGCTGCTGGCCATGGATTCGGGTGAAATTCGACCGATATCTGCAATCTCGTTTCAACAAGCGGGAGCTACCCCGGCAAGATCAGATTAATGTACTGCGCTACATCCTTTCCGAGACCGTAAAGGACCCTGCCTTCCAGACGCGTCCCACCAGCTTGCTGACGCACTTCTATACGGTTCGCTGGGTTCATCGACCCGACCAGGAAGAGCTCATGACCTATTACACACTGCTCTTGGACTCTATGAAGGAAACGCAGGATCTCGAAGCTACCGAGCATCACGGATACAAACTAAAGCCGCAAGCGCTGAATACGATCACGAGCTTCGACCTCGAAGATCAGCGACATGGCGACAATAAGAAGAACCAGAAAGGAATCTTCTGGCTGACGATGGTTCTAATGGTCGTCGGGATATTGCAAGCCGGCGCGGCAGCTTACGAAACGTGGTGGAAGTCGCCGTAAAACTTCACCGGGGCAATCGACGTCCAAGCGATCGAACTGATGCAGAAGTGAGATAGAGGTAACTTACATGCGTGAAATCGAAGGCATCGATGCCGCCATGGAGGTCCTGAAGCCGTACTGGAAGGATATCGAGGAAGACTTCCATCGGCACAACGATCGGTTCTTGGAATTGGCCGCAACTGATCATGATTTCATCGGTCGCGTGCTTCGGGCGCACTTGGTCGTCGAAAATTTTTTGAACAGCTATCTGGAGCAGACGTTTGGCTTCGACGATTTCGATGGACTGCGGCTGACATTCGCTCAGAAAGCGAAGATGCTTCCCTCCGCTAAAGTGAGCGCAGCTTTCGTCCGTCCCGGCATCATCCAGCTCAACAAAGTCCGCAACAAGTTCGGGCACACGCTTAGCCATGTCATCGAGTTCGGTGAAATCAATGCGATGACTGACATTCTCAGTATCGCGAGACCGAATACAACATTCGAACAACCCATTGAAGCTATCGAAGCCTTCGCGCCTATTGCATGCGCTTTTCTCTCTAATCCTCCGATGCACCTGCAGAATGTTTTTGTAGAGGCCTTTAAGAGTATCCAGACGGCGTCGCTGGATTGATTCAGCGACGCGTAGAAATGCAGTAGAATTTCGTATGGCTGATTAGGGCTCGAAGCAGTCATCAATGACGAGGCGTGGATATCGGCTACGGGCCGGCACCGAACTTTGGCACCTCTTCTTTCACCTCACCCATGCAGCGATGATTTCGCATAAGGCCGTATATGGAACCGCACGCTTTGCGGTTCCTTTGGAGAGCGACGACTTTCTAATTACCGAAAGTCAGGCTATTTCCCCTTTCGCCTCTTCCGCAGTATCTCCGCTCGATCAGCATACCCTTCGCGCAACACCGCTGCATAAAACCGACTTGCAGTGTTCAGCATCATGGCAGCAGAGCGAAACTGCCCCGCAGTTCTCCGTGCTCCCAAGCCCTCCGCGAGAAGGGCCATCTTGAACGCTTCCTGTACGTGTTTTTGCAACTCCCGCGATGAAAAGAAGGCGCTTTCTGAGAGCTCTTCTCTTTTCGAATTCAGTCTTTTTAATCTACGCATTTACGCCCCCACGTAAGTAAATATATATATTTTTGCGCACTACTTTTCACATCTGGCCTTCTATAAATAAAAGACCATCGACGTTGCTGTCGAATTAAGCCACCCGCGCGCATTAATATTTATTGTTCGTACATTTTTACTCCCTTATTTGTTCATTTTTTACGTTAGGGAAATTTTTCCTAGAATTAAACTATAAATTGCAATAATTTATTACCTGCACGTTATGAGTGCTCTCGATAGCTTCGGTCGTTCAGCAGAGGAGGGAAAAATGGAGATAACTCGGGGGATGGCGGAGGCCCTGGAAGGGTTCGCAGAAGGCGTACTTCCTGATCGAATGCTTTTTCAAAATGCGCTTGCGTCAGCCTATTCGAAGCTGGACCAAACGAAAGACCAGCATCCTTCAGCCGACTTACAACTAGGATATGAATTCCTAGAGCTCATAGAGGCGATGTTCTTTAGAACCGGCGTTGAAGCAGAAACCAGCTCTAAGCAACTAGGCACTCGAGCCACGGTCGATAAACGACGACATCAGTCCTTAGCTGATCAAAGCGATCAGGCGATTCTCCAAAGGTTGCTATCGATGAAATTCACCACGCCAAAGGCTCGCATTCTGTCGATGGCACTACTTGGGGAGTTCGGGAACCTGAACAACGTGCTCAACGCGACGGAACCCCGCATTAAAATGATCTACGGAGCGGATGATGAGCTGATCGAGGTTCTTCATCTCCTACGAACCATTAACGCGCGCGCGCTCATGGACGAAACATGCCGGCAAAAGCCAATTCGGGACGCTAGCCAAGTGTTCGACTATGCGGTCGCCTCCATGGCCCACCTGGATATTGTCACTGTGAAGGTGATGTATCTTGATCGAATTCGTGAGCTGATCGGGATTGAAACGCTCCAGACCGGCGATTGTGAGTTAGTTGCCATATACCCAAGAGAGCTGGCAGCTCGGGCTTTGGATCTGTCCGCGCGATACGTAATCATTTTGCACAATCAACCGGATGGGACCCAAGACCCACAATACGGTTTCATGGAAAACATAAAGCACCTTGAAGACGCCATCGGTAACCTCGGAATTCACCTACTTGATTATGTGCTTGTTGCAAGGCCTCTTTGTTTCAGCCTGAAGAGGCTGAATGTCCTCAATCTTGGCCAAGACTTGCCGCTGTTGTTCCAACCTGAGTTGGAGTGAAAAGCACGCCCAACAACGCAGGCAGCTCACTGGTTTCGATAGCCGCTATTTCGCATAATGTGCAGTATGGAACATCGATCTCAAAGTTGAGCCCCATAATGCAGACATCGAAGATCCCGAGACTGATATATACTTAGCTGACGCACTTGATGATTTGGAACATTCTATTGAGGCGGTAGCTGTTGGTTACCTCGATCTTATTTATGCATATAGTAAAAGAGCTGAGCAGCTATGAAATTTGGAGAGCTAACTTCACGAGAAGCCGTACTTGATGCAATTTCCGAGTGCGACGGCTTAGGACGCGACGCATTTCTTGCGAAGTATGGATACAAACGCGCAAGAACCTACCGCTTGCTCCATGATGGGAGGATATATGACACCAAAGCAATTTTTGGTGTTGCGTTTGGGAAGCAGCATGGCAGCCCGTTGCGATCTCGCGATTTCGCTGGAGGGGCGGCAACCGTCGTCCCTGTATTTAAGAGACTTGGGTTCAGGGTCTCAGAGGTTAGGCACCCAGCAGAAGAACTGAATGTAGGCGCAACATACTTTCGAAAGGATCTACTGGATCAATTTGGCGGACAGATGCAAAGAGGTATTTGGACACCTGCCGAATTTGCTGCAGTGTTTATTTTCTCCGGAAAGAGTGGCGAAAAGTACGGTTATAGAGACGGTTGGACCGAAGACGGCGTGTTTCGGTATACGGGGGAAGGTCAGACCGGCGACATGACATTCACAACCGGCAATGCGGCAATCCGAGATCATCGGGAAAACAACGAAGACATTTTGCTCTTTGAGGATCTTGGGAAGGCAAAAGGCGTTCGGTATGTTGGCCTATTCGACATCGCTGGCTGGGAATATGTTGATGGCATCGACGAAGGCAACAATCCGCGAAAGCTAATTGTATTCAGCCTGGTCCCTCTGGCCGGCACTATCCATAGTCTAATAGAACCCTCTATCACTGATAGATCGACTGGATCGAAGATCTCTCTTGGAGATTTGAGGCTTGCAGCCTATTCCGCGGCCAACGCAGGTAAATCACAGCTGAAGTCCGGAAACGCGCTCACATCTTGGCGCGAACGGAGCGCAACGGTCCGCAAGTACGTGTTGGAAAGAGCGAAGGGCTTCTGCGAAGCCTGCGAACAAGCCGCGCCATTCATCAAGAAAGATGGCTCAGGTTATCTGGAAGCACACCATATAAAACGCCTAGCAGATGATGGCCCGGATCATCCGGAGTCTGTTGCAGCTATCTGCCCCAATTGCCACAGACGAATTCACGCCGGCGAGGACGGTGAAGCGTGGAATAAGATGGTGCAGAAGAAAATCTTGGCGAAGGAGAAGCGGTCCGTGGATACGTAAGCGGCAGATTCGCATAACGTGTCATATGGAACGTCTAACCTAAAAAAGCAGCAGTTACCAAGCTACAACGGTGAGCAGCGGGTAAACATCGTACGCACCGCTTAAAAGGTCCTAGCACGACTGAGACGTTTATCCGGGAACTCCAAGCAGAGTTAGTTGGCAGATATGCGATTTTGACTTTGCATTTCCAAATCGCGGACAGATGGAAAAAGGACTGCTTCGAACCGAAAGAAGTTCGAAAAGGCTCGTTGAAACCAATTTAGGGCATATTGCTCATGGGGGGTCCCTCCCATCGACATTAGCACGTTGTTGTAAGCGATACAGTTGAGAGCATGAAAAGTCGGCGGCTCTTGTGCGTAGAGTTGGTGTAGCCGTGCATCAATACGCTTTCTATTTTCCGCGGTATTATCCAATTCGGCAATCTCCGCAACTATCATAAAGTATTCTTTCTGAAATGCCGCATGGGTTCCAGCCTTTTGTGATAGAGAAAAGACAAGAGAATAAAGTCCAGCGGCAACGGTCACCGCCGGAAAAACAGCAGCGTACTTCGACGCGAACGAAATAACATCAGTGAAACTAGCAAAAGCGGCCGAACCCATTACCACGACCGTAAAATTTATCAGTCTTTCTTGAAAATCGTAAAACGAGCGCCTTGCAGCGTGATAGACAGCATTTCTTTGCGAGCTGAACCTCAGTCTTTGAAGCAGGCCCTCTTCGGTGTTTTCGTCAAACATGATCTCAGCCATTATATACCATCCACATCACTTTCGGTCCTATATAGTGGTTCGACCCTATCAATGCACTAATGCCAGTTTTCACGAACAATCGCTTTGGGTTGAGCCCAGATGCCTACCCACCTATCTTGGTGGCTTCGGATCTGGTGGTACAAGCAATTTCAGTTCACTCCTCAGAGCTTCGCTTTCCTCTTCTGAAAGATCGTAAAGAGACTGGATACTCAAATCTATCAAGTAAGCGCAAAAAGTCCGCCCTTCTTTCTCAGCCTCCCTTTTTGTGAAGTAAAGCATACGCTTAATCGATTCTAATCCCGGCTCTAGGCCAAGCTCAGTTTCTCTCCCCGCTTCAGGGATATAGACGCCTGTCGGATCACCAGTCGGCGAAGTGCCAATCACCCGATAAGTTTCCGAAAAATGCGTGTCCATGAAATCGGCGTCCCGCAGATTGGCACTCTGAAGATTGGCTCCCTGAAGATTGGCTCCCTTAAGATAGGCTCCCTGAAAATTGGTACCTTGAAGATTGGCTCCCTGAAGATTGGCTCCCTGAAGATCGGCTCCCTGAAGATTGGCTCCCTGAAGATTGGCTCCCTGAAGATTGGCTCCCTGAAGATTGGCTCCCTGAAGATTGGCTCCCTGAAGATTGGCTCCCTGAAGATTGGCTCCCTGAAGATTGGCTCCCTGCAGTTGGACGCCTGTCAGGTCAATTGGCAAACCCACAGAACCTAGCATTCGTGCGTCGTTCCATGCTTCAACGCTAAACCGCAGAAGATCTTGCAGTACTTTATCGGCCATATTTGGTTGAAGCCCCTAAATACAAAATTTTACGGCATCGACGCGCATACGCTAACCTCGATTGAAATGTTAAATACAACTATTAATTAGCTTAGCAAATCGACGCAGTCTACGCCCTATTAGCGTAGCAAAAGGCTTCGGAGACGCTCAAATCGTACATAGAATTGTGAACACTTTCTTCCCTTAAATTGAGGTCGGGAAGCTCTGAGGATCAATCAGGTTCGATCGCGTGGGAGCCGCATAACATCGAGTTTGGCGCGCTGGTGCTTTCCCACCTAGTCACGTTGAATAACCCCTAGAATTGTAGACGCCTTCTTTCCTCATTTTGAGTCAAGAAGTTCGATGCCCCACTTTGCGTTACCTGGCATCCGGAACGTCCGCACTCTCCGGTTCCCACCTTAGCTGGCGCGTAGCCGTCTCCTTTTTTATGGCAAACCGCAGAAATTCGGCAAAGACCCACGGCGAGAACAGGCTGCAGCAAGGGTTCTTCAAGTTCCTGCTTCGGACTTGCGCGAACGCTGCTTTCATTCGGCATTTTCAGATGGCCATTTTGAGAGTGTCTTCGATCCCTCCCCTTTGTGCCAAATGAAGTTGCGCACTGACTTCCGTCAGAGCTCCCAAACAAAACGCCTGAAAACCGCCAATTATCAGATATTCCCACTTATTCCCGGAAATGCCCTCAGTGCCATCCGTTCTTGCGCGTTACAAGTCCGTATCCAAAGCTTTTGTCTATGCGCTCGCGATCGAATATTGCGGTCACGATGAGGTGGCTAAGGCGATCGGCGTAGAACCTTCTGGTGACAGCTTTAACTCAATCCGTCTGAAAGTGGACAATCGGCCGTTCAACCCGATGGTGAATGCTGGTGCAATCGCCTGTACTGGCCTGATCTTCAGCAAAGATCCCGATGGGGCGTTGGAACGCATTCGCCAGGTACTTGGAGAGTTTGCAGGTCGAGAACTCGCGCTGGACGAAGCTGTTTATCAGTCGGAAAGCCGCACCGGAGACCGGAACCGGGCAATCGCCTGGCTGCTGCGTAACAACGGCGTTCTCAAAGGCGATGTCGATGCCTCGCTCGACGTTTATTTCCGGCAATGCGCCTTGCTTACCAATGCCCGAGATCTTTCGATCATGGGTGCGACCTTGGCCAACAACGGCGTCAATCCATTGACCGGAAGAAGAGTCGTAACTTCCCTGACAGCCGCCCGGGTGCTGTCCATCATGGTAAGCTCGGGAATGTATGACTATTCCGGCGAGTGGATCTATCGGATTGGCCTTCCCGCAAAGAGCGGTGTTGGTGGCGGGATCACCGCAGCGTTACCGGCTCAGCTGGGCCTCGGTACCTATTCTCCGCGCCTGGATCCATTGGGCAACAGCGTGCGTGGCTTGAAGGTTTGCGAAGAAATATCATCGCAATTCAGCCTGCACGTCTTGCAACGGCAGGGCGACGTCAGGAGTGTGATTGCAGCGAAGTACGACCTGTCGCGCGTTAAATCCCACCGGGACAGGCGTGAGGCAGATCAGGAACTGTTGATGAACTTCGGCGAAACAGCTCAGGTTACTGAGCTTACCGGAGCAATCAATGTCATTTCCTGCGATTTTGTCTGTCGCCAGTTGATGAACGATACCAAGCGTGAGATTGAAGTTCTGGACTTCCGCCGTGTTTCCGAGATCAGCAAAGCCGCCGCCAAGCTGTTACGGCGTCTGTTTGAGGATTTTACCGCCTGCGGCACGCGTGTGGTCCTGACCGGCCTCAAGGACAATAGTTTTTGCGAGCAAACGCTCATGAACGCCTTTGGAGAAGACTTAAGGAACGAACTGCGACGGTTCGAAACGCTGACCGATGGCGTGGCTTGGGCAGAGGATCAACTGGTGTTTCGGCGTGGCGGTTTTACTCGGCTTTCGGCGCAAATCGACTTTGCCGAACAACCACTACTGGCGGGTCTTTCCGGGGAGCAGATTCGTGGACTTGAGGACCTGGTGCACAAAGAGGAGTGCCTCGGGGGAAAGAAGATCATCGAAACCGGGCAAGCCGCGGACAGTGTATTTTTCCTGACCAAGGGCATGGTCAGTGTGGTGCTCGACAGCGGCGTACGTATTGCCACCCTGGACGCTGGTACATGTTTCGGCGAGTTCGCCCTCATTTCACAGGATGAAAAGCGATCCGCAAATGTGGTCTCGGACTCTCCGTGCCAGTATTTTAAGCTTTCTGTCGACGCCGTGCACGCTCTCAACGATGAGGCTCCTGAAGTCGTCCAAATAATGCTGAAAAATCTCGCAGCGCTGCTGGCAAAACGTTTGCGCCAGGCAAATACGAAAATTGATGCGCTCACCAACTAATCTCTTAGCCGTCGCGACGACCATTGTTCCAAGGCCTCTAAATCGTCATTGATAGAAGATGCAGCGAACGCCCGCTTCCCTCGCCTTATGTCTATCCCAAGCCTCACACCACAGGACATTCACCGACAAAAGATTGCGCAACGCGATCTTCACCGCCCCAGCGGTAAAACTCTCGCCATTCGCAATCTGTGTAACTGCCGTATCGGAGTATAGCGCGTGCGGCACGGTCACCCCAGCAATGGTCAAGCCGACTGCAATCGGAAGCAATTCATCGAACGTCAAAGTTTCGCCGGAGGCCTCTCAATCGTAGGAGCATAGGCAGCTGACTATCGTTTAAGCGCGGGTCGAGACGCCAACGACGTTTGCCAGCTGGGGATGAGGTTTGGGCGTAGCAAGACCAGCGCCTTACAATCTGATCGGTTCGTTCTCGTCGATCCCGGTCCCGCTCTCAGCAACGGGCCACAGCCTGCACCCCACTTTTCGAGCTTAACCTGAAAGCTGCCTGCACTTGACGGCCAATCGTGATTGGAAATCCAGAAGCCGCCTCAGAGGTCTGCAAGCACCTCAGGCATCCAGTGGGTGCTTTTGCGGCTGGCCTTAAAGAAGCAGCGACCGTATTTCTCCAGGTTTCCTTGATCGATCTCAAAACCGAGCCCGGGCGATTGCGGCATGTTGAATCCGCCATTTTCATGCACGAATGGATGCGTGAAAATCAGGTCGCGGCCCTCCGGTATCCAGCCCGGCGGTGAAACCGGATACTCAAAGAGCGCCTCCCCTGCAAAGCCGCTCGCGGCAAAGACATGTGCATTGGCAATAAAGCCAAAGCCATTTGACCAGCAATGTGGCGTGAACTTCAGTCCTTGCTCGCGGCACAGCGCTGCGACTTTGAGGCTTTGTGAAATGCCTCCAGCCCACATGGCATCGGGCTGATAGATATTGTAGCAGCCCATCTTCAGCATGCGCGCCAGTTCTCGATAGCCCATGACATGAAGCTCACCACCGGCGACAGGCACGCGCGCATGCGTTGTCAGCTGGGCAATTTCCTCGTGCCATTCCCCGAACAGAGGCTCTTCCACCCAGGCAAGTCCGACATCGGCTGCCGCATCGACGAAGCGCTTGGCACGGTCAAGCGACCACAGCGGAGCATCACCGTTTTGGGTCAACCGGAAAGCCTGATTGCAGTCGACCGAGATTTTCATTCTTCCTTGCATATAGCTTGCAGCGTCGGAAATATGCTCGATATCGACGGCTTCGTCGAAGTCATGAACACGCATTTTCATCGTGTCAAAACCCTCGGCCAGCCGCGCTTCAGCTTCCTCGCGCCGTGCATGAGTGTCCCTCAACTCGCCCGATGATGCATAGAGCTTGAGACGGTCGTCAGTTCCGCCAAGATATTTATAAAGTGGAAGGCCTGCCGTCTTTGCCTTGATGTCCCAAAATGCGGGCTCAAGCCACCAGTTAAAACTGCCGCCTGCGGCCATGATCTGGATGCGCTCGGCGAGGTTGTCGATGTCGCCGGCATCTTGGCCGAGGAAAAGGCTGGCGAGCAGATCACCAAGTCCGGCACGTTCACGTCCTGCAGCAGGAAATCCGCTCCACCCCTCGACACCGTCATCAGTGATGAACCGGACGATATACATGGAGACATGGGTTCGGACCGTTCCCGGGATCCATGACGGTGTATGCGGTGCTGGCAACGGCGTTTTCACCAGGTAGAGTTCGACGCGGTCCAGCACTTGCATATTCGGCCCTTTCGGAGATTTTCTGTAAACTCACGGTCTCGCCGGGCACCTCAAGAACAGGCCCCGTTGGATGGAATGCTAGGAAGAAAATGGATTGGTCGATATATCCATTTTCGCATTTCTCGCAGACCAATCACTGCACACATAGGCGAGCCTAAGGTTTTCCCAAGAGATGCTGCCTGCGCCTGGCCGACGCGTTTTTTTCGCCCGATGTTACATTGCAGGCCCAGGGGATCATTCGGCAAAGCATCCACACTGAACGAAAGCAGAGCGCAAAACGATCCGGGCTTCACGTTCGGCTTGCACGACTGCAAGAGCGCTCAGGTCTGGCGGGCGGTCATTTCGTCGTTCTGACCCGTCAACACATGGGAGAAGTCATCGAGGGCAGCAACGGTCGACAGCGCGGTGCGCCCGAACTTTGATGGCGTTGCCAGCAAGAGACTGTTCTTGGCCGCGGCCATGGCCGCTTTCTTGACCGCAATCTTCGACATGTCAAAATCCATGACCCTGTCGCGTCCATCGATGGCCGAACAAGCGATCAGCGCGAAATCCAGCGTCAGGCCGGTCAACATCATGACGATTTCCTCGCCAACGAGTGACCCGTCCTTGCCCGCCATGCGGCCGCCGAGCACCGTCACATCATGGCGTCCAGGATCGAAAGCAAGCGCCGCCCTCAGACTGTTGGTGAAGACCTTCAATCCGCTCCGGGCATTCAGCTGTTTTGCGGTGTACTCGATGGTGGTGCCGACATCCAGGTAAAGGCTAGAGCCATCCGGAACGCGTGCGCAGGCTTGGCGAGCGACCGCCAGCTTGCCGTCAATGGCCACTCGCTCCTTCTGACTGTGATCAAGGCGAAGGGTTTCCGTTTCGCCAATCGCACCGGCGCCGCCATGAAACCGCTGCAGACGGCCAGCTTCGGCCAAAGCGATGATGTCTCTTCTGACCGTCTGAGCCGAAACGCCGAACTCGTCCGCAAGACGTTCGATGGTCACGAACCCCTGACTTTCGGTCAGCGCGATAATTCGGCTCTGGCGCTCCGTAAAGGCCGGTAGCGATGGCAACTGGTTCATCAAACTGTCAGCTTCCAATGTCAATTTGTAAGTTATCTTACATAAAATGACGAAAGACGCCAATGGGCCCCTCAGACTATTTTTTCCATGACAAAGCCATTTTCAGCGCCAACGGCCGCCTTGATCCCTGGACCTGGAGCTGGATGCCAGAGGACGTCCCGGCTGATGCAGCCGCGATCACACCACTCGACGCGCTACAGGTCCTGAAGGGCATCGGGCGCATGCGGAAGATCCCGATCGGTGTCATCGGTCCGCGTGAGGCGAGCGAGGAACAACTGTCCATGGCAGAGGAAATTGGCGCCCGCCTGGGGCAATTGACTCTCACGATGGTCTGCGGTGGTAAAGGTGGCGTCATGCAGGCTGCGGCCAGGGGATGTCATGAAGCTGGTGGGCTGACCGTGGGCCTCTTGCCTGATCATGACTGGCATGAGGCAAACCCCTTCATCTCGCTGCCCATAGCAACCGGATTGAGCGAGGGCCGCAACATGATCATCGCCAAATCCTGCGAGGTCCTCATCGCGGTCGGCGGCTCCTATGGCACGATGACCGAAATTGCATATGGCCTTCATTTCAGCAAGCCGGTGATCGGCCTTCAGGGCGCGCCCCACGTCGACGGTCTCCTGCCTGTCGAGAGCGCCAACGAAGCCATGGACACCATGGCCGAGAGGCTGTTCGCCCGCATCCGACTGTCACACTAGTTACATCGAACGCTCCTATTTGTAAGATATATTACATACGGCACATTTGACATGACCCGACAAGCTGCAATGGAATTGAAAGCCGTCACCCGGCGCTTCGGCCAATCAACGGTCCTGGACGCGGTGGACGTCACGATAGCGGAAGGCAGCTTCACCGCTCTTCTTGGTGCATCGGGCTGCGGCAAGTCCACGACCTTGCGGATCATGTCCGGGCTGGACCGCCCGAGCGACGGCGAGGTGCTGTTGCGTGGTGTCGATGTTGCCGACAGAACCGCCTACGAGCGCAATGTCGCGATGGTGTTTCAGTCCTACGCGCTCTATCCGCATTTGACAGTGTTCCAGAACATCGCCCTGCCGCTCACCATGCGCCACCTCGGCGCACTCGGTCGCTTTCCTGTTGTCGGCCAGCTCGTCCCGGGAAGTGCGGAGGCGCGGCGCCTGATCCGGTCGACGGTGGAGATGACAGCAGAAAGCCTCGGTCTTTCCGAAGTGCTGAACCGCAAGCCCAACAGCCTGTCCGGTGGTCAGAAGCAACGCGTTGCCCTTGGGCGCGCACTGGTGCGCGATCCGGTGCTGTTTCTGCTCGACGAGCCGCTTTCCAATCTTGATGCCCGTCTGCGGGTCAGAATGCGCGCCGAGCTCGTAGCCCTCCACAAGCGGACAGAAAAACCCTTCGTCTATGTCACCCATGATCAGGCCGAAGCCATGGCCATGGCCGACCAGATCATCGTCATGATCAAGGGCAAGGTGGCGCAAGCAGGAAGTCCGCGAGACCTCTATGACCGGCCAGCAACGATGGAGGTCGCAAGTTTCATCGGCGCAAATTCGATCAATTTCTTCCGCCCCGAGGACGGCTTGACCGGCTTGCATGCAAAGGCGTCAAACGCTGTCTCGGGCGTGCGGCCAGAGCATCTTGCACCCTCTGCGACAGGTCAATTCGAAGCGCACCTTGAGACGGTAGAGTTCCTTGGATCCGAGACAATCCTCGGGCTGCGCACTGCGAAAGGCAAGCAAGTCACTGCAATCGCCCCGGGTGATTACGCCGCGCCGGTACCTGGAACGGAAGTCAAACTCGAGGTGACGCCGAACCGCGTCCATCTGTTCGACCCGAACAGTGGCCAGAGACTTTGCGCGGAGGGCGCATGATGCGGGCGATTTCTCCCACTTTGCGCAACACGTTGACCAATGCCTGGCTTACCGGCCCGGCAACCCTGGCCCTGCTCGCCTTCATCTTCGTGCCGGTGGCCATTGTCGCGGTCCTGTCCCTGACGGACTATCAGTTCGGCGCCCGGAGTTTTGGCTGGGTCGGTCTCGACAATTACGGCAAGCTCTTCGGCTCGACGCTGGGCCGGCGCGCAATCACGAATACGCTGATCTACGCCGCCATCGTCATTCCCGTCTCTGTGGGCTTCGGCCTTCTGGTGGCCGTCGGCCTCTTCCGGATGTCGGACTGGGCCCCTCGCCTTTCGAATGTCCTGCGCTCGGTTTATTTTCTGCCCGTTGCGGCGACGCTCGTTGCCATGTCCGTGTCCTGGCAGATGATGCTTCACCCGTCCCTGGGCGTCGTCAACCAGTCCCTGATCGCGATGGGGGGAACGCCGCAGAACTGGCTAAGCGACCGTGGGCTTGTTCTGTACACGCTCGCGGTGATCGGCATCTGGCAGAGCGTCGGCTACAATATGGTCCTGTTTCTGGCCGGTCTCGCGGCCATACCGGCAGACCTTTATGATGCGGCCGAGATCGACGGCGCCGGTGGCAACTGGTCGCGGTTCTGGACCGTTACCTGGCCCCTGCTTGGTCCCACGACGCTCTTCGTGCTGGTGATCACGGCAACCAATGCCTTCAGGGTCTTCGAGACTGTGGCCACGCTCACCAAGGGCGGTCCGGCCTTCGCCTCCGACACATTGGTATATGCGCTCTACAGAGAGGGCTTCATCTACTTTAAGGCCGGTTATGCCAGCGCCATCACCATGGTGTTCTTCGCGGTGCTCCTGACCCTCACTCTGATCCAGTTCCGCCTTGTCGAACGAAGGGTGCACTACCGATGATGGCTTCGCACTCAATTGGACGATTGGCATCGCTTGCACTCCTGCTTCTGGGGGCATTCGCAATCCTGCTGCCGTTCATCTGGATGCTATCGCTGTCTCTGAAGCCTCAGGACGAGATCTTCAGCGCGACGTTTCAACTGATCCCCTCACGCCTCGAATGGCAGAACTACGTCAAGGCGCTGACCGAGACCGATGTCCCGCGCTATCTGCTTAACGGGGTGATTGTGACTGCCGGGATCCTCTTTTTTCAGATCCTCTTTGCGGTTCCCTGTGCTTTCGCCCTGACCCATCGCACCTTCAAGGGCCGAACAGCTCTCTTTGGGCTGGTTCTGGCGGCGCTTCTGGTTCCCTTCCATGTAACCGCCATTCCGGTTTTCCTCGGTTTTGCGCAGCTCGGCATCCTCAACAGCTATTGGGCGCTGATCCTGCCCTTTGTGCCAACCGCCTTCGGGATCTTCCTGTTCCGCCAGTTTCTGTCCCAAGTCCCGGCTGATCTCTTCGATGCGGCCCGGGTCGACGGTCTCAGCGAGACGGCGATTGTCTGGCGCATCGCCTTTCCGCTCACCATGCCGGCCGCGACCGCCTTTGCGATCTTTTCCGTTACGGCTCATTGGAACGACCTGTTCTGGCCACTGATTGCCACCACCGATCCGGATCTGGCAACGCCGCCGCGTGGAATTCTTTTCTTTCGCGACGAGGAGTCCGGCGATGACATCGGACCACTGATGGCCGCAGCCACATTGATCACCGCACCGCTCGTGATCGCCTTCCTGCTCGCTCAACGCAAATTCACCCAGGGCCTGGCTACCGGAGGCCTGAAGGGATGACCGCCATAACGCACCTGCACAAGCACGGACCCAACCGCGCCACTGTTTCTCCCATTCTTCGAGGCTTCAAAGATATGAAATCGTTGTTCTATGCCGCTGCTTTGACCCTTGTGGCGACTGCCGCAAGCGCCGAGCAAACCGAAATCCGCGTTCACTACGCAATCCCGACCATCTGGGCTGAAACCCAGGACAAGCTGGCGGCTGCTTTCATGGAAAAGCATCCGGGCATCAAGATCACGCTTGATGGCCCGGCCGAGGGCTATGCCGATGGCGTCCAGCGTCTGCTGCGCGAAGCCGTTGCCGGCACTGCGCCTGATGTAGCCTACGTCGGTCTCAACCGCTGGCGCATTCTTGAAGATCGTGGCCTGACCCAGCCTCTGGACGGCTTCATCGGGGATAAGGCTGCGGAGATGGGCTACACGCCTGCTCTGCTCTCGCTCGGCTCCTATGAAGGCAAGCAGCACGCGCTTGGCACATCCGCTTCCACAATGGTCATGTACGTCAACCCGAACCTGGTCGAACAGGCAGGCGGATCGATGGACGATTTCCCGTCCACATTTGACGGAGTGATCGAACTGGCTGCCAAGATCGACGCGCTTGGCGACAATGTCGACGGTGTCTGGATCGGTCGCCACGACTGGCGTTTCCAGTCCCTGCTCGGAGCCCATGGTGGCCGTCCAATGACGGAAGACGAAAGCGACATCACCTTCGACAGCGAAGAAGGCATGAAGGCTGCCGGTCTCTACCAGCGTTTCGTAAAGGAAGCTGGCATGAAGCCATATGGCCAGAACGAAGCACGTCAGGCGCTGCCGGCGGGCACGCTCGGAATCATGTTCGAAAGCTCCTCGCTTCAAAAGCGTTTCGAGGAAGGCGCCGGCGATGCGTTTGAACTGACCGTGAAGCCGACGCCGATTGTCGCAACCGACATGGAAAAGGTCTACTTCCCGACAGGTGGCTCGGCGATCACTCTTTTGACGGACGATGCGGAAAAGCAGAAAGCCGCCTGGGAATACATCAAGTATGTCACCAGCCCTGAAGGCCAGAAGATCATCGTTGAGAACACCGGCTATGCGCCGGCCAACGCCAAGGTGATCGAAGACGAGACCTATCTGGGCGCCTTCTATGAAGCCAGCCCGAACTCGCTTGCCGCACACACGCAGGTCGCCAATCACGCGGGCCCCTGGTACGCCTATCCGGGTGCCGAGGGCGTTGCTGCGACGGATCTGATCGCGGCCGCGCTGGTCGAAATCGCCGAAGGCGCAGACACAGAGACGACCGTCAAGGATTTGGCCGAAACACTGCGCGTCCAGCTTGGCATGAAGTAATCTGTCTGACCTGGTTGAAAGCGAAGCATCCCTGTTCCGGCAGGGGTGCTTTTTTGTTTCAAGGCGGTGAGCGGCCGAGCCTTAAATGACGTTTAGCCTCAGGCCGCAAAACCATTGTTTTCGCTTTCTCTGAAAAGCTGAAATCTAGACGTTGAACTCAATCAAAACGTCAGAGTCCTGAGGGAATTAAGTCAATGAAGATAGGTTTTGTGGGTCTGGGCAACGTTGGTGGAAAACTCAGCGGCAGCCTTTTGCGCAATGGTGTGGATCTCACGGTCCACGATCTCAATCCGGCCCTGGTTCAGGAATTTGTCGACCGGGGCGCCAAGGCGGCCGAAAGTGCCGCCCAGCTGATGCGTGATTGTGACGCGGTGATCACATGCCTTCCCTCACCTGCCGCCTCCGACGCTGTCATGCAGGAAATGTTGCCCTTCGTGACCGAAGGCAAGATCTGGATGGAAATGTCCACCACGGACCAGGAAGAAGTCCAGCGCTTGGGCGCATCGGTGATTGAGCGCGGCGGGGCGGCGGTCGATTGCCCTGTGTCGGGCGGCTGTCATCGTGCGGACACCGGCAACATCGCGATTTTCGCTGGCTGCGACCGGGCGACTTTCGAACAGATCCTGCCGACACTCACCCTGATGGGGCGACGGATCCTGCACACCGGTGATCTTGGGACCGCGTCTGTCTTGAAGGTCGTGACCAACTATCTGGCCACCGCCCACCTGCTGGCGAGCTGTGAAGCACTGATCACCTGCAAGGCTGCCGGGATGGATCTCAACACCGCCTATGAGGCGATCCGTATTTCCTCCGGCAACAGCTTCTCTCACGAGACAGAGAGCCAGGTGATCCTGAACGGATCGCGCGACATCTCTTTCACCATGGACTTGGTGAAGAAGGACATCGGCCTGTTCCAGAGCGTTGCGGATCGCGCGGGCGTCGCCCTCGACATCAATCCCGTGATGATCGACATCTTCAACGACGGGATCGAGCGCTACGGCGAACGGGAACTGTCACCCAACATCATCCGCCGCCTTGAAGACGCGACCGGACTACAGGTCCTTGCACCGGGCTTCCCGGCTGAAATGACCGACGATGAGCCGGAAGAGCCTGGCTACGAAGTGGTTCCGAAGGGCCGCTGACGCGGCCCTTCTCAACATCAATTCGCGAAGGGCGGGCGAACCTTGAGTTCCTGGTAATCCTCGAGCCCGAAAAGACCGCCCTCGCGACCATTTCCTGAGCGTTTGAAGCCACCAAACGGTGATCCATAGTCCGCATTGCGGCCATTAATGTGGATACCGCCTGCGCGCAGGCGGCGCACCACCCGTTCTGCCCGTTCCGGGTCGCCGGTCTGGATATAGGCTGCCAGTCCGTATTCCGTGTCATTTGCCATGCGAATGGCGTCCTCTTCGGTGTCGAAGGGCATGATCACCAGAACCGGACCAAAGATTTCTTCGCGGACAATGCGCATCTCGGGCGTCACATCGACGAAGATCGTCGGCTTGACGAACCAGCCATCCTCAAGCCCTTCTGGCTTGCCAAGACCGCCAACCAGCACGCGGGCGCCTTCGTCGATCCCGCTCTGGATCATGGCCTGAACCCGGTCGTACTGGATCTTGTCGAACAACGGACCGATGTGGTCGCCTTCCTTCGAAGGATCACCGACTTCCTGAGCCTTGCCTGCCGTTTCCGCAAGAGCGATCGCTTGATCGTAGCAAGAGCGTTCGACGAGCATGCGTGTCGGCGCATCACAAGACTGGCCGGTGTTGTAGAAGCAAGTCGCGACGCCTTCAGCAACGCGTGTGGGCAGGTCGCTGTCGGCAAAGACGAGATTCGGCGATTTTCCGCCCAACTCCAATGTGACGCGTTTCACGGTTGCCGCAGAATCCTTGCTGACCAACGCACCTGCGCGGGTCGAGCCGGTGAAGGACATCATGGTCAGGTCAGGATGCTGGGACATGGCTGCGCCGACCGTTGGGCCATCGCCGTGAACCAGGTTGAAGACGCCAGCAGGATAACCGGCTTCATGAACGATCTCAGCGTAAATGGTGGCCGAAAGCGGTGTGTGCTCCGACGGCTTGAGGACGCAGGTCGCGCCAGCTGCTAGAGCCGGGATGACTTTCAGGGCGATCTGGTTGATCGGCCAGTTCCAGGGGGTGATCAAACCACACGGACCAATCGGCTCTCGGGTCAGAATGTCGCCGTTGGGCAGGGTCTCGCGCTCTTCCTGACTTTTCAGGGCCGCGATGAAGCCTTCAAGGTGACCAGCGCCGCAATCTGCCTGGGATTCGCGTGACATGGTGATTGGTGCCCCCATTTCAGAGGTGATCGCCTGCGCCAGATCTTCCATGCGTGCGCGTGTCACCTCAAGAAGCCGCTCCAAAAGCTCAAGCCGTTCGGCCTTGCTGGTCAGCGAGAATGTTTCGAACGCTCGCGTCGCGGCTGCGACTGCCCGTTCGACATCTTCTGCATTGCCGAGGGTCAGGGTGCCGATCTGGCTGTTTGTCGCCGGGTTCATGATCGGCATTGTCGCGGTCGATGCTGGATCGACCCACGCGCCATCTATGTAAAACTTGTTCAGATTCTTCATGTCTTTTCCTTTTGAATCTCGTCTTAACGGCATCAAGGCACGACTTGTTCCTGTGCCATTCCGAGATGCAGCTCGGTGCCTGTGTAGGGATTTGCGGCGATCACATCGTCGTTCAACTCAACGCCCAGACCAGGCTCCACGGGCGGAATGATGTATCCGTCTTCCCACTGGATTTGTGATGACAAGACAGACATGTAGGCGCCGTCGAAGGTTCCGATGCTTTCCAGGATCAGGAAGTTGGGGCTGCAGGTGGCAATCTGGATGTTGGCCGCCGCAACAACCGGCCCGCAATAGAGGTGCGGTGCGATCTGCGCCTGCCGGGTTTCAGCCATGGATGCGATTTTCTTGGCCTCCAGGATGCCGCCGACACGTCCCAGGTTCATCTGAAGGATAGACGCGGCACCGGTTTCCAGAAGTCGCGCAAATTCGTGCTTGGTGCAAAGGCGTTCGCCTGCCGCGATGGGGATCGCCGTATAGTGTGCGATCTCAGCCATATCGGCTGGGTTTTCAGGTGTCGTCGGCTCTTCGAACCAGAGCGGATCATATTTCTCCAGCCGCCGCGCCATGCGCTTTGCCCCGGAAACCGTGAACTGGCCGTGGGTGCCGAACAGAAGATCTGCCTTCGTTCCCACCGCTTCCCGGATGCGTTTGCAAAACTGTTCGCTGAGCTCAAGATCTTCAAGACGCGGCTGATGACCGTCAAAGATTGAATATGGACCCGCTGGATCGAATTTGACCGCGGTAAAGCCCTTGCCGACCATCTCCACGGCAACCTCGGCGGCCAGGTCCGGGTCATTGTAGACATTGGGCTTGTCTGGATCGGGGTAAACATCCCCTTCCGGCGGATAGAGATAGGTGTAGCTGCGCAGCTTGTCGTGGACCTTGCCGCCAAGAAGCTCGTAGATCGGCTTGTTTGCCGCCTTGCCCACGATGTCCCAGCAGGCCATCTCGAGCCCGCTGAGGATCCCCATGACCGTCACATCCGGGCGCTGGGTAAACCCCGCGCCATAGGTACGCCGCCAGAGTTTCTCGATGTGGTGCGGATCATTGCCTGCAAACTGGCGCTCGAAGACGTCCACCGCCATGGACGCGCAAAGATCGGGTCCGAAGGTCGCGTTGTAAATCTCGCCGACGCCGGAAACGCCGCAAGCCGTTGTCAGTCGGACGAAAATGAAATAGCGGCCTCCATGTCGTGGCGGCGGGTTGCCGACGACGAAGGTTTCGATTTTTTCCAGTTTCATGGCGCTTCCAGTTTGGGCTTGTCAGGCTTGGCGCGAGCGCGCTGCCTGATCTTCTAGAATAAGATCTGCGGCCCTCATGGCCAGCATGATCGTGGGGGCATTGGTGTTGCCCGACGTCACATTCGGAAATGCCGAAGCGTCGACAACGCGGAGCCCTTGCGTGCCATGGACCTTGAGCCGGGCGTCAAGCACCGAGTCACTCGCGTCATGCCCCATCCGGCAGGTGCAGGTCGGATGAAAATTGGTCAGGGCACGTTCACGAAAATTCTCAAGCAGAGCGTCATCATCCATCTTCGAGATATCCGGTTCCTTAGCGGATTGTGTAACCTGCGCGATGGCAGGCGCTTGCGCCAGAGTCTGAAGCAGTCTGCCCGCGCGGATCGCATCCCAGCGATCAAATTCCGTCGAGAGCGAATTGGGCTGGATCCGCGGAGCGGCTCCCGGATCATTTGACCGAATGGAGACTTCCCCCCGGCTCGTTGGCCGGCATGGCTGGACGCACAGAACAAAGCCGGATGCCCGATCGACCTCCGGGACGCCCTTGGCGCGGGTCGAGCTTGTGACCGGATTGCAGTAGACCTGCATGTTGGGAGCAACCTGGGTTTCATCGGACCGAATGAAGCCCCCGACCTGATTGGTGGGGACGCTCAATGGCCCCTTTCGGGTCAACAGATACTGCAAGCCAACCATCACCCGGCCGAACGGAGTTCCAAGTCGCTCGTTCAGGGTCGGCCTGTTTGCGGCAAAGTGGTGGGTGATGGCCAGATGGTCCTGCATGCCCTTGCCGACCTGCCCGAGGTTTTGAACCACATCAATCCCGTGTGCCTTCAGGAGATCGGCTGGTCCGAGGCCGGAGAGCTGCAGCAGCTGCGGCGAATTCACAGCGCCTGCACTGACGATCACCTCGCCCTTGCAAGTTGCGACATGTTGTTGACCTCCGACGCGGTACTGGACACCGGTTGCCCGGGTTCCGGAAAACGTCAGCTTCTCGACAAGTGCGTTTTTGATGAGCTGAACGTTCCCGCGTTTTAGCGCCGGCCGTAAAAAAGCATCAGCGGCAGAATGCCGGAAACCGTTGCGCACCGTGCTGCGAAAATAGGACAGGCCCTCACAGGTGCCTTCGTTCATGTCGCTTGGCGTTTTCCAGCCAAGATCGCGGGCAGCATCCAAAAACGTTTCGGAAAAGGGATGCATCTGAGCGCTGAGATCGGAAACGCGCAGCGGCCCATCGCCTCTGGCACTTCCGCCTTCCCAATGGTGTTCGACACGCTCATAGGTCTGCCGGACGGTGTCCCAGCCCCAGCCAGTTGCTCCAGCGGCTTCCCAGTCAGCGAAATCATGCTTTAGACCGCGCACATAAGCCATCGCGTTGATCGAGCTGGACCCGCCGACGACCCGGCCACGAGGCCAATAGGCTTCACGGCCATTCACGCCCTCATCTGCCGCTGCAGTGTAGCACCAGTTCACTTTCGGGTCGGAGAAGGTGAAGCCATAGCCAAGCGGAACCTTGATCCAGAACCTGGCGTCCGAACCACCAGCCTCGATTACGAGCACCCTCGTCCCCGGCGATCTGCTGAGACGGTCGGCCAGAACGCACCCGGCCGAACCGGCACCTACGACGATGTAGTCGAATTCCATGATCGTCCCGCTGACACCAAGTTTCTGAAACCTCTTGGCGGCAGAAGGCAAAATTCGACACCTAAACACAAACAATGCTTTTGACTACTGAGGCTATAAATATTTTAAAGCTAAAGCAGAACGGGTCTGAAGGCCCCATTAGGATGGATAGGCATGTCACAGCTCCCGCACGTCACTTGGCTCCGGGCCTTCGAGTCGGCCGCCCGCAACAGCAGTTTTTCGTCGGCGGCTGAGGAATTGAACCTGACGCCCGCGGCTGTCAGTCAACAGATCAAGCTGTTGGAGCAGCACCTTGGCGCGCCGCTCTTCCGGCGCATGGCACGCGGCGTGGCGCTGACCGACATGGGACACGCCTATGCACAGCCGATCCGCAAGGCTTTTTCGGAGATGCAGGACGCAACCAGCGAATTGTTCACGTCCAACACCAAGCGGACGGTGCATGTGCGCGCATCGATCAGCTACGCGGCGCTTGTACTTGCGCCGCACTTGAAGGGGTTTCAGGACACGCATCCTGACATCGACATCCGGCTTACGACCGCCGTCTGGACCGACCGAATTGAAGACGACGCCATCGATGTTGAAATCCGTTTCGGTCATGGCGACTGGGCCGAACAGGACATTCGCCATCTCGGTCACCGGTTCGCACAGCTTGTCTGTCATCCGGATTTTGCCGCGTCGTTTGCTGGCGATCTATCCTTTGAGACCCTCGCTACACATGCGGTTCAGATCATCGGTTCAGAATCCGACTGGAGCCTGATGGCGAGACATTTCGGGCTCGAAGGCTTGCCGGAAATCGGCGGTACGAAGGTGGATTCGTCGGTGATTGCGCTCCAGATGGTTGCGGCAGGGTCGGGAGCTGCGATCGTTTCAGAGAGTTTCATAGAGAATTACGTGGCACAAGGCGTTCTCGTCGCCCCTTTCGACCACAGAATTCCGCTATCACGCAGCTTTTTCATGGTCGTTGATGACAGCGCGCAAAAGCGTCGGGAAGTGCTCCAGTTCTGTGATTGGTTGGCCGAGCAGCATCGTGAAAAGACCATCTGACTGAGCCTATCACCACCTCAACGTGTTATTTTTAAAAACACATTCCCGCATCAGACCATTACGTTAATCGTAGATATTAAACTTGCTATATCCGATTGTTACGAGAAATAATACATTATACTCATTGCCGTTATTGATCCATATCAAAATCATTTCAAGTCATTCTCTCGTCGTTTTTTATAGTCATATTTGACACCGATCAATTTTCGATATCCAGTACTGGGTAACTATGTGGTGCGGGATTTAATACCGACGAGTTCAGACTGAAAGCTACCCGCTTAGCGTCACCTGGGATGGATTTTCCATGAGCAAGTTTCAATTTCCGTCTGCCTTCACAATCCTTTTTGCATTGATCGTTCTCGTTGCCGCCGCCACCTGGATCATTCCCGCCGGCGAATATGATCGGACCTTCAGTGAGAGCCTTGGGCGCGACGTTCCGGTGCCAGGCACCTATCACACCGTGGAAGGCGATCAGCAGGGTGTCATAGACGTCTTCATGGCGCCGATTGCAGGCCTCTACAATCCGGAAACAGGAGAGGCGAACGCCATCGATGTCGCTGTCTTCGTTCTGGTCATCGGCGGCTTCCTGATGGTAGTGACACATACAGGCGCTATAGACGCAGGCATCGCGAAGGTGATGACCGCCCTGAAAGGCCGGGAAAAATGGATGATCCCGATCCTCATGGCTTTTTTTGCGGCAGGCGGCACAATCTACGGCATGGCAGAGGAGTCGCTCGCCTTTTACGCCCTGATCATTCCGGTGATGATTCGTGCCGGCTACGACAGCCTTACAGGCGTCGCCATCATCATGCTCGGCGCGGGCATCGGCACACTTGGATCAACCATCAACCCATTTGCGACAGTCATCGCGGCCAATGCTGCGGACATCGCCTTCACCGACGGCATTGTCGCACGCGCGATCATCCTTGTTCTTGGCTGGTTGACCTGCGTGTTCTGGGTGATGCGCTACGCTGAGGCAGTCAAGACGGATCCGGCGCATTCTCTTGTTGCAGACATGCGCGAAGAAAACCGCGCCCATTTTCTCAAGAGCGGCGGTGACGACGACCTGCTGGACTTCACAACCACTCACAAGATCGTCCTGACGATCTTCGTACTGAGCTTTGCATTGCTGATCTATGGCGTTTCCGTGCTTGGTTGGTGGATGGGCGAGATGTCGGCCCTGTTCTTGGCAGCTGCGATCCTCGTCGGCTTCGTGGCGCGCATGGGCGAGCATGAGTTCGTCGACACCTTCATCGACGGTGCGAAAGACCTGCTGGGCGTCGCCCTGATCATCGGCGTGGCGCGCGGCATCGTGGTTGTAATGGATGCCGGCAAGATCACCGACACGATCCTTTTCTGGTCGGAACAGGCGGTCAGCGGCCTCGGGACCATTGCCTTCATCAATGTGATGTTTTGGCTGGAGGTTGCGCTCTCGTTCTTCGTGCCGTCGTCCTCCGGTCTTGCGGTTCTGACCATGCCGATCATGGCGCCGCTGGCGGATTTCTCCAATGTCGCTCGCGACGTGGTGGTGACAGCCTATCAATCGGCCAATGGCCTGGTGAACCTGGTCAACCCGACCTTTGCGGTCGTCATGGGCGGCCTTGCCATAGGGCGCGTGCCTTACGACAAATGGCTGCGTTTCACCTGGCCCCTGCTCGCGATCCTCGCGGTGATGATCATGATCGTTCTCAGCGTAAGCGCCTGAGAGCGGATCTGAGACCTTGTCTGATGCACGATCAAACGCACCGGCAATTGAAACTCATGGGCGAACGATGAACCAGCCGATCGGCATGCAAACATCAACAAGCAGCGACGAGGCTGCGCCCCGGCAGACCGGTCAGCTTGGCTTGATTGCCTGTATTGCGTTGGTGGTCGGCAACATGATCGGCTCCGGCATCTTCCTGCTGCCGGCGGCGCTGGCGCCTTTCGGTGCAATTTCCGTCGCAGGATGGGTGGTGACCTCGTTCGGCGCGATCGCCCTGGCCCTGATCTTTGGCCGTCTGGCGCGGCTGACCAGCCGGCCCGGCGGTCCCTATGCCTACACCCGGGAAGCTTTCGGCGACTTTGCCGGGTTCCTGATTGCCTGGGGCTATTGGATCGCGCTGTGGTCCGGCAATGCGGCCGTGGCCGTCGCCTTTGTCGGATACATCGGCTACGTGGTTCCGGCGGTCGGCGAGAACAACCTTTACGGGCTGGGCGTTGCCCTGACCGCCATATGGTTTCTGACAATGATCAACATCCGGGGGATCGAGGGCGCTGGTTTCGTTCAGGTGCTGACAACAGTCCTGAAGGTTCTGCCGCTGCTGGCGCTCGGCATTCTGGGATGGGCCTGGCTGGACACAAGCCACTTCACGCCAGTCAACACCTCTGAACTGCCGGACTATGCCGCTGTTTCCGCGACCGCAGCTCTGACCCTCTGGGCCTACCTCGGGCTGGAATCTGCGACTGTGCCCTCAGGCAACGTCTACCGGCCCGAAGTCACGATCCCTCGGGCGACGATCATCGGCGTGCTGTTTGCCGCCGTGATCTATATCTCCGTCACGGTGGTTGCCATCGGCGTCCTTCCGAAGGACCTTCTGGCGGCCTCCTCTGCACCGCTCGCCGATGTGGCGATGGCAATGTGGGGGCCGGTCGGCGGCGTGCTCATTGCGCTGGGCGCGATCATTTCGACCTTCGGCACCTTGAACGGCTTCACGCTCTTGTCCGGCCAGGTGCCTTATGGCGCTGCCCTCGACCGGGTCTTTCCGGAAGAATTTGCCAGCGTCAGCGATCGCGGCACGCCCGCCAATGCGCTGGTGGTGTCGAACCTTCTGGCGAGCGGGCTGGTGATCATGAATTTTTCCAAGGGACTCGTGGAAGCCTTCACCTTCATCATCCTGCTCGCGACCATGGCAAGTCTGGTTCCCTATGCCTTTTGCGCCGTCGCCGAGATCATGATCCGGGTCGTGCGCGGACACAGTCTGAATGATCCCGGCCTAGCCGGTGTCGTAGGGCTGGGCGCGGTCGGTTTTCTCTATTCCATCTGGGCGGTCTACGGCTCGGGCGCGGACGTCGTGTTTTTCGGCTTTCTGCTGCTCCTTGCCGGCGTTCCGGTCCACGCCTTGATCCGCTGGCGACAAGCACGCAATGACGCGTCTTCCAGCTCGAACAATCCTGCCATTGGAGGTTGATATGACGGCGCTCGGTGTACATTCGGAAATCGGCAAGCTCAGAAAGGTCATGGTCTCCCGGCCATCTCTGGCGCATGAACGTCTGACACCTGGAAACTGTCACGACCTGCTCTTTGATGATGTCCTTTGGGTTCACAAGGCACGTGTCGATCACGACGACTTCAGGCTGAAGATGAAAGCCCATGATGTCGAAGTGTACGACATCCAGGACCTTCTGGCAGAAATGCTCGACAAGGTTCCCGAAGGCCGGCGGTTCGTGTTGGACCGGCGAATCACCAGCAATCTGGTCGGGCCCGGATTTGCCCGCGGCATGCGCCCATGGCTGGATGAACTGCCGGGCGACCAGCTGGCGCGGCTGCTGATGGGAGGTATTACGCTTTTTGATCTTCCGCAGGAAATGCAGACGCCCCTGGTAAAGCAGGCCATCGCGTCGACCGAGTTCCTCCTGGATCCGATTCCGAATGCGCTGTTTCAGCGTGATTCATCGTGCTGGATGTATGGCGGGGTCACGGTCAACCCGATGTTCTGGCCCGCCCGCAAGCCTGAAACACTCTATCAGCGCGCGGTCTACAAGTTCCATCCGATGTTCGCGGACGAGGATTTCCAGATCTGGTGGGGCGACAGCGATGAAGATTTCGGCCACGCCAGCATGGAAGGCGGCGACGTCATGCCCATCGGCAAGGGCGTCGTCCTGATCGGCATGGGCGAGCGCACAACGCGCCAGGCCGTGCAACAGGTTGCCGAAAACCTCTTTGCCAAGAAAGGCGCCGAGCGAGTGATCGCCTGTGCCATGCCCAAGAGCCGCGCGGCCATGCACCTCGATACGGTGTTCTCCTGCCTGGATCACGACAAGGTCACGGCCTTCCGCGAGGTGGTCGACGAGATCACCTGCTACAGCCTGCGTCCCGGTGATGACAATCAGGCCGTCGATGTGCGGCGCGAGGAAGCGCATCTGTTTGATGTCTACAAGGAAGCGCTGGGTCTTGATGACCTTCATGTCATCGGCACGGGTGGCAACGAGTTCCAGGCCGAACGCGAGCAGTGGGACGACGGCAACAATGTGGTTGCGCTCGCACCCGGAGTGGTCGTCGGCTACGACCGTAACACCCATACCAACACACTTTTGCGCAAGGCCGGCATAGAGGTCATCACGATCTCCGGTTCCGAGCTCGGCCGGGGCCGTGGCGGCGGACATTGCATGACCTGCCCCATCGCACGCGATCCCGCATATTGATTTTCAGACAGGGCTTTCAAAAAGCCAACGGAGGATAAAATGGCGTTCAATCTCAAAGGTCGCAGTTACCTCAAGATCCTCGATTTCTCCCAGCGGGAGATGCTTTACCTGCTTGATCTCGCAAGGGATCTGAAGCGGGCAAAATATTCAGGCTCCGAGCAGGCGGTTCTGAACGGCAAGAACATCTGCCTGATCTTTGAAAAAACCTCGACCCGCACGCGCTGCGCCTTCGAAGTCGCCGCTCACGATCAGGGCGCACACATCACCTATCTGGACCCGTCGGGATCCCAGATCGGTCACAAGGAGTCCATGAAGGACACGGCCCGGGTTCTCGGACGCATGTTCGACGGCATCGAGTTTCGCGGTTCCGGCCAGAAGATGGTCGAGGAACTGGCCGAATTCAGCGGTGTGCCGATCTACAACGGGCTGACGGACGACTGGCATCCGACCCAGATGCTGGCCGACATGCTCACGATGGTCGAGCACGCGGACAAGCCGCGCACGCAGATTTCCTACGCCTACCTGGGCGATGCGCGCTCCAACATGGGCCACTCGCTGATGATGCTCGGCGCGATCATGGGCTGCGATGTACGGATCGTCGCGCCGAAAGAGAATTGGCCAACCGAGGACCTGATCAAGACCGCTCAGGAAACCGCCGACACTTATGGCGCCCGGCTGACGATTACCGAAGACGTTGCCGAGGGCACCAAAGGCGTTGATTTCATCCACACGGATGTCTGGGTTTCCATGGGTGAACCGGCTGATGTCTGGGAAACCCGGATCAAGCTGCTGTCGCCCTATCAGGTCAACATGGATGTCATGAAAGGCACCGGCAATCCGAACGTCAAATTCATGCACTGCCTGCCCGCTTTCCATAACCGGGACACGAAGGTCGGTGAGGACATTTTCCAGAAGTTCGGCATTTCCGAGATGGAAGTGACTGAGGAAGTGTTTGAATCGCACATGAATGTCGCATTCGAGCAGGCTGAAAACCGCATGCACACGATCAAGGCCATTCTGGTCGCAACCCTGGGGAATTGACCATGAGGATCGTGGTCGCCCTTGGAGGCAACGCGCTTTTGCGCCGGGGTCAGGAGATGACCGCAGCCAACCAGCGTGAGAACGCACGCATCGCCGCCGAGGCGCTTGCGCCCATCGGTGCGGCGGAAGAACTGGTGGTAACGCATGGCAACGGCCCACAGGTCGGGCTTCTGGCCCTTCAGGAAGCCGCCTACACGGATGTCGAGGAATACCCACTTGATGTTCTTGGCGCCGAGACCGAAGGCATGATCGGCTACATGATCGAGCAGGAGCTCGGCAATCTTCTGCCGATCGAAAAGCCTTTGGCGACGCTCTTGACCATGGTCGAGGTCGACCCAAAAGATTCCGCCTTTCAGGATCCGACAAAGTTCATAGGCCCCGTCTACGACAGGGAAACCATCGACAAGATGGCGGCGGAAAAAGGCTGGAGCGTAAAGCCGGACGGTGACAAATGGCGCCGTGTGGTCCCCTCGCCTTTGCCCAAGCGGATTTTCCAGGTTCGGCCGATCCGCTGGCTGCTCTCGGAAGGCACGATCGTCATTGCGGCTGGTGGCGGCGGAATTCCAACCATGTATGGCGCGGACGGCAAGCTGACCGGGGTTGAATGCGTAATCGACAAGGACCGCTGTTCCGCGCTCCTGGCAAAGGACATTGATGCCGATGTCTTCGTCATGGCCACGGATGCGGATGCTGTCTATCTGGACTGGGGCACGGAAGATCAAAAGGCGATCCAGCGCGCAACGCCAGATGCCATGGATGCCTTTGATTTCCCGGCCGGTTCCATGGGGCCGAAGGTTGAGGCGGCACAGGATTTTGCGAGGGTCACCGGCAAGAAGAGCATCATCTGCGCCCTTGCAGATGTGGCGGATGCCATTGCCGGCACCAAGGGAACAACCATCGCCGTGGACGCTGGAGAGATCGCCTACCACGGCTGATTGCATTTCTGGCCCAAAGCGGGGCCAGATCGAGTTAAGCTACTCCTGAGGCTCGCGCCCATTGGGCATCAGCGAGCGCCGGAGAAAGAGGGGAAAGCGATGCTGGTATCCCATACCCGGATTGTCGATATTGTCGGCGACATCATCCGGATCAAGGTTTCTGCGGATCGGAAGGCCAGCGAGGGCCGGCCCTGTCTTGGCGATCTCGCCCTTGTGGAGACCGGGGACGGCTCAACGTCTCTTGCCCAGGTCATCAGCATCGACCGGGACATGGTCTCGCTTCAGGTCAACTCCGGCACCAAGGGACTGGCCAACAACGCGTCGGTCCGGTTCCTCGGAGAGGCCGCCAAGGTGACCTACTCCGACAATATTCTCGGTCGGGTCTTCGATGGCGCCGGCCAGCCGATCGACCGCGGCCCTGGTCTTTCCGGCGATCCCACGGTGCCAATTGGCGGGCCTTCGGCCAATCCTATGAAGCGCGTTCTTGCCTCGCGCATGATCCGCACAGACGTTCCCATGATCGACATCTTTAACTGCCTTGTCGAAAGCCAGAAAATCCCGATCTTCTCCGTTTCCGGGGAACCCTATAACGCCTTTCTCGCGCGGATCGGGATCCAGGCCGACGCCGACATTGTCATCTTCGGCGGGCTTGGGCTGATCTTCGACGATTACGCCTTCTTCCGAAAGCAGTTCGAGGATGCCGGCGTTTTCCCCAGAACCGTGATGTTCGTTAATCAGGCCTCCGATCCGGTTGTCGAGCGTCTGCAGGTGCCGGACATGGCGCTGGCAGTGGCTGAAAAATTCGCGGTCGAGGAAGGTAAGCGCGTCCTGGTGTTGCTGACTGACATGACCGCTTTTGCCGATGCGCTCAAAGAAGTCTCGATCGCCATGGAGCGGGTTCCCGCAAACCGCGGCTATCCTGGCGATCTCTATTCACAGCTGGCACGCCGTTATGAAAAAGCCTGCGATTTCAAAGGCTCCGGCTCGGTGACGATCCTGACGGTCACGACCATGCCGGGCAATGATTTGACACATCCGGTGCCTGATAACACCGGCTATATCACCGAAGGACAGTTCTATCTGCACAGTGGCGTTCTGGATCCCTTCGGGTCGCTTTCACGCCTCAAGCAGCATGTCATCGGCAAGGTCACCCGCGAAGATCACAATCAGATCATGAACACGATGATCCGCTTCTACTCCGGTGCCCGGGACGCCGAACAGAAGCAGTCGATGGCGTTTGAGTTGTCCGACTATGACCATCAGCTCCTGAAATTCGGGACCTTGTTCCGAGAGCGCTTCATGGACATTGACGTTTCCATGCCGCTGGAGGAAGCGCTTGACCTTTGCTGGCAAACCCTTGCGGAATGCTTCGAGCCCGGCCAGCTGCTGATGAAACAGGGTTTGATCGATACTTATTTCCCCAAGACGGGATCAGAAAAGCCAGACCTGAAGACCACGGAACCGCCTGAGGAAGCAGCCTGATGGCAAAGCTTGCGCTCAACAAATCCTCTCTGGCACGCGAAACGGCGCAGCTCGCCGAGTTTCGGCGTTTTCTGCCGTCACTTGAGCTTAAGCGATTGCAGGTGATGGCCGAGCGCGCGAAGGCAAAGGAGGCCGTTGCACGGCTCGACAAGGAATACTCTCTGCTCTTCAGCCAGATTGCCGACAGCATTCCCATGCTGGCCAATGAACAGGTTCCCCTCGATGGCCTGATTAGCCTCCAGAACGTGGAGCGCGGCAGTCAGAACCTGTCAGGCACGATCCTGCCAACGCTTGGTGAGGTCGAAATCGAGACAGCGGCTTACTCACGCCTTGCACGACCGCATTGGGTCGACCCGGTGGTCAAGGCCCTGAAGGACCTCGTCACTTTCAACTTGAAGCGCGACGTGGCGCGCGAAAGGCTCGACCTGCTGATTGAAGCGGAGGCGGTCATCTCGCGCAGGGTCAACCTGTTCGAGAAAGTCCTGATCCCCCAGGCGGAGAAGAACATCAAGAAAATCCGCATGGCGCTGGCCGACGCGGAACGCGATGCCGTCGTTCGTGCCAAAATCTCGAAGCGCAAGACCGCCGCACGGGCCGCTGAAGAAAGGATGGCCGAGCTATGACCATCACGGCGCTGCAGAAGGTCAGCCTGATCGGCATCCTGGAGGACAAGGAGCAGGTTCTGGAGGCGACGCAGGCCTTCGGCCGCTTTCACCTTATTCCACTGACGCCGGCGCAGCGGGATCTGGAGGCCATTCCAAGCAGCACAGGCCGCGAAGCGGTCGAAGCGCTCCGGTGGCTTACCGACGCGCCGGCGCAGCGCCGGCCAACCACCGATCCAGACGACTTCGACCTTCCTCAGATTGTCGAGCAAACGCTGCTCAACAAGTCCAATTTCAAGGCCTGCGAGGACAAGCGCGCGAAGCTGGCTCGCAGGATCAAGGACGTGCGGCCCTGGGGGCAGTTCGACTTCGCTGATCTGTCGGAAATCGGTGACTACCGGCTCTGGTTCTATGTGGTTCCAACCGCAAAGCTGAAGGCGATCGATCCGTCCGACAAGATCATGGAGATCGTTCATCAGGACAAATACCGCGCCTATATGGTCTTGCTCGATCCTGACGAACCACCGCTTGATGCCATGCCCGTGCCACGCGTTCATGTGGGCGAGGTGTCGCTGTCAGAGCTGGAACACCGGCTGGAGCAAACTGAAGTCCGCCTTGAAGGCCTGGAGCTGGAACGCCATGCACTGACAAAATGGCGCGGCCTTTTGGATCAACATCTGGCGGATGCCCGGGACCGGGCCGCACGCGGACGCGCGGCTTTGGAGACGGCAGACGACGAACGCATTTTTGTCCTGCAAGCTTGGGCTCCTGCAGCCGAAGAAGCCAACATCCGTGGGTTATGCCAGCAGCTTGGCATTGCCGCCCATATCGAGGATCCGGCGGAAGACGACGACCCGCCAACGCTTCTCGCAAACCCACCCTCTCTCGCGGCAGGCGAAGATCTGGTTCAATTTTATCAGACGCCCGGCTACCGGGACTGGGACCCGTCGATCATCGTCTATCTGTCCTTTATCCTCTTCTTCGGCATGATCATGACAGATGCCGGCTACGGCTTGTTGCTGCTTGGCGCACTTTACCTGTTCAAAAAGCGCTTTGGCACATCTCCGGGCGTTGTGCGGATGTGGACCATGTCCGTGTGGTTGATGGTCTCAACCACAGCGTTCGGCGTGCTCACTGGCAGCTATTTCGGCATTTCACCGCCGCCAGGCAGCCTGCTGGATCAGCTGAAGGTCATGCAGCTGGACGATGTCGACACCATGATGAAGATCACGCTGACGATCGGCGTCGTTCACATCACGCTAGCCAATGTGGTTCGCGCCCTTCACGGCAGCAGCATGAGCGACCGCGCAGTTCCGATTGGCTGGTCGCTTGTCGCCATCGGCGGCCTTTGCACCTTCCTCGGAGCCGAAACGCTGCTCGCGACGTTCGGCCCGGTCATGATCGTTGCAGGCCTGCTTGGAGTCGGTTTTTTCGCGAGCGACCGCAAGGTGGACTCGATCAAGAGTGCTGGCCTTCGGCTGTTCGACGCCTTTGCCGGGCTGGCTAGGATCGTCAACATTTTCTCCGATGTGCTCAGCTACATGCGCCTGTTCGCGCTCGGATTGGCGGCTGCCTCCCTGGCATCGACCATCAACGATCTCTCGGGCCAGCTGCTGCATGCGGTGCCCGGCATCGGCCTGCTGATTGCAATTCTGGTGCTGGCCGTTGGCCACGCCATCAACATAGGCCTCGGACTGATTGCAGGCGTCGTCCATGGCCTGAGGCTCAATGTCATCGAATTTTTCAACTGGGGTTTGAAGGATGAAGGCACGCCCTTCCGTCCGTTCAAGAAAGAGGAGTCAGGCTTGTGAACGAATTCGTACTCGCCCTTGGATGGTTCGGGCTATACGCACCGGTCGCCCTGGGAGCCATCGGAAGCGCCTGGGGCTGTGCCCTGGGCGGCAGCGCCGCGATCGGTGCCATGCTCGATACGGATGGCGGTTATGGCCGTTTCATCGGCGTCTCGCTTATGCCGTCCTCGCAGGTGATCTACGGCATCGTCATCATGTTCACCCTGCAGCATGACGCCATGACGGCGGAAATCGGTGCGGCCACATTCGGCATCGGTATTCTCTCCGGCTTTGCCTTGCTCTTCACCGGCGTGCGCCAGGGCGAAGTCCTCGCTTCTGCCATTCACGCCTCCAAGGCCAAGCCTGAGATTTTCGGCGTTTCGCTTGCGCCGGCAGCAGTGCTGGAAGGCTTTTCAGTCTTCGCCCTGGTGTTCGCCCTGGTTCTTGCCGGATCCATACCCGGCTAGGAGGCCCTGATGACCCAGCACGACAAGCTGACAGCCGCAGCAAATCCGGCAGGTGCCGGCGTCCAGGCCCTGATCGACCGCCTCAAGAGCGAGGGCATTTCGGCAGGCCAGGCCGAGGCGGACACCCTTTTGGCCAACGCGGAAGCCAAGGCGCATGACATCGTCGCGCGCGCAGAAGCCGAAGCGAACGCGATCCTGACGAAGGCGCGGACCGAGGCGGAAAAGGAGCAGGCCGCCACGCGCGACAGTCTCCAGATCGCGGCACGCGATCTTGTGCTCAATCTGCGCAATGAACTCGAAAGCCGAATACAGGACGAAGCCGGACGCCTCGTATCCTCGACCCTCAGCGATGAGGCCTTTCTGCAAAAGCTCATTATCGCCATGGCCGGAAAGGCGCGCGAAGCGGCCGCCATCGGCGCGCACGACAAGATCGAGATCAGCCTGCCTGATCGCATCGTGACGTTCGAGGAGCTGAAGCAATCGCCAGAAGCGGTGGAGCCCGGCACCCTCACCCATTTCGCCATCGCGCTGGCAGGTGACGTGCTGCGCAAGGGCGTAACTTTTTCCAGCGCACCCGGCTTTGACGGGATTAAGATCAGGGTTCAGGACCGGGACGTCAGCATAGATCTGACCACGGAGGCCATCGCCTCGCTTCTGACCCAGCACCTGCAACCGCGCCTGCGCGCGATCATGGAAGGGGTTCTTCGCTAAGCCCATGTCCGAGCGCTTCCGCTATATCACCCTGGCCACCAGCCTGCCGCACCTTGGGAGCCTGTTTTCCCAGGCAAAGGTGCCGCTGTCAGAGTTTCGTCTGAAGCAACGCGTCAAGATGCTGTCGCCCGAACACCAACGCCTGCTCAACCGGGTGATCGAGGTGACGGCATGGTCGGGCGTTGCCCGCTTTTCAAATGACCAGGAGGTCATTCGACTGGCGAAAGCGGTCATTGATGATCTGAAGGACAATCCGACGCTTCAGGATCTTGTTCGCGCCCGGATGGAAACGCGCACGGCGATCGCGGCACTTCGGCGCCGGCACGACGGACAAGAGGATGCCGGAACGATATCCGAATGGGGCTTTGGGCGCTGGTGCCGCCAGATTGAGACCCACTGGACAGACCCGGGCTTCGGCCTGTCGCATTTCATGCCCTGGATCTCCGAGGCCAACCGGCTGATCCAGGCCGGCGAGCATATCGCCATGGAACGTCTCGTGCTTGGCGAGGTCTTTTCTCAGCTTGACCACTATGGCGCCGGGCATGAGTTCGATTTCGAGGCCATCGTCATCTACGTCCTGCGTTGGATCATCGTTGAACGTTGGTCCCGTTATAGCACCGACACAGCGCGTGAACGTCTTGAAACCCTTGTCGGCGACATCCTGACGCCCCCATCAGCTGAAGATACGGCGCGAGAGAACCCGCGCCCCGAGGAGGTCCTTTCATGACCAGCCATGTGACGTTGCCAGACCCGAGCGCAGAGATCATCGCTGTCCAGGACGACCTGGTGACGCTTGCACCGCTCGCAGACCACCCTCTAATCAAAAACGAGGTGGTCTACATCATTCCCCACGGCCCCGAACGTGAGGGCCGTACAACGGAATATCTGAAGGCCGAAGTGCTGCGAGTACGCGGCAAGACCGCAGAGGCCCAGGTGTTTGAAAGCACAAGCGGTGTGCGGATTGGCGACAAAGTCATCCAAACCGGCGAGATGCTGTCGGTCGCACTTGGCCCTGGCCTCCTGAGCACCGTCTTTGATGGCCTGCAAAACCCTCTTGCGGATATCGCCGCTCAGCACGGCTTTTTCCTGCCGCGCGGCGTGTTGACCAATGCGCTCGACACAGCTCGCAAGTGGTCCTTCGAACCGGCGGTAAAATCCGGCGACCAGGTGCAGGCGGGCGATGTGCTTGGCAAGGTGCCTGAGGGACGCTTTGAACACCGGATTATGGTACCCTTCTCGCTCAAGGGAAAATGGTCCGTGGAGCGCGTACGCGAAGGCAGCTACACGATCGACGAGATCGTGGTGACGCTGAAGGATGATCGCGGCCAGACACGGGATCTGACCATGGTCCAGCACTGGCCGGTGCGCCGCGCCATACCGGACGCCATGGTCTCAGCCGGTCAGAGTGAAAGACTGTATCCCTCCGAGCCGCTGATCACGACCTTGCGCCTGATCGATACGTTCTTCCCGATTGCACGTGGCGGCATGGGCTGCATCCCCGGTCCATTCGGCGCTGGGAAGACAGTGTTGCAGTCGCTGATTTCGCGGTTTTCAGCGGTCAACATCGTGATCGTCGTTGCCTGCGGTGAACGGGCGGGCGAAGTGGTGGAGACGATCACCGAGTTTCCGCAACAGTCTGACCCGTCGGGCGATGGCACGCTGATGGATCGAACGGTTATCATCTGTAACACGTCGTCCATGCCGGTGGCCGCGCGCGAGGCGTCGATCTACACGGGCATCACACTCGGCGAGTATTACAGGCAGATGGGTTTTGACGTGCTGTTGATCGCAGACAGCACCTCGCGCTGGGCGCAGGCCATGCGCGAAACCTCCGGCCGTCTAGAAGAAATTCCCGGCGAGGAGGCCTTCCCGGCCTATCTGGATTCAGCGATCAAGGGCATCTATGAGCGCGCCGGGGTCCTGACCAATGCCGCGGGAGAGACCGGAAGCCTGACCATGATCGGCACCGTTTCTCCTGCTGGCGGCAACTTCGAGGAACCGGTCACCCAATCGACCCTTGGCACCGTCAAAACCTTTCTCGGCTTGTCGGCTGAGCGGGCCTACAAACGCTTTTACCCCGCCGTTGACCCGCTGTTGTCCTGGTCCCGCTATCACGCACAGCTTGGCGATTGGTACCGGGAGAACATTGGCCCGGACTGGGTTACACGTGTCGAAGAGATGATCGAGCTGCTCGGGCGCGGTGACGAAATCAGCCGAATGATGCAGGTCACAGGCGAAGAAGGCATCTCGACCGACGATTTCGTCGTTCAGCAAAAGGCCCTGTTTCTGGATATGGTCTACCTTCAGCAGGATGCCTTCGACGATGTTGATGCGTCTGCGCCTCTTGCCCGTCAAAAGGAAACTTTCGATCTGGTTTATCAGATCGCAACACGGGTTTTCGCGTTCGCTGACAAGGATTCGGTGCGCAAGTCCTTCACCGAACTGACTTCCCTGTTCAAGAACCTCAATTATGCTGCAGACGGGTCCAAGGAACGGAACGGGCTGATTTCGCAGATCAAAACCCTTGTCGGTAACCTGCCGACTGCGCAATAAGTTTGGGACACAGCTGAAAGTCGGCGCCGACGAGTTCGGCTTTCGCTCTCAGCGTTTTTTCAAATGCGCCTTTTTTTGGTGCCCAAGGGTTCGTTTTAGAATGACAATTTTGATTACTGGCGGCGCTGGCTATATCGGGTCCCATTGCTGCGTCACCTTTCTGGAAGCCGGCCACGATGTGGTCGTCGTCGACAACCTGAGCAATTCCCGCTCTGAGAGCCTGAAACGCGTTGAGGCGATCACAGGGCAGACGGTCAAATACGAACTGGCGGATATCCGCGACCGTTCGGCCCTCGAAGACATCATGACCCGCTACAAATGCACCGCCGTCGTGCATTTTGCAGGCCTGAAGGCCGTCGGTGAATCCGTTGCCAAGCCCCTTGAGTACTATGAGAACAACGTCATCGGCACTCATAGCCTTTTGAGCGCTATGGAGACGGTCGGTGTTCACAGACTGATTTTCTCCTCTTCCGCAACGGTTTACGGTGAACCCCAGTTTCTGCCCCTGACCGAAAGTCATCCGACTGGACCGGTCAACCCCTATGGGCGAACCAAGCTTATGGTCGAGGAAATGCTGCGCGACCTTGCGGCGAGCGACCCGAAGTGGCGTTTCACGATTCTGCGCTATTTCAATCCGGTAGGCGCCCATTCAAGCGGTCTGATTGGGGAGAATCCGCTCGGAATACCCAACAATCTCATGCCCTTTATCACTCAAGTGGCTGATGGCCGACGCGAGCAGCTTTCCGTTTTTGGCGACGACTATGACACAGCCGACGGCACCGGAATTCGCGATTACATCCATGTGGTCGACCTGGTTGAAGGGCACCTAAAAGCCCATGAAGCGCTTTCCAATCTGACAGGTACGGACAATTGTCTCACCGTCAATCTTGGCACGGGCAAAGGCTATTCCGTGTTGCAGATGGTCAGGGCGTTTGAACGCTCCTCCAACAAGAGCATCCCCTACACGATCGCACCGCGCCGCGAAGGCGATGTCGCCGAGTGTTATGCCGACACGAGCGAGGCGGATCAAAAACTTTCCTGGACCGCCCAGAAAGACCTAGAAGCCATGTGTCACGACACATGGAATTGGGTTTGCAAGAACCCCAAGGGGTATGAGGAGTGACCGGCAGTCGGCCTACAGATTGACAAGAAATTACCCTGTGATCCAGGCGCTTTTCAAGAGATCGTCACGACGGAACGACGCGCCCGGTTCATGCAATATCCGCCTTGCGAACGCCAGTCCACAATGTTACTTAATTACATGTTATAAAATAACGTGACATTCGTTGGAGAGTCCCTTGTCCGCTTCAAATCCCCGCTTCGCGAAGCTGCCCGGTAGAAAAGCCCTGGTCGCCGCAGGCCTATTTGCCACCACACTTCTGGCCGGATCCTTTGCCCACGCCGAACCGCGTGTCGTGACGACCATCAAGCCAATCCACTCCCTGGTTTCAGGTGTGATGGAGGGCGTCGCGACGCCAGACATTCTAATCGATGGCGCTGCATCCCCCCATGGTTTTGCCCTGAAGCCCTCGCAAGCGGCCCAGCTGCAGGATGCGGATCTCGTATTCTGGGTCGGTGAAGGCCTGGAGACGGCCCTTGCCAAGGCCCTGACGTCCGTCGCGGGCAATGCCGAGGTTGTCGAACTCATGGAAGCGCCGGGACTGACCCTCCTGCCCTATCGCACGAGCGGCGGCTTCGGCGCACATGACCATGATGACGACCATGGGCACGGCGAGGAAGATCATCATGATGATGATGATGAGCACGATGACGGCCATGATGATCATGCGCATGGTCACGATGACCACGACGAAGATCATGACGATCACGGCGACGAGCATGAAGAACATGCAGAAGGCCATGACGGTCACGAGCACGACCATGATGAGCATGAGCATGATGATCACGCCGAGGGGCATGACGACCATGACGAGGAGCATGACCATGCCGCGGGCCATGATGGCCATGACCACGATGGAGCAGACGCGCACATCTGGCTCGATCCAAACAATGCTTTGGTAATGATTGACGTCATCGCAGCAGAGCTTGCCGAAAACGATGCGGAAAACGCAGATGCTTATTCGGCGAATGCAGATGCGATGAAAAAGCGGATCACTGAGCTGACGGCGGAAATCGACAAGGAACTTGCCGGCGTTCGTGGCCGTCCGTTTGTCGTGTTCCACGATGCCTATCACTACTTTGAGGACCGTTTCTCGGTCCAGGCAGCTGGCGCCATCACGCTTAATCCGGAGACCCCTGCCGGCGCCGACCGGATTTCAGAGGTCCGTGAGACCATCAAGGAGCTGGGTGTTGTCTGTGTCTTTTCCGAGCCTCAGTTCACGCCAAAACTCGTGAACGTCGTCCTGGAGGGATCCAACGCCAAGACCGCCGTTCTTGACCCCCTCGGTACAGGAATTGAAAATGGTCCCGGTCTCTACGAGGCCCTGTTGCGCAAAACGGCGGATTCGATGACCGATTGCCTGTCGTAAGACGGCGTACCGACACAAAAAGAAAGGCCGCGTCCGATTGGGACGCGGCCTTTCTGATTTTACAGGAACGTTCTTGCGGGCTGCGAGTTATCCGCGTGCCTTGTCCGTCGCTTCAAGTGCCTTGATCAGGAAGCGGTCACGATCATAGACATCGGCGAAGTAATCGATCTCACCGTCCATATTCGGCCAGGCTGTGAAATAGGAAACATAGACCGGAATATCGCCACCGACCTTTTCCTGAGCGTTCTGGCCCTGACCGATCCGTGTCGAGACATAATCCTTGGATTTGCCAAGAACAGCGGCTGCCATAGCCTTTGGATCATGCAAGCGAATGCAGCCATGGCTGAAGGCCCGCATGTCCTTCTTGAACAGGCTCTTGGACGGCGTGTCGTGCATGTAGATGTGATGCCTGTTCGGGAAGAGGATCTTGACCTCTCCAAGTGCATTGCTGCGGCCCGGGTACTGGCGAACATTCACGGAGGACTTCTTGGCCGCGACCGAATACCAGTCAATGCTGGCCGAAGAGACCTTTTTGCCACTGACAGTCGTCACTTCGTATCCCGACCGGTCGAGATAGCTTGGATCCTTGGCCAGCTTTGGGATCATCTCATTGACGATGATCGAATAGGGAACGCCCCAATAAGGGTTGTATTCAACCACCTCGATCGTGTCGTAAAAGAAGTTGGTTTGATTGGATTTTTTGCCAACGACAACACGCATGGACAGCGGGTCTTCACCCGGAGCTGTATAGGTCGCGGTGAAAGCGGGCTGGTTGATAAAGACCTTGCGCGCGCCTAGCTCCTCAGGCAGCCAGCGGCTGCGCTCCATGGCCAGTTCTACCTTGGAGATCTTGGCTTCATTGGTGACCCCAACCATGGCCCGAATGGAGTTCTTGCCGACGATCCCATCCGCGGACAGACCGTTTTCCTTCTGGAAAGACTTCACAAGAGCAACCAGTTCCGGCGTGTAGTCCTCGCCATCCTGATAGGATTCAAGGGTTGCGGCATGTTCCAGCTTCAGTTCGTCACTACCGTTCTTCTTGATGGCAGCAACGACATTCGCCATTTCAGGACTGGCCTTGCCAGGCTTGAGGAAGGTGCCCGGCGCGATGACGATCCGATCTTCTTCCTGATCCTGGGTGCGCAGTTCGGCCAGCTCCTCTTTCAGAGCCTTGAAGTGCGCGCTTTGGGGCTGATGGCCTTCGATAGAGGCCTGCGCATTGGCGGCAGAAGCGATCTGCTCCATTGCCGCGACCAAGTCCGGCTTGTGTCTTGGCAGGTCGTGATAGCCGGAAATCCGATTGGGATCGACGCGGCCGCGCTCGGCATCAAGAATGTAGGTCATGACCGCAGCCGTCATCTGCATTTCGAACGCCATGACTGCGACATCCCGCTCGGCGCCAGCAAGACCCGTGAGATCCGGCAATGCGACCTGGTAATCCGTGCTGTCGAGACCGAAATCTGCAGCACTTGCGAGCGCCAGAAGCGCTTCCATCGCCTTGGACGTCGGAGCGCCGTCCTGGATCCAGACGAAATTTGGGTGCTCGCGGTAAAATGCCTTCAGGCCTTCCGCTACTTCCGGCAAGGCCTCGATCGACATGGACTTGAGAGCCGGACGCGCTTCATCGAACGGGGTCAGGACGATTGGAGCGCTGTCCAATTCGCTGACAGTCTCTTGCCCGGTGCCAGCATCCGTCGCCGGTGCCTCAACCGCAGCAGTGTTGACCTTGGACAGGTCGGCCAGCGACACGCTCTTCAGGCGATCGGGCTTGTAGGTGAAATATCTGGGCGCGGAAACGCGAACTTTGATCGCCTTCTTGCGCTCAAGTTCCTCTTTCGCCTTGAGTTCACGCAGGCGCGCACCTTCCGGATTGAAGAGGCGCTGGAAAAGGCCCTGGGCGTCTGCGTCGGAGACCGACAGGGGCAACATGACACCCGAAACGCCAACGGACAGGACGCTGGCAAGCAAGGCTGAGGCGAGCCGGTTCCGGCGGCCAGCCTCAGGCGGCTCTCCATCTCGCACATTGTGGGCTTTTGTCATGTCACATGGTGCCAAGCTGTTCATTTCGTTTCGCCTTGATCGAAAGGCCGTTTGCCGAGCCTGAAATGACCGGCCAAAACGGCGTTCATCTATAAATTTTTGTCGCGCATCATGCCTGCCCCGACACGAGCGCATTTCACTTTTTCAGTTTCGAACCGGAAACAGCCCACTCATTTCCGATCCTGCCGCAGCACGACGCCAAACGCGTACGCAAGCTGTGACGATCAACTTCAACGTCTTTACTATACCAATGCACGTCAGTTGGTTAAGGGCGTTTATGACAACAATCAGCTGGCTTCACGATGCTGTGACCCAAATGCCGCGGTCAGACGTGCTTTCCCGCGATGAGCGCCAGTCCTCCAGACGCAAAAAAGGCCGGACAGGCTGATGCCCATCAGGCCAATTCTTAACTGAACTGTCGAATCAAAACGGAATTTCGTCATCCATAGGGCCGCCGCCGCCGCCCTGCGGGCCGCCATATCCACCGCCGGAGGCGCCGCCTCCGTAGCCACCACCGGATCCGCCGGCAGAACCACCACCGGATCCACCGCCATAGTCGCCGCCGCCGGAGCCACCACCATAGCCACCGCCTGACCCACCGCCGTAGCCTCCACCGCCTTCACCACCGCCCTCGCCGCGGCCATCAAGCATCGTCAGCGTCGAGTTGAAGCCCTGCAGCACGATCTCCGTCGAATATTTGTCCTGCCCGGACTGGTCTTGCCACTTGCGGGTCTGGAGCTGGCCCTCGAGGTAGACCTTGGATCCCTTGCGCAGATACTGCTCGGCGACCTTGCACAGACCTTCATTGAAGATCACGACCCGGTGCCATTCTGTTTTCTCCCGGCGTTCGCCGGTTCCGCGGTCGCGCCAGGTTTCAGACGTCGCGATGCGCAGGTTTGCGATCGGGCGCCCGT
Source organism: Labrenzia sp. CE80 (assembly GCF_009650605.1). Classification (NCBI taxonomy): domain Bacteria; kingdom Pseudomonadati; phylum Pseudomonadota; class Alphaproteobacteria; order Hyphomicrobiales; family Stappiaceae; genus Labrenzia; species Labrenzia sp. CE80. The sequence continues at coordinate 1,547,323 of NZ_WAJT01000001.1, forward strand.
CCTGCGTGCGGCGGATTTCGGGATCAGCTCCCAGGTTTCCAACCAGAATGACCTTGTTGACGCTACCCGCCATGACGCAAACTCCTTCGTCCGTGATCGCCCCTGCAGCTTTTGCGCACTGTCAGCAGAAGGCCAAACTTGGCCAACGTGCGAACGGGGAGGCGCTGCTTGCCGATCCTTCGCTCCTGTTGTTCCTCCGAACCTAGACCTATCGGGCAGTCGTCGCGGGATGTTTTCCGGCGCCAGACGTCCTTTTCCACAAGGTGCTGGGTATTTTGCACTCCGACAAACAGTTCCCTTAGGTCAGAACTGCCTCCCGGAGCCCCTGCCACTGCCTGTCTCGAGAGACTTGGAACAGCAAGTGCCAAATTCAAAGGCAATATGTTCTTCTTTTGTTTTCTTTAGCAGGAACTGTCAGGAAGTGAAAGACGCCGACAGTTTTCTGCTTGCATGGCCCGCTTCGTTCCACATATGTTCCCATTCGTAGGATGGTTTCTGTGCTGCACCCGTTGGCTGACGGTGGATCGAAGCTATCTCATACGCGTATGCCATGGTGGCGCAGACGATCTAAGTTGCTATATGCGTCGTAAGCAACGACGCGATCTGGTCGTCGTTAGATGACAGGATCGAACTTTTCTGCCCGTTTCCTAACGTGTGCAGGCTCCATGAATTCGAATTGACCGCGCCAGACATCGCCCGACCGGTCACATCAGGGACGTTTACCGCATGACCAAGAACGCCTCAGGAAGCCGCTCCGGCGCCACAGCATTTGACCCGACGCGGGTTATTTCCGTGCGCGGGGCCCGCGAGCACAATCTGAAAGGCGTCGACCTGGACCTTCCCCGGGACAAGCTGATCGTCATGACCGGCCTTTCGGGATCAGGCAAATCCTCGCTCGCGTTTGATACAATCTATGCCGAGGGACAACGGCGCTACGTGGAAAGCCTTTCGGCCTACGCCAGGCAGTTCCTCGAGATGATGCAGAAGCCGGACGTCGACCAAATCGACGGCCTGTCTCCCGCCATCTCCATCGAGCAAAAGACGACCTCGCGCAATCCACGCTCGACTGTGGGCACGGTGACCGAGATATACGATTACATGCGGCTGCTCTTCGCGCGCGTCGGCATCCCGTATTCACCGGCGACAGGACTGCCAATCGAGAGCCAGACAGTGAGCCAGATGGTTGACCGCATCATGGAGCTTGAAGAAGGCACGCGGCTCTTCCTGCTGGCGCCGATCGTGCGTGGACGAAAGGGGGAGTATCGCAAGGAACTCGCCGAGCTGATGAAGAAGGGCTTCCAGCGGGTCAAGATCGACGGCGCCTTCCACGAGATCTCCGAAGCACCGGCCCTGGACAAGAAATACAAACACGACATCGATATAGTCGTGGACAGAATAGTCGTGCGCGATGATATCGCAGGCCGCCTTGCTGACTCCATCGAAACCGCGCTTGGTTTGGCAGATGGAATCGCGATCGCCGAGTTTGCGGACAAGCCGCTGGATGCACCAGCTAAAGGTGCTGTTTTGCAGAACCAGAACGAGACCCATGAGCGGTTGGTGTTTTCGGAAAAATTCGCCTGTCCAGTATCCGGTTTCACCATTGAGGAAATCGAGCCGAGACTATTTTCATTCAACAACCCTTTTGGCGCCTGCCCGACTTGCGACGGACTGGGGACGAAGTTGGCGTTCGAGGCCGATTTAGTCGTGCCCGATCAATCCTTGTCCCTGCGTGAAGGTGCGATACTGCCATGGGCGAAAACCGGCTCGACATCTCCCTATTACAATCAAACACTTGAGGCCCTTTGCCACCATTTCGACATCTCCATGGCAACGCCCTGGAGAGACCTTCCAAAGGAGGCGCAGGACGGCATCTTGTTCGGCACGGGCAAGACGAAGATAGAATTCGTCTATGATGACGGCGTGCGCAGCTATCGCGCCGCCAAGGCCTTTGAAGGCGTCATTGGCAACATTGAGCGCCGCTGGCGCGAGACGGAATCAAACTGGGTGCGTGAGGAGCTTGCGCGGTTTCAGTCGGACCATGCCTGTCCAGCCTGTGGCGGCTACCGGCTCAAACCCGAGGCCCTGGCGGTCAAGATCGCCGACCGGCATATTGGCCAGGTGACCGAGCTTTCCATCCGTGATGCGGCACTCTGGTTCAACGAGCTGCCGGAAAAGCTAAATCAAAAGCAGGAAGAAATCGCTGGGCGGATTCTCAAGGAAATCCGCGACAGGCTGAAATTTCTCAATGATGTCGGGCTGGAATATCTGAGCATGTCACGCTCTTCCGGCACGCTTTCAGGCGGAGAAAGCCAGCGTATTCGTCTTGCCTCCCAAATCGGATCCGGATTGACGGGCGTTCTTTATGTGCTCGATGAGCCATCCATTGGTCTGCACCAGCGGGACAATGCAAGACTGATCGAGACACTCAAACACCTGCGAGACCTCGGCAACACGGTTATTGTCGTGGAACATGACGAGGACGCCGTGTTGACGGCCGACTATGTGGTGGATGTGGGCCCTGGCGCCGGTGTACACGGCGGGGAGATTATCGCGACCGGCACACCGGCTGATGTCATGGCCAATCCCAAGTCCCTGACCGGGCAGTATCTGTCGGGCGCCAAGATCATCCCGCAGCCGGACGAGCGACGGAAGATCAACAAGAAGCGCAAGCTGTCCGTGGTCGGAGCAAGGGGAAACAATCTCAAGGATGTGAGCGTTGATGTACCGCTTGGCACTTTCACCTGCGTCACTGGTGTTTCCGGCGGCGGTAAATCAACGTTCCTGATCGACACGCTGTTCAAGTCGGCCGCGCGGCGCCTCAATGGTGCGCGCGAGAACCCTGCGCCGCACGACCGGATCGACGGGCTGGAACATCTGGACAAGGTCATCGACATCGACCAGTCTCCGATCGGCCGGACCCCACGCTCGAATCCGGCGACCTATACGGGTGCCTTCACCCCGATCCGTGAGTGGTTTTCCGGCATGCCGGAATCCAAGGCGCGCGGCTATCAGCCGGGACGGTTCTCCTTCAACGTGAAGGGGGGACGATGCGAAGCCTGTCAGGGAGACGGCGTCATCAAGATCGAGATGCACTTCCTGCCGGACGTCTACGTGACGTGTGATGTCTGCAAGGGAAAGCGCTACAACCGCGAGACCCTTGAGGTCCAGTTTAAAGGCAAGTCGATAGCCGATGTGCTCGACATGACGGTTGAGGAAGCCGCCAGCTTCTTCTCTGCTGTCCCGTCCGTTCGTGACAAGATGGAAACCTTGGCGCGGGTCGGTCTCGGCTATATCAAGGTCGGGCAGCAGGCCACGACGCTTTCCGGCGGTGAAGCGCAGCGTGTAAAGCTGGCGAAAGAGCTGTCGCGGCGGTCAACCGGACGCACTCTCTATATCCTGGATGAGCCGACCACAGGTCTTCATTTCCACGATGTGGCAAAGCTACTGGATGTTCTCCATGAGCTGGTTGACCAGGGCAACAGCGTTCTTGTCATTGAGCACAATCTCGAGGTGATCAAGACAGCCGACTGGATCATCGACCTTGGCCCAGAGGGCGGGGATGGCGGCGGAACCATTGTCGCTACAGGCCGGCCAGAGGATGTCGCGCACGTCGAGGCCAGCTACACAGGCAAGTTCCTTGCGGAGCTTCTCGACCGCCGGCCCCTAAAAGCCACCGACGCAGCCGAGTAATGTCGCAATGCAGCAATTTGCAGTATATACCTGTTTCCATTGCAAAATATTTGTTCAATTGCGCATTTTTGTGACAGTCTTATGTTGCAATGCACTGAGCGCATGACAGTCATGCGCTATTTGCGCTTCTTTTATTTCGATCATCGAATTATATCTTTTTCATCAGATTGATGACGCGGCGCACAAATAAATGTTGCGACGCCGTATAAAGGATCAGTAAGATGTTGGACAACGTCGCTCGCAAGTACAGCAGCTGGGTCAAGTACCGTCGCACCGTCGATGAGCTTTCTCGCCTGTCACAGCGCGAACTGCGTGACCTTGGCATCAACCGCAACGAGATCAAGTTCGTAGCGCGCCGTAACGCAGTTTAATAGAGATCGCGTCCCTAAGAGCCACCTCCTCCCAGGCTCCGGGACGTGTGACACCGGCGAGGCACCCTCCTCCCAGTCTCGCCAAGTCAAAACGTCGCCCACCAGCACCTCCTCCCGCTGGTGGGCGTTCGTTTTTCTAGACCTCAGTTTAAATATTCAACGCTGATCCGATATCCTCTCGCAGTATTCGCGCTAAGCTGTGACCGCCACCTTGATTGAGGTTTGGCGGTATTTTTGTCTCCGGCCTCCTGTTTCCGTTCCAAATGGATCCATTTCCACGTTGAGGATCCGAATTTTTAGTTATTACTTAAACATTAATACGATCGATGACCTGCGTTGCACGCAGAACAGCTTTGCGTTTTGGCCTCTACCGCAATGCATCATGCTGGCCTATCTACCCCTCATAAGATTTGAACGGGCCAGACGCCGATCCGCGGAGCCATGGCCATAAAGATAGAAAGGCCACTTCGATGTTCGATACCGTTGTTCGCAAATTCCAAAACTGGAAGCGTTTCCGGACCGCCTATGAGGAGCTGAACCAGCTCTCCAACCGTGAACTCAATGACCTCGGCATCAGCCGTGCGGACATTGCCCGTCACGCGCGCGGTTCCATGCGCTAAAAATTCCCGTCGGTTCCGATCCTCCCACGGAATCGATTGGTGCGCTCCGCTTGCAGCGCGGAGCAGAACAACGCCTGCCGGATCCTCCCACCGGCAGGCGTTTTCTATTTCGGACCCAAAGATGACCTTGAGACTCAGCCTGAACGCCGCGACATCCAGACGGATAGCTCTGAAATTCTTGGCGGTTTCCCATTCGACTCAGGCCATGAATCAACCGCGTAGACCTTGCCGCTCTTTTTTTCGCGAACGGTCGCGGTCGCATGTGGGTACCTGCCGTCCAGGAAAAACCCCCGAGCAACGGGCGAACTCACCGTATGATGCTTGAGATAGCCGTGCCGTTGCGCAACCAGCAGCAATGAGTTCGTATTCGTCGATTCGTCGATGCAATCCATCTGCCCACGGACGCCAGCATTTTGCATATCCAGCCCGCCCACATCCTTGGCGGACCCAACAGTGCCAGCAACCCGCCGCTCCTGCCACTGCACCGCCTTTGCAATTGCCTTGCGTTCGCTTGCGGGCGATCGACGTCCTGATGCCAGGATAGAGCGCAAACGGGCAAGGTCCCGGGCCGAGAAATCGACCGGTGTCTTGTAGGCGCAGCCAAAGCCGTGGCAGACGTAGATGCGATTTGCCTTGGGCGCGAGTCCTTTGCTGCCGTCATACCAGCCGCTGGCGTCACCGTTGGCCTGCCCCGCGCAGCCTGCAAGCGTCAGCCCGAGGCACAACAGCGCTGGCGCGACCCAAAATCTGCTGGAAAATATGCGCATGCAGTCTTCCCCCCGGCCTCGCTGCTCCGCGCTCCGTCGCGCGCTCGGTCCATTCCCTTTGGTCATTTTGCACGATGGCATTGCCGCAGGCGAGCCAAGACTGTAATCAGGGCCATGAAAAAGCGCCGCCGAAGGCCGTTTCAAGCCTTGCTGACATGAGCAAGCGTGAAACCCCGCGGTCAATTATTCCCGAAGGACGAAAGAATGAACCCCATCCATGTGATAGGCGGCGGCCTCGCCGGTTCGGAAGCAGCCTGGCAAATCGCGCGCCAGGGCATCCCGGTCGTGGTCCACGAGATGCGGCCCGTGCGCAAGACCGATGCGCACCAGGGAGAAGGTCTTGCGGAACTTGTCTGCTCCAATTCCTTCCGCTCTGACGACAGCGAACAAAACGCTGTCGGCCTCCTTCATCACGAGTTGCGCAGGTCTGGCTCACTGATCATGTCTTGCGCCGACGCGAACCAGGTTCCAGCAGGCAGCGCACTTGCGGTTGACCGCAACGGCTTTTCAGATGCTGTCACCAAGGCACTGGAAAACCATCCCCTAATCACGGTCACACGCGAGGAGATCTCTGGCCTACCGCCAGAGGATTGGGACAGCGTCATCGTCGCAACCGGCCCGCTCACCTCTCCAGCCCTGTCGGAAGCCGTGCTCGAGCGGTGCGGTGAAGATGCCCTCGCGTTCTTTGACGCCATCGCACCGATCGTTCACTTCGAAAGCGTCGACCTGTCCAAGGCCTGGTTCCAATCTCGCTATGACAAGGTTGGACCGGGGGGCACCGGCAAGGATTATCTCAACTGCCCCATGGACAAGGAACAGTATGATGCCTTTATCGATGCGTTGATCGAAGGAGACACGACCGACTTCAAGGAATGGGAAGAAAACACGCCTTATTTCGACGGCTGTCTGCCGATCGAGGTGATGGCCGCGCGTGGTCGGGAGACATTGCGCCATGGCCCGATGAAGCCAATGGGCCTGACCAATGCGCATAACCCTGATGTCAAAGCCTATGCTGTGGTTCAGCTTCGCCAGGACAATGCGCTCGGCACGCTCTACAACATGGTCGGTTTCCAGACCAAGCTGAAATACGGTGCGCAGGGAGACATCTTCAAGATGATTCCCGGGCTTGAGAATGCCCAGTTTGCCCGCCTCGGCGGTCTGCACAGGAACACATTCCTGAACTCGCCGAAGGTTCTTGACGGCAGCCTGCGACTGAAGGCCGAGCCGCGTTTGCGCTTTGCGGGACAAATCACCGGCTGCGAAGGCTATGTGGAATCGGCCAGCGTCGGGTGCATGACCGGTTTGTTCGCTGCCAAGGAACGGCTGGGACAATCCTTCGAGAGCCCGCCGGAAACAACCGCCATGGGCGCTCTTCTTGGTCATATCACCGGGGGCCATATTGCCCGTGACACGGAGCAAGGCTCGCCGCGGTCATTCCAGCCGATGAATGTCAATTTCGGCCTGTTCCCGCCGATCGAAGCGCCAAAAACCGATGCGGATGGCAAACGGCTGAAGGGCAAGGACAAGACACGCGCCAAGAAAGGCGCGATGACACAGCGCGCGAAGCAGGATTTCGAAGGCTGGATCTCATCTCTGGAGCCAAGGCTTGCCGCCGAATAGCGGCAACCCTTCGAGGTCAGCCCGCCAGCGCAACGCCTGACTTGCGCGCGGCGCGCCAGAGCGTCCACTGGCGGCGCAGTTGCGACAGCTCGACCGGTGTTTTGAGCGGGTCGTGACCGGGCGCTTCCATCTTTTTCAGGAAAGGTTCAACGAGCGCCAGCGGTAGGAATGCGGGCGCGACATTGGCGGGAATGCGCGAAACCGATGCGCGGACGCGGCCAAGGTGATGCCTCACGTGGGACCGAAGCTCCGTGAGCGCAGCCACTAGTTCCGGTGTTGTTTCACCCTTGAATACAGCCTGAGAGTCGACGCCATGGCGCGCAAGCAGGTCCGCAGGCAGATACATCTGACCGCGTGCGGCGTGCCAGGGTAAGGCGCGAATGAGACCACAGAGCGCATAGGCCACGCCGGCATGTCCGGCAATTTCCCCTGTGCCCGGGTCCGCACCGTCGTTGAGAATGATCGCACCCAGCTGGATCAGCGCCGATGCGGTTTCGCCGCAATAGCCCTCCAGATCATTCAGGCTCGGCATCGGATCGTCATAAAGATCGAAAACCCTCGCATCGATCATCGAGACAAGCGCAGTTTTGGGCAATTGGAATCGTTCGACTGTCTCGGCAAGCGCCGATGCCACGGGATTTGCGTTTGCGGCGCCGTGTTCCGTGCCTTGAAGAAAATCGCGCCACCACTGCAGCCGGACCTCGCCAGGAAGGGGATCGCTGACAAGATCGCGAACACGGGAAATCTCGGTGTTGAACGCATAAAGCGCCAAGAGCCCGTGACGCGTCGCCTCAGCCGCAAAAAGCGCCGCAAGATAGCGATCGCGATCCTGGCCATAAACCAGATCTCGCGCGTGATCGAAGTTACTGCTCATGGCTCTTCATATGGCGCTAGCGCCCTTTTAGTCCACGGCAAGAAGCGCCGCTGCAACGGCGCGCTCTTCAGACAACATCACGTTGAAGGTCCGGACCGCCGCGCCGGTAGACATGCTGTCGACCATCATCCCTGCATCCCGGAAGGCCTGTTTCAAATCTGCCGGCAACGGCCGAAGATCCGCACCAGTTCCAACGAGCACGACTTCGATGTCTCGCTGCTCATCAAAAAACCGCTGAAAGGCACCTATATCGAGATCTTCGAATCCGACCGCATTCCACCCGTGAATTCCTGAAGGAACGCAAAGAATAGATCCGAGATGAGACATCCCTGCGAAGCGGAAGCCGCCCCCGCCATAAGCGTCCAGCGGCGCCCGCCCCGGAAAATGCGCGTCCCGGATTTCCATCGTGTTTCCTAGGCCGCTGCGACCGGATCAGCGTCTGCCTCGGGTTCCGCATCATCTCCATCCGGTGATTTTCCATCCCCACGCAGATTGAGGAGAATCAGGAAGGGAGCAGCGAGAAAGATCGAGGAATAAGTACCGATCACAATGCCGAAGATCATCGCAAGGGTGAACGAGCGGATCACTTCACCGCCGAAGATCCAGAGCGAAATCAGGGCAAGGAGCGTCGTCACCGACGTCAAGGTCGTTCGCGACAAAGTCTCGTTGATCGACCGGTCGAGAACATCTGTCAGCGACATCTTCTTGTATCGTCTGAGATTCTCCCGGATGCGGTCATAGACAACGACCGTATCGTTCAGCGAGTAACCGATGATCGTCAGGACCGCGGCGATGGAAGACAGCGAGAAATCCAGCTGCAGGATGACGAAAAGACCAATCGTGACAATAACGTCGTTCGCAGTGGTCAAGATCGCTCCAACGGCGAATTGCCATTCGAAGCGGAACCAGATGTAGAACAGGATCGCGATCAGGGAAGCTCCAACCGCGATTGCGCCGGCGCGAGCCAACTCACTCGAAACACGCGGTCCAACGACCTCGACGCGGCGGAAGTCGATGTTGTCATCCTCGAAGGCCGCACGCACCTTGCCGACAACCGACTGCTGAGCCAGTTCGCCGCCGGGCTGTTCTTCGATCCGGACAAGTACTTCTTCGGGAGACCCGAATTCCTGCACCTGGACATCACCCAGGTTCAACGTGCCCAGCTCGGAGCGGATGGCGCCGATATCGGCTGGACCTTCCGTCCTCATCTCGATCACGGTCCCGCCCTTGAAGTCGATACCGTAATTAAGACCGATGGTCACGAAGACCGCGATAGAAGCCACCGCCAGCACGATGGACAGAGGGAAGCTTATCTTGCGCCACCACATGAAGCGGTAGCTGGTTTCATCCGGAACAAGTCGGAGCAATGCCATTTCTTCTTCTCCGGATCAGATTGGGAGTTTCGACGGCCGGCGATGACGCACCCAGAGGGCGACCATCATACGGCTGAAGGTAAAGGCGGAAAACACTGTGGTGAAGATCCCGATGGCCAGCGTAACGGCAAAGCCGCGCACAGGACCGGAGCCCAGCTGGAACAGGATCAGTGCAGCAATAAGCGTGGTCACATTCGCATCGACGATGGTTCCAAGCGCACGTTTGTAGCCCGCATCGATCGCCGAAATGGCCGATCTGCCTGCCCGCGCCTCTTCTCGAATACGCTCGAAGATCAGCACGTTCGCATCAACGGCCATACCGATAGTCAGGACAATGCCTGCGATACCGGGCAAGGTCAGCGTTGCCTGAAGGATGGTCAGGGCACCGAAAATCAAGAAAATGTTGGCGGCGAGCGCAATGTCTGCAATCAGGCCGAACCGTCCATAGGACAGCAACATGAAGATAACCACTGCAGCTCCGGCGATCATCGAGGCAAGCTTGCCCGCCTCAATGGAATCTGCGCCAAGGCCAGGACCGATGGAACGTTCCTCGATCACTGTCAGCTTGGCAGGCAGCGCACCTGCGCGCAGCAGCACGGATAGGTCATTTGCACCATCAACGGTGAAATTGCCGGAAATCTGACCGGACCCACCCGTTATAGGCTCACGGATCACTGGTGCGGAGATCACCTCTTCATCCAGAACGATGGCAAAGGGACGGCCGACGTTCTGCTGCGTCACGACCGAGAACTTGCGCGCGCCGGAGGTGTTGAACCGGAAATTTACGACCGGCTCGTTGTTGCGCTGATCGAAGGTGACCTGCGCATCGACGAGGTCTTCGCCGGTCAAAAGAGGCGACTCTTCCAGCAAATAGGGAATGGGTGGATCATCAACCGACATCATCACAACAGTGCCCGCCGGCGGACGCGACTGCATCGCCTGATCGCCAGACATGGAGGTGTCGACCATGTGGAAGGTGAGCTGCGCGGTCTGACCGACGAGATCCTTCAAGCGTTCGGGATCATTTTCACCCGGAGCTTCAACGAGGATCCGATCAGAGCCCTGGCGCTGGATGTTCGGCTCGGTCGTGCCGAGTTCATCGACACGGCGGCGAATGACCTCAATCGATTGTTCCACAATCGACTGCATCCGCTGGGAAAGGCCTTCATCCGTGTAGGTGAAGCGGACCAGGCCATCGTCGGTCATCTCGAAATTAAACTCATTGACCTGCTGGCCGCCGAAGACTGACGACACAAGCGGATTGACCAACTCGGAAAGGCGTTCTCGTGCATCATCTAGCCGGTCCAGGTCGCGGATTCGGACCTGTGCAGATTCGCCCTGAACCCCGAGACCGGTGTATCCGATCCGCGGCTGCTCGCGAAGCGAGGCACGAATGTCGCCTACCAATGTCTTGAAGCGCTTCTGGATGTAGTCCGGCTGGTCGATCTCATAAAGGAGATAGGCGCCGCCTTGCAGATCCAGACCGAGAACCATCTGGCTCTTGGGCAGGAAATCGGGCCAGCTCTCAACGGTCTTGGCGGAGAAGAAGTTCGGCAGCGTGGCGAGGACACCAGCGGCGACCACAAGGGCGATCAACGCGATCTTCCAGCGGGCAAAATAAAGCATGACGAAAGCCTGTCTTGGGAAGCCAGGCCGGCGAACCGGCCCGGCGCAGGAGCATTTTTCCTGACTTGGAAGGACGCGTTATGCGCCTTCTTTAGCCGGCTCCGACTTGGACCGAACTTCCTGGACCATAGAACGCACGATGCGAACCTTGACGCCCTCGGAAAGTTCAACCTGGAGCTCTGAATCGTCTACGACCTTGGCAACCTTGCCGATCAGACCACCAGTGGTCACGATGGTGTCGCCGCGGCGCAGGTTCGCGATCAGCTCCTGATGCTGCTTCATGCGCTGACGCTGAGGCCGGATGATCAGGAAATACATGATCGCGAAGATCAGCACGAACGGCAGAAGCGACATCAGAAAGTCCGGGCTCAGCGGGCTTCCGGATTGCGCATAGGCTGGGGTGATAAACATCAAATTCTCCTCAAGGGCCAATCCCACCAGGCACCCCTTTTGGGCTCCCTCATGAAAATCGCCAAATTCCAGTGGCCGGACTATACCGGCGGCGCTCCGGTTTTCAAGTAAAGCAGACGCTTTCAGGCGTACCGCTTTGCGAATAAGCGGCGTTTTCCAGATGCATTGCCCGTGCTACTCGTCATGAACGCCCTGTCAGACCCCAAAGTGGGTCGAAGAACAAAGGTTACAAGAGCAAATGTCCGAGCGTTCCGAGCTGACCTCTCTTAATCAAAAACTCGATTCCCTGATCGCGTTGATTTCGCGGGCTGTACCCCTGGAGCCTTCGGCGCCAGACTTCAGTGCCTCCGACGCGTTCGTTTGGACCGCAAACCCTGGAGAGCTTGTGCCGGTAGAGAAGGTGAACCGGGTCGACATTGCGCTGCTGTGCTCGGTCTCACGCGTTCGTGACCTGCTGCTTGACAATACCCGCCGATTTGCCTCGGGTTTACCAGCGAACAATGCGCTCTTGTGGGGCGCGCGGGGCATGGGAAAATCGTCACTCGTGAAAGCGGCACATGCTGCCATCAACGTCGAGATGAAGGGTAATGCCCTCAAGCTGGTGGAGATCCACCGGGAGGACATCGAAAGCCTGCCTGCGCTGATGAAACAGATCCGGGACGCATCCCAGCGGTTCATTATCTTTTGCGATGATCTCAGCTTTGACCATGACGACACGTCCTACAAGTCGCTAAAAGCCGTGCTGGAAGGCGGGATCGAGGGCCGTCCCGCGAATGTGCTTTTCTACGCCACGTCCAACCGCCGCCATCTTCTGCCGCGTGACATGATGGAAAATGAACGATCCACGGCAATCAATCCGTCGGAGGCTGTGGAGGAAAAAGTCTCGCTGTCCGACCGCTTCGGGCTCTGGCTTGGGTTTCACAAGTGCAGCCAGGACGACTATCTGGAGATGGTCAATGGCTATGCGGACCACTACGGCCTGAAACTGGACGCCGCCGGCCTCCGTGCGCAAGCGCTCGAATGGGCGACAACCCGGGGAAGCCGTTCAGGTCGTGTGGCTTATCAATTCATTCAGGATCTGGCCGGACGTCTCGGGCAAAGGCTCGACTAGCCGCAACGCTTCATGAACTGTAAACGAAAAAGGCCCCGGATTTTCCGGGGCCTTTTTCTTGTTCTGAAGAGACAATCAAGTCTTCGGCATATAGCGCATCGGATCAACAGGCTTGTTGCCGCGCCGCAGCTCGAAGTGAACCTGGGGCTGAGAAACTGAACCGCTCGCACCAGCCAGACCGATCACTTCACCGCGTGACACCGAGTCGCCACGTTTGACGTTCAGCTTGGAATTGTGAGCGTAGGCGGAGACCCAGCCGTCTTGGTGACGTAGCAGCACCAGATTGCCATAGCCTTTCAGCTCATTGCCCGAGTAAATCACAGTTCCCGCATCCGCCGCCTTCACCGGGGTTCCCTCGGGAACCGCCAGGTTGACGCCGTCATTGCGAGCGCCGCCCGGTTTGGTGCCGAATTCAGAGATGATACGGCCACGAACCGGCCAGCGGAAATTCGGGCCGCTTTCGACCACGGGATCTACACTGGCGACCACCTGCGGGCGCTGGATCGGCGCGGTCGGCTTCACATCTTTCTGGACGACAGCCGGCGTCGTTGAGACCACTGCTGCGCTCGGAGTATTGGCAGTGCGGCCAGGCATTGCTACCGGCATCGGCACGTTTCCGCTGACGGAAGAGACCTGCGCCGGCGCGCTGACACTGCCCGTGTGAACAACAGACGGCTTGGATCGAGGAGCCGCACTTATGCGGATCGGAGCTGCATCGTTGGCAACCGTTCCACTCTTCACCTCGGCAAAGCTTGGCTGACGGAACGGCTTGCGATGAGGCGATGGCGCAGAGGCTGTGATGGTCTGCGTTGGACGGACCGCACCTGTCACGATCTGATCGTCAGGAAGATCACGCTTCGGCGCTCGCTGAGGAAGACGTGTGATCTTGGTCGGCTTGATCGGCTTATCGTCAGCTGTAGGAGCACTCGAAGAGCCATTGCGATCAGAATAGACGTAGGTCGGAATAACAATTGTCTGACCGGGACGGACCTGAGCGGGGTCTTCGATGCCGTTGACGGCAACGATGGCCTTCACCGGAACACCGTAACGACGCGAGAGGCTGGTGACAGTATCGCCTGAGCGCACCGGAATACGCGTACCGCCTACAGAGCTCCAGCCACGCCAAGTCGTCGGCGCATTAGCAGCAACTTCAGGAGCAGGAGCTGTCACGATCGGCGCACTGACGGCTGGCGCTTGGTAGGTCGGCTCCTGGTAAGTCGGGGTCTGGTAAGTCGGGGCTTTGTAAACAGGCGGCGTATATGTCGGAGCCTTCGCCACGGCAGGCAGCGGAGCTGCCGCAACCGGCACACGGCTCGAGCTGTCAGGAATTGAGCCCGTTGTCAGCGGCTGGCTGGATGCAGGCGGAAGACCTGCGGCCGTTCCACCAGGACCATTGACGATGTCCTTGTAGGTCGGTTGCTGCTCACCATTGGCCAGGATAGACCGCTGATTGTTGGTGCCGCCGGTATAGATCGGAGCTTCGCCGAAGCGCTCTGTCGCGGCACTACATCCCGCAAGAACTCCTGCGGTCAGTGATACAAGAGCAACCCTTGAAATGAGGTCACTGCGGAGGGTGCGCTCCCGCTTGATCATCGCTCTACTCAAACCAATACTACTGTTTCCGTTATGGTTAAGAGTAGAAACCAGTAAGGTTTACAAAGAACTAAGAACGCAATGAAAGTTACTCACAAGCGGCGCGAAACCACAGCTGAACCGCGGCAAAATCAAACGCGATCAGGTCTGCGACGAGAAGAAGAGATTATCGGCTACAAGCGCTCTGCCGCACCTTTGATGAGGCTGACCATTCGCACGGTTTCCAGGTCTTCGCGCTGGTCGGCGTCCTCACCACGTGTGACACGTGTCATGATCTGTGGCTTGCCGGGGAGCCCAACAGGCGCCATCAGGATACCTTCTGGTGCCAATTGGGTCAGAAGCGCTTCCGGGATCTCTTCAACGGCACCTGTCAAAACGATTCGATCGAACGGCGCTTTCTGCTTCAGGCCTTCCATGCCGTCGCCCACATGAATGCGGACATTCGAGAGCTTGAGAGCGGCGGTGCGTTGACCGGCAAGGCTCGCCAGCGTCGCATATCGATCAATGCTGTCGACCTGTCCCGCCAAATGCGCCAGCACGGCCGCCTGATATCCGGAGCCGGTTCCGACCTCGAGAACACGATGACTTGATTCAAGCTTAAGCGCCTGAGCCATGCGGGCTACAAAGGAAGGCGCAAGCACCACCTGACCGCATTCAATCGGAAGGGACGAATCTTCATAGGCAAGACTGTGATGAACGGCTGCGAGAAACAGGCGCCGGGGTACCCGCTCGATGGCGGACAAGACGGCCCGATCACCAACGCCGTGACCTCGAAGCGCCAACACGAGCTGCGCGCGTGCCTGGACTTCGTCTGTTTCGACGCTGAGGGGATCTGAGGGGAGTTGCATCGGCGACAGATCAGTCATGATGGTTCACTCCCTTCCCTGTTCAGACGAGCGCACCGGCCAGTTGCTCGACCATATCATGTGCTGTCAGGTCGATTCGGAGCGGCGTGACAGAAATATAGCCTTCACCGACGGCATGAAGATCGCTGTTGGCGAGGATCGACTTGCCGCGGTCCTGGAAACCGAGCCAGAAGTAAGGATAACCACGGCCGTCGCGGCGTTCGTCGATCGTCAGACCCGACTGCTCGTGATGTCCCTGAACCGTTACCTTCATGCCTTTGACGTCTTCCGCAGCGCAGGCAGGGAAGTTCACGTTCAGCAGCGTGTGGGGCGGCAATGGGAAGTCAATCAGCTTCTTGAACAGCTCCGGCGCATGGGCCTCTGCGGTGGCATAGTTCGGCTCACTCCCCACGTCCCAGTCGTAGGCCTGCGACACGGCGATGGAGCGAATGCCAAGGATGGAGGCTTCCATCGCTCCTGCGACGGTACCCGAGTAGGTCACGTCCTCGGCGAGATTCTGGCCGCGGTTGATCCCGGAAAGGACCAGATCCGGCATGCCCGGCAGCACCTTGCGCACGCCCATGATCACGCAATCGGTCGGCGTGCCGCGCAGGGCGAAATGCCGGTCGGAAATCTCACGCAGGCGCAAAGGATCGCTCAACGTCAAGGAATGGGCGACACCACTTTGATCGGTTTCGGGCGCGACCACCCAGACATCGTCGGACAGGGTCCGGGCAATGCGTTCTAGGGCGGTCAGCCCGGGTGAATGAATGCCATCGTCGTTGGTGATCAGGATGCGCATCAGCCGATCGTCTCCAGACCATTCATGTAGGGACGCAGCACGTCCGGCACGGTGATCGAGCCATCCGCGTTCTGGTAGTTCTCCAGTACGGCGATCAGCGCGCGGCCAACAGCAACGCCGGAGCCGTTGAGCGTATGAACATGGCCGAGCTGTTTCGAGCCTTCCGGGCGATAGCGCGCATTCATGCGCCGGGCCTGGAAGTCGCCACAGACCGAACAGGACGAGATTTCGCGGTAAGTGTCCTGACCAGGCAACCAGACCTCAATGTCATAGGTCTTGCGCGCGCCAAAGCCCATGTCGCCTGTGCAAAGCGTCATCACACGGTAATGCAGGCCGAGCTTTTTCAGGACCGTTTCCGCACAACCCAGCATGCGCTCCAGTTCATCGAGAGAGTCGTCCGGCTTGGTGACCGAAACCAGCTCGCACTTCATGAACTGATGCTGACGCAACATGCCGCGGGTGTCACGGCCGGCGGAGCCCGCTTCCGAGCGAAAACAATAGGTCAGCGCCGTCACGCGCATCGGCAGCGCCTCTTCCGGCAGAATTTCACCGGCAGCCATATTGGTCAGCGGAACTTCGGCCGTCGGGATCAGATAATGATCGCCGTTGGTCTTGAAGAGATCTTCTTCGAACTTCGGCAGCTGTCCGGTTCCGAAGAGCGCAGTGTCATGTACGAGGAGCGGCGGCGACACTTCCATGTAGCCATGTTCCTGGGTGTGCAAGTCGATCATGAACTGACCGATGGCCCGCTCAAGACGCGCAATCTGGCCCTTCAGAAGAACGAAACGCGAGCCGGAGAGCTTTGCTGCGGTCGTGAAATCGAGACCGCTTTCGGCCCCCTCCAACTCGAAATGCTCTTTTGGAGGATGATTGAACTGAAACGTCGGCTTTTCGCCAACGATCCGCAGCTCGACATTGTCCGCCTCGTCTTCGCCTTGAGGCACATCCTCCAGGGGAAGGTTCGGAATGACCGCCATGGCGTCTTCCAGAGCGGCATTGAGCTCGCGCTCGGTGGCTTCACCGTCCTGAATGAAGGATTTGATCCCGGCAACCTCATCCTTGAGGGCCTGCGCCTTCGCTTCATCCTTGGCGGCCATCGCCTTGCCAATTTCCTTGGAGGCAGCGTTGCGCCGCTCCTGGGCTTCCTGAAGCTTGGTCACATGGGATCGGCGAGCATCGTCCAGGGCGATCAGATTCTCGGCCGAGGTTTTATAGCCCCGACGTGCCAGTGCCTTGTCGAAGGCTTCGCTGTTATCCCTGATCCATTTGATATCGAACATCGTGCTTCCCGGGCGACGCTTGAGGTGATGGCCTGACAAGCGGCGCCGGTTGCAAGGTCAGCGGCAAGATCAGGCCTCTTCGGCCTCCCTCGCCTCCTCGCGTGCGGCACGCTTGCGCTCGACAAGCCGAACGGAAATGATGGAGACTTCGTAGAGAAGCAGCGTCGGCAGTGCAAGACCGATCTGCGAGATCGGATCAGGTGGCGTCAAAATTGCCGCCGCAGCAAAGGCTGCTACGATCGCGTATTTGCGCTTGTCCTTCAAACCTTCCGAGGAAACCAGCCCTGTCCGGCCCAGAAGCGTCAGCACGACCGGCAGCTGAAAGACCAGGCCGAACGCAAAGATCAAGACCATGATCAGGCCGAGATACTCACTGACCTTGGCCAGATGCTGGATCGCCACCTGCCCCTCGCCGCCCGTCTGTTCCATGGACAGAAAGAACCCCATCGCCATGGGCATGATCAGGAAATAGACGAGACAGGCGCCAATCGCGAAGAGGATTGGCGTCGCAACCAGAAACGGCAGAAACGCGCCTTTTTCTTCCTTGTAGAGCCCAGGCGCCACAAACATGTAGATCTGGCTGGCGACCACAGGAAACGCAAGGAAAAGCGCACCGAACAGTGCAAGCTTCAACTGCGTGAAAAACCATTCCTGCGGTGCCGTGAAAATCATCTGCACGGCCGTCGGATCTGGCGCAGCGCGCAGATATGGCACCGTGAGAATGTTGTAAATATCGGTGGCGAAATAGAAGCAAACGATAAACATCAGGATGATCGCAATCACCGACTTCATCAACCGCTGACGCAGCTCGACGAGATGTTCGATCAGGGGCGCCTTCGAGGCATCGATATCTTCGTCGCTCATGCCTTGCTATCTTCCGGTGCCGGCTTGGCCGCTTCGGCAGCCGGTGTCGTATCTGCTGCAGGCGCAGCAGGTGCGGTCTTTTCAGGAGATGCCGGAGTGGCCGTGGCTGACGGCGTCGGCGGGACGGGATCAGCCATGGGTTTTCCGACCGGCTTGTCGTCCTCGATCGACTTTTTCAAGTCTCCCAGAGGATTGAAATTGCCAACGTCCTCGACCTGCTTCTTCATGTCCGCGATGTCAGCCTGTTTCTCGGCCTCACGGATCGCATCATTGAAAGTCGACTGAAATTCGCGCGACATGCGACGCACCTTACCCATCGTCTGGCCAAGGGTTCGCAACATGCGCGGGAGGTCTTTCGGACCGACGACGATGATCGCCACACAGGCGATCACCATAAGCTCGGTCCATCCGATATCGAACATCTAGGGTCCAGACCCGTTCGTTAAAGGGATGAAGCAGGTTTGTTCAAAGGCACAGCGAGATCAGCTCGCCTTTGACTGGTCTTCGGCCTTTTCGGCAGCGACGGGTTCGCCGGCCTGATGATCAATCGTCTTGGGAGCTTCAGGCGCGCTGGAAGCCGTATCGTCTTCCGCCATACCCTTCTTGAAGCTTTTGATGCCCTTGGCGACGTCGCCCATAAGATCGGAGATCTTGCCACGTCCAAAAAGCAGGATAACGATCACCGCGATGATCAAGATCTGCCAAACACTAATGCCCATACGCCAAACTCCCGGTTCACATAGCCTTTCGGCCAAGCGCCACTATTACAAAAAAGGCTCACTCGCCGCAACATGATCCCTTCTAAGACCATGTGGGTATGCGCGGCCAGCATTCAATTTATCTTTTTGCCTCAAACACCAAGACATCTTGCGGATCTGTTGCCAGATCAACGTCCATTCCGACCTCAAAACCACTGCCCGGACGCACTCTTGAGTGCAACGGGCGGTCGAGACCTTCAATGATGATTGTCAGAAGATCCACCTCGCCGACGAATCTCTTCGTCGCGATTCGCCCCGTCACACCCGTGCTTCCAGCAGCTTTGGGCAAGATCCCGTGTGGCCGAATACATACATGCATCTGCGTGCCGATCGCAGCCCCTTTGGCGGCAACGAGGCCGACCGGTGTCTCGATGCCACGCTCCGTCACGACCCCGGCCATCTCGTTCAGCTCCGAAAAGAACTTGGCCGCAAACACGTCCGTAGGGGTGCTGTAGAGTTCCGCCGAACTTCCATGTTGCACAAGACGCCCCTGGCGCATGAGCGCGATCTTGTCGCCCATCCGCATGGCCTCTTCAGGATCGTGGGTGACGATGATGCATGTGGCCCGGGTTTCACGCAGGATGGTCATCGTCTCCTCGCGCACATTGTCCCGCAGGCGCCGGTCAAGACCAGAGAAGGGCTCATCCATCAACAGGACGCCGGGCCGTGGCGCGATGGCGCGGGCAAGCGCAACACGCTGCTGCTCTCCGCCCGAGAGCGCATGCGGATAGTCGTCGGCGTAGCCCTTGAGGCCGACCCGCTCCAGTGACGCAAGCGCCTCCCGGTTTGCCGCGTCCCTCGGCAGGTCGCTCAGACCGAAGAGAACGTTTTCCACGATCGTCAAATGTGGAAACAGCGCATAGTCCTGAAACATCAGGCCAACGCCGCGCTTTTCCGGCGGAACGAAGCTCTTGGGTCCGGAGACTTCACGTCCATTGATCAGGACGCGGCCCGCGGCCTGCTGCTCGACGCCGGCGGCGATGCGCATCAAGGTTGTCTTGCCACAACCGGAGTGGCCGAGGAGGCACATCACCTCACCCGGCGCGACCTCCAGCGACAGGTCGATGACCGAGGCATTGCCGTCATAGGCATGGGAGATATTCTCGAAGACAAGCCCTGCTGCGATGGTCGCACGTGCGGTGCCCCGCGCACCCCACCTTGGATCATGGCCGCCGTGTGCCAGAGCGCCTCCTTCGGAGGTCTTGTCGGTCATATCAGTCAGGATTCCAGATCCATTTCTTCGTCGTCGAACAGATCGCCTTCTTCGAGCGGATCCTCATCCTCGTCAAGCTCTGACGCGTCGTTGGGCGTCGGCACCATGAATGATGCCGGGATCGCACTGTCAAGCAACCCTGCGCCCTTGAGCTCCTCGAGTCCCGGCAGATCCTTGATGCTATCGAGGCCAAAATGCACCAGAAACAGCTCGGTCGTGCCGTAGGTTACCGGCCGCCCGGGTGTTCTTCGCCGGCCACGCATTCTGATCCAGGATGTTTCCAGCAACACGTCAAGCGTGCCCTTCGAGGTCGAGACCCCGCGAATTTCCTCAATCTCCGCACGGGTTACCGGCTGGTGATAGCCGATGATGGCCAAGGTCTCCAAGGCCGCGCGGGAGAGCTTGCGCTCCTCCTCCCGGTCACGGTGCATCAGGAACGAGAGATCTTCCGCCGTCCTGAACATCCATTTGCCTGCCAGGCGCACCAGATTGACACCCCTTGCTTCGTAATGGGTTACAAGTTCGGCCAAAAGAGACGGAACGTCGCAGCCTTTGGGCAGGCGCTCGATCAACTCGGCTTCAGACAAGGGCTCAGCAGCGGCAAAAAGCAAGGCTTCGAGCATGCGCAGACCGTCACGATCCACGATCTCTTCGGCCTCGTGCTCCTCATCAGCGTCGGTGAGGCCCAGAAGATCACCGTCAATTTCCATGGTTTTCTCCGGTGCTGCGCGCCCGGATATAGACCGGCGCGAAGGGTTCGCTTTGGCGAATGTCGACCTGGCCTTCGCGCACCATTTCCAGACTTGCCGAGAAGGTGCTGGCAATGATGGTCGCCCGGTCTTCGTCGTCGTAGAGATAGTCGGAAAGATAGCTCTCGATCGGGGCCCATTCGCCGATGCGGCCGACCAGTCTGAGAAGCAGCTCACGGGCCTCCTGCAAGGACCAGACATTGCGGCGCAGGACGCGAACCGATGTCACTGCGTGACGCTGTCTCTGGGTCGCATAAGCTGAAAGCAGTTCATAGACCGTTGCGGACCAAATGCTCTTGCGTTCCACCGAAGTGGTCTCAGGCATGCCGCGGGCGTAGAAATTGCGTCCAAGCCGATCTCGCACCATCAATTTAGCGGAGGCTTCCCGCATAGCCTCGAGCCGTTGCAGCCGAAACGCGAGCGCTGCCGCCAGCTCCTCACCCGTCGGCTCGTCCTCGTCTTTTTGCTCTGGCAAGAGAAGCCGCGACTTCAGATAGGCAAGCCAGGCGGCCATGACGAGGTAATCGGCAGCAAGCTCGAGACGCATTCGGCGCGCCTCATTGACGAAGATCAGATATTGCTCGACCAGAGCCAAAATGGAAATGCGCGCCAGATCGACCTTCTGAGTACGCGCGAGAGACAAGAGGAGATCCAGCGGCCCTTCAAAGCCGTCGACATCAACCACCAGTTCGGGATCCGAGGACGTGCGATCGCTCTCCAGCGCCGAACTGAGCAGATCCTGATCGTCTCCTGTGTCCATCCTCAGTGTCGTTCCCACTTGCCAGACTGATCAGGCATAGCCCTCACCGATCAGCACCTGAAGGCGCGCGCGTGCTGCCGTTTCGTCAAACTCCGGATCCACCGGCTTCAACTCGGCCAAAGCCTTTGCACAGCGGACATCCGCAAGGCCTGACAGCTTCGGCGCGACATCGGCAACGGCCTCCATTTCCGCCAGTTCACCGTTACAATGAAGCACAAGATCGCAGCCTGCGCCAAAGGTTGCTGCGCATCTTTCGCGCATATCCCCACCAAGCGCCTTCATGGAGATATCATCGCTCATCAGACATCCCGAAAAGCCGATCTTGCCGCGAATGAGCGTTTCGATCACCGCGGCGCTCTGGGTCGCGGGCGCCAGGGGATCAACGTCCGAGAAAAGGATGTGCGCCGTCATCGCCAACGGAAACCGGTTCAGCGCCTTGAACGGCACGAAATCGACCGCCTGGAGCTCCTCGAGCGTCGCGTCGACCCTCGGCATCTCGAGATGACTGTCGACCACAGCCCGGCCATGACCCGGCAAGTGCTTGAGTACCGGCAGCACGCCTCCTGACAGCAGTCCCGCGCAAACCTGCTCGCCAAGGTCTGCGACCACTTTGGGGTCGGAGGAAATTGAACGATCGCCGATCGCATCCACCATTCCCTCAAAGGCAACGTCCAACAATGGCAGACAGTCCACAGTGATCCCGATCTTGCGAAGGTCGCAGGCGATAAGCCTTGCGCCAAGTGCCGCGGCTTCACGCCCGCGTTCCGGATCGGCCCTATAGAGATCCCCATAGAGTTTCTGGGGCGGATATTTCGACCAATGCGGCGGGCGCAATCGTTGGACACGCCCTCCCTCCTGATCAATCAGCACCGGGGCGGCCGGACGCGAAACGGCATCCCGGAACGCACTCACCAGCTTGGTGATCTGTTCCGGGGTCTCGCAATTGCGCCGGAACAGAATCAGCCCCCACGGGTCATGTTCCCGGAAGAAAGCGATCTCCGACACCGTCAGGGCTGTCCCTGCGCATCCACTGATAAATGCCTTGGTCATGCCAAGGCCTTAGCTTTGCAGCCCGGGCGGGTCAAGTTCGTCAAAAGACCCCACGCCGCTCTCATGCTGTGGTGTGTCTTGCGCTTGCAGCGCTGACCGGACCATAAAGAGGCACCATCAGCTTTGCGGAGTTTCCATGCGCGCCCATCCAGACATTCCAGCCGGCACACTCCATCGCCTGACTGTTGCCTCCAAGATCCTCCATAGGAACATGCTCGACGATCCGGCAGCGCGCGAGGTCGTCGTTTACATCCCGAATGGTCACAAGGGAGAAGGTCTGCCGCTCTTGGTCGACCTAGTTGGCTATACCTCTGGTGGACCGGCCCATGTAAACTGGAAGAATTTTGGCGAGAATGTTCCTGAGCGCCTGGACCGCTTGATCCATGAAGGCATCCTTCCGCCGGTCGCCGTCGCCTTTCCAGATTGTTTCACGCGACTTGGAGGCAATCAATACATCGACAGCGCCGCGATGGGGCCCTGGGCGACGTTTTTGACGACGGAGATGCTTGAGGCTGTCGAGACCCAATTTGGCTGTGGCGGCGCCGGAAAACGCGCCTGTTTTGGAAAATCCTCGGGCGGCTATGGTTCAATGGTTCATGCGATGCTGCATTCGGACGTTTGGTCCGCTGCGGCTTGCCTGTCAGGAGACATGGCATTCGAGCTCTGCTACCTGCCGGAAATGCCGAGCGCCTTACGCGCCATACAACGCAAGGGATCGATCGAGGCTCTTGTTCGCGATTTCGAGTCGGGCCCGAAATTTTCAGGCTCGGCCATGCATGATCTCATGACGTTCGCCATGGCGGCGACCTATGACCCCGATCCCGACGCCTTCTGCGGTATCCGGCTGCCAGTCACATTCGACACGTGCGAGGTCATCGACGACCTTTGGGCCAACTGGCTCGCTTGGGATCCGGTTGTGATGGCGGATAAACATGCCGATGCGCTGAAGTCCCTGAAAGGGCTCTGGATCGAGTGCGGTAATGTCGATCAATACAATCTGGTCCATGGCGCGCGGCGGCTGACCAGGAAGCTTCACGCCGCCGACGTGCCTCATGTCTATGAGGAATTCGACGACAACCACTCGTCCATCGACTATCGAATGGACAAGTGTCTTCCGTATCTGGCGAATGCCTTGCTCAGCTGAGCGGGCCAGAGCCGCTACGCCAAAACGAAAAAGGCCGGTGATTTGCGTCACCGGCCTTTCCAATTCTGCTTTGCCAAATCGATCAGTTTCGCCGAACGAAACAGTCTCCGCCAGCTGCCTGAAGTGATTCACACAAGCTGAGCGCCTCGTTACGCGACCCCATCGGGATCCGAGCCCGATAGAATGTGCCTCGGTCCTGGATGGCCGCAGAGACGATCACCGCACTCTGCGAACCAAGGATCGACGGATAACGCTGTTGAAGGCTTGAATAGGCATCGCGTGCGGCAGTCTCCGACCGCTGCGAGGTCACCTGAACCACATAGGTCCCTGCCGGGATAGAACCGCTACTGGTCGTGACAGCTGGTGCTGCCGCTTGCGGCGCAGCTGCAACAGGTGCCGGCTGGACAGAAGAACTGTTCAGATCCAGCGGGCCGCTCTGCGTGGTTGCCTGAGGCGCGCTTGCCACTTGAACAGGAGCCGCAGGCTTCTTCTTTGGCAGGATCGTTGGAATATTAGCAGGCTGAACAGGCAATGACGTATCGTCAGGCGTCGCGACGATCGCGGGTGTTCCTGGACCCGGGGTGTTAATGTCCGTTGCCGCACCAGCGGGCGCCGGTTGTGTGACAGCCCCGGGTGCCGGAACGGCAGCCACCGGCGTGGTCACATCAGGCTGTGTGGTCGCCACAGGGGTCGTCGTAGTCACCGGCGTGGTGGAAACGGTCCTGGGTGCTGGCGTATCCGGCGCCGACACGATTGTCCCATCAGGCCGCACGACTAGCGTCCGCACCTTCTTGGGGGCTCCTGGGACGAGCGGGTCCGCAGTGGCGACACCAGCTGGTGCCGGCGGCAATTCTGCCGGACGTGTGTTTTCAGGCAGAACAAGACGCTCGCGCGACGTATCCTCACCATTGCCCACACGATCATAAATCAGCTTGGACGTTTGGCTTTCAGTCTCCGGCTGCGCGTCCGGATAGACCTTAAGCGGTCCCTCGAGGCCGGCGATGACCGGTGGCGGTCCGTCCGGCACGGTGACTGCTGACCCGTCCATAAACATGAAGACACCGCCACCAAGAACAGCGACCGCCAAAACGGCAGCAGCGGCATAGATGCCCTTACGAGAAGCTTCCTGCTGCGGAGCAGCGGCCTTTTCAGCCTTTGTATGTGGCGGCAAAACACCTGCGGAGCCGAGAGTCGGATCACTCTCCTGCATGGCCTTGGCAACCGCATCGAGATCATATCCCTCAGGCGGCGGTGGTGTCTCGTCCTCGCTCACATAGGCCGGAACGGCAGCGGCGGCAGCCGGCCAGGCCATATCATCAATGTCGTCGGCAGCTGGCTCTGCAGCAGCTGCCATTTGAGACGGCGGCTGCAGATCGGCAAAAAGATTGTCGAATGGATCAGCTGCCGCACTATCCGCTTCTGCAGGCACACCGACTGTTGCAACGGCGCCAAGTTCGGCGAAGAGATCGTCTTCCGAAATCGGGCTCGTGCGGAGCGGCGTCTCGTCGAGGCTCCGCGCAGTCAGCGCATCTGCACTTTCCACGTTCTCAGCCATCGTTTCGGGAACAGCTGCAACCTCGGCGGCAAGCGCAGCCTCATCCAGAGCGAAGCTGTTTTGGGCCGACAGATTTTCATAAGAGGTCTGTGCAGGCTCAACATGAACCTCCGCAGAATAGGCTTCGGCGGGCGCGACAGGAGCGACATCGGGAGCCGGCGTTTCTACAAAATGGTAGTCCGCAGGCGGTTCTCTGGACAGAGTGTCGCCGATCACGGGTTCTGTGAAAGATGCTTCAGCGGCTACATGGGGTGCGCTCGCAACCACGGCCGCCTCATGAGGCATTGCAACTGGAGAATCGAAGTTCTGCCTGAGCGCCCCGATAAGCTCATCCTCGAGCTCAGCTGTCAGACTGTTTTCGAGATCCAGGGCAACGCCACTTTCAAGCGTGCTCTCAGGAATATCGAGACCCAAATCATCTGCCGACGGGACGTCGACATCAAACGCGGGATTTGCGTTTGCATCATGCGCGTCAAAGTGAACGTTGATATCCGGCTGAGGCGCATAGCCGACATCCGTTTGCTGGGCCGAAAGAGGAGACACTTCAGCGACCGTTTGCGCGGCGTGGGCCAAGTCGTCCTGCGCGGGCGTTCCATAGTCGAATGTCGGCTCGACCCTGTCCCCGGACCTGTCGTTGCCCGCGACAGACGGCGCTGCCGGCTCGCCCAAATCCTCCAGGCCAGCAAAATAGTCCGTCTGACCTACGCGGTCACCACCGACACCTGCGCCAGGCTGCCTGTTGCGGTTTACGATTCGCGCCAATTCAACCAGCGGATCTTCCGCCGGCTGATCGCCGCCAGTCGCACCCACCGGCTCTACCGGCGGCACATCTGAGGTCGGATAGTTGTTGTCTTTTGCCATGGGCGTAATGCAATCCGGCCGATCTTCTTCGGTCCCAGCTTGTGGCTGGCAGACCTCCTGTCAATACTTCAGCGCATTTCCTCAGGTGCGTCCACACCCAGAATCGCGAGACCTGAAGCAAGCACCAAGGATACGGCACGGACCAGGGCAAGACGCGCTACGGTTAATTTGGTGTTGTCAGCGTTAATAAAACGTAATTGCGGCAATTCCTTGCCTCGATTCCAGTGTCCATGCAAGGAACTGGCGAGGTCATAAAGGTAGAACGCGACCCTATGCGGCTCATGTGTTTCCGCGGATGCATCGACGATCTTAGGCCATTCGGCCATCTTCGCAATAAGATCGAGTTCTCCACTGTCATCGAGCAGTGAAAAGTCGGCTTTTGCCAGTTCTGCGTCGGATGCATCGAGATTCGGCAACTCTTCGCCTGCCTGCCTCTGCACAGAACAGCACCTTGCGTGGCCATACTGGACATAGAAAACAGGGTTGTCTTTCGACTGCTCCGTGACTTTTTGAAAATCGAAGTCGAGCGGAGCATCGTTTTTCCGATAAAGCATCATGAAGCGGACCGGATCTCGACCCACCTCCTCGACCACATCCCGCAGTGTGACGAAGTCACCAGACCGCTTGGACATCTTGACCGGCTCACCGGCACGGA
Source organism: Labrenzia sp. CE80 (assembly GCF_009650605.1). NCBI lineage: Bacteria > Pseudomonadati > Pseudomonadota > Alphaproteobacteria > Hyphomicrobiales > Stappiaceae > Labrenzia > Labrenzia sp. CE80. The sequence goes on from NZ_WAJT01000001.1 coordinate 1,573,915, forward strand.
ACAGCTTTACGAGCTGACACAGGCGAACGATCACCTCGGACTTGCCGCCCGAAATGGCTTTGCCCACGGCCTGCAACCGCTTGACGTATCCGCCGTGGTCCGCGCCGAGAATGTAGATCATCTCATCGAAGCCACGCAGGTACTTGTCACGAAAATAGGCCACATCGGCGGCAAAATAAGTGTAGGAACCGTCCGACTTCTTCAGTGCACGGTCGGTATCGTCGCCAAAGTCCGAGGCCCTGAACAGCGTTTGCTCACGATCTTCCCAGTCCTCGGGCACCTGCCCCTTGGGCGGCGGCAAGGTGCCTTCATAGATCAGGCCGTCATTGCGCAAAGCTTCGAGCATCTCGTCGATCTTCGACGGTGCGTTTCCCTCATGTGCATGAAGTGTCTTTTCAGAAAAGAAGACGTCATGCTTGACGTTCAGTTGCAGAAGATCATGGCGGATCAGATCCATCATGGCCGACACAGCGTCCGTCTTGACGATCTCTATCCACTCGGCCTTTGGCATCCCCTTCAGAGTGTCCTTGTGGAGCTCTGCCAGTTTTTCACCGACCGGCTTCAGATAGTCGCCGGGATAAAGGCCCGCAGGGATTTCTCCGATGTCTTCGCCAAGCGCTTCACGGTAGCGCAGGAAGGCGCTTTCGGCGAGCGTATCGATCTGCGAACCAGCGTCATTGATGTAGTATTCGCGGACGACTTCGTAGCCAGCATAGGCCAGAAGGTTTGCCAGGGCATCGCCAACGACCGCGCCGCGGGTATGCCCGACATGCATAGGGCCGGTGGGGTTTGCCGAAACATATTCGACATTCACCTTCTTGCCGTCGCCGCGTGACGAGCGCCCGAAGTCCAGCCCACTGGCCACCACTGATGCCAGCACGCGCTGCCACGCGGACGGAGCGAGGCGCATATTGATAAAACCTGGGCCGGCAACGGAGACTTCCGTGATGTCCGCATCTTCGCGCAGCGCTTCGGCAAGCTTGTCGGCAAGATCGCGCGGCTTCATGCCGACCTGCTTCGCCAAGACCATGGCGGCATTGGTCGCCAAGTCGCCATGCGCAGGATCGCGCGGTGATTCCACGGTGACGCGAGAAAGGTCAGGCGATGCGCCCTCAGGTCCTTTCAGGGCGAGAGTGGAAACCACGGCTTTAACGCGCTCGGAGAATTCGGCGAAAATATTCATAACCATCCAACCGGCTGGAACAAGAAACACAACGGCCCCGCGCGCTGCGGGCTTTGACGCCCGGCGCTGCGAGGGCCGATCCGACGTGCGAACTAACCCAAATCGGGTGTATCGTCAAACAATCTGCGGTGTTCGTCTATGGCGAAGCGGTCGGTCATACCGGCAATATAGTCACATACCCTGCGTGCCACCTGCTCTTCCTTCAGCCCGTCAAGACCCTCACACCAGGGCGTAGGCATCGCCTGTGGCTCGGCCATAAACCGGCTGAAGAGATCGCGAACGACCCGAGAAACCTGCCTGCGCACCGCCAGGACATCCTCGTGACGATAGACCCGGGCAAAGAGGAACTTCTTCACCTCTTTCTCCGCGGCGGCCATATCTGGTGAGAAATCAACAATGCAATGGCCGGCATTGCGGACGTCGTTCGTCGACTTTGGATCGAGTTCCTTGAGCCGTCTCAAAGCTTCGGCGATCACATCTTCGACCATGCGGGTGATCGACCGGCGCACGATCTCATGAATCCGCCTGCTTTCTTCAAGGCCAGGATATTTGTTGTCGACCTCATCCAGTATCGAGGCCAGATACGGCACGTCCCTCATTTCCTCGACGGCGAAGAGTCCTGCCCGCAAGCCATCGTCCAGATCGTGGGCATCATAAGCGATGTCGTCTGCGATAGCTGCGGCCTGCGCCTCGGCCGAAGGCCACGTGTCCAGCAGAAGGTCCTGCTTTTCGGCGTAGGCGCGAATGGCGAATGGCAACACGCTGTCCTTGAACTTGCCTAGAGGCGCGCCCTTTTCTGACAGAAGTGGACCATTGTGCTTGACCAAGCCTTCCAAAGTTTCCCAGGCAAGGTTCAACCCATCAAACTCTGCGTAGCGCTGTTCCAGCGATGTCACGACCCGCAGGGACTGGGCGTTATGGTCGAAACCGCCATAGGGCGCCATGCATTCATGCATCACGTCTTCGCCCTCATGACCGAAGGGCGTGTGGCCAAGGTCATGGGCCAACGCCAGGCACTCGGCCAAATCCTCATCCAGGCGCAAGGCGCGCGCCAGAGAACGGGCGATCTGCGAGACCTCGATCGTGTGGGTCAGCCGGGTTCGGAAGTGATCGCCTTCATGATAGACAAACACCTGTGTCTTATGCTTCAGGCGGCGAAATGCGGAGGAATGGATGATCCTGTCCCTGTCGCGCTGAAAGGGCGTACGGGTTGGACTTTCCGGCTCGGGACAAAGGCGTCCACGGCTCTCGAAGGGCGCCTGTGCAAAAATCGCGCGCGACTGAGCGCCAAACCCGAGATCGGCTTCCATTTCTTCTCCTGAACAAGTCACTTTTTCGCCCGCAACGCTGCTTCCCGTTTGCCGGTCATTGACGCAAGCCCTTCCAAACCATACCTATCGGTAGGAGACGATATGTTTTCGGCAGGCTCAGATATTCCATTTGGCTTCGGCAGAGGAAGACTGCAGTTTGCAATGAGGCCCTTACTCGCACCATGGCTGCAAGATGACCGAAACACTTGAACATCCCGTAACAGTCAGCGACCGCGCTGCCAAGCGGATCGCCAAGATTATCGAAAGTGAACCTGAGGGCACCGCTCTGCGCGTCAGCGTCGAGGGTGGTGGCTGTTCTGGTCTGCAGTACAAGTACGATCTTGTCACGGACCGGGAGGACGACGACCTTGTCCTTCAGAAGAACGGCATCGAGGTGCTGATCGATTCGGTCTCCCTGCAATATATGTCCGGGTCGCAGATCGATTTCGTGGATGACATCATCGGTCAGGCGTTCCAGATCAACAACCCCAACGCAGTCGCTGGCTGCGGATGTGGTACAAGCTTTACCATCTGACCCGACAGATGGTGCCACTGGTTGTGGATTCGCTGCCGGAAAGCCGGTTGGGCGCGACAACCACCTTTGTCAGATGCTAGACAAGACCATTCACAAACAAGCTGGATGGGCTTCCGATGAAAATTGCCACCTGGAACATCAATGGCGTGAAAGCGCGCATAGACGTGGTGTTGGAATGGCTGAAGGAAGCTCAGCCAGACGTTGCGTGTTTTCAGGAAATAAAGTCGATCGACGAGAACTTTCCGCGTCAGGCCATTGAGGACCTTGGCTACAACGTCGAGACACATGGCCAGAAGAGCTTCAACGGCGTCGCTCTCCTCTCTAAACTGCCACTTGAGGACGTACAGCGCGGGTTGCCCGGCGACGACAGCGACGAACAGGCGCGGTACATTGAGGCCAGCGTCTCAAGCGAGAACGGCGCGATCCGTTTTGGCTGCCTTTACCTCCCCAATGGTAATCCGCTGGGCACCGAGAAATTTCCTTACAAGCTCGGCTGGATGGACCGTCTGATTGAACATGCCAAGCTTCGACTTGCCGAAGAAACACCCTTTCTTCTGCTCGGTGACTACAACGTCATCCCTGATCCCGTCGACGCCGCGCGGCCGGAAGTCTGGGTGGACGACGCCCTGTTTCAGCCTGAAAGCCGACAGAAGTTTCGCACGTTGCTGAACCTTGGCATGACGGAGACCGTCCGTGCCTGCTCGGAGGCCCCACAAACTTACACCTTCTGGGACTATCAGGCTGGCGCCTGGCAGAAGAACAACGGCATCCGCATTGATCATATCCTGCTGTCGCCAGAAGCCACCGACCGGCTGAACGGCTGCGGAATAGACAAACATGTCCGCGGATGGGAAAAACCGTCTGATCATGTTCCGGTCTGGGTTGATCTGGCCGCCTGAGGAAACTTAGCCTCCCGGGCAGCAAAAAACCGACTGCCCCGCACCGCTTTCGGAGATATTCGTATGGATCTCGCCTCCCTGGCGCTCTTCGCCACCGCGCTCTTCCTCGCAGCCGGCTCTCCTGGCCCTAGCATCGCTGCGCTCGTTTCCCGCGTCATCACCCGCGGGCATAGCGATGTCATGCCTTTTCTCGCAGCCATGTGGATTGGTGAAGCAATCTGGCTCTCCTGCGCCGTCTGGGGCATGTCGGCCCTGATCGAGACCTTTCAACCTGCGTTCGTCGTGATCAAATGGCTTGGCGTCGCCTACCTTCTGTTTCTTGCCTGGAAGATGTGGACCTCTCCTGACCATGTCGAATCTGGGGTCGAATTGCCGAAGACACCTCCACTTCAGATGTTCCTTAGCGGGCTTGCCGTCACTCTCGGCAATCCAAAGATCATGTTGTTTTACGTGGCACTTTTGCCCACCATCATCAGCCTGAAGGGAATGACCCTTGGAAGCTGGGGGAGCCTGGTGGCGGTCATGATTGCGGTCCTGCTTACGATCGACCTGATTTGGGTTGTCGCTGCTTCTCAGGCTCGACGCCTTTTACGCGACGCAAAGGCAGTGCGACTGGCCCACAGGATCGGCGCAGGTATGATGACCGGAACAGCCGCTGCAATCGCGACGCGTTGAAGAAAAGCAGCGGGCCTTCTCTGCCAATGCACTGCGTGCTATGATTTTGAGGTGATGGGATAGTCAAGCGGCGCCTACGGCCCTCATTGGCGCAAATCGGGCACATTTCCAGCTCTAAGGTCCTGCTGGTAGCGACCTTTGGCAGCCTCACGTTTTTGTCTGGCGCCGGGGTATATGCGGCAGATTGTACCTGCCGCTATCTTGGACAGGACTATCAGGTGGGCGAACTGATCTGCCTGAAAAGCTCGTCAGGGAAACGAGTTGCTATCTGCGGGATGATGTTGAACAACACGTCCTGGAAAATAACGGACACGCCCTGCCCCACTGCGCAATTCACCCCGAGACCAAAGACGACGGAAAAGAAGTCGAGCTAGTTGTCGCGAAATAAAGGCACTTGGCCAAGACCTCCCAGCCTGAGTTCGCTGGACAGGTCTACTGCGTGGTTTGTTGAGCCGCAGTTGTTGCCTGCATCAAATCAGGACGATTGGCGGAGACCCACGTGTCGGTCATTGAACTTGCCAGACGGCGGACGGTCTCACTTGCATGGGCGAAATACTGCTCGTGGAGATCGCCAATCCAGGCGACCGCCGGTTCGCCATCGGCCTGCATGCGTGCAACGCTCATCCACATCAGGCCACGGGCCTTGCGACTGTCTGACTGCGCCATAGTATAGAGCGTCTCTCCAAGGCGAGCCTGCGCTCCGATATGACCTTTGATCGCCGCTAGATTATACCAGCGTACTGCCAGCCGGTTGCTACTAGACTGGTAGATGCGGCCCAACTCGTACTGGGCGTCCGGATCGCCAAAATAGGAGGCCGCGTGGGTAAAAATCTGTTTGGCGCGCGACACATTGCGTGGAACGCCCTCTGTAATGCCATTCAGATAGTAGCTTCCCAGCGCAACGAAAGCACTCGCCACAAAAGGCGCGTCGGGCGCATCCGGGCGATCGTCACCATGCTCCCGCACAACCTGGGTGTAGTACTGGAAGGCCTTCATGTCGTCTTCTTGCACACCGTCGCCGGTCGCATACATCTTGCCGAGCTTCCAGGCTGCCATCGGCTGGCCGTTTTCGGCCGCGTATTGCAGGGAGCTCAAGGCACCAGTCTTGTCGCCTGAATAATACTGCCTCGCACCGGTGCGCAGGGCCTCGGTTGGGCTAATGTCACTTGGACCAATCGACTTGTTCGGCGTCGGCGTCCCGTCGAAGGCATAGGCCCCGGGAACAATTCCGACGGCCAATGCCGTCACCAAGATAAGATTCCGCAATGCGGACATGATCAAAAACTCTTTCAGCCTGTTTGTTTCCCTCGCCAACCAAGAGAAACAGTAAGAGCTCTTTTCGGCCAGAGTGCGGCCCTTCCGGTCAAGATTGTGGCAAGAGCTTGGATTCATCCTGTCCATGCGGCTTGTCGAAAGCCCTGACTGAATGGTTCCGAAACGCAATTCCTGCTCCTGACGCTTCATTCTATCGATCATGCTGCCCATTTTGACCGCTGAACCTGACACGAAGTTCCTGCCTTGACCGACGTTGATCGAGATGAAGGTGAAACATGGCCGAACCACGGCAGCAATCCCAAGAAGCCGCAACAGGTGCGAGTCTGGTTTCAACTGTTGCCAGAAGGACACAAATCAGCCGAACAAGGCGATCAATGCGGCGCATGACATCAAAGCCAGCGCACAAAATAAATCTAACTGAGACCGAATTTGTGATTGCCTGAACCGTAACATTTGAATTTCCCCCAACCGCCGTCGCCGACCTTAGGCCAGCGTCTTTTCCCTGATTTCGATCCAATCACAAACCGGTTGACATTCCCTTGCCACAATCGATGCAGCTTTAGCGAAGCTGTTAAAAACGGGGGCTTTTGGGGGGAACGCTTTGCTGTTCCGGCTTTGTCCTGAGACAATCAGCTTTGATTCGGCTATAGAGCCCGTCGAACCAATGAGATCAGCCCTCACCCTCAGGCTTTTCGGCAACACTAAGTGGACCAGTCAGCATGAGCGCAAAAAACGATCTGTTTGCAGGCAACGCAGCCGCGAAGTCCGTAGAAGATGCGCCTGACGCCATACCCGCTGCAGCGCCAAGCAAACAACCACCTCGCCCCACTCCGGTTCCGGCCGCGCCGGTGAGCCAGGAAGATGGTGCATATTCTGCCGCCGACATTGAAGTTCTTGAGGGACTCGAGCCAGTACGCCGTCGCCCCGGCATGTATATCGGTGGCACCGACGAAAAGGCCCTGCACCACCTCTTTGCTGAAGTCATCGACAACTCGATGGATGAGGCTGTGGCTGGGCACGCGACCTGGATTGACGTCTCGCTTGGTGCCGACGGCTACCTGACGGTGACCGACAACGGGCGCGGAATTCCTGTCGATCCACATCCGAAGTTCAAGGATAAATCTGCGCTTGAAGTCATCATGACGACGCTTCACGCTGGCGGAAAGTTCGACAGCAAGGTCTATGAGACCTCCGGCGGATTGCACGGCGTCGGCGTTTCCGTGGTCAATGCACTCTCAGAAGATCTGGTTGTCGAAGTTGCGCGTTCGCGCAAACTCTATCGTCAGACCTTCCAGCGCGGCCATCCGCAAGGAGGGCTTGAGCTGGTCGGAGACACACAGAACCGACGCGGAACACAGGTTCGTTTCAAGCCGGATCACCAGATTTTCGGCAAAGGCGCGAAATTCAAACCCGGACGCCTACTGACCATGGCGCGCTCCAAGGCCTACCTCTTCGGCGGCGTCGAGATCCGCTGGCATTGCGACCCGGAACTCATCGGTGAAAAGGACACGACGCCGGCGGAAGCGGTCTTTCATTTCCCGGGAGGTCTGCGTGACTTTTTGGCCGAGCGGCTTGAAAAAGAGCGTCGAGTGGTTGACGACATCTTCGCTGGACGAACGGCCAAGACAGGCAGCCACGGTGCTGTTGAATGGGCCGTCACATGGTTCGCCGGAGACGGCTTCATCAATTCCTATTGTAATACGGTCCCTACGCCGGAAGGTGGCACTCACGAAGCGGGTCTGCGCTACGCATTGCTGCGCGGTCTGAAAGCCTATGGCGAGCTGACCAACAACAAGAAGGCGTCCCTGATCACCGGTGACGACGTGCTGACGTCGGCCGGCGGCATGCTTTCTGTGTTCATTCGCGAACCCGAGTTCGTCGGCCAGACCAAGGACAAGCTTGCAACCAATGAAGCGACCCGGATTGCAGAAACTGCGGTCCGCGATGCCTTCGATCATTGGCTGACCGCTTCGCCCAATCAGGCCAACAAGCTTCTTGAATGGGTCATCGACCGCGCGGAAGAGCGGCTACGGCGTCGGCAGGAGAAGGATGTTGCCCGTAAAACAGCGGTCCGCAAGCTTCGCCTTCCCGGAAAGCTGGCCGATTGCTCCGCCAATCAGTCAGACGGGACAGAGCTGTTCATTGTCGAGGGTGACTCCGCTGGCGGCTCGGCCAAACAGGCAAGAAACCGTAAGAACCAAGCTGTTTTGCCTTTGCGCGGCAAGATCCTCAACGTAGCCAATGCGGGCCGTGACAAACTTGTCGCCAACCAGCAGCTGGCAGACCTCTCACAAGCGCTCGGTTGCGGATCGGGGTCGCAGTACAGGGATGCGGATCTGCGCTACGAAAAGGTTGTGATCATGACCGATGCGGATGTCGACGGCGCCCATATCGCATCCCTGCTGATTACATTCTTCTATCGTGAAATGCCCAGTCTCATTCACAATGGGCATCTCTTCCTTGCTGTTCCGCCGCTTTACCGCCTCAGCCAAGGCGGCAAGACGCTCTACGCCAGAGATGACGCCCATAAAGATGAACTGTTGAGCACTGTCTTCAAGGGCAAATCGAAAGTGGAAATCGGGCGTTTCAAAGGTCTTGGCGAGATGCTTCCAGCCCAGCTAAAAGAGACCACCATGGACCCCGCGAAGAGAACCATGCTCAAAGTGGCGGTCACGGGCGACACCGAAACCTTGACGAATGATACGGTTGAACAGCTGATGGGCAACAAGCCCGAGGCACGTTTCCGCTTCATTCAGGAAAATGCAGAGTTCGCACAAGATCTCGACATCTAAGCCGTGTGAGGCGCGATTTTCCTGGGCTGAGAACATGCTGAAACAATGTGTGAGCCGGTCCGAAGGTGACGTGGGTGTCGTGACGTTGTAAGGTCTGCAGGTTGCTCACTTCCGAATTGTCGTTTAGGTCGTTCAAATGTTGAACACTTTGTATTCCGTATATGATCGGCAACGGCGTCCGCTTCGCGATCATCATTTCATGGTTTTTCCAGACGTAGGTCTTGCCTATGCACGGATCCCTGGTGACCCATATCGTGCTGTGACCGGGATCCTCGACCGCCTGGTCGTCGGCTCAGGGTCTAGCGGAACGGCTGCAGATGATGCGCAGGGCATTGATAGCTGGGTGGGCGACATCGAAATCCTGACCGCGCGGCAACTGAAGCGACGCTTTCCGAATTTATGCACGTTTGCAGTAGTTCAATCGCCGGCGGAGCGGATACTCTCTGCCTATCAGTCCCTCATCGAAGGTGACACGAGCCTTCCGACTTATTTCGACCTGAACCGTTTCGACAAGTCCATGAGCCTTGTGGATTTTGTCTCACATGTTGCCGCTATAGGCGATATGGGCACCGACAATTTGCTGCGTAGTCAGGCTGCAATCCTCAGCCACCGGTCCCGGCTTGTACCCGATATTGTGGTTGACCTTGCCTCGCTCGCACATACGCCCGCTACGTTGCTCGATCAACTATCAGACCGAGCAACATCCCCGATCGATCTGACCAATATAGAATTTGATGTGCCAGGTCGTGATCCCGAACACTGGGAAATCATGCAAGGCCTGGCCGTTCGCGCGGCGCTGAAGCAGCGGTACAAAAAAGACTACCGCATGTTCTTTGAAGAGCAGACTGCAATTTCCAGTCCCCTTGCATCCAAAACGCGCGGCGCTGGTCTGGCCTTTCAATAGCAGTCGAGCTTGTACGCCTCTCACAGCTGAAGGGCTGCCTGAAGCCTTTTGCGTTGAACGACGGTTCTATTGTTCTGCTTAAGTCGAAATATGAGAGCCTACGGCATTTTTAAAATGACAAGAGCGCGAATATTTCACCTTGTTACAGGCACGTTCGGTGTTTTTTTGGACCGCTGTTAACTGAAATCCTTCTCTTACATGAGCCAAGCGTTTATTTATCTGCTTTTCGGCGGACAGAACGTTGACACTCGGCCCAACAAATGTAGGGTGTGCCTCGAAACGCGCCGGAATTCCGCGCAAACCGTCATCCGTGCAATAACTTACGTGGGCTCTATCGCTCTATGTCATTTAATACTCTCGGCCTTAGCGAGAAGGTTCTCGCTGCAGTTGAAGCAGCTGGTTATTCTGAACCTACCGCAATCCAAGCTGGCGCCATTCCTCAAGTCCTGGAACGCCGGGACGTATTGGGCATCGCCCAAACCGGAACGGGCAAGACGGCGAGCTTCACACTGCCGATGCTCACGCTTCTGGAAAAGGGCCGCGCTCGTGCCCGCATGCCGAGGACGCTGATCCTTGAGCCGACCCGCGAACTGGCGGCGCAGGTTGAAGAGAACTTCGAGAAATACGGTAAAAATCATCGACTTAACGTTGCCCTGCTGATCGGTGGTGTCTCCTTCGGCGAGCAAGACAAGAAGATCGACCGTGGCGCGGACGTACTCATCGCGACACCGGGCCGTCTTCTTGATCATGTGGAGCGCGGCAAGCTGATGCTTCAGGGCGTTGAAATCCTCGTCATCGACGAAGCCGATCGCATGCTGGACATGGGCTTCATCCCGGACATCGAGCGCATCTGCAAGCTGATCCCATTCACTCGTCAGACCCTTTTCTTCTCGGCCACGATGCCCCCGGAAATCCAGCGTCTGACGGAGACGTTCCTTCAGAACCCGGCAAAGGTTGAAGTGGCACGGACCTCGTCCACATCGGACAATGTTACACAGCGACTGAAGGCTGCCGAAAACAAGGATTTCGAGAAGCGCGCTGCGCTTCGCGAGTTGCTGGAGCAGGCTGAAGATCTCAAAAACGCGATTGTCTTCTGTAACCGCAAGCGCGACATCACGACCCTGTTCCGGTCGCTGGAGCGTCACGGCTACAACGTCGGCGCCCTTCATGGCGATATGGATCAGCGCACACGGATGATGATGCTCGACAATTTCCGTAAGGGAAATGTCACGCTTCTCGTTGCCAGTGATGTTGCTGCACGTGGTCTGGACATTCCAGATGTCAGCCACGTGTTCAACTACGATGTTCCAAACCACGCCGAAGATTACGTCCACCGGATCGGCCGAACGGGCCGGGCGGGTCGTTCTGGCGCCGCCTTCACGATCGTCACTCCGGATGATCAGAAGTACCTGTCGGCCATCGAAGGGCTGATCGAGCAGAACATCGAGTGGATCGGTGATGCTGTCGACTTCGAAGCTGCAGCCGCGGAGCGGAAGGCTCGCCGACGCGGTGGCAAGAGTGCGCCCAAGGCAGCCGACGCAGCACCGATCGAACAGGACAATCAGGAAACTCCAAAGAAGACAACCTCACGGCGCGGCCGGCGGCCGGCTGCTGAAGCTACCGTTGATGAAGCCGTTCAAATCGAAGACGCACCTGCTCCAAGATCACGACGTCGTCCGGCAAAGTCCGAGTCCAGCGCTTCGTCCCCAACTGCTGCGCCGAAGCCTTCCCGCCGAAGCAAGTCCGACAAGAACGAACCGGCTTTCGGAGTTGGCGGCCACATTCCGGCATTCCTCTTGCGGGAACCTCGTCCGAAAAAAGCGTCCTAAGGGAAGTTGTTGCGGGTTAGCGCCTAAGCTTAACTTGACCTTAAACCTTACTGTAGAAATTGACAGGTGTGAGCAAGTCGCCAGTTCTTGGCGGCTTTTCGGCTCTAACTGTGGGTTTTTACATGGCGGAAGAAGACGACCATAAACGGACCATCGTATACGGTGAGTCCGCCCTCTCCTATATCAAGAGGAATACCCTTCCCGCCTATCCACGTGCGTACGAGCTTTGGTACACATATTCAGCCGGTTATAATCACGGGCTAAACCGAGCTATCAACCAGGTTATCAAAACCAACGGTCGTGTCTCCACCGAGGAGATGCAATCTATCTACGGCAAGTTTCTTGCTCCGACCAGGCTTGGTGACCGCCTCAGCGACGTGGGATCAAAGGTTAACCAGGAGGTCGAGGGACTGGTCGACGCGCTGAAAATGAGCGCCGATGCGACCTCTGACTACGGCAGCTCGCTCGAAAAGGCAGGGACCAAACTCAAATCCCTCAAAGACCCCGAGAAACTTCAGCGGTTCGTCACCAACATGGTGCAGGCAACCCACAATGCAGTCGCCTCGAACAAGCAGCTCGAAACGCAACTTCTTGAGTCCAAGCGACAGATCGAAAGCCTTCAGGCCAATCTCGAAGCGATCAGATATGAATCGCTGACCGATGAGCTGACGACTCTGAACAACCGCAAGCATTTTGACAGTTCGATCGAGCGAACGGTCGCTCAGGCCAGGGACAGTTCGTCGTCCTTCGCACTCCTGTTGACCGACATCGACCACTTCAAGAACTTCAACGACACATTCGGCCATCAGACCGGCGACCAGGTGCTCAGACTGGTGGCCCTCGCTGTCAAGCAAAACGTCAAGAGCCATGACACCGCTTGCCGCTATGGCGGCGAGGAATTCGCGATCATTTTGCCTCAGTCCTCACTGGCAGAAGCTGCCGAGATTTCGGAAAAGATCCGGGTCGCAGTGATGTCGAAAGAACTGGTGAAGCGTTCAACAGGCGAAAATCTCGGGCGGATCACCATTTCCATCGGGATCTCAACGTTCAAGCCCGGAGACACCGCACACAGTCTCATTGCACGCGCCGATGAATCGCTCTACGCAGCAAAGCGTGGCGGGCGCAACATGGTGAAGAGCGAAGAGGACCTGTCGAAAGAAGGCGGTTCAGAGGTCGCCTAGGCATTGCTTGGATGCCCATTGCGCTGCTGATATTCGCCAAACTTCAGGCATTCAGTCCCATTTGCCAAAAATCAGCCTCAAGTCTGCTTGCTTGATTGAAAATCTCTGACAGTGAAGCGAAACGGGCCTCTGTCATGTAGACTTCTGCCGTTTGATCGGTCCAACTCGAGAAATCCTGAGCGACCAACTGATACTCGTCGCCAGCATACTCATCAAGCCAACGGCGATAGGCATTTGCAGCAGGGCCCGCCGGTTTTGCATGGGCGTTCTCTCGAGCAATCTCACAATAGCCAAGAATACAAGGCGCAAGCGCCACCTGAAGGTCGAGAAGGTCGCCGCGCAGGCCGGTTTCCAGCACGAAACGCGTATAGGCCATTGTCTCACTTGCTTCCGGCAAGGTCTCCAGTTCGTCGCGTGAAATACCCCAGCCAGCGCAAAGCTCGATGTGAAGATCCATCTCCACATCCATGATCGCCTTAAGACCCTCCAGCGCATTGCGCATGTCGGACAGTCGCGGCGACTTGTAGATCGCCAGCGCATAGGCGCGCGAAAAGTGGATCAGAAAGAGATAGTCCTGCTGCAGGTAGGTACGGAACGCCCTCTCGGATAACTCGCCGCTCGCAAGCTGCTTCACAAAGCTGTGCCGAGTGTAGGCGTGCCAATCCTCAAGATTTTCGGCCTTCAGCCGTTCAAACAAGGACACCGACTATGCCTGCGGCGCGGCGAAGTTCGGATCAGCGGCTTGGAGAGACACAGACTCCCCGCAACCACATGCAGAAACTTCGTTCGGATTTTTGAAAATGAACCCGGACCGGAATTTCGTCACTTCAAAATCCATCTCGGTGCCCAGCAGGAAAAGAACGGCAGAAGGATCGACGTAAAGTTTCACGCCCTTCTCATCGATCACGTCGTCGCCGGGTTTTGCTTCGTCGACCAGATCCATCGTGTATTCCATACCGGCGCAGCCGCCGGTCTTGATGCCGACCCTGAGGCCAAGCACATCACGATCTGCGTTTTCGACGAGTTCGCGAACGCGATCCGCAGCTGCGTCGGTCAGGCTCATCACCTGAAATTTGCTACGTACGGTCATGATTTCCTCATTTGCGCGTCCGAGTGACTTGTCTTCCATATAGGATCAGGGAGACCGGTTAAAAGACTACAGCATAGAGCTGCGTCTCAATACCAGTTGAGCGCGACCTTGGCTTCGTCCGACATGCGTTCCGGCGTCCAGGGGGGATCGAACACCATGTCGACATTGACCTGACCGATGCCCGGAACAGATTCCACGGCGTTTTGAACCCAACCTGGCATTTCACCTGCAACGGGGCATCCAGGCGCAGTCAATGTCATGTCAATATTGATGGACCGATCGTCTTCAATATCGACCTTGTAGATCAGCCCAAGCTCATAGATGTCACAAGGAATTTCCGGATCATAGACGGTCTTGAGAGCGCCAACGATATCCGTCGTCAGTCGGTCCAGCTCTTCCATAGGAATAGCCGAACCACCAGCAACGTCCGCGCGCAGCTCTTCGCCAGCGGCGTCATGATCAATCGTTGTCGAGTTTTCCATGGTCATACATAATCCTCAGGCGAAAAAAGCCTGTGCCTTGATCAGGGCCTCGTACAACGCGTCGACTTCGTCGCGCGTGTTGTAGAGACCGAAGCTTGCCCGACATGTAGAGGTCACACCGTACTTTGCCAAGAGCGGCTGAGCGCAATGAGTACCGGCCCGGACCGCGACGCCTGATCGATCGATGATCGTTGAGACATCGTGGGCGTGTGCCCCCTTGATCTCAAAGGAGACAATGGCGCCCTTGCCCGGTGCTTCGCCGAAAATGCGAAGCGAGTTGATCTGCGACAGTTTCTCGTGAGCATAGGATGCTAGATCCGCCTCATGAGCTGCAATGCGATCCCTGCCAATCGCGTCCATATAATCGAGGGCCGCACCCAGGCCAATGGCCTGTACAATCGGCGGAGTGCCGGCCTCAAACCGGTGCGGAGGATCATTGTAGGTCACAACATCCTCTGTCACGTCGAGGATCATCTCGCCGCCGCCATTAAACGGGCGCATCTGCTTGAGCTTGTCGGTCTTCGCCCAAAGAACGCCAATGCCCGAGGGGCCGTAGACCTTGTGACCGGTGAAGACATAATAGTCGCAGCCGAGATCCTGCACATCGACCGGAAGGTGGACTGCCGCCTGGCTGCCGTCGACCAGAACAGGAATGCCGCGTTCGTGCGCGATGGTGCAGACTTCCTTGATCGGTACGATCGTGCCCAGCACATTGGACATATGGGTGATGGCAACCAGCTTCGTCCGATCGCTCAAGCTGTCACGGAATGCGTCGAGATCAAATGAGCCATCCTCCTGGACATAAACCCACTTCAGCTTCGCGCCGTGCCGTTCACGGTGAAAATGCCAGGGCACTATGTTCGAGTGGTGCTCCATGATCGACAGGACGATCTCGTCGCCCTCACCGAAATATTCGCCGCCAAGCCCGTAAGAAACGAGATTGATCGCCTCGGTGGTGGAGCGGGTAAACACCACCTCATCCACTGTCGGTGCATTCAGAAACCGGCGCACCTTTTCGCGCGCTGCCTCATAGTTGTCGGTCGCCGTATTCGACAGGTAGTGGAGCCCACGGTGAACATTGGCATACTCCAGGGAATAGGCCTTCGTCACCGCGTCGATGACAGCTTGCGGCTTTTGCGCAGATGCGCCGTTGTCCAGATAGACTAGCGGCTTGCCATAGACTTCCCGAGCCAGAATCGGGAAGTCCTTGCGGATCGCCTCGACGTCATAGGACGTTTCGGGCGACGTCATTTCAGCCGTTGCTGCCGTCATTCGGGCGCTCCTCGTTTCTTAAGCTGCGAGCCAGGCGCGAACGCGGGCTACCAGTTCTTCCGTGACAGTGTCCTCATCGAACTCTTCGATGGCTTCCGAAAGGAAAGCAAGAACAAGCAATGTGCGTGCCTCGGCTTCCGGGATGCCGCGGGCACGCAGATAGAACAGAAGATCCGCATCCATCTCGCCGCAGGTTGCTCCATGAGCACAAAGGACATCGTCGGCGAAGATCTCGAGCTCGGGCTTGTTCGCCATCTCGGCGCCTTCACCAAGCAGAAGAGCCTGGGTCATCATTTCGCCGTCGGTCTTCTGGGCATGAGGAGCGACGTTGATTCGGCCCTGATAAACGCCCCTCGCCTCATCATCGAGAACGGTCTTGAAGAACTCGCGGCTGTTGCAGTGAGGTACCGCGTGATCAACGATGAGCGTCTGATCGGCCAGATCCCGATTTCGGGCCATGGTCACGCCATAGATCTTCGCTTCGGAATTCTCTCCGGTAAAAGAGATGAACTGCTGATTGCGGGCGAAAGCAGGACCCGCAAGAAAGCCGAGGGTCTTGAATTCCGCATCTGCACCGATCCGCGCCAGGGAGGTGAACAGCGTCGCGCCTTCCGCCTTGCCGGCCATCAAGCGGGTGACCGCGAGCCTCGCGCCATCGGCAACGTCATAGTCGAAGACAACGTTCGTCTCGCCCGCGCCTGTGTCACCGGCGAAGGTTTCCAGCAGCTTGAACGTCGCGCCTTTGGCAACCACGATGCGGTTGCGGCTAACCTGGGCGCCTTCGCCGACAGCCACCTGAACCAGTTCGACCGGCTTGGAGACGTCAGCGCCGTCCTTGACCGAAATCACGACACCGCCCTGCAGGAATGCCGTGTTGAGGGCAAGGGTTCCGTCCTGACCGGCCATTTTCGGCGTCGCCAGAAGCTCTGAACCGTTCTCACCTGCCAGCCCGTCGTTGAAGTCCGTGACGGTGACGCCTTCTGCCGCCAGCACGTCAACATCGCTCAGGTCGGCATTGAATGTGCCGTTGGCGATGACGATCCGGTACCGATCGAGCGTGCCATAGCTTTCAAAACCGTCAAGCACGGCCTTGGCCTCGGCAGAAGTCGCCGGCGTTGCGAGCGGCGCGGCCAACTTCATGAAGGCGCGCAGGTCCGTGTATTTATACTCTTCCACGCGGCGATGAGGCAGGCCCTTCGCCTTGATCTGCTCGGCCGCCGCATCGCGCAGAGCGGTCACGGCTATCGATCCGGCAAGGCTTGGCCGGGCCGCATCGAAGCGCGCGACAAGCCCGGCTTCCGCCTGGGTATGGTTGATCGGGGTGGGTGCGTTCATGGCTCTCTCCCCGGGGCTCAGGCGGCTTCGCCGACGAAATCGGCGTAACCGTTCTTTTCCAGCTCAAGCGCCAGTTCCTTGCCGCCGGTCTTGACGATCTTGCCTTTGGACAAGACGTGGACAACATCGGGGACAATGTGATCGAGCAAACGCTGGTAATGGGTGATGACGATCATGCTGCGTTCCGGCGAACGCAGTTTGTTGACGCCTTCGGAAACGATGCGCAGAGCGTCAATATCGAGGCCGGAGTCAGTCTCATCCAGAACGCAAAGGCTCGGCTCGAGCAGAGACATCTGCAGGATTTCGGCGCGCTTCTTCTCGCCACCGGAGAAGCCGACGTTGAGCGGGCGCTTCAGCATATCCATGGTGACGTTCAAGTCAGCAGCCTTGGCACGAACCAGCTTCATGAAATCAGGAATCGTCAGCTCAGCCTGACCGCGCGCCTTGCGCTGTGCGTTCATGGCTGTCTTCAAGAATTCCATCGTTGCCACGCCCGGAATTTCGATCGGGTACTGGAACGCCAGGAAGACACCGGCCGCCGCGCGCTCGTCCGGCTCCATGTCGAGCAGGTTCTCGCCGTGGAAGATGATATCACCCTCGGTGACCTCATAATCTTCCTTGCCCGCCAGAATGTAGGACAGGGTCGATTTGCCAGAGCCATTCGGCCCCATGACCGCATGGACTTCGCCGGCATTCACTTTCAAGTTGATGCCACGCAGGATTTCGGTGCCGTCTTCGGCGATGCGGGCGTGCAGGTTTTTGATCTCAAGCATGATTATTTCCTAGATATTTCCGAGTGTCTTGAGCACATCTTTATTCCGTTTGAATTCGTTAATCGCTGGCTCGACAGCCATTCCAAAAATGCTCGCACCATCGAATGCATCGGCGACCTTTACTTGCTTAAAGCTATTCGGCCCGTCAGAAATATAGTCGTTACAAAGCACGACGACGGGTGTCGATCTAGAAACTACAGCTTCGTAAACAACGTATTCGCCACACTTTAATTGAATATTCGGGACGCTATCATCCACATGAATACTCAACCCATGCAATTCAATTGCGTCTTTACTAGATTCCAATTCAGACACGACCTGATGGGCGCGCATTATAAAGTCGGCTTTATACTTTTTTTCCGCTTCCGCGAGTTCTGTTGCAGATTTAATCGCCATTGTGCCCTCTTCCCTTAGCCGACCGAGCCTTCCAGACTGATCGAGATCAACTTCTGGGCTTCCACTGCAAATTCCATCGGCAGCTGCTGGATGACGTCCTTGACGAAACCGTTGACGATCAGGGCAACCGCCTCTTCCTCGTTCATGCCGCGCTGCAGGCAGTAGAACATCTGGTCGTCCGAGATCTTCGAGGTGGTTGCCTCATGCTCGAAAACGGCGGACGCGTTCTTGCTTTCGATGTAGGGCACCGTGTGAGCACCACACTCCTGACCGATCAGCAACGAGTCGCACTGGGTGAAGTTGCGCGTGTTGGACGCCTTCTTGTGGGCAGAAACCAGGCCGCGATAGGTGTTGGACGAGCGGCCAGCGGAAATGCCCTTGGAGATGATGCGGCTGGACGTGTTTTTGCCCAGATGAATCATCTTGGTGCCGCTGTCGATCTGCTGATAGCCATTGGAAACGGCTATCGAGTAGAACTCGCCGACAGAATTGTCGCCGCGCAGAATGCAGGATGGGTATTTCCAGGTGATGGCAGAGCCAGTCTCGACCTGGGTCCAGGCAATCTTGGAATTTTTGCCACGGCAATCGCCACGCTTGGTGACGAAATTATAGATACCGCCCTTGCCTTCTGAATCGCCCGGAAACCAGTTCTGAACGGTGGAGTATTTGATCTCCGCATCATCCAGAGCAACAAGTTCTACAACAGCGGCGTGAAGCTGGTTTTCATCCCGCTGGGGCGCAGTGCAGCCTTCCAGATAGGAGACATACGAGCCCTTGTCCGCGATGATCAGCGTGCGCTCGAACTGGCCGGTGTTCTGCTCATTGATGCGGAAATAGGTCGAAAGCTCCATCGGGCAGCGGACGCCTTCCGGAATGTAGACGAAGGACCCGTCGGAGAAGACAGCCGAATTCAGCGTCGCATAATAGTTGTCGGTCACCGGCACGACAGAGCCGAGGTACTTCTTCACCAGATCCGGATACTCACGGAGCGCTTCCGAGATCGAACAGAAGATGACCCCTGCCTTCTTCAGCTCTTCCTTGAAAGTCGTGACCACGGATACGCTGTCAAAAACGGCATCCACGGCAACCCGGTTCTTCGGCTCGACGCCAGCAAGGATCTCCTGCTCGCGAAGTGGAATGCCGAGTTTCTCATAGGTCGCAAGCAGTTCAGGGTCGACTTCATCAAGGCTCTTGGGGCCTTCGACCGATTTCGGCGCGGCCCAATAATAAAGCGCATCAAAGTCGATTTTCGGATAATCAACGCGCGCCCAATCCGGCTCTTCCATCGTCTGGAAGCGGCGCAGAGCATCGAGACGCCATTCCGTCATCCACTCCGGCTCGTCCTTTTTGGCCGACAGGAAGCGAACGGTTTCCTCAGAGAGCCCCTTGGCGCCCTTTTCCGAATCGATGTCGGTCACGAAGCCGTATTTATACTGGTCAACATCGATCGCCTTGACCTGATCGATAGTCTCCTGCACAGCGGGCATATCATTAACTCCATTGCACGAGACTTTGTCAGTCTCGCAGTTTGTCGTTGGTGCATCCCGAAGACGACGCCGATATCCGGCGTCTTGCGGGGTGTTTGTCGCGACGTTCGAAAACGCCGAATTCGTCAGGCGGCCCTGTTGCGGGCCTTAGGGTTCAGCCGATCCACGATGGATGGCCACAGCTCCAGAAAGCGGTCGACGTCTTTCGCGCCCGAGTTCCAGCCGAGGCTTGCGCGCAAGGCGCAACGTGCCTTTTCCTCATCAACGCCCATGGCTGTGAGCACGTGGGAAACCGACACCTTGCCGGAAGAACAAGCCGATCCGGACGAAAGGGATACGTTTTCCAGATCCAAAGCGATCAGTGCTGTTTCTGCGGGAACTCCCTCAACCGCAAAACAGGAGGTGTTCGCCAAGCGTGGCGCGCGCGCTCCAAAAACTGTCACCGATGGGCATATAAGGCGGATACCCGCCTCTAGCGAGTCCCTGAGGGCTGCAATTTGCGAAGGATCTTCTGCCTCTTTGGCCGCAAGCTCGGCTGCGACACCGAAACCGCAGATGCCTGCGACGTTTTCCGTTCCCGCCCGGCGCCAGTTTTCCTGGCCACCTCCAGTCATCAATGATCCTGGAACACGCGCAGTGGACCGCACCACGACCGCGCCCATACCTTGCGGCCCGCCAAACTTGTGAGCCGACAGCGTGATGACATCGGCTTGCCAGGCATCCAGGTCGATAGGCATGCGGCCTGCAGCCTGCACCGCATCTACATGGAGGAACCCGCCAGCCGCCTTGACCAGAGCGCCAATTTCGTCAAGCGGCTGGATCACACCAGTCTCGTTGTTTGCGGCCATCACCGAGACAAGAGTGGCGTGATCTTCCGCCAATAGTCGTTCCAGCTCATCGAGGCGCACGATTCCGTTTTCATCAACAGGCAGCACGGTCTGTAAGGCAGGCGGAAAGCGCCCGCCGGAAGCCACTGAAGGATGCTCGCTGGCGCCGCGCAACAGACGATCGAGATAGACCGGTGTTCCCTGATCCTGCCACTGAGGTGTCAGGGCGGTCATGTTTGCTTCAGTGCCACCGGAAACAAAGGTGACCGCGCGCGTCCTGGCGCCACACAGAGCGGCAACAGCCTCGCGAGCGGCCTCCACTCGTCCCCGTGCCCTGCGACCATCGCAATGGACCGAAGAAGCATTGCCGGCATCCATCATGACCTCAACCATGCGATCACGGACCTCCGGACGCATGGGCGCGCCGGCGTTGTGATCGAGGTAAACATGAGGTCGCCTGGACGTCATTGTCTGAAACAGCCTGTGATTTGGTAACAGCAGATAGAACTCAGATGCAGAATTACCGCCGCCCGGTCACGGAAAACTTGAAATTTTCCGAGTGGATGACGTAAACGTGCGTCAACTCGAAAAAACGAAGACCTCGATCTGTCCCGGTTTCGGGGCTCGAAAGGGGTCGAACGGACTTTCGAATAATTCTAAACAAGGTTTTAGAAACTCGGAACCTATGAGTCAAGTTTGGACTTAGGGGTTCCACGTATCTAGATCCGCTTCCACCCGATGCAGCTGTAGCTGCCGCGTGGACAAGAAAGGATAAAACGCTTCATGCCTGAGGTGATCTTTAACGGTCCCGCCGGCCGGCTCGAAGGCCGGTTCCATCCCGCAAAGAAGCGGAACGCGCCGATTGCGCTGGTTCTTCATCTGCACCCTCAGTTCGGTGGCACGATGAACAACCAGATCGTCTACCAGATGTACTACATGTTCGCACAACGCGGCTTTGCGGTTCTTCGCTTCAATTTCCGTGGTGTCGGTCGGTCTCAAGGCACGTTCGATCATGGCCAGGGCGAGCTGTCTGATGCCGCAGCCGCGCTCGACTGGGTGCAGACCGTCCATCCTGATGCACGCGCATGCTGGATCGCCGGCTTTTCTTTTGGCGCCTGGATCGGCATGCAACTTCTTATGCGCCGTCCAGAAGTGGAAGGCTTCATTTCCGTTGCTCCGCCTGCCAACCTTCATGATTTCTCCTTCCTGGCGCCCTGCCCGTCTTCTGGCCTGATCATTCATGGCGAAGAAGACAAGGTTGTGCCGCAAAAAGATGTTCAGACGCTTGTCGACAAGCTGAAGACGCAAAAGGGCATCGTGATCGATCATCAGGAACTGCCTGGCGCAAACCACTTCTTCGAAAACGATATGGATGACCTGATGGACCGTTGTGGCGGCTATCTGGATCGTCGGCTTGGGATCACGCCGCAGGATTACCTGCCTGTCGACTGACCCGGTTAAATGGTTCACTTTATCTGCGAAAGCCCGCTGTTTCGGCGGGCTTTTTCATGAGCGGCTGGAAAGGCGAGATCAGTGATGACCGATGGAACAACCAGCCTGGTGATCCGACCGGCGGTTTCTCAGGACTACGAGGTTCTGCGCGACCTTTTCACCCACCTCATCCCAAACGACCTTGCCATGACCGACGATCAAGGCCGCACCGCCCTCAACGGTATGCTGTCTCACCCGGGATTGACGGCGCTGATCGGATTTCATGAAAGCGTGGCAGCCACCACTTGCACGTTGATCGTCATCCCCAATTTTACGCGGGGCGGCGCTCCTTACGCGGTGATCGAGAATGTGGTCACCCACAAGGATTATCGCGGCAAGGGTTTGGGCGAACGGATCCTTCGACACGCCCAAGACCTGGCCTGGGCGTCCGGCTGCTACAAGGTCATGCTCTTGACCGGCGCAGACAATCACGGCGCGCAACGTTTCTATGAAAAGGTCGGGTTTAAGCAATCCAAGACTGGCTATCAGATCCGTGCACCCGGATATCCGGCAAGAAAAGTCCCGTGAACACTATCCAGAGATGCTGGGTAAAAATCCGCAACTTTACGCAGAATTAACCATACACATCGATAGATAGCCGAATAGATTCAATATCTTCGGTAACGACTTTGATCATCGAGGTGTCATTTTATGAAAATCCTTACCGCCCTTACTCTTTCTGCGCTTGCCATCTCCTCCTTGACCGCAGCCGCGGACCAAATGTCTCACCAACCCGGGACCTCGGAAGAGGTCTTTTCAACGGCGACGCTCAGAGGATCGATTGGATTACGCTACTGGCACAGCAAAGCATCTACAGATGTTCGAGGCGCCCTCGCGCGGATGAAGGCAGACGACGCCACCGGCCAGACTGTTGAGCTTGTTGCCGCGCTCGAAGACGTTCCCAGCAGCACTTATTTCAAGGGATACCTTGGTTTCGGCAAGAGCAGCGATGGATCTCAATCGATACGTGGAGTGAAGGCAAACAGCTGGAACACGACCGATATCGGATATGTGACACTCGACGGTGGCTGGGAGGTGATGAAGTTTGCAGGAGGCGCGGCACGCCTTAAAACATTTGTCGGTTACCAGTTTCTCAGCGACGACTTTTCCGCCAACTACACCGGCTCCAGTGTCAAGGGATCCAGCAGATGGCATGCGCTTCGTCTCGGCCTTTCCGCCGATGGGGCGTTGACCGACCGTTTTGGTTGGTCCGTAGATGCCGCCGTGGTGCCCTGGTCCTACAACGAGTTCAGCGACACCTTCACTGATATCGAGAGCGAGTACACCTATGGCTTTGAAGCAGACGCCATGATGAATATCGCCCTGACGTCAAATTGGGATATCGGCGTCGGTGGCCGCTATTGGTGGCTGCATTCGGAGTATGAACTGGACCAGAATCAGACGTACCAACGCTACGGCCTGCTGTTGGAAAGCAAATATAACTTCTAGCAAGGCCATCCATCCAAACGAAAAAAGGACCGGAAACCGATCCTTTAAAGTACTTTATCTAATGCAAAAACTTAGCTGCCAGGCGTCCAGGCTTGGTAGTCGCCGGTGACTTCCGGGCGCTTTTCCGGTGTCAGGATGGAGCCGTCCGGACGATAGGCTTCAGCAGTGCCGGTCTTGTTGGCATGATGTGGCTGCTGCCAGCTCTTGGCGTAATAGGTTTCATCGCTTGGCGGTGTATCGACCCGGTGGTGCATCCAGCCATGCCAGCCCGGAGGAATGCACGAGGCTTCTGCCAGGCCGTTATAGATCACCCAGCGCTTCTTACCGGCACGCTCGCGGTAGTACTTGTTGCCGAACTCATCTTCCCCAACGAATTCGCCTTTCCGCCAAGTGAAGAAACGGGTCCCCATGGTCTGACCGTTCCACCATGTGAAGAGTTCAAGCAGGAGACTTTTCATCGCTGCGAAGCGTCCTTGTGGCTTTAAGCGCAGTACCGGATGCCAGTTGCACGGTCACGCAATTTCCGCTGCGGCCTCGATTGGTCCTTTTGGAAACCATCAGACAAGAGGCCGATTTGTGCGCGACTATGACGTCAAGCACGCTTTCTGTCCAGTGTCCGTCTTCCGCAAAAGCACCACTTTCTGGGGCTTTCGGGACTTCCGCGTTCGCGACCACCACGCCGTCCAATGGCGCTACTTGTTGCGGACAGCTGCAAAGCCCTGTCGGCGAGAAGATCGCGGCGAGCTGGCCAGAACCACCTTTTTCTTTTTGGGCTCGGGCTCTGAAGCTGCTGCTTCAGCGTCGTTATGCTCCTCTGCTCCGGCCTTGTTGAATTCCTTGTCGACAGTGCCTTGAACAGCGGCAAGGCGTCGAATCGCCTGCTCGTGATAGACGCGGGCGTTCTCGAGCGTCTCGAGTTTTTCGGCCTGCTGGTCGAGCGCTTCGTTGATTCCGAGGATGTTGTAGAAGCCGGAGTTTTCAAGCACCAGCGGTCGATCATCATTCACTAGCCAGCGCAACCTGTTGTGGAGCGTCGATGGTGCGAGGGGTTTGACCAGAAGATGATGGGCGCCAGCACGAAGGGCCTTGTCCACCAAAGCGTGCGTGCCATGGGCCGTAACAAAGAGAATCGGAACGTAGCAGAGCGGCTCCATATGCCGGTGCCTGATCAGACGTAGAAGCTGATAACCTGAGGTCGGTGCCATCCGCCAGTCAGTCAGAATCACATTTGGTGGTTCGGCGAGCATCGACTGCAGCGCCTCATCAACCGAATCAAACACGCGAACCCGTGCGACTTTGAAGCTCAACAGAATCGACCGGATAATGGTCTGCATTGGCTTGCTGTCTTCGACGATGACCGCGTCAAGATCTTCCAGCCCAAGGCCGAATGCTGCGTGATTTTTCATAGCCTGATGCCACCCTTCCTGATCCCACAGGAACAAGATGGACAGAAGCGCTTTAAACCGGCTGAAGTCCCTTCCCCGGTTTTTCTTCAAATTTTCATAGAATCGGTGTGCAATGGATTTAGGCGCACGAAAAGCAGGGTTTGAAGGCTGCAATCGGCAGTTTCGGCGAGTTCAGCGCCCCTCCCCGCTATCCACAGCCCCCCACCATATTTAGCGTTTGCCCACATATTGAACACTAGGACTTGTCGCTCGCGCCTTGACGTTAAGAACTCGTTTACACTAGTTTTCCTATCATTGCGGTGCGTATCCGAAACGGGTCCTTTCCGGTTTCGACTCCCCAGTTCCGAGTAACGAGTGCAAGCCCCTGAATGTGGTTCGTCCACCTTTCAGGAGCGCTCTATTCGTGCGTCTGGAGAGTGGGTTTCATCGTGACAAACCTGTTGATGAGCACTATATTTAGTGGCGTTAGTCAGGCGAGATACTAAATATCGGATCACCAAGATAATCCGGTGTTCGAAAGACGGCTTTTAAGAAGCCGCCGGGACCGTCAGATGACAACCCGGCACTTTGATGCGGACGAGCGATGCGGACCAGGCCGGGGCTGAGGCAGCCTACCTGGGCTTGATAGACAAGGGGACATGGAATGCGGATAGAGCGGCGATACACCAAAGAGGGGCAGTCACCCTACGCCGACGTGGAATTCCGGACAGCGACGAGTGAGATTCGCAATCCGGACGGATCTATTGTGTTCCGGCTCGAGGACATTCAGGTCCCGGCCCAGTTTTCGCAGGTCGCGTCTGACATTCTGGCGCAAAAGTACTTCCGCAAGGCTGGCGTTCCCGCCAAGCTGAAAGCGGTCGAGGAAAACACGGTTCCGTCCTGGCTGTGGCGCCATGAAGCCGATGAAAAAGCGCTTGCCAAGCTCCCCGAAGAAGAGCGCTTCAACTCCGAGATCGACGGCCGTCAGGTGTTTGATCGTCTCGCCGGCACCTGGACATACTGGGGCTGGAAGGGCGGCTATTTCGACAAGGAAGCCGACGCACAGGCATTCTTTGATGAACTGCGGTTCATGCTGGCCACCCAGAAAGTCGCGCCGAACTCGCCGCAGTGGTTCAACACCGGCCTGCATTGGGCGTACGGCATCGATGGCCCGAGCCAGGGCCACTACTATGTCGACTTCCAGACCGGCGAGCTGACCAAATCCGCAACCGCCTATGAGCATCCGCAGCCGCATGCATGCTTCATCCAGTCGGTTGGCGATGACCTCGTCAATGAAGGCGGCATCATGGACCTTTGGGTCCGCGAAGCGCGCCTGTTCAAATATGGCTCGGGCACCGGTTCGAACTTCTCTCGCGTCCGCGGTGAAGGCGAAAAGCTGTCGGGCGGCGGCAAATCCTCCGGCCTTATGAGCTTCCTGAAGATCGGCGACCGGGCAGCGGGCGCGATCAAGTCCGGCGGCACGACCCGACGTGCGGCCAAGATGGTCGTGGTCGACGTCGACCATCCGGACATCGAGGAATACATCAACTGGAAGGTCAAGGAAGAGCAGAAGGTTGCAGCCCTCGTAACCGGCTCCAAGATCTGCCAGAAGCACCTCAGCGCCATCATGAAGGCCTGCATCAACTGCGAGGCGGACAACGGCGAGTGTTTCGATCCGGCCAAGAACCCGGCGCTCAAGCGCGAAATCCGTGCCGCCAAGAAGATGATGGTTCCGGAGAACTACATCCAGCGCGTGATCCAGTTCGCGCGTCAGGGCTTCACCAAGATCGAGTTCCCGACCTACAATACGGATTGGGATTCCGAAGCCTATCTGACCGTTTCCGGCCAGAACTCCAACAACTCCGTGCGTGTCACCGACGGCTTCCTGAGTGCTGTTGTGGACGATGGCGACTGGGACCTGATGGGCCGGCGCACGGACGATGTGGTCAAGACCATCAAGGCTAAGGACCTGTGGGAACAGATCGGTTATGCCGCCTGGGCGTCCGCCGATCCCGGCATCCAGTATCACACGACCATCAACGACTGGCACACCTGTCCTGCCTCCGGTGAAATCCGCGCATCTAATCCATGTTCGGAATACATGTTCCTGGACGACACGGCCTGTAACCTGGCGTCCTTGAACCTGATGCAGTTCCGCCACGAAGACGGTTCCGTCGATGTGGAGAGCTATGAGCATGCTGTCCGTCTTTGGACTGTTGTGCTGGAAGTCTCTGTTTTGATGGCGCAGTTCCCGTCCAAGGAAATTGCCGAACGCTCCTATCTCTACCGGACACTCGGCCTCGGCTTTGCCAACATCGGCGGCCTGCTGATGACCTCCGGCGTTTCTTACGACAGCGATGAAGGCCGAGCCCTTTGTGGTGCCCTGACCGCCATCATGACCGGCGTTTCCTACGCAACGTCTGCCGAAATGGCCGGAGAGCTTGGTCCGTTCCCGGGCTACAAGGACAATGCTGAACACATGCTGCGCGTCATGCGCAACCATCGCCGAGCCGCCCATGGCGAGGCAGATGGCTATGAAGCACTCAGCATTGCACCGGTTGCCCTTGATCATGCCTCCTGCCCTGACAAGACATTGATCGAACGGGCGAAAATTGCCTGGGACCGGGCACTTGAACTCGGCGAGAAGAACGGCTACCGCAACGCCCAGTCCACGGTGATCGCCCCGACCGGCACCATCGGTCTGGTCATGGACTGCGACACAACGGGCATCGAGCCGGACTTCGCACTGGTGAAGTTCAAGAAGCTCGCCGGTGGCGGCTACTTCAAGATCATCAATCGCGCTGTTCCCGAAGCCCTGCGCAAGCTTGGCTATTCGGAAAGCGAGATCGCCGAGATCGAGGCCTACGCCGTGGGCCATGGATCGATCGATCAGGCACCGGCGGTCAATCCGTCGTCTCTGAAGGCCAAGGGTTTCACGGACGAGAGCGTCGCGAAGATCAAGAGCTCTCTTGGCTCTGCCTTCGACATCAAGTTCGTCTTCAACCGCTGGACTGTTGGTGACGAGCAGATGGCCGCACTCATGGTGCCGGAAGAAAAGCTCGACGATCCGGCGTTCGACCTTCTTACGCACCTTGGCTATTCCAAGGCCGAGATCGAAGCGGCCAACACCCACGTTTGCGGTGCCATGACCCTCGAAGGGGCGCCTTTCCTCAAGGAAGAGCATTACCCGATCTTCGATTGCGCCAACCCATGCGGCCGCATCGGCAAGCGTTACCTCTCGGTGGAGAGCCACATCCGCATGATGGCGGCAGCCCAGCCGTTCATCTCCGGCGCGATCTCCAAGACGATCAACATGCCGAACGATGCAACGGTCGAGGACTGCAAGGAAGCCTACATGCTGTCCTGGCGCCTCGCCCTGAAGGCCAATGCGCTTTACCGCGATGGCTCAAAACTATCTCAGCCGCTCAACGCCCAGCTTCTGGCCGATGAGGACGAGGATGAGGATGAAGTGGTCGAAACACTCGCCGCCAAGCCGCAGGCGGCACGGGCCGAGGTCGTTGCCGAACGGATTGTCGAGCGGATCGTCGAGCGCGTCGTTCGCGAACAGGAAAAGCTGCCGACTCGCCGTAAGGGCTACACCCAGAAGGCCAAGATCGGTGGACACACCATCTTCCTGCGCACCGGCGAATATGACGATGGCCGTCTTGGCGAGATCTTCCTCGACATGAACAAGGAGGGCTCCGCCCTTCGCGCCTTCATCAACAACTTCGCCATCTCGGTCTCGCTCGGCCTGCAGTATGGCGTGCCGCTCGAGGAATATGTCGACGCGTTCACCTTCACGAAGTTCGAACCAGCCGGCATGGTCCAGGGCAACGACGCGATCAAGAATGCCACGTCGATCCTCGACTACGTCTTCCGCGAACTCGCCGTGTCCTATCTCGGCCGCCACGACCTTGCCCATGTGTCCCCGGACACCTTCGGCAACGCACCGGCGGGCGGAAATTCGGCCGATGAGCGCAACAAGGAACATCAGGGCGTGGTGTCTCACGGCCTGATCCGTGGACAGACGGAGCGTTTCCGTCTGGTGTCGGACAGCGAACCGGCCGGCACGCTGGTTGAGGCCCTGTCCGGTCAGGTGGCCAATTCACCGGCTGCCCAGACCTCTGCGGTTGCCACGGCATTTGCCCGCGGCTCCGAGGCTGTGGCCGCCGTCGAAGTGACGACAGCCCCTGCTCCGGCCAAGGCGTCAGCTGCCCAGCAGATCGCTCAAGCGCGGATGAAGGGCTATGAAGGCGAGAGCTGCGCAGAATGCGGCAACTTCACCATGGTCCGCAACGGCACTTGCTTGAAGTGTGACACCTGCGGCTCGACAAGCGGCTGCAGCTAATACGGCCGTAGTTGATGCCTGACGCGTCAGCGTTTCTCGCTCAGCGTCAGGACAAATAGCTCAAACTGCGCTCGAAAGCGGCTCACCCGCCGAAAAATTGCTGAAATTCGGCGCTGCTATGGCAACTGAAACAAAGAACCCGCCCATCGGAAACGACAGGGCGGGTTCTTCCTATCTGAAGCAACAGGTTCATAGAATACGGTTTCTGCATGAAATGAGCCGTATAAAACTGCTTTAGAAGATTCAGCGCAGCCCAAATATCGGACGCTAATTGTCATGCTTGAATTAATCACCGCGATCCCAGATCCAGACACCATCTTGGCCCTCGAACCTGAGGAACTTGCAACAACGCTCCTTTTCTTAATGCGGCGCCGAGGAGAATCTCAATCATTCAATGTGCACAATATGGGTGGCGAAATAAGACACGAAGATCCTAGCCGTGGCTTCACTGGGTACCCAATAGATCGTTGGTCCTAATGGGAACTTGCCGTGGCCGAAGCGTTTGCGTGGTTGGAAGCACAAGCTCTACTCGTTCCTCAACCAGGCTCACACGGTGGGTCGTCGAGGGTTCTGAGTCGTCGTGCGAGACGTTTCGAAAACGAAGAAGACTTCCGACAGTTCAATTTGGCTCGACAACTTAATCGAGTCCCCCTCCATCGGTTGGGGCTGGTTCTACCTTTCGACCATTCTGGATGACTTCTCGCGGTACGTTGTCGCCTGGAAGCTGTGCACGACGATGACAGCAGGCGATGTCGCAGACACGCTGTAACTGGCCTTACAGGCGTCCGGCTGTGATCAGGTTGCCGTTCGGCACAATCCGCGCCTGCTATCGGACAACGGAGCCAGTTACATCTCTGGCGAACTGGCTGACTGGCTGACTGGCTCAACGAGCAGAGCATGGACTACGTTCGTGGTGCGCCATACCATCCGCAAACACAGGGTAAGATCCAGCACTGGCATCAAACCCTGAAGAACCGTACCCTGCTGGAAAACTACTTTCTGCCTGGTGATCTCAACGCCAGCATCAAGCGCTTGGTCACCCATTACAATCATCACCGCTACCACGAGAGCCTCGGCAATCTTACGCCTGCCGATGTCTACTTCGGGCGCGGTGAAACCATCTTCACTCGAACGCTAAAGGATCAAACGAAACACGCTCAATCAACGACGTTTGCAATACCGCAATCAAGCCGCTTAGGATCAACAAACAGGATGGGCCAAATTCTCCGCTAAGTTACGCGGCCATCTGTCCCAAATACCCTGACGACGGACAGAATGATGAAGATGAGCCAAAATCTCTCTCTTAAGCAATCAGCCTATTTTGTCCCATGCGCGCTGACGGGGAACAAGACCAGTTGCTCTCTGGGGACAGAGTTCTTGAAACTTTACATTGACCGCTCTTGGTGTGCCCTCTCCCGATCGCACTTTGCCAGACCTGCTAAATTTTGGTCTGCTTGATAGCGTCTGGATCCAGCGGCTCCAGATCAGCCGGGCCGATGCGGTCGATAACAAAAACCATGTCCAACAGGGACGTTTTTTCGTCCTCTGACAGTCTCCCGCTTTCGACAAGGCCGATTATTTTTTGACGCTCAAAATTCCAGTTTCGAAAATACTCAACCAGATCTTTCGCACCTTTTCCCCGGGACATGAAAACACACCTCAAAGCCATTGTTTTCTTTAGCATAACAACGCAGGCGACGGGACCTCTGTGAAATTACTGTGAGACCCTTTGTTTCGGCTGCTGCAGGATGGTAATTGTTGCAATGAGGTAACACATTATGGCTACACTTCTGGAAGTCGCCTTATTCGGCACTTGTGCCGTTCGGTTAAAGGCGCGCAACACCGTCGAAATACGCGGGGCCAAACACCGTGCACTGATTGCCATTCTGGCGACCGCGCCCATGGGACGGCGCACCCGAACCTTTCTGCAAAATACTCTGTGGGGTTATTCCGGCTATGACTGTGGCCACCAGAACCTCCGCAGGGCCTTGGCGGATCTCAGAAAGCTTTTGGGACGCGAGTTTGACACGCTATTTCGCACCACCAACACGGATGTGGAACTGGACCTAACACGCCTACGGTTTATCGGCGACCCACGCTCCGGTTCGTTTCTCGAAGACCTGAATGTTGTAGAAAAAGACTTTCGCCAATGGGTGGCTGCTATCCGCGAAAATCCGGCACAGGTGGAAACCTTGTGCCAGAGCCCGCCGGCAGCAACGTTGAGGCACTCTCGACCCTCAGTCACAATGTTGCCCCTCGGACACCTTGGCGATGACCCAAGCCTGAAGGCACTGGGCGACTGGATCGGAGAGCAAGCTTGCCGGGTTCTTTCTCGCTCCAGGTTCTTGAGCGTCATCTCCCATTTGTCCGGGCGCGCAATGGCTGAAAAAACCACCGTTGTCTCGGAAGTGCAGAAGACACTTGGGGTTGATTTTCTTACCACCGGCTTCTTACGGCGCTCGGCGTGCGGAATTATCTGCGACATTGATTTTCTTGATGCCCAGTCCGGCCAGATCCTTTGGAGCCGGAATTTCCAGATCGCGAACATGAGCTATCTGGATGACGCAGCGACGCAAATCGAACATGTCGCACGCACCGTTGCCAAATCCATTTCCGACACCGCGATCGCCAGCAGTCGAATGCAACCGTTGAACGATGTGTCCGACCAGAACCTTCTGATCTCCGGGGTCGGCCTGATGCACCGTGCAACGATACGGGACTTTCTGAAGTCCCGCGACTTCTTGAGCGAAGCGACCAGCCGCCTACCCAACCTGGCTGAAACCCACGCATGGCTGGCAAAATGGTATGTTCTGAATGTCATGAAGGGCTATACGATGGACCAGAAACGGGACACCCAACTGGCTGTCGACTGCACCGCCAAAGCGCTTGATCTTGATCCTGAATCGAGCCTCAGCCTGACCATCGATGGTTTTGTGCATAACAACCTAGTGCATGACTTTTCAACCGCCGACAAACGCTTTGAAACCGCGCTGGATGTCAACCCGAACGAGAGCCTGGCCTGGTTGTTGCGCGGCTCACTGAAAGCCTTTTTGAACGACGGGGAATCCGCAGTATCGTCAAATCAGCAGGCTCGTAAGCTCTCTCCGATTGATCCCTTTAACTATTACTACGACAGCCTTGCAAGCACGGCCTATATCGCCGCAGACGATTTTGAAAACGCACTGGTCTACGCCAACCGCTCTCTGGCGACCAATGACCAGCACCTCTCCACGCATCGCGCCAAGATAACAGCGCTTCACTTTATGGACCGGCGCGAAGAAGCGCGGACGGCGGCAGAAGAGCTGCTGCGGATTTGGCCTTCCTACAGTTTGCAACATTATGAGCGAAGCCACCCGGTTTCGCAGGAGAAGCTTGGTCGCCGTGCCCTTAAAGCTATGGCAGCCTCGGGAATTAATTGAATTAGTTAAAGGACATTTGAAATGGCCCAATATGGTGGAATTGGTGGTATCGGCGGCATTGGTGGCATCGGAGGGATCGGGGGTATCGGCGGCATTGGAGGGATCGGGGGAATTGGCGGCATCGGCGGGATGACCGGCATTGGCGGTTTCCTGGGAGCGCAAGACCCAGGCGGTTACTCCGCCGTGACCACTCACGGCCTGCAAACCACTGCCGAAGGGCTTTTGCATTTAACCCCGCCGGGCGCTGCAATCCCGGGCACGCCTCTTCCCTTCAACGACACTGCCAACAACAATCGTTGGGCAACATGGGTACGCGGCTCGCTCTATTTAAGCGAATTTCTGAGCCGGATTTCCTATGACGCCAAGGATACAAACAGCGTTCGTTCCATAGCACTATCCTTCGAGAATCATGACCTTGTGGAACTACTCCTGCCCTCAGACGCACTGCTTGCCGAACAATGCTCGCATGTTCGCGACTATGCTGACTTGCGTGGAGACCGCGGGGCGGAAATTGTCTCCCAGCTCGGGTTCCCAACCGAGTATTTCTCGATGATCCTTGGCATGCATGTGGCACAACACAAAAGCACCTTTGAGTTGATCACTGCGACGCAGGTGGTTGCAGCGCATATGGCCATGATTGCCAAACACGCACTGGCTGTCCGCCGTCCGGACCAGATCGACGGCCGTATCCTGCCGATGATCCCGACCCCGGGGCATGGCAGCTTTCCTTCTGCACATGCGACGGAAGCCTATGCTGTTCTCACGGTTCTTGACGCACTGGCAATAAGCTGGGGCGGATTTGAAGATTTGGACAACCGCATTGCCATGATGCGGGGATTAGCCGAGCGCATTGCCGTAAACCGAACCGTGGCCGGCGTTCATTACCCGATCGATAGTTGGGCCGGGGCGACGCTTGGTACGGCGATCGGAAAGGTCATATTGAACCTTTCGGGTCATACTGGCGTGCCGATTGAAGAGCTGCGCTACGAGCCCCAAAATCAGGACTTCTCCGATTTTGACTTCACACAGAACGGTGGAACCATGGGGCTTCATTCCTGTGGTCAGTTCCAGACATCTGCAGCACCGCATTTCAGCTGGCTGTGGGACAACGTCCTAACCGAAACCCAGAAGGTTTGAGGCCCCATGTACCTCAAGCGAGCTCATGAAGAGCGGATCGAGCGGTACGCTGGTCCGTATGAGCGTTGGGTGTTTTCTGAAGAGCTGGGCCGACCGTTTGCTTTCCCTGCCATCACACAGGGGTCATCCGGGTATTACACTGCTCTGATGGAAGGAGATGGGCTGCCGCAGGACAGCGACCAGATGAGTGTTCGCCTTCCCCCGTTGTGGAAGCCCGACCATAAGTCGCTGAAGATCACGCCATTTGCATTCCATGACCCGCAAATGAACGATCCGCGTCGCCGCGTTCAGCAAGACACCACAGTTGCGAGAATGCTGGGTTCTGCACGCACGCACGCCAAGCGCCAACCGGCTGCCATCTCGCCTCGGTTTCGGGTCAACTTTCCGGTCGCGCCAGAATCTTGGGTCAATGATTATAGAGTTGATACCGCACCTTCCGATTGGACCCCGCCGGCACGGAAGCCGAAAGCCATTATCGGTGTGATTGATGATGCTCTGCCTTTTGCCCATCGCTGTTTCCTCAACAGCGATGGCGACACACGGATCAGTCATTGCTGGCTCCAATCCGGTCGAGCGGAGCCGGCCGCTAGTGTTCCCTTTGGCCGCGAATTCGTGAATGCCGAAATAGACAGACTGAGACGTCAGTTCCCAGCTGACGAACGACAGCTGTATCGTCAGGCCAAGGCAACTGCTCCTGATATGGCGGAGCTCGGCAACCACCTGATGCGTCACACCACCCACGGCGCACATGTCCTGGGTCTGGCGGCAGGAAACGGATCCGTCTATCCCGATTATCCGTTGGATGACGATATTCTTATCATCGGCGTTCAGCTGCCCAATACCATCGCATGGGACACATCCGGCTTCGGCAAGGAAATGTACATGCTGTCCGCCCTGCACTACATTTTTGAGCGTTCACAGCGGATTGCTCGGCATTTCGAAAGCCCCGAACTTCCGCTGGTGGTGAATTTTTCCTACGGCTGGAGTGCTGGACGTCACGACGGCAATTCGGAGATGGAAATCGCCATCGAAGAGCTTTTGAAACTTCGGCGGGAGGAACAAGCGGCAACAGAAATTGTCATGCCGATTGGCAACAACTTTCAATCACGCATACATGGCCGATTTTCCGAGCAGGATTTTGACCAGGACAAGTTGAGGGTTCATTGGCATTTGCAGCCGGACGACCGCACCTCAAGTTATCTGGAAATGTGGTTGCCGGAAGAAATTGATCCTGCGGGCTACACAGTTACCTTGACGCCGCCAGACAGGCTAGGTGGACCGAATCCAACCAGCATCGATATTTCTCCGGACATGGACCTGTCCGGTCAAGATGACGGTGATCCCAGACGGTTTGAAGAAATCGAATTGAAGGGTGAGGTGATCGGTCAAATGTCTGCGGACAAGCACCGCGGAAACCGCTGGCGCATTATGATCGCGCTTATCCCAACAATCTACCGCCGTGGCGTGGCCCGCAAAGCTCCGTCGGGCACATGGACTGTAGAGCTGTCTCGCTCTCAAAAGTCTTCGAAACTTGGCGACGGCGAAAACATCCTCTTTTGGCTGCAAAGAGACGATGATCCAAGCGACCTGAAAACCCATGGACGGCAGAGCTATTTGCTTGCACCAGAAAACCCTCAGGCAATGCAATTCGCCAGACCGAAAAGCCCGATCCGGAAATACGCAACAAACGTTCCAAACATTTCCGGCTTTGGCGCAACGAATGCTGTGGCATCCTCCGCCAGCACCACCCGGGTTTCAGGATACATCCTGCAATCGGGCCACCCTTCGGACTATTCGGGGGCCGGCGGCGTTAAGAAGGTGCCGGATGGAAGCTATGTGTCCTGGGGGCCGCAGCCTGAGGTCTCTGCGGTGACCGACCAAAGCCGCACGCAACCTGGCATATGGTCCATAGGAACAACTTCCGGAACACGTAGCAAGCTGATTGGCACCAGCGCGGCAGCGCCGACAGTTGCAAGGCTGATGGTGCGCAACGCAGCGACTGGTCGTCCGCTTTTCGATGGTTTCGGAGCGGAACTGGATCTTCCGTCAACTGAAGCCGATGATGACACCGCAATGGTTCAACACAAGGCATGTGTCGGGATCCACACCGCTCCCCCTGTGTCCAAGGCCGGATAGAAACCTGCCAAACTTAAATTTCTCCCTGGACCTTCCCGCCCGCGGTTATTCCGCGGGCTTTTTTTTCCTCACGGCGTGAAACTTTATCTCACGCGGGAACGAGAAAGGTTCACAGTCAATTCACTCCCTCATTTTTTAAGAACTCGCTAATCTTTCTCTAGGTCAGGTGTTCAAGAAATTGATCCCAAAACTCCTGACCTCTCTGGGAGGAACCAGCTTTTTTTCCGCCAGTGATACTTGGCCTGTTTTGGGTCATTTCATACTACCTGTTCGGGTTCGCCTGGACGCCTTTTTACTTAGACATTTGAAACAAAATTGATTTTCCGGACGGTTGCGGCCAGGCGGCCGCAACCGTCAACCGAAAATCTCACAAGATAATTTTTGGTCCGCCATCTTGGTCGGACACAACCCGTTTTCCGGAGCAGGACATGTATGTTCTACGCGATCAGTTTGAAGCACTGCGCTCCATCCAAGAACGCGCCAAATTTGGCGAAGGCATCAAGATTGCTGTGCTTGACGGCAATTTTGATCCCGATAACCCAAGTCTGGCGGGCCAAAAGATCGATCCGGTAGACGGTCCTGATCACACACTTCACGGCACTGCAGTTACCAGTATCATTCTGGGTAAGAAGTCAGGAATTGCCCCCAATGCGTCCGGCATCCAAATCCCGGTTTTTCGAGAAGATGCAGCAGGAAACCTTCAAGGCTGTTCACAGCTGACCCTCGCCCAGGCGATCCACACCGCCTGCGCCGAAAACGCGCAGATAATCAATATTAGTGGAGCCAACCTCTCGAACACCGGACATCCTACCGACGAGTTGCGAGACGCGGTGGAACGCTGCGCAAAAAACAACATTCAAGTTGTTGCAGCCGTGGGCAATGACGGACTTTCCACTGACACCGTCCCAGCCAGCCTATCATCCGTTTTGGCAATCGGCGCCCACGATATTGAAGGGCAACCTGCAATCTTCAACAACACAGGGCCCCTGCTCATCCGCAAGATGTTGTTGGGCCCAGGCGTCGACATCCGTGTTCAGACTGATGGCGGAACCGCCAAGATCTCCGGCAGCAGCTTCGCCGCCCCGATGGTCAGCGGGTTATGCGCCCTTGTCCGCCAATCTTGCCCGGACATCCAGCAGACTGAACTGGAAGCACTTTTTTCGAATTCTTGTGTCCCCTGCCAATTGAGTCACTCGGGAGACGACAAGCCTACTGCCTTTAGGCGTCTGGACCTCGTGCTCTTGCACGAAAACCTCCACCCGATTTGGGCGGAGCAGGTGGCTCATCAAAAACATATTTTAGAAAGGATAGATTTAATGTCTGAGATTGATACTAGCGTTGACGTCATTGCTCCCGAAGCAACCTCGGTTGAACCTGCAGGTCTTCCTGAAGTTATTGTACCGGCGGAGGCAAGTACCGATGTCACACCGGCACAAACACAACAGCCAGCTGCCGAGTTCAATGCATCACCAGCAGCCCCACGCGCACATGCGCAAATTCGCGACAATGCGCCTGAAAACTTCGTTCATTCCCAGCCAAACACGGTACGTCCGCAGCATGCCGGATCAAATATCATGGCTGATAACAAGGTTTTCGCGATCGGCACCATTGGTTACGATTTTACCAATGAAACCAACCGTGACTACTTCCAGCAGGCGATGCATTCACTGGGTGAACAACATCCGCATCTGAAGCCTATGATCCCGGAAAACGAGATCGCCATGGCGCGTTTCCTCACGTTCCGGGACGAGGACGGCAGCACACCTTACCTGGACTCAGCCACAGCCCTGGAGTGGACCCTCAAGATAGATGGCATCCCGATCTATGTAATCCGACCCCAGAACCAATTTGCGGTTCAACAGTTCGGCCGAATGATCGAGTTCCTCATCAATCAGACCGGCCTGAACCTTTCAAAGGTTGCCAAGCCCGAGACCAAGACGGCTGACTTGCTTGCAGAGCAATGCGATCACGACC
Organism: Labrenzia sp. CE80; assembly: GCF_009650605.1. Taxonomy (NCBI): domain Bacteria; kingdom Pseudomonadati; phylum Pseudomonadota; class Alphaproteobacteria; order Hyphomicrobiales; family Stappiaceae; genus Labrenzia; species Labrenzia sp. CE80. The sequence goes on from NZ_WAJT01000001.1 coordinate 1,611,499, forward strand.
AAAAGCCGAGTGAAGACAAGATCGACCGGGTGTCAATTGCCGGTAACATCGTCGGCGAAACCCGGCTCTATAACGGTCACACCGTTGCCGTGGTCTCACCAATCCTGCGCGGGATGTTCTCTTGGACTCCCTACGAGTTGGCAAAGGCTGTTCTCAAACCAAGCGCCAAGCAGGAAGAAATAGATCGTCTCCGCAACTTCCTTGAACGGATTTATTACGAGCTCCGTAATCGGGGAGCAGAGCCTCAGCATCGCGCCATGAACTTTGCAGCCACCAACGCCCATGTGGCTGGCGAGATTTTCCAGGATGCCTTCAACAAGAAGCTGGAACTGAATGCGATGAATGTTCAGCGCAGCCCAGTCAGCCGACCTGGAACTGATTGCTGGGACATCATTTGCGAGTTCTTCAACCCGTTCAAACGTGATGAAGAAGCACGGATGATCTATCGATACACCGTTGATGTCACGGGTCTGATGCCAGTCACCTTCGGCCCGCTGCGCAGCTGGCGCGCTTACTGAGTTTTTCGGGATGCGCCGCGCTGGAAATTGGCGCGGCTCATAATGGGCACAAATTTTGTGCCATCAGGGCATAAGCCTTCATTTCAAAAGGAGTAATTTTGATGAAACTACCTTATCAGTCCCCTTCCATTGATCGCGCAAATCGTCTGAATTCCGCGATCCAGCAAGGCGTAGATCCGGCTCTTTTCGGGCTGGACTGGGATGACGTAACCGGCGGACTGCAGTCTGCTGTGCGCTACCTCGCTCCCCACGCAAAGGACGCTGCAAAAGACTTTGCAATGTCCGCAATCGACGGCCTTTGAAAACTGGCCAAATTTCAAACAAAACCAATTTTGGAGAATTGAAAATGAAACTTCCTTATCAAGCCCCGTCCATCAACCGTGAAGACCGGATTAACTCTGCAATCGATTCAAGCGTTGCTCCGGCGTTCTGGGGTGCACTTGCCTCTGCAGCCGCACCGATCGCAATCGATCTCGGCAAAAAAGCACTCCGCGGATTGTTCCGGTAACACCCCTTGAAACGGCCCTCAAAAGGGCCGTTTCCTCCCTAGTCGACGCTTCCCCGTCTCAATGCGGGAACACTTTGATTTTCGCGTCGATATGTTCACGCCCATACGGTCTGCTACTGGATCGACAGTGGGAAGATGATTGCCATCAACGGTATTACCAATTTGTTGGGGTCGATTGCCTTTGCTAGAATGTCGTGATGTTTAAGTTCACCGAAACTCCTCGCCTTAAGGGCTTCCGCTTTCCCCGGCCTATCAGCGCTGTACACTAAGTACAGCTGATGTTGAAAGTCAGCCTTGCTGATCCGGGTGTTGGTGTCAGCTGGGAAATAATGGACTCCGCGTCAGTTGTTCGGGCTCGTGACGTTTAAAAGTCCTTTCAACGTAGCTCACCAACCCGAGCGTTTACTGCCGATTTCACCTAGACGATTCCGCCGCCCGCACCGGAGGCCTCTGGTCGGATTGCCGCGACTTTTTCGCGATAACCGGCGGATCGATAAGCCGCGACTGGATCAATCGCACCGTTCGTTTCGAAGCGCGCCATTGCCAGGATCGGGTCAACATCAGTGCGGAACGCCAACTTCAGCGTTGTCGTCGCCATCAGTGCGTCATTGTCCTGCTGGAAGCTTGTCAATGCTGATCGATCAACAAGAAGCGCCTGTGCATAGGCCCGTTGAACTTCCATTGCAGACACCATCAAGCTTTCAATCGGGTCGGTAACGTTGTGGGATTGATCCAGCATGTGCGCTGGATTGAACCCTGGAATTTCGCGCGTTTCAGCATCCACCAACTCGTTAAACACCAGGAACAGGCGGTAGGGATCAATTGACCCGGTGTCCAGATCATCATCCCCGTATTTGCTGTCATTGAAATGGAAGCCGCCGAGTTTGCCGAACTGGATCAACCGGGCAACGATCATCTCGATATTCACATTCGGCGCGTGATGACCAAGATCAACGAGACAGTAGGCCTGATCGCCAAGTTCCTTGGCAATCATGTAATTGCTGCCCCAGTCCTGGACGACCGTTGAATAGAAGGCCGGTTCATACATTTTGTGTTCGGTGAACAGACGCCAATCCTCAGGTATGGCGGCGTATATAGCCTTGGCGGAATCCAGGTAGCGCTCAAACTGACGGATGAAATGACTCTGGCCCGGGAAATTTGAGCCGTCTCCGACCCAAATGGTCAGAGCCTTCGAGCCAATGGCTTTTCCGAGCTCTATGCATTCCAGATTGTGTTCGATCGCCTGCTGACGGGTTGCGGCATCCGTATGCGAGAGCGACCCGAACTTGTAGGAATTCGCCTGCCCCACCTGATCCTGAAACGTGTTGGAGTTCATCGCATCAAAACCAAGCCCAACTTCGAAGGCTTTTGCCTTCAGATCTGACGCGTCGGCTTTGTCCCACGGAATATGCAGCGAGACATTGGGTGTCGCACGGGTCAGTTGCTGGATGACGCCGCAATCATCCAGTTTGTCAAAGATGGTGTTGGGTTCACCTGTGCCCGGAAAACGCGCGAACCGTGTGCCGCCTGTACCGACCCCCCAAGAGGGGATTGCAACCCCGTAGTTGGCGACCTTGGCCTTGATCGCATCAATCGCGACGCCGCGCCTGTCGAGTTTTTCACCCAGTGCGTCATAGTCACGTTTCAGGACGTCAAGACGGCGCTCGTTTTCCTGATCAACCAGAGACATTTCAATCGTTGGCATAGAAAACCTCGTTAGCGCGTGAAGGCCTGAACATTCCCGGCATCAACATTGATAATGTTTCCGGTCGACTTTTCGGATGAACTGGAAGCAAAGAAATAGCTCGCTTCCGCGATATCCTCAGGAAGAACGGACAGTTTTAAAAGCGACCTTTGACGATAATGCTCCTCAAGCTCCGAAGCATCCTTGCCGTAAGCTTCTGCCCGCTCTTTCAGCCAATCCCCGGACCAGATCTTCGACCCGCGCAGGACCGCATCAGGGTTGACCACATTGACCCTTATCCCATGCGGGGCCCCTTCCAGAGCGAGGCAACGCGCGAGATGCAGTTCCGAGGCTTTGGCGGTGCAATAAGCACTGGCTCCCGGAGAGGCAGCCAGTCCGTTCTTGGAACCAATAAAGACTATGGAGCCGCCCAGATCCTGGGCTCTCATCATCTGAAAGGCAGCACGAGATACAAGGAAATAGCCCGTCGACAAGATCGACATGTTCTTGTTCCAAAGCGCCAACGTCGTCTCTTCAATCGGCGCAGAGGATGCAATCCCGGCATTGGAAACCAGAATATCGACACCGCCAAATTCAAGTGCAGCTCGCGCGAAACTATCGGCGACCGCGTCCTCGTCGGTGACGTCCATGATCACGGTGCGAACAACATCCTTTGAATAGCGCTCGGCCAGATTTTTTGCCGTTGCCGAAATTGCTTGGGCGTCGATATCCGCCAGAACGACGCAGGCACCTTCCCTTAGAAACCGCTCTGCGGTTGCTGATCCAATGCCGCCTGCACCACCTGTTATCAGGGCGATTTTCCCAGCCAGCTTTTTGGGCTTCGGCATTCGCTGCAACTTGGCTTCTTCCAACAACCAGTACTCAATGTCGAATGCTTCCTGCTCCGGTAACCCGCGGTAGGTTGAAACACTGGACGCACCGCGCATAACGTTGATGGCGTTGGTATAGAATTCACCGGAAATGCGAGCTGTTGCCTTGTCCTTGGCAAACGTTATCATTCCGACACCTGGTATCAGATAGACAACGGCATTCGGGTCTCGAATGGCCGGGCTGTCATCGTGCTTGCAGCGCTCATAATAGGCTGCATAGCCCTCCCGGTAAGCGGTTACAGAATCCGCCAAACCGTCCAGGGTTTTCTGCAAATCCGGGTTTTCCGGGTCGAAATCGACGACCAGCGGTCTGATCTTTGTGCGCAAAAAATGGTCCGGGCAGCTGGTACCAAGAGCTGCCAGCGCCTTCATGTCATTGGCACAGACAAACTCCAGCACGGCATCGCTGTCATCGAAATGCCCGACCATATGATGATTGCCGCTTACCATTCCCCTGATTGCAGGCATCAATTCTGCAGCGACTTTCCGACGATCTGCAGGTGGTATGGACTTGTACCTGGAACCGCCAAACGCGTCTTTTTCAGCGCCTTTCTGTTCGAACCAGCCAATCGCCTTGTTGATGATCTCGATTGTCGTCTCATAGCAGGTTCTGGCGTCATCTGCCCATGTGAAGAGGCCATGACTTTCGAGAACAACACCTCGAGCCTGCGGATTCTCCGCGCAGAAATTTTCCAGCCAGAGACCAAGTTCATATCCCGGCCGTTTCCAGGGAAGCCAGCCGATATCATCACCGAAAATTTCTGCTGTGATTGCTTTGCTGTCAGCCGCAGCGGCTATCGCGATGATCGCGTCCGGATGCATGTGATCGACATGTTTTTTGGGAACGTAGGCATGCAAGGGTGTGTCAATGGAGGCAGCCCGCGCATTGAGGTTGAACGTGCAATGCGGCAGATAGGCCACCATTTCATCTTCGAACTCCACGCCACGATAAAGTCCCTTCAACGCACGGAGTTTGTCCATGTACAACGTGGCAAAACCATCCATCTTGATGGTGCCAACATCACCCCCTGACCCTTTGACCCAGAGCACCTCAACATCTTGCCCGCTTAGCGGATCTTTTTCGGTGACCTTCGCTGATGTGTTGCCGCCGCCATAGTTTGTAATCCGCTTGTCCGATCCCAAAAGGTTGGAACGGTAGAGCAATAACTCGGCCTCGCCCATGGATGACGCCATTTGAGTGTCCCAAAGCGTTTCCAGCCGGGACCCGGCGGCAGAATTCAACATCGATTTCTCCCCAAATACGCCTGACAGCGTTTGCCTATTTGCGTAGAAACTCGCTCATGAAATTTTGAGTGTCAATCAAAAATGATCAAAAACAATCATATTGCACTGCATCATGATCTATTTTGACTTTTTATGATTGACATTGATCGATGATAGTGAAAACGTTTCATCAACGGGAGGCATGAATGCACGAGAAAGAACGCCACAGAATTATTCTATCAGCGGTTCAGGACCGTCCGGTTGTCACCGTGCAGGATCTTGTCGCATTGACGGAATCTTCTGAGGCTACCATTCGTCGGGACATTGCCGGACTTCATATGCAAAAGAAGTTGCGGCGGGTTCGTGGCGGTGCAGAGTCAATCAATCCGCCACAGTTCGTCGGATTGGCCGGCCGTCCTTTCAGCGTCAACGAAACCATCAACATCTCGCAGAAGCGTGCAATTGCCCAAAAGGCTGTTGAGCTTTGCGATGACGGCGATGCCATTATCATCAATGGCGGAACGACGACCTTTCAAATGGTGCACCCCTTGGCAACCAAGCGGATGCAGATTTTCACCAACTCGTTTCCAATCGCCGAGCATCTTCTTAAGAACTCAAAAAACACAATCATGTTGTCCGGCGGTGTGATTTACCGCGAACAAAACATCATCCTGAGCCCTTTCGAGAATGACGTAACGCGAAACTTCTATGCCAAGCGGATGTTCATGGGCGCACAGGGTCTGGGGCCGCTTGGTCTCATGGAGGCGGACCCACTCCTGATCCAGGCTGAACAAAAGCTGATCGGTCAAGCCGACGAGTTGGTTGTTCTGGTGGATTCTTCCAAATTCAGTGCTCGTTCCAGTCTAATTCTGTGTCCACTGGACCGGATCTCCACCGTGATCACCGATGACGGCATTCCTGACAGTGCCGCGAACTTGCTGGAGCAAGCTGACATCAAACTGATTGTGGCACAGACAAGTGCTGCACAGGCCAAAGCGACCTCAAACGGTTAGCGGGCAAACTGCCGGTGTCGAGGAGGACCGGCAGCTATCTAGGGAGGAAGAAAATGAAGCTTTTCAAATCACTTCTGGCAGCAACAGCTGTTACTGCCATCTGTATGGCTGGACCGGCACAAGCCGAAACAAAACGCATAGCGCTTGTGGTCAAGGCACTGGGCATCGGTTTCTTTGAAGCTGCCGCCAAGGGTGCGGAAGAAGCCGCAAAAGAACTTGGTGATGTGGAAATCATCTACACGGGTCCGACCGACACGACCGCGGAAGGTCAGATTGAGGTCATCAATGCCCTGATTGCCCAAAAAGTTGATGCAATCGCGATCTCAGCCAATGACCAGGACGCGCTTGTTCCAGCTTTGAAAAAAGCCATGCAACGTGGAATTACCGTCGTCTCCTGGGACTCGGGCGTGGCCCCGGAGGGACGCCAACTTCATCTCAACCCGTCATCCAATCCGTTGATCGGCAACATGATTATAAAGCTGGCCGCTGATCATCTACCTGATGGTGGTGATGTTGCCGTGCTGTCGGCGTCCGCAACCGCAACGAACCAGAACATCTGGATCGAGGAAATGAACAAGGTCAAAGGCGACTACCCGGGCATCAATGTCGTTGCTACTGTCTATGGAGACGATCTAGCAGATAAATCCTATCGTGAAGCCCAGGGCTTGATGCAGACCTATCCTGACCTAAAGGCAATCATTGCCCCCACGTCTGTCGGGATTGTTGCAGCGGCGCAAGCTGTATCGGACGCTGAAAAAGCCGGTCAGGTCAATGTTACTGGCCTTGGCCTTCCTTCGGAGATGGCTGGGCACATCGAAACCGGCGCCTCCAAGTCATTTGCGATTTGGAATCCGATCGACCTTGGCTACTCGGCGACAGTGCTTGCCTACAATCTCGCCACCGGCAAGGCCGAGGCAAAGCCTGGTGCGGAAATCCCGATGGGACGCATGGGTGTCCTCACGCTAAATGAAACCAATGAAGGGGCCATGGCAGATCCCTTCGTCTATGACAGCTCGAACATCGACGATTTCAAGGATATCTTCTAAGCTCTATTCCTTGAAGATGCCCAGCATCCGGCCCGGGGCAACCCCGGGCCGTTTCAAAAGCCGCATTTACAATCCAAAACCGGGGTACTTCAAATGCTTGCGACGACGCAGGGCATCGGAGACACGCATCCACCTGTAGCCGGCAACACTACGCCTGTTCTGTCTCTCAAAGGGATCTCTAAGTCCTTTCCAGGTGTCAAAGCTCTGTCAGATGTCTCGCTTGACCTTTATCCCGGCCAAGTGACCGCGCTCGTCGGCGAAAACGGTGCTGGCAAATCGACGATCGTGAAGGTTCTGACTGGCATTTATCAGCCCGAAGAAGGCGAAATCGCCGTTTCCGGAAATCCGGTGAGATTCGCGACAGCCCAGGCTGCTGGCAATGCCGGTGTGACTGCAATTCATCAGGAAACGGTTCTTTTCGACGACCTGTCTGTCGCAGAAAACATCTTCATTGGCCATGCTCCCAAGACCAAATTTGGCCTCATTGACCGTAAAGCGATCCTTCGCGACGCAAAGAAGCTGCTGGATCGGATCGGGGCACAGATCGACCCAGCTGTGCCCCTCAAAGACCTTGGCATCGCGAACAAACATCTGGTGGCAATCGCGCGTGCACTGTCAATCGACGCCAAGATCGTCATCATGGACGAGCCGACTGCATCCCTGTCTCACAAGGAAATCGAAGAAACCTATGAGCTCGTTGAGCGGCTCAAGGCAGAGGGGAAAGCAGTCCTCTTCATCAGTCACAAGTTCGACGAGATCTTCCGCATTGCGGACCGTTATACAGTCTTTAGAGACGGACAGATGGTTGGTGCCGGAAAGATCACGGAAATTACTGAGCAAGATCTAGTCACCTTGATGGTTGGTCGCTCCGTCGATCAGGTTTTTCCGAAACGAACAGCTAAACTGGGCGATGAAGTCTTGAAAGTCGTAGGATATAGCCATCCGACCGAGTTCGAGGACATTGGATTTTCCCTGAGAGCCGGAGAGATTCTAGGGTTTTATGGACTAGTCGGTGCCGGCCGAAGTGAATTCATGCAAGCCCTGTTTGGGGTCACCAAACCCTCGAAGGGCGCAGTCAGAATTGATGGTCATGTCGCGGTTATCAGGACGCCCAATGAAGCCATCAGTCACGGCATCGTTTATGTACCTGAAGACCGAGGCAAACAGGGCGCAATCAAGGGACTGCCGATCTTTCAAAATGTCTCCCTGCCATCGCTGAAGTCAACATCAAGAAAAGGGCTCCTGAGGCTCACCGAGGAGTTCAAGCTCGCGCGAGATTATACTCAAAGGCTGGACCTTCGGGCCGCAGCGCTGGACCAGGACATCGGCGAGCTTTCCGGCGGTAACCAGCAAAAGGTCGTCATTGCGAAATGGCTGGCGACAAAGCCCCGTGTGATCATTCTCGATGAACCCACAAAAGGCATTGATATCGGCTCAAAAGCAGCCGTGCACGAGTTCATGGCTGAACTTGCCGCGCAAGGCCTCGCGGTCATCATGGTGTCTTCGGAGATACCTGAGATTCTAGGTATGTCCGACCGTGTGATTGTCATGCGGGAAGGACGGATTGCAGCTGAGTATCAAGGCGGCGACATGACGCCCGAAAACCTGGTGCGCACAGCGGCCGGTATTGCGGAGATGAAATCGTGATCGTTTCCTCATTCAAATCCCGTGAAGCCATTCTTGGGGCTGCAATCCTGGCCCTCGTTCTGGCGATTGCGGTTCGCTTTCCGGCTTTCGTTGCACCTTCAAATCTTGCAAATGTTTTCAATGACACAGCTCCTTTGATCATTCTCGCCCTCGGTCAAATGGTCGTCATCCTGACCCGCTGTATCGATCTATCCGTTGCCGCCAATCTCGCCTTGACGGGCATGGTTGTCGCCATGTTGAACACACTCATGCCGAACCTGCCGGTTACGACAATCCTGCTGATCGCTGTTGCGCTCGGCGCGTTGATGGGGCTGATCAACGGGCTTCTGGTCTGGAAACTCAAAATCCCCCCGATTGTGGTGACGCTTGGTACGATGACGATCTACCGGGGCATGATCTTTCTGATCTCGGACGGTCAATGGATCAATGCCCATGAGATGAGTGACGCTTTCAAGGGATTTCCGCGGGCATCAGTCCTCGGCCTTCCCATGCTTTCCTGGATCGCCATCTTTGTTGTCGTGTTTTTTGTGATCTTGATCGGACGAACGTCTCTTGGCCGGGCATTTTTCGCTGTGGGCGGAAACCCGCATGCTGCGGTCTATACCGGCATTAATGTCGGCCAAACGCAATGCGCGGCCTTTGTTCTGTCAGGCGCCTTGGCGGGATTGACCGGTTATTTGTGGGTCGCTCGATATGCGGTTGCGTATGTCGATATTGCTGGTGGTTTCGAGCTCGAGGTGGTGGCGGCCTGCGTCATTGGCGGAATTTCCATTGCAGGTGGCATCGGTTCCGTTGGCGGTGCCGTTCTGGGCGCTCTGTTCCTGGGAATTGTTAAAAACGCATTGCCGGTGATCAATATCTCGCCCTTTTGGCAGCTGGCAATTTCCGGTTCTGCCATCATCATTGCAGTCGCTTTCAACGCGACATCGAACCGTCCAAAAGGCCGTGTTATTTTGAAAAAAGCGGAGCATGCACTATGAGCCTCGCATCCCCTGACACTCAGCCAGGCGCAGGCCGGCTGTTGCCTGATAGGCTGAAGTCTCCGCTGCAACGTTTTTTGACCAGTTGGGAGCTGCTCCTTCTCTTCGTTGCAATCGGTGTGTTCATTTTGAACAGTTTCGCATCGCCCTATTTCCTGGATCCCTGGAACCTTTCCGACGCGACTTTCAATTTTACAGAAAAGGCGATGATCGCCTTTGCCATGGCACTCCTGATCATATCTGGTGAAATCGACCTATCGGTTGCCTCCATCATCGCCTTGGCCTCAACGGCGATGGGATTTGCTGTTCAGCTGGGCGCCGACACAGGCCTTCTGGTTGTCATCGGCCTATGCGTCGGACTGGCCTGCGGGGCATTCAACGGCTTTCTGGTGACCGGCCTCGGATTGCCCTCCATCGTCGTGACCATTGGCACCATGAGCCTGTTCCGAGGCATTGCCTATATCGTTCTCGGCGACAAGGCCTACACTGGCTATCCGGCGGACTTCGCCTTTTTTGGTCAAGGTTATGTCTGGTGGGTGATTACCTTCGAATTTGTGCTGTTCGCGCTAATTGCTTTTTTGTTTGCCGTGCTTCTTCATTTCACCAATTTCGGCCGCTCGGTCTATGTCGTCGGCAATAATCCGGTCGGTGCGCTGTTTTCAGGAATTCGTGTGCCGAGGGTGAAATTCGCGCTGTTTCTGCTGACCGGTTTGATGTCCGGTGTTGCCGCCATCTGCCTGACTTCACGTCTCGGAGCAACACGGCCGTCAATCGCATTCGGTTGGGAGTTGGAAGTCGTGACCATGGTTGTGCTTGGTGGCGTCAGCATATTGGGTGGGTCAGGGTCAATCCCGGGCGTTGTCATTGCAGCTTTTGTCATGGGCATGGTGACCTTCGGTTTCGGCTTGTTGAATGTTCCAGGCATTGTGATGTCGATTTTCATCGGCCTATTGCTGATTGCCGTGATCGCGCTTCCCCGGATTGCCCTGCAGTTGCTCGCAAAACGGAAGGCCTAGGACAATGGAGAAATACGCCTTCAAGATGCAACTCAACCCAGGCATGGAGGCTGAATACAAAAAGCGCCATGATGAGATCTGGCCAGAGCTGGTGACACTACTTAAACAAGCCGGGGTCAACGACTATTCAATTCATCTGGACCGTGAAACCGGGATGTTGTTTGGCGTCCTTTGGCGTCAAGACAATCATACAATGGACGATTTGCCATTCGATCCGCTGATGCAGAAGTGGTGGGCTCACATGGCGGACATCATGTCAACAAAGCCCGGAAATGAACCGGTCGCCAAGCCGCTCGAAACCGTCTTTCACATGGACTGATATCTGATGAAACAAGTCCGGCATGTGGCTGTGATTGATATCGGCAAGACCAATGCAAAGGTCGCCGTCGTCGATTTGAATGACGAGCGGGAAATTGGCGTAATGACCAGGCCAAATCATGTGCGCCCCGGTCCACCTTATCCTCACTATGACATAGAAGGGCACTGGACATTCATCTGCAATGCCCTTGCAGACCTGCACCGCAGACACAGGATCGATGCGGTGTCAGTTACCACGCATGGTGCGTCTATCGTACTACTCGATAGCAACGGCGATCTCGCTGCACCAGTTCTGGATTATGAGTTTAAAGAACCGGACAATCTGACAGATCAGTATGATGCCATCAGGCCGGACTTCGGCGAAACCGGATCCCCTCGGCTAAAAATGGGTCTCAATGTTGGCGCGCAACTTTTCTGGCAACTCAAGTCAGATGTAAAACTCTCCGACCGCATCGCGACCGTCCTGACCTATCCGCAATATTGGGCGTTTCGCTTGAGCGGAATTGTCGCCAACGAGGTCACCTCGCTTGGGTGTCATACGGATCTGTGGTGTCCCAAAGAACAACGATTTTCCGATTTGGTTCAGGAATTGGGACTGAGTGACAAAATGGCTCCGATCCGCCAGGCGTCTGACTGTTTGGGACCGCTTTTGCCGCAGACTGCTGCGCAAACAGGGCTTCCAGTTAACCTGCCGGTGTATTGCGGCATCCACGATTCCAACGCGTCGCTCTATCCGCATCTGTTAAAGCGAGAGCCGCCATTTTCAATCGTTTCCACTGGAACCTGGGTGATCACATTTGCCGTCGGCGGCTCTACAAAACCGCTGGATGCCAAGCACGACACGTTGATCAATGTGAATGCCTGGAGCGACCCTGTTCCCTCCGCCCGCTTTATGGGTGGTAGGGAATATGAGATGATCCTTGAAGGCGCAGACACTGGCTTTGCCGAGGCTGATGTTGCAAGCGTCCTCGACAATGAGATTATGCTGTTTCCTGCCGTTGACCCGCGCTCAGGCCCGTTTCAAGGCAGGCAGCATCATTGGAGTGTTGACGAGAGCAGTCTGACCTCCAGCGAAAAATACATAGCTTTGTCGTTCTACCTGGCCCTTACCACCGCAGTTTGCCTTGAGATGACGGGAGCTGATGGTCCCGTGATTGTCGAAGGCCCTTTCACACGAAACCAGCCCTATCTGGATATGCTTCAAGCCGCGACAGCTCGGAAAACGATATCAGCTGGCGGTTCGGCGACCGGCACCAGCATCGGCGCGGCGCTCTTGGCGGCCGGGTCCAAGCAACTGTCGAGGACGAACGACAATGGATCATTCCTAACAGATTGCCCTGACGACCTACTTCGCCGATATGCCACGAGATGGTTCGAAATGACGGATGGAACTGCCCACCCGACGTGACGCAAAGTACTGCTAGAAACTGACTGCTATTTGTCCGCCGAGGTATCCAGTTTTCAGGGGAGAAAGTCAGTTCTCAAGCCGTGCAATTCTCGTCGGGATCGGGCTCAGGTTGCTTTTCAGAGCCATCCACCTCAGGCAAAATGTCCGCAAACACGAAGGGTATCGGCTGCGCATTGACGTCCGGTCTTGTTCCTTGCCCACTGACATTGTTTGTTGTCGTGGCTGCCCTGTCGCGCGGCGTGCCTGAAGCCGGACACGTTTTCGCCGGATCGGCGCTGGTTGGCATCGCGCTCAAATTTGGCGTGGTCGTGCTCGCAGCGATGGCTGGAGGACGAACAGTGGTGCACTACGTCTCAAGCACATGTGGAGCCTTTAGGCATCTATCCCGGTTGCTTGATGCCGTCGCTGGCGTGCTTATTGTGATCTTCGCCAGTCGAGATCTCCTGCAATACTAATCTCCAGGAGAATGTGGCCGATGAAAGAGGTCGCGGCCAAAACGGAGGCGAAGGAAGCTTCGCCTCCCCTTTTTTAGGGGGCACTGCTGGTTCTGCCGGAACTGCGGCACGTCAACGGCAACGGTAACACTCCAGTTGCGCAGTGAGTATAGCGGGTATTATGCGCCTCGATAAGCTGGTGGCACTTGCTCGTTCCTAAAGGGTGCGACGTTCCTGGCGTGTGGCGGGAGAAGCTGGTCGTTAAGCTGCCTGCTGCAACGCGCCGCAGCGGTGAACCTCCAAACTGACATGTACAATGCCAAGCTCGTCAGGGATCAGCGTTTTATAGTGGTTCGGACTGCGTGGGTTGTCGCTGACAATCACAACCTCGGCAGCATACTGGCCCTGTCCGATTGACCAGACATGTATATCCGCGATCCGGTCACCGGCATCCGCAAGCAATGCATGGCGCAGTTTCTCGACTTGAGGCTCTGCGGCCTGCCAATCCAACAACACTTTGGCTGACATGCGCAAGAGCCCCAAGGACCAGTGTGCGACAAGGACGGCGCCAATGATGCCCATAAGCGGGTCAAGCCAGGCAGCTCCGGCATATTTTCCAGCAAGCAATGCGATGATGGCGAGCAAGGAAGTCAGCGCGTCGGCAAGAACGTGAAGGTAGGCAGCGCACAGATTGTGATCCTTGTGGAGTTCGGAAGTCCGCTCTTCCTCTTCGTGGTGATGGTGGTCATGGTCATGGTCATGATGATGCCCATGATCATGACCGTGATGATGGTGAGGGGTCGAAGCAAGGAGCCATGCGCTCGCGCCATTTACGGCAAGGCCAAGCATGGCCACCCAAATTGCCTGGTCGAAGCTGATCGCGACCGGATTGAAAAGGCGCTCGACGCTTTCCACCGCCATGACAACCGCGAAACCACCCAGGAGGATCGCACTTGCGAATGCCGCCAGACTGTTGACCTTGCCGGTTCCAAAGGAGAACCGCCCATCAAACGCATGCCGCCGGGCATATACGTAAGCAGCGACGCTGATCCCCAAGGCGGCTGCGTGACTTGCCATATGGAGCCCATCCGCGAGCAGTGCCATTGAGCCGTAGTAAAGCCCGGCAACAATCTCCACGACCATGAAAACGGCTGTCACCAAGACGATGATGAGCGTTCGACGTTCGCCCGGCCGCGCCTTGTCATGGCCAAAGATATGGTCATGCGTCCAGGAAGACATGTCATGTTTATGCATTTGAAATCTCTCCTGATATGCTGGAGCAATTCACTGCTTCACAACACTTGCATTGATCTAGAAGTCATACGGAAGCACCTAGCACAAAGGCTGACAGTCTGTCTGTGCGAGCTTGTCCGAAGCGCTTTCCCTGTGATCAAAAAAATGGCTACTTTCCGCTCGACTTGGGAATGCGTTGCGTCCGGTATGAATATCGGCTTTCGGGAACGGTGCTTAACTTGTCGAACGACCGAGAGAGGACGCCTTGCTACCGCGCCGCTTGCGATGCAACTCAGAATCGCGAAAAAGCGGTGCCCGCGGCAAGTCGGAACGGTGATCTCATCGGCAGAACTCTCCGGTTCTGATCTTGCCGCCGTTGGTCACGGTCTTGGTTTCGAAAAGATAGCAATCTTCGGCGTCAGACGGACGATAGCGAATATAGTAGTCTTCGCCCTTATAGCTGTAGTCCATGCTGCGACGGCCATCTTCTTCCTGGGTAAAGATCAGGTTCTCGACCCCACCCGCTGGGGGGCGGCCAGGCTCTGCTCCTCGCCCCGTGGCTGCGTTGGTAATAGGAGCCGTGCGCGGAAGGTCGCGAAGGTCTTCGACCTCTCCCATCAGACATTGCACGATATAGGGAGCATCTTCGGAGGTGTGGTAGCGATAGCCAAAGACCTCATCCGACTGGCCGTTGCAGACATCCAGCATCCCTTCGACAACTGGCGTGCCGTCCGGATTGTTGTCGCCATAGATCGGGAATCCGTCAAAGGCCCAACCGATGATGGCGTCGTCGCCGGCGTTTGCCATCTGTGCGATCATGCAAACAGGTTTGATGTGATAGTGATAGTCGTCGCCGCGACCCGCATGACCTCCACAGGCATCAAGCTGTTGTGTCTGATAGGTGTCGTGCCGGGTCTGGTGGTGATAGAGATCCTCTTCGGTCATCTCCCCGCCGCCAGTATAGTCGAAGATCGGCACGCCATTGACCGCCACGCCAAGTGCTGCGTCACGGGTTTGCGGCGTCTCGCTTAGCACCGGAGCGAGCGGGATCGGGGCATCATACTTCTTGGCGGGAACCGGCACTTGTTCGTTGGTACCGACGATGCCGGTCATCAGCTCATGATCGGGATAGGTGTCCGACGAGATGATCGCCTTGCCATCCTTGCAAGTGACCGTCACTTGATCGGAAAACCCGGCCTCTGCAACCGAGGCTTTCACTGCATCGCAGCGGGTCTTTACATCAAGGGTGTGATCCTCATGCCCCTGCACCGGTGCGGCAAGGGCTGTAACAGAACCTAGGAGAAAGGCGAGGACGCCGGTTTTTTCGACGGTAGAGTTCTGCTTCATGGTGCTTTCTTTCAATACCCGTTCGGCGATATTTGTTCCGTCGAACGAGCAGATCACTTGGCCAGAAATACGGTTTATTCCACAACCAGGCGGCAGAGCACCGTGTTGCTTTGCTCAAGATCAGGGCCCCAGATGAGTTCGGCGTCTGGATCCCAATCGATCCGGTCGTAGCCGCCCTTTGGGCTGACCTCGCGGGCGGAATAGACATCCGCCTTCGGCCAGGCTGAGGCATCAAAGCCAGGCCGGTCCCAGCCAGTGGGCTCCACCTTCGTCTCAAAACCGCAGGCTCCTTCCCCCGCAACAGGGTTCTTGTCACCTTCGCAAGCCTTGTCCAGTGGCGCGGTATGGGTCACGAAGCACTGCCAATCGGCGTTGCTGACCGCCACTGTGTCGCCGGCAGCGTTCTTGATCTGAAGGATGATCCCGCCATCTCCCATCTGCTGCCGTCTCGTGCCGATGTATTCAAGACCAGTGTCGTTCTGCTTGAAGTCCTTTGCGATGAAGCCGACGACGAAAGGCCGCTCGGCGTCGAATTCAAAGCTCTCTGCATTGAACGAACGCTCGGTTGTGATGGGAACATGATCTTCGGCGACTTGCGTCCCGTTGATCCGCATCTCAAACCAGTTGTCGGCCCAGACATCTGCCGAGAAGGGTTCTGCAGCAAGGGCCGTTGTGGAAAGGGAAAGCAATGTGGCTGCGATGGTCACGAGCTTCATGGCAATGATCCTGATGTCTGGTTGGCTTCAGGATGTGCCTAACACAGGTTTATGGCCTCCGATTGTCGATAATTGTATCGAAATGTAGGGCAGCGCCGTACCTGCCCTGCGTCATCGGACTGGCCCGCATTTCCTTGTGCAAGGCGTTGGCGGGCCTCAATGAAAGTCACGGCTGGGAAAGAGGTGCTTGGCCTGCTCGCGGGGATGACGCGCGGTGGGGCGTTGACGGACCGGGCGTGGAGCCTCGTCGGCTTGCGGCTGGGTGATGCCGATGGCTTCGTCCAGAGGATGCCCCAAGTCTGCCAGACGGTGAGACAGGTCTTCAATATGATCCGCAATGAGATGAACGACAATGCCTTCACGCTCAAGCCGTCCGGTGACGCGCAGCAGGCGCCCACCCATGACAATACGGCGAAAACGGTCATAGACCCTTGGCCAGACCACGACATTGGAGACACCGGTCTCATCCTCCAGGGTGAGGAAAATCACGCCGGAGGCCGTGCCCGGGCGCTGGCGGGTAATGACGAGGCCGCAGACGCTGGTGCGCCTGAGCGGCGCATCGATCAGCTGATCGTGGGGTGTGAGGCCAGAAATGGCGGGACGCAGAAGCTCCATCGGATGAGCCCGCAGCGTGAGCCGCATGGCCACATAATCCTCGACCACCTCCTCCCCCAGATGCATGGCCGGCAGTTCTACCTTTGGTTCGCGAATTCCTTCTCCATCAAGAGGATCGGAGAAGAGCGGCAGCGGCTTTGGCGCACGGATTGCCCGCACCTGCCAAAGCGCATCCCGGCGTGTGAGCCCCATCCCGATAAAAGCATCCGCCTCTGCAAGCCGTTCCAACACGGAGGGCAACACCCCTGCCCTCAGCCAGACGCTTTCAGGATCGGGATAGCCGTTGCGCCGCGCCGCCACGATCCAGCCCGCGTCCTCTTCGCGAAAGCCCTTGATCTGCCTGAAACCGAGCCGCAAGGCCCATGATCCGTCGGCCCGGCGCTCAAGCGTGTTGTCCCATACGCTGCTGTTCACGCAGATGGGCCGCACTTCCACGCCGTGCTCTCGAACATCCCGCACGATCTGGGCCGGTGCGTAAAAGCCCATCGGCTGGGAATTCAAAAGCGCGCAGGCAAAAATCGCGGGATAGCGGCATTTAAGCCAGGAAGACACATAGGTCAGCATGGCGAAGGCCGCGGCATGGCTTTCGGGAAAGCCATAATCGGCGAAGCCCTCGATCTGGGAAAAGCAGGCCTCTGCAACCTCCCAGGAATAGCCGTTTACCAGCATGCCCTTGACGAAACGATCCCGTTGATGGGCAATCGTCCCCATGCGGCGAAAGGAGGCCAGAGAACGGCGAAGCTGGTCCGCCTCCTCGGCGCTATAGCCGGCCCCGACCACGGCGATCTGCATGGCCTGCTCCTGAAACAAGGGCACACCGAGGGTCTTGTGGGTGACCTCCGCTAGCGCTGGACCGAAAGGTTCCGGCTTCTCAAATCCCTGCCGCCGCCTGATATAAGGCTTGACCATACCGCCCTGAATGGGACCGGGCCGGACGATCGCCACCTCGATGACGAGGTCGTAAAACGTTCGCGGCTTCATGCGTGGCAGGAAGTTCATCTGCGCCCGGCTTTCGACTTGGAAAACCCCCACCGCATCGGCCTTGCACAGCATGTCGTAGGTCGCCTTATCCTCCTGGGGCACTGTGGCGAGTGTAAACTCCATCTTTTCGTGGCTTGCCAGAAGCTCGAAACTCTTGCGCAGACAGGTCAGCATGCCCAGAGACAGGACGTCGATCTTCAAAATTCCCAAGGCATCGATGTCGTCCTTGTCCCATTCGATCACTGTCCGGCCTTCCATGGCCGCGTTCTCGATGGGACAGAGCTCGTCGAGACGGCCGCGGGTGATGATGAAACCGCCGACATGCTGGCTCAAGTGGCGGGGAAAACCGATGATCTCGCCAATGAGGTGAATGGTCTGGGCAAGACGGCGGTTTTCCGGGTCCAGGCCGAGCTGGCGTACCTGTTCCGGATCGGTGCCCTTGTTGGACTGCCCCCAGATCTGGCCGGACAGACTGGCGGTCACATCCTGGCTGAGCCCCATGACCTTGCCGACCTCGCGGATCGCGGCCCGGGTGCGGAAGTGGATTACGGTGGCGCAAAGCCCGGCACGATGGCGCCCGTATTTTTCGTAGATCCACTGGATGACTTCCTCGCGCCGCTCATGCTCGAAATCCACGTCGATATCTGGCGGCTCGCTGCGATGGCGCGAGATGAAACGCTCGAACACCATGCCGATCATGTCCGGAGACACATCGGTGATCGCAAGCAGATAACACAGGATCGAGTTTGCGGCCGAGCCCCGCCCCTGGCAGAGAATGCCGCGCGCGCGCGCCTCCGCCACGATATCGTGCACGGTCAGAAAATAGGCCGCATAGCCAAGTTCCCCGACCAGGGCGAGCTCCTTGTCGACGAGCTCATACACCCGTTTCGAGGCCCCGTCCGGATAGCGGCGCCCAATGCCCTCGTGAACCAGCCTTTCAAGGCGTTCCTGTGGAGCTTCTCCCTTCGAAATCTCGTCGGGGTACTCATAGCTGAGATGGGACAGCTCAAAACTGCACCGGGCCGCGATCTCAAGCGTTCGTCGCAGCGCGGCCGGATGAGAGCTGTAAAGCCGGGCCATATCCGGCTCACCCTTGAGCCGGCGCTCCGCGTTGGGAAGCGCACGGGTGCCGATCCCGTCGATGGTAAGCCCCTCGCGCATACAGGTCAGGACGTCAGCAAGCTGCCGCCGAGATCCGCGGTGCATGAGCACATCGCCGACCGCCACCATGGGCGCCGAGGTCTTGAGGGCCAGCATGGCACAGGCATCGAACCAGATCCGGTCCGAGCCGTCATAACGGGGTGCTGCGCCAAGGAAGACATGACCGGGAAACCGGCGGTGCAACCTTTGAACCGGCTCGCAGGCGGCGGACAGATCACGCGGCGGCAAAGCGATCAGGATCATGCCCCGGCAGCCCTGTTCAAGATCGGCAAGATCAAGATGGCATTCGGCTTTCTCCGCCCGTTGCTTGCCAAGGGTGAGCAAGCGCGCAAGCCGGTGATAGGCCGCCCTGTCCGTGGGCAAGGCGAGCCATTCGACCGGACTATCACGCAGCACCAGACGGGTCCCAACGATCAGCTTCGGCAGCTGTACAGTGTCAGGCCGCTGCAAGTAGATGGACACTCCCGCTTCCTGGCGGGAGCTATGGTCGAGCTGATGGGTGGAGCGAATGCGCAGCGCCTCTTCAGCCTCCTTTCGAAGGGTCTTCAGGGCTGAATAGGCCCGAACCACACCGGCCAGCGTGTTGCGGTCGGTGATCGCGATAGCCTCAAGACCGAGTTCGGCCGCGCGCAGAACCAGCTCCTCAGGATGAGAGGCTCCGGTGAGAAAGGTGAAGTTCGACGTCACGCAAAGCTCCGCATAGCCTTGCGAAAATCCTCCGAAGTTTTGAAGATCCGAGCCGCAATGGAGGGTCATGCAAATTCCCCTTGCACGAACCAGCCGGGGCTTTGCGGAGTGTGGAAGAGCCAGAGGCGATGGCCCTGCCTTGTGTCGACTTTCCAATAGTCGCGGACGCCGGAGCGCCAATTGTCGTCCTCCAGCCACCACTCGGCAGCAATCCGTTCAGGTCCCCTGGCGCGGGCCGTGGTGAAGGACATGCGCCGCCAGTGAAATCGCTCGGGCGGGCGATTGCCTTGCCCCATGATCGGTTCGGGCGGAAACATGCGGATCGGCCGCGGACGGAAGCTCGTCCAACCACCTCTGGGCTCGCTGAAAGCAGCGGGAACAACGGAGAAAGCACGTTCCGGCACATGACTGTCGACCGGTTGAAACCGTTGAATGTTCTCCAAACCGATCCTTGTGCCGATCCGGGTCATGAGATCGTCGAGCTGGTCCTTGCACACGCTTGCGACATGACTGACCTGCTCGGGCGGCAAGGGCAAGACTTCAACCGCCTCCAGGCGTATCCGGTCGATGCCGTAGCCCGCGTCGACATCTGCAACCCCGCGCGCGAACAGGGGCAGGATACGCTGGGCATCACGCAATGGGCGCGCCAGGCGCAATTCGACCGTCCGCGCCTCCTGGTCAACCCGACTCAGGGTCAGACAAAGGATGCGCGCGCCAGCGCCATTTTCCTGTAACTTGCCGCAAATCCGGTCGAGCAACTGCGCCGTCACACCCATCACGTCATCAACCAGCCCGATCGGCTCGGGCATCGTCATGCGCACGCCATAATGGGGAGGATCTGAAAGAGGTGAAATCTCCTCATTCTGGCGCCCGAGGGCCTGATCAAGGCGGCGGAGCAGAGTGAGGCCGAAACGACGGGCCAAAGGAGCCCGGTCCGTGGTCTCAAGATCGGAAATGGTCCGCAGACCCAGACGCTGAAGCCCTGTGACCAGTTCCGGTTCCAGACGTAGCGCCGTCACGGGAAGAGCGCCAAGCGTCTCCAAAGGCTTGCCCGGCTCGCATACGCCTTCGCCGTAATGGGCCAGCGCCCAGGCAGCTCCGCGGCTGTCGGCCAGCCCCAGTCGGACGGCCACGCCGGCCCGCATAAGCCTCTGGCGCATGTCGGCCAGCATCGGCGCTTC
The DNA here is from genome assembly GCF_009650605.1 of Labrenzia sp. CE80. Classification (NCBI taxonomy): domain Bacteria; kingdom Pseudomonadati; phylum Pseudomonadota; class Alphaproteobacteria; order Hyphomicrobiales; family Stappiaceae; genus Labrenzia; species Labrenzia sp. CE80. The sequence continues at coordinate 1,632,106 of NZ_WAJT01000001.1, forward strand.
ACCCGAGAACAGATGAGCGGAGCCAGTGATGTCGAGGTTAAGACCGTCAGTGCCGTCGATCCCAACCCAAGGGCAATAGCGCAGGGCCCATCGCTGCAGGGCCTGGAGAAAGCGCATGTCGGCCGCCGGGTCAGCGGGCCTGCTCTGCAACTCGGGGCAAAAGGCACGGGCGTCGGAATAGGACATGTCCCGATGCAGCCCCAGCCGCTCGGCTTTTGCATTCAGGCAGTACAGCCGGTTGGCGTTCTTGGTGTTGAGGGTCAGCGCGAAAGGGCCATCAACCGGACGCGCCCTTAGAACCCGGTCGCTCGCCAACCGGGGAAACCACATGGAGACGACGCGTTTGCGGATCCCACCGAACATTCCAGGCTCCGTTTGTTCCCTTTTTGTTCTTAATAATACTCCAATGCATAAGAGTCGAGTCTTCTCTCTCGGGATCAAAGACCGGCGATACGTGCCAACGGGTCTCGGCTGCGTTGGAGCCCATGCCCTCAGGGATAATGCAAAGCCCTGTCGTGTTCCCCGCCCTGGCCGCCAGTTGCAGCCTCCGGCCTTCGCGCAGGTCCAGTGGCTGGGTGATTTCGATCACGACAAATGAAAGCGCTTCATTCCGGAGCGCTTCTTCGGCAACGGCAAGGCCATCGGCCTGGCTGCCCGGCCGCGCCAGAAGAAGATGTGTGGGATCCAGCAAAGAGGACAGCCCCACAGGATAAAGCTCTTCCCGCGACCGGCTCTTGCTCACCCATAAGGCAGACCCTTGCGCGGCAGACAGCGCGATGGCGGCAAAGCTCAAGGCGGAAGGGCCGCACACTTCATGCACGCGGGCTTTTTGCAAGGGAAAGGAGGTGAAGCGTTCTTGGGACATGAAACCAAAATGGCAGTGAATGGGCGCTTTTTCCAGCCTGTATAAATCGACGAGGGTGCCCTTGCTAGATGGCCACACAAAAGCTTGGACGCGCCGCCCTCGCCTCCGTAATATCTTGCCGGATCACATCAATTCGCAAGCTGACACAGGGCTGCAGCGCCCGTCCGGCATGCGTTTCCAGTTGCAAGGACTTGGAATGAGCAACAGCTCCTATTATGCGCCCCCCGGCGGCCATCCGCCCCAAACGCAGCTTCTCACCGACCGCGCCATGTTCACCGAAGCCTATGCGGTGATCCCCAAGGGGACCTTGCGCGACATCACGACAAGCTTTCTGCCGTTTTGGGACAAGACGCGCCTGTGGGTGATTTCACGCCCCTTGTCCGGCTTTGCCGAGACCTTTTCGCAGTACATCATGGAAGTGCAGCCCGGCGGCGGCAGCCAGAAGCCGGAGACGGATCCGGAAGCCGAAGGCGTTCTTTTCGTTGTCGAGGGAAGCTTGAGCCTGACCCTGTTCGGCAAGGTGTTCCAGATGGAGGGAGGGGGGTACGCCTATATCCCCCCTGCCACCGACTGGCAGCTACTGAACGAGAGTGACGCTCCGGTCAAGTTTCACTGGATCCGCAAGGCCTATGAGAAGGTCGAGGGCCTCGACACGCCGACGGCTTTCGTTACCAATGAAAAGGACGTCACGCCAACGGCCATGGCCGGAACGGAAGGCAAATGGGCCACAAGCCGCTTTGTCGACCCGCAAGACCTTCGCCACGACATGCATGTAACCATTGTCACCTTTGAACCCGGTGCCGTCATTCCGTTTCTGGAAACGCATGTGATGGAACACGGGCTTTATGTGCTGGAAGGCAAGGCGGTCTACCGGCTCAACCAGGATTGGGTCGAAGTGGAAGCCGGCGACTACATGTGGCTGCGTGCCTTCTGCCCACAGGCCTGTTATGCGGGCGGGCCGGGAAAATTCCGCTATCTGCTCTACAAGGACGTCAACCGCCACATGAAGCTGGGGTGAGTTGACCATGTCCAGGACAATCACCATTGAAACCCTGACACGAGAGGCCTTCTCGTCTTTCGGAGACGTCCTTGAAGCAACGGGCGAGCCAGACAAGGTAATCAATCAAGGACTTTGCGGACGCTATCAAGATCTGGCTGACATCGATCTGTCAGGTGACGGGGCACGAGCCGGAATAAGCCTGTTCAAGTCGGACAAGCGCACCCTGCCCTATCGTCTGGAGATGGTCGAGCGGCATCCTTTGGGCAGCCAGGCGTTTTTGCCCATGACCCATGAGCCGTTTCTGGTCATCGTGTGCACTGACGAGAACGGAAAGCCGGGAGAACCCCGCGCCTTCATGACCGCGCCCGGCCAGGGCATCAATTTCCACAAGGGAACCTGGCACGGCGTCCTGACGCCCTTGTCAGAACCGGGCCTCTTTGCCGTTGTCGACCGCATTGGCCCGGGAGACAATCTGGAAGAGGTTTGGTTCGACGAGGCTTATTTGGTCGCTCAAGGCTGATTATTTTCTTTCCTTCTCCATCGGCCAGACCACGGCCAGCCGATCATCTGGGGACCTGATTTGATGAACGCTTTTCAATCCGCCTGCTCGGCTCTTGCCGGTGCCATGTGTATATCGTCAAGTCTGTTCTCGGCGGCTCACGCCCAGGACGGCGGTTATGAGGTCTCCAACCTCCCCGCAGCCATCGCTGCGATTGGGACCGAGCAGCTGGACTGCTATCTGGATGATGCCGTTCCCGCCTTCGGTTTTCAAAAGCTGGACCTTGCCGACGGCGCGACGCTCTATGTGGTGCCCTGTCAGAACGGCGACGTGAACATTGAATCCTACCTGGCGCGGCTCGAGCCAGACAGCAGCGTTACACTGTTCGCATTTGCCGTTGAACCAGGGAGTGGCGTTGAAACCTACCCCTCGGCCATCAACCCGGAAGTCCTGAAGAATGGGCTCGTCATTCAAACCAGTTCCTTCTACGGACCGGATGCCAATTGCGGCGTGTTCGACATCCATGAGCTGAATGAAGATGGTACGGACTACACCCTGGTTGAACGTCGAGAAAAACCGGAATGCTCGGGCGACTATGCGCCACCAAAGGACTATCCGGTTGTCTGGTCGGCCCGCTGACCTTCAGACAACGACTTGAACCCAATAAAAAGGCGGCCCCAACGGCCGCCTTTTGCATATTCATCTGTGGATTCGCTCAGGCCGTTGCCGTTTCCGTCGTAGCGATCTTTTTGTCTTTCTTCGGCGGACGAACCCGGAAGAACAAGGCGTAAAGCACCGGGGTCGCGATCAGGGTAAGAACCGTGGCAAAGGCCAGGCCACCCATGATGGTCACGGCCATGCCGCGGAAGAACGCGTCATAGAGCAGTGGTGCCATACCGAGGATAGTGGTGATTGCGGCCAGCATGACCGGACGCATACGCGACACGCTGGCATCGACGATCGCCGTGTATTTTTCACGGCCTTCACTGATCAGAAGGTCGATTTCCTCAAGCAGGACAATGGCGTTCTTGATCAACATGCCCGAGAGGGACAGAAATCCAAGCAGCGACATGAAGCCGAAGGCCGTATCCGTCCCAAGCAAGGCTAGCGCAACGCCGTTGATCGACATGGGTACCATCAGCCAGATGATCAGCGGCTGACGCACCGATCCGAACAGGAGGATCGAAATGATCAACATGATCAGGAAACCGAGCGGCAGCTGCGCGCCAAGCGATGCCTGCGCATCATTGGTGCTTTCGTATTCACCGCCCCATTCCAGCGCATAACCGGCAGGAAGCTGCATGGCCTCGATCTGAGGACGAACGCGAGCCAGCGCAGATGCCGCGGTTTCCGTACCCGTTGTTTCCGCCTTGACCGTCAGTGTCCGGACACGATCGAGCCTGTGGATCAACGTATCCTGCGGCTCCATGACGAATTTGGACACGACCTGATCCACCGGCACATAACGGCTCTGACTGGAGCTCCAGACCAGAGTGTCATAGATTGTCTCGGTGACGGAAACGCCGTCCTGACGTTCCTTACGTACGATGATCGGAATGGTTTCGTCCCCGTCGCGATAGCCACCGGCCTGCACGCCGTCAGTCGCAAACTTCAAGGACTGGGACAGATCCTGCCGTGTGATGCCGGCAATTCGCGCGCGATCTTCATCAAACAAAGGACGAACCACCAGCTCGCGCTGACGCCAGTCCGTGCGCACATCACCCAGCTTGTTGTCAGGCTTCATGAAAATGGCCTGGGCCTCATCCCCGAGCGCTTTGAGAACATTTGCATCCGGGCCAGAGAACCGCGCCTCGATCTTCGATCCAACACCAGGGCCAAAAACAAGTCGTTTGGTCATGATCTGCGCAGCCGGAAAATCCCTATAGAAGCGTTCGCGTAATTCGATCGCCAGGAGATCGATGTCATCACGGCTCTTTGTGCTGATGATCATGTGGCCGTAGGAGGGGTTGGCCGATTCCGGTGAATAGGTCAGCATGAACCTCGTTGCACCACCACCGGCGTAGGTTGTGACCGTCTCCACGCGGTCGTCGGCTAGGACAACGGCCTCCATGGCCTTCAGGTCGCGCTCGGTGGCGCGGATATCTGTTCCCTGTGGCGCCCAATAATGCACATAGAAGATCGGCGTGTTGCTGTCGGGGAAGAAGGCCTGTTTCACACTGCCGAAGCTGATCACGCAGGCCACAGTCACGCCGATCAGGATCGCGACGGTCAACAGTCTGGCATGAAGCGAGCCGACCAGGAGCCCCCGGTAGAGCTTATAGAGAATGCCCTTATAGGGATCGTGCTCCGGTCCGGCTTCGGAGGTCCGGAAAAAATATTTCCCGAAAAGCGGAGTCACCGTGACGGCAAACACCCAGGACAAAAGCAGAGAAATACCGATCACCGCAAAAAGGGAGAACAGAAATTCACCCGCAGCATCCGGTGAAAGGCCAATGCCAGAGAAGGCCATGATGCCGATGACCGTCGCTCCAAAGAGCGGCCATTTCGTTTGGTTCACCACCTGACTTGCCGCCGGAATGGCCTTTTGACCGCGCTGCATGTTGATCATCATGCCCTCAGCGACAACGATGGCGTTATCGACCAGCATGCCCATGGCGATGATCAGCGCCCCCAGAGAAATACGCTCCATCTCGATGGTGAAGATACGCATGAACAGAACGGTTGCCATGACAGTCAGCAACAGGACCGTGCCAACAACAAGGCTGGCCCGCCACCCCATGAAGAGGCAAAGAACGCCAATCACGATGACCACAGACATGGCCAAGTTCAATATGAAGCCGTTGACCGATTCATCGACAATGACGTTCTGCTGATAGATGGGCTGGATTTCCATGCCGAGTGGCAGATTACTCTCTATCTCGGCGAGTTTCGCCATGACCCCCGCGCCGACATCAACGATGTTGGTGCCATCAATTTGAGAAATCCCCAGGGTCACGGCCTGCTTTCCATCATGGTGGATCAGGAGACTCGGCTCTTCAGGCTCTCCCAGCTCCAGCGTGGAAAAATCAGACAGGCGGATCATCGCAGTGGAGCCTGGCTTACCGACGATGAGATCCCTGATGCTGCCATATTCGTCAAAGGCCGACGCGGTCATCAGCTGGATACGTTTGTCGCCGGAAAGGCCCGAACCGTTGGTCTGAATGGCGTTTTCCGCGGACAGCACATTTGCAACATCGGTCAGGGAGATGCCGAGACCGGCCATCTTCTCCTGAGAGATGTTCAGATAGATATTGTCCTCAGGTTCCCCTGCAATCTCGACCTTGGCGACGCCTTCCACAGTCAGGAGTTCACGACGGATCTTTTTGACGGTTTGGCGGATTTCCCGGCGCGAATAACCATCGGCGGTAAAGGCGTAATAGAGGCCGAAGACGTCCCCAAAGCTGTCATAGACCAGCGGTGTCTGGACCCCGTCGGGAAGATCTCGGGTTTCGTCGTTGACCTTGCGGCGCAATTCATCCCAGACCTGCGGCAATTCGGAACCGTCGTAGGTGGGCTTGATTTCCACCTCGATCCGCGAAAGCCCAGGCTGAGAGACAGACGTAATCTTGTCGAGCTGAGGCATTTGCTGGATTGCGGTTTCCAGCTTTTCTGTCACCTCTGTCTCAACTTCCGCCGCCGTCGCGCCCGGATAGGCGGTGATCACCTGCGCCTGTTTGATGGTGAAGGCGGGGTCTTCAAGACGGCCGACTGTGCTAAGGCCCCAAAGCCCGCCCAGAAATGCCAGGAGCACGATCATCCAGGTGTTGACCGGCTTTTCGATTGAGTATCGAGCTATATCCACGGGAATTTATCCGAAATGGCTGTCGTTGCGGGATTAGGGAAGCACACGGATGGTCTGACCTTCGCTCAATTGAGCAACACCGGCCGAAACGATCCTGTCCCCCTTGGCAACGCCATCCGTAATAGGAATATAGTCTCCAGTCACGACACCGACTTCCACAGGCACCTTGGTAACCGCACTGGAACTTTCATCAAACCGCCAGACATAGGCCTTTCGGTCTCCATCCACCGCAACCGATGACGTGGGAACCAGTAGGCTCTTTGCCAGATCCAGCCCTTCCGGCCGAAGCTTTACGATCACGGCCGCCGTCATGCCGGGATAGATCTGCGCGTCCGGCTTGCTCTCCATCGCCAAAGTGATCCGGTAAGTCTGTGTCACCGTGTCCACTTCAGTGGAATGCTCGCGGTAGACCAGCGGAAACTCCTGTCCCGGAATCGAGGGAAATTCCGCGCGAAGTGATGCGACCTGATCTTGAGAGACCTTTGCGAAAAGCGCCTCCGGCACGTTGATGTCGATCTGGATCTCGGAAACGTCCTGCATGCGAACGACAGCGGTTCCAACGCTTACCGTTGTAAAACTGTCCACCAGACGCCGTGTGATGATTCCGTCGAAAGGCGCATGAATCTCGGTGTATTCGAGGTTTTGCTCGGCTGCGGCGAGAGATTCGACCGCCAAATCGTGTTCATTCTTCTGGTCGTCGTAGCTCTTTTGGGAAATCACCGAACGGTCACGCAGTGTTTCAAGCCGATCCAGATCCTGTTTGGCCTGCTTGAGCCGCAGCTTCCCCTCACGTACCGCACGCTCGTAATCGGTCGGGTCAAGTTTGGCGACCAAGGCCCCCCTATCGATTTCCTGGCTTTCGCGCACCGGAAGCTCGACCAATTTGCCGGCAACCTGGAAAGACAAATCGACAGTCTGTACCGCCTCGACGCGGCCGGTGAAGCGGCGCGACTGAAGGCCAACCAAGTCTGAAACGGTGAAGATCTTCGCTGGACGCGGCTGGGCGCTTAGCGCAGCCTCAGCTTCCGCGACCGTGTCCGGTCCCTCTTCCTGACACGCTGCGACGAAGGCCGCGAGCATGATCACAGGCGCAAGACGCCGCAAGAAAACACATTGATTGAGCACACTCATGTTCTGTCTTTCAATCTTTTGGCTCAGCGCCGGCCTTCAACATTCACACGGCGTCGAAGCTCGGCCAGCACGGCCAGACGCTCCTCATCCGTATGAAGAGCCACACAATGAGCATTCGAAAATTGCAGCCCTTCCAGCGCGGACCAAATCACCAGAGCGCCCGTAAAATCTGCCGTTTCTGTCTGGATGTCGGATTTCAGCTGGCCCTTGAGTTCGAGAATCGGCGCAACCAAACCAGGAAAGCTCAAGTTGGCGACCATCAGAGCTCTTGCGACCGACAGTTCACTCTCGATCCAGCGTTCCGTGACATCGATCATCGCAGCCAGCGTCGGGCTGTCTGCATCCATATAGAGCTGACGCCGATCCTCAACATCGGCGCCAAAACGGTCCGCGACATGCTGCACCATGGCAACGACCAGAATGTCCTTGGTCGGAAAATTGTAGAGGACACCGCCTTTGGAGAACCCGCTGCGTTCGGCCACCGCGTCGATGGTCAAACTCAGTGCCCCCGCCTCCCGCACGATATCAAGTGCGGCATCGAGGATCTCGATCTTGGTTGTCGGCGGCTTCCTGTTTTGACGTGGGCTCATGTTCGGTCAATCGTGTTGGGGGCACTTCAAGGGCGCTGCTGCCCGGCGACCTCATTGTAAACTCAAGAGTTTAAATAATCCGTCCGGTCGGTACAGACAAGTGCAAAAAGCAGATATCGCGAAAACAAGTCCGCAGGACATCAATCATGTGTTCGAAAGGACATGGACAGGAAATGAAAACGCAGTCTGACGGGGCCCTTCGACCTTCCGCGAACCCGCGAAAAACAACGCTAGGCGGCCTCGCCTGCCGCCGCGGTCTCTTCTTCGCTAGCCTTTTTGGCCGCATCACGCTCTGCAAGTTCGAGATTTAGAGCGAATTCAAGATACTGACTGGCAGGCATAGGCACTGCGAAATAATAGCCCTGAGCAGCTGTCACGCCGAGTTCACGCAGTCTTTCGATCTGTTCTTCCTGCTCAACGCCTTCCGCGATGATGCCCATTCCCAGATTGTCAGCAAGCTCGACCATTGAATCGACAATGGTCGTCGAACTGTCGTCGTCGCCAATAGCATCAATAAACATCTTGTCGATCTTGATGATGTCGATGCCCAGCTTTTGGAGGTAGGCCATGCCGCCATGGCCGGTTCCCACATCATCCAGAGCCACACGAACGCCAAGCGCCTGCAACTCGGCGATGATCTTGCGCGCCAGTTCAAGATCCTCCAGCGGGTAACGCTCGGTCACCTCGACCACAATCTGCTGGAAGGAAATATCAGATCCCTCGTAGATGGACTTGATATCATTGACCACATCGCGGTTTCGGAAATGTCCGGCGAACAGGTTAATCGAAAGCTTCAGATCAGGGTTTTCCTGATAAAGCTTGCCGACCTCCTCGCAGGTCTGCTCCATCAGATGCCGGGTCATGTCAAAGATATGACCATTCCTCTCGGCATATTCCATGAACTGCCCCGGCGAAACGATCATGCCGTTCGGCCGGCGCCACCGCATGAGAACCTCACACCCGCGAAGCTTCCCGGTCTCGATGTCCATGACCGGCTGGTAATAAGGGATGAACTCGCCATTGCGGATCGCGGCGATGAAATCATCATTGGCTTCATTTTCCGGCCGCCAGGAGAACCAGACACCAATAGCGACAAAGAGCAAGGCAAAGGCTGCACAGGCGGTCGCTGCAATAATCTTCAGATCGTGAACAACCTGGATCGCCGCTGACTTGGGCGCAACCAGCGTTGCCTCCAGCGGATATCGCTCGGACAGAACCTGAACCACGATGGCATTGTCCGGATTTGAGCTTTCGGAGTTGTAGCCTCCGGTCTCGAACCAGAGAATATCGTTGCCAAGCCGTAGCTCCACACGCCGATAGGCCCGCAGGTACTCAGGTCCCGGGTCTGAGGCAATGGCAACCGGCGTCACCTCGGCAAAAAGGCGGTACCCATTTCCCAGGTCCCAACTGACGACGGCAACGCGTGCGCCCAGGAAGGACTTGTCTAGCATGCCAATGCCGACCAGCGGCCCATCTTGCTGAAGGATCGGCAGGATGGCCTCTCCCGTAAGTTCCATATCCGGAACGATGCACATGCGCTTGCCATCCCGGTCGACAAGACCGATAGCATCTATGTAGCCTTCGCTGGAAATTACGGACTGCAGCAACCCGCGATCTTCCGCATCGCAGGTCTGAATATCGTCACGATCCAGGCGTTGAAGTGCGGAAACCGTACTGCTGATCGCGTTGTCGGCGCGCTGAATATAGCGTTCGCCCATCGCCTCAAGTTCACGCTCCGCCTGACTTTCAGCGTATTGATTCAAAATCATATTGGCCGCGAAGAGCGGCGCAGTCGCAAGAACAACCGCAATAACGACCGCCCTGACAAATATGATGTAGCGCTGTGACAACGACTGGCCCGCAGGTGAACAAACTCTTTAGAACAATGCTCTAAAGGCGTAAACAACCACTGAACACCTGGTCATATTTAACCGATATCAAGGCGCTGGGTGACGCCTTAGACGATAGATCCTCGGGGGATGACTGGCTCAAAATCCTAGGGTCAGCGCTGCAGGCAACGAAGGAGGCATTCATGCAGGCACTTTTCATCGGTCAGGCCTATATTGACGTAACTTTTCTGGCCGACAGCCTCCCGACAGGCGATGAAAAGGCAATTGCGCGCGACTATGCCGTCAGCTTCGGCGGCAACGCGGTGACGGCAGGGTTTTGCTGCGCCAAGCTGGGCGGCAAACCGGAACTCATGTGCTCTGTCGCCGACGACTGGCTTGGCCGGATGTTCCGCGACATGGCGATGCAATACGGCATCACGGTGCACAGCCGGAAGGTCAAGGAATCCTCACTTTCCTTCATCATGCCAAAAGGCGGAAAGCGCGCCATCGTCCGGTGTCGCGATGACGAGTATCTTCACCCCTTCCCGCCCCTGACCATCACCGATCTGCGCGCACTGCACCTGGATGGCCACATGCCCGATGCGGCGCTCCACTATGCCAAGGCGTGCCGGGAGGCGGGAAAGCTGACCTCTCTGGATGGCGGTGCCGTGCGCAGCAATACCGACGAACTGCTTGGGTTCATTGACGCCGCTGTCGTCTCTGAACGATTTTGCCAGCAATTGGGCAAATCCACCGGCGAAACCCTGAATTATCTTCGCTCAAAAGGCTGCCCGATCGGGGCTGTGACACTCGGTGAACATGGCACCGTCTGGTATGAGGGCGATGGCCCGGACACAATTTTGCCCGCGCTTGATGTTCCTGTCGACAAAGTCATTGATTCCAATGGGGCCGGCGACATTTTTCACGGTGCCTATATTACTTCCTATCTGCGAAATCCTGAGGCCGGATGGAGTGACCACTTCCGATTTGCCCGAGGTGCGTCGACCCACTCGATCCAACATCTTGGGAATGAAGCGAGCCTGCCAACGGCAGACGACATTCAACATGCTATTTCAGAGTTTCCTGAAAAAGCAGCCTAAGTTTCGCTTGCCTGTTCTTTCAAGAAATCAGGCGGCACCATCATCTCTCCTTGCGTCGCAACGGGCTCTGGCTCATCGTGCCTGCGGCAGGGATCCCGACCTTAAAATGATCCGGAGATTTACATGAAACGCCCAATTCACAGCTCACGTTCCACGCTCACCGCCAGTGTCTGGCTCGGTGCTATGGCGCTTGCATTTTCTGCAGAAGCTTTCACGCCAAGCGGCAACCAAACCGCGGATTCCTTTCTGGAACTTCTCGAAGCCGAAGGCCGTACGGTTGAAAGCTACTCTTCTGTTGAAGAGAGCGACGACACGGTCTCCATCCTGGATATCCAGCTCAAGGATGAAGCCGACGCTGACATGTCCGCTTCGATCGGCCAGATCGATCTGACCGGCGCCGTCCAGCTTGCAGGCGGCCGGACCAAGGTTGACGCGCTGGCCCTTTCGGATCTGACAATGAAAGCGTCGGATGGCTCCCTCCATGTTGCCTCCTTTTCCTCAACCGACATGGTTCTGCCTTCAGCCGCGGAAATGGCCGGATCAGCCAATGTTCCGCCAATTGCTCCGTCCTACGGAGAGGTCGAGATCCTGGATGCAACGGTCACGGACGACGAGAACAACCAGGCGACCGTCGAACGTATCTTCATTGCAATCGATGCCATGGACGGCGATCTGCCGACCGCCTCGCGCTTCGATATCAAAGGCTTGGTCCTTGACGCCGAAACCATGGACGACGATGCCAGTGAGACAATGGCTGACCTCGGCTATGAGAAGATCACGGTCGACATCGAAGGGGCTGGCAAATGGGACCCCGATGCAGCCACCGTCGTCGTGGAGAATCTCAAGTTGACCGGCGAGGACGCCGGCACCTTTCAGATCGACTTGAAACTGGGAGGCGTCACCCGAGACCTGGTCAACAAGTTGAACGAGACACAGGGCGAGCCAGAGGATGCTCTTGGTCTGATCCAGGGCGTTACCATCGAGGCCATTTCATTGCAGCTCGACAACGACAGCATTGTCGAACGCGTTCTTGACAAGCAGGCCAACGAGGCCGCCATGGAACGATCCGAGATGGTCGCTCAGCTTGAGGGCGGCCTGCCCATGATGTTGTCGATGCTTCAGAACCCCGAGTTTCAGAACAAGGTCTCTGCCGCGCTCGGAAGCTTTCTTCAAAGCCCCGAGACCTTGAAAGTCACGGCGTCCCCGTCAGCACCTGTTCCGGTTGCCCAGCTCATGGGAACCGTCATGATGGCACCGCATACCCTGCCGCAGGTTCTTGGAATTGACATAGCTGCCAACGACGACAACTAACGTCAACAAAAACAAGAAAGCCCGATCGGCATGGCCGGGCTTTTTTACTGACCGGGAGGATTTCATGATCAAGCCGACCCAAGACTTGCGGCCAAATTTAATCGGTAGGCTTGCTGCTCTGAGCATGACACTGCTCATCATGACGGGTGCATCTCCGGTTTTCGCACAAACGGGCAAGGACGCTGAGGCACCAGGTCAAGCAACCTCTTCTGAAACCACGTCCAATGCCGCCGCAAACCTGTTGACCGGTTGGTTTGAAGACCTTGATGCCAGCGACGCGTTTTCGGCAAGCTACTCGGCCGTCCTCCCCGGCGACCGAAACCGCTCCGCAGTGATCAAGGACGGTGTGCTGAGCTATGAACTTCCGAGCGACAGCTTCTTCGGTGCAGGTGATCTGAAACTGAGCCTCCGCTTCGATGAGATCAATTTTGATGGCCTTCGCCTCATGGGCGAGAAGGTGCATGCGAGTGCAATCGAGGTGCCTGGCTCACTGGATATTTCCATTTCGTTCGAACCGGAAAGATCAGACAGCCCTGAAGATATTGCGGCGCCAGCGAACACTGGCAGCACCATGGAGATCAGCTATGAAGATCTCCTCATGGAAGGCCTCTCTCTCCCCGCTTCCCTGCCGGACGCGCAGTCTATCAGTGGGCCGTCAGCGCTTGTCCTCTCCTATCTAACCGCGTTGCGCGACGTGAAGATCGCGCGTGCCTTTGCAACACAGGCCACAGCAACTAACCGCTTCGATACCGGCGAGATGAGTTCGGCGCTTTATGAAGACATCGTCTTGATCGCCCTTGAAGATGGACGTGTCGCGGAACAGAGCGTCGGGAAAATTCGCACGATCGAGGAGATCACGCCGGACAACGTCCAGTCTCCGATCACCAATATGGAGCTGACTGCTTATGACTTTGTTCTGCATGGTCTCGACATGGTCCCTCTTATCGCGCTCTTGGGTGGACCTGTGGACGCCGATCGAACAGTTCTGCTCGACCGCGAGGAATTGTCTAGCATCCAATTTTCGACAGAGGGCGTGTCGGGAACCATCAGCAATATCCTGATCGAGGACATCGATCTCCTCAGCCTGGAACCACTGTCAATCTTCCCACTTCTGGACCAGGAGGCCGCCGGCGAGCCAGTGGCTGAACGTGAACTCGCCGCCGCGGCAATGGAAGCCATCGGCGTCTTCTCTCTTGGCCGTTTCCAGATAGATGAGCTCGAGGTGGAGGCCGAAGAAGGCAAGGGATCGATCCGCCGGATCCTGACCAGTCAAATCAGTGGCGCAGGGGCACGGGAGCTCTCCGTGGATGGCGTGGACATCGAAGTGGTAGACGGAGGCAGCGCCTATATCGCACACGCAGGGCTAAGCCGGCTGGCTTTTCCGCCCTTCGCCGCGCTGCTGGCTCTCGACGATACCGCTGAACCGACCCCGAGCCAGATCCGGGAAGCGCTTCCCACCGTCGGAAAGGTCCTGCTGAGTGATCTCGACCTGAACATCGGATCTGCCGCGCCCGGTCCGTCAGACTCAACAGGAGACATCTGGTTTCAACTGGACCTTCTTGAACTCTTGCAGGGCGGATTTGTCTCAAACATCCCGACCAGAACTTCCTTGATCGTCGATGGCATCGGCATGCCGACAAGTCTTTTGGACAATCCAGCGCTTGAAACCATGCTGGAAAAGCTCAACCTCAGCGAAGTCGAGATCAATCATGCTCTGTCCTTTGCCTGGAATCCGGATACAAAGGACCTCATTCTAAGGAACGTATCCCTGCAGCTGCTCGACGGCGGCAATGCGTCTCTTTCGCTTGTGCTCGGCAATGTTCCACCTACCCTTTTCACAAGACCTGAACTTGCCCAGATTGCTCTCGCATCCGCGACGTTCAAGTCGGGACATCTGAGACTTGAAAGCGCGGACCTCGTCGCCGCTTTCATTTCTGATGAGGCAGCGAAAAACAACCTTTCAGAAGAACAGCTTGCCGAAGGTTTGGTCGAAACACTTCGCGGCGAGCTCGGGACCTTGTCGGACACTCAATTCGGCGCAGAGCTGATTGCAGCGGTCCGGAACTTTCTCGCAGATCCTGACGAGTTGATCATCGACCTGACGCCGGCGGAACCGGTGCCCATGACCGAATTGCTCGGCCTGGCGGTGACGAATCCGGACAAGATCCCTGAGCGCCTCGGAGCCCGGGTCATAGCGACACAGTAGAGCTGAGCAGAAGCGTTTAAGGAGTTTCCTGCTTCGCCTGCTCCTGAAATTGCAGGTCGCAAAGACGGCGATAGATGCCGTCATGAGCATAGAGGCTCGCATGTGTACCGCTCTCGATTAGCTGCCCCTTGTCAAGGACGTGGATCTGATCGGCATGGCGCACAGTCGACAGGCGATGTGCAATCACCAAGGTGGTCCGACCTTCCATCAGGCGGGTCAATGCTGTCTGCACCTTGGCCTCGGACTCTGCATCCAGGGCAGAGGTCGCCTCATCGAGCAGAAGGATTGGGGCATCGCGCAGCATCGCGCGTGCAATGGCAATACGCTGGCGCTGGCCTCCGGACAGATTTCCACCGCCTTCGCCCGCAGAAGCCTCATATCCACCTGGCAGGGACATGATGAACTCGTGGGCATTGGCGTCTTGGGCAGCCTGAATGATGTCTTCCTCTGACGCGTCCGGCCGTCCAACAGCGATATTCTCCCGCAGTGACCCGTCAAACAGGAAAGTGTCCTGGGTCACAAAGGCGATCTTCGCCCTCAATGAGGCAACGCGGACTGTCGAAATGTCCTGTCCATCGACCAGAACCTGACCTTCTCTCGGGTCATAAAACCTCTCTATCAGGCTGAATAACGTGGATTTCCCGGCGCCAGACGCCCCAACAAGAGCTGTTGTCTGAGCAGCTGCAGCTGTCAGGCTCAGCCCGTTGAGAGCCGCGCTCTCACCATAGGAGAAATGCACCTCATCGAACCGAATTTCGCCACCAGAAACCTCAAGCGCTACCGCCACAGGGCTATCCTTGAGAACCGGATCATCGTCAATCAGCTCAAACATCAGCCGCACACCAACCAGGCTGTTATTGAGATTGACGTGAAGCCGCGCCAAACGCTTTGCTGGATCATAGGCCAACAGAAGGGCCGTGATGAAAGCAAAGAAGGCGCCCGGATCCTGTCCGCGCTGAACGACTGAAAATCCGCCATAAAGAATCACGCCGGCAACCGCGAACCCACCAAGCGTCTCCATCAGCGGAGATGTGCGGGCCGTCAAAGACGCAATTTTATTAGCCTGCTTTTCAACATCAGCAACAGCAACAGTCATCGCCTCGTCCATACGGCTTTCGGCACCAAAAGCCTTGACGATCCGCACGCCGAGCGCCGACTCCTGAACCACAGAAAGGATTCGTGCCGTCGACACGAACTGGGACTTGGCATGCTTGCGGACCCGCTTCACGAGAGCGGAGACTCCTATGACCGCCGGGGGCATCACCAACAAAGCAAAGGATGACAGCACAGGATCCTGGACGATCATGACTGTGACCAGCCCGACAATCGTGAGAACGTCGCGACCAAGGGTCACCACAATCATGTCGATTACGCTGCGGGCAGCCGCGGTATTGTGCTGCATGCGCGTGGCCAGCTCGCCAAGTGGCATCCGGTCGTGAAACGCCAGGTCCTGTTCCAAAACACGCGCGAACAGCCGGCGCTGGCAGTCCGCAACGATGGCGTTGCCGATCCGGCTGAGAATGACCGTCTGCCCATAAGTCGCGATGCCCTTGACGGTAAAAATAATCATCACCGCAGCTGCTATCAGATAAATCATCTGCTGATCGCGGTTGATGAAGACCTCGTTGATCACATCTTTCATGATCCAAGCGCTGGCCGCAGTCGAGGCAGCGACAAGCGCCATGAAGACAAATGCAATTGCGTAACGCCGCGCATACTGGCGCGCGTTTTCTAAGACCAAACGCTTTATCAACTGCACGGACCCGTCCGGGTCGTTCAATATCTGCCACCTGGCTGGATTAAGCAAAACTGCCTCTTTCAAGCAAAAGGGCCGGTTTCCCGGCCCTCGAGATATTCATCGGCCAAATCGTCTGACTTGCCCCATATAAGCGGATCGGCCTCGTGGCGCCAACTGTTCAGGCAGCTTTGTGCCCGTCAGCCATCCCTCATCACACTCAGTTTTCAGGCAGGTTCAAACGCAGATGAAGCTCACGCAGCTGGGCCGCCTGCGGATCCGATGGTGCGTTCATCATCAGGTCTTCAGCCTTTTGGTTCATCGGGAACATGATGACCTCACGGATGTTCGCCTCATTGGCCAGCAGCATGACAATCCGGTCAATCCCGGCCGCGCAACCGCCGTGGGGGGGCGCACCATACTGAAAGGCTGTGACCATGCCGCCGAAGCGCTTTTCAACTTCTTCCTTGCCATAGCCGGCAATCTCGAAAGCCTTGTACATGATCTCCGGCTTGTGGTTCCGGATCGCACCGGAGACCAGCTCGTGACCGTTACAGGCCAGATCGTACTGGTAGCCCAGGACTTCCAGGGGATCACCTTCAAGCGCTTCCATCCCGCCCTGAGGCATGGAGAACGGGTTGTGCTCGAAATCGATCTCGCCGGTGTCCTCATCCTTTTCATAGATCGGGAAGTCGACAATCCAGGCGAACTCGAACTTGTCGAGATCTGTGAGACCCAGCTCTTCTCCGATGATGACACGGGCCTTGCCGGCAACGGTCTGGAAGGCCTTCGGCTTGCCGCCGAGGAAGAAGGCTGCGTCGCCCCCACCTAAGTTCAATTGCTGTCGTAGTGCTTCAGTTCGCTCCAAACCGATGTTCTTGGCCAGAGGTCCTGCAGCTTCCCAATACAAACCGCCAGCTGGCTGTTGTGACTGTCCTTCGCGCACTCCATCTTGGCGCCAGAATTCAACACCGCTTTCATCATTCATCTCAAAATTCTGAGTGAACCATTTTTTCTGCGCAGCCGCGATTTTCGAAATCGGATGCTCTGCATTTTCTTTCGCCTCTGCAGGAATTTCGACCAAGCGCCAGAAGATATAGCCCATTCCCGGAAGGCCTTCGCCCTGGGCGAATTTGTTCATGCGGTCACAGAACTTGCGGCTGCCACCTGTAGGCGCAGGGATCGCACGCACTTCCGTGCCTTCCTGCTTGAGAAGGTTTGCGAAGATCGCAAAGCCGGAATCTTCGAAGTGCTCGGAAACGACCTGCATCTTGATCGGGTTGCGCAGATCCGGTTTGTCGCTGCCGTACCAGAGCGCCGCATCCTTATAGGAGATTTGCGGCCAGTTCCGATTGACAGGACGGCCGCCACCGAATTTTTCGAAACAACCAGCCAGCACGGGCTCGATGGTGTCGAAAACATCCTGCTGGGTGACGTAGGACATCTCGAGATCGAGCTGGTAGAAGTCGGTTGGCGAGCGGTCGGCCCGTGGGTCTTCATCTCGGAAGCAGGGCGCGATCTGGAAATACTTGTCGAAGCCCGACACCATGATCAGCTGCTTGAACTGCTGGGGCGCCTGCGGAAGAGCGTAAAACTTGCCTGGATGCAGACGGGACGGCACGAGGAAATCTCTTGCACCTTCAGGCGACGACGCCGTGATGATCGGCGTCTGGAATTCGTTGAAGCCGATGCCCCACATACGCTGACGCAGATCCGCAACCACATTGGAGCGCAGCATGATGTTGTTGTGTAGCTTCTCGCGCCGCAGATCCAGGTAGCGGTACTTCAGACGGACTTCTTCAGGATAGTCCAGATCGCCAAAGACCGGCAGCGGCAGCTCTTTCGCCGCGCCAAGCACTTCCATGTCCCGAATGAAGATCTCGACTTCGCCGGTGCCAATGTCCGGGTTAATGGTTTCGTCCGTGCGCTTTTTCACATCGCCGTCGATGCGAATGCACCACTCCGAACGGACTGTTTCAGCGAGCTTGAAAGCCTTGGAATCAGGATCGATCACACACTGCGTGACACCGTAGTGGTCACGCAAATCGATGAAGAGCAGGCCTCCGTGATCGCGGACGCGGTGGACCCAACCGGACAGGCGAGTGGTTTCGCCGACATGGGTTGCGCGCAAGTCGCCGCACGTGTGACTACGGTAGGGATGCATGAATTCCTCGACAGTTTCAAAAGCCAATGGGATCTTGTCGCCTCTGCCGGATGGCAGGCTACGTCGGCTGGAAAAGCCACGTCAGCGGGGCAAAGTCAAGGGACTGAGCCATAAACGGCAAGCTTATTGACCGCTTGGGTAAAGATAGGCCGACCTGATCGAGCGGGGCCGAATTAATCCAGCGCCTGCAGCAATGGATGCCATTGGCTCCGGACATCCGCAGAAGCTGTGTCCTTGTAGTCAAAAATGCCGCTCCCACGGGCTGCTTCACGTGCGTAAATAACGCGATCGGCAATGCGGCACAGGACTGGATACCCTTTTTCAGACAGGATCTCTTCAAGATCACCAAGCTGAGTCGAGCGACGATTGACCCGATTGGCGACCACATGGATGTCCGCCTTGCCCTTGCGCACCCGCTTCACCTCGGAGATGCCATCCAAAAACTTCAAGGTCGCATCCCAATCAAAGACGGAGGGCAAGACAGGCACCACGATGTCACTCGCTTCCGCGATCAGGGACTTGGCCAACTCACTCCGTAGTCCACCCGGTCCATCGATGATGATCACATCGAGATCCCTGCCCTTGTCTTCGCCGATGTTTTCCGCTTTGGCCCAGTTGAGCGCCTTGATCGGTGCCAAGGACTTGCTGCGACGCTTGACCCATTCGAGAGATGACTTCTGTCGATCCGCGTCGGCCAGCGCCACATCTGCGCCGCGTACAGCTAGGGAAACCGCGAGGTTCGTCGCCAGAGTGGTCTTTCCGCAGCCCCCCTTGGAGTTGACAACCAGTATCTTACGCATATGCCAGTTCCCTCTTTTCCCAGTCCGCTTCGAGCTGCCCCCAAACCTCAGTCGCCCTCAGATGGCTGGCCCGTCAGCGCTAATTCGCCTGTCGCCTTCGTGCAACAGTTCCTGTGCAGAGCTACAATAAGCGCACTTATTGCGCCCTCACAACCAAAGACCAAGCCTTCCTCCGCGATTTCGTGGCGACAAAGTGGCGAGACTGCGATATAGCTCCCGATCACCATGCATGTGATTACGAATACAACAGAACTCGCCAACGCTTGCGAGCGCCTCGCCGCCCACGACTATGTCACGGTCGACACGGAATTTTTGCGAGAAACGACTTTCTGGCCGAAACTTTGCGTCATTCAGATGGCTGGTCCGGACATGGCCTTCATTGTGGACGCCCTTGCGGACGGATTGGATCTTGAACCGTTCTTCGCGCTTATGCGCGACGAGAGCGTGACAAAGGTGTTTCATGCCGCGCGCCAGGACATTGAGATCGTCTTTAAGCTGGGCGGTCTGATACCCGCGCCTCTTTTTGACACGCAGGTTGCGGCAATGGTCTGCGGCTTCGGCGACTCGATTTCCTATGACCAGCTGATCTACAAGGTCACAGGCGCACGAATCGACAAATCCTCACGCTTTACCGATTGGGCGCGCCGCCCACTGACCCAGAAGCAGCTGGACTACGCGCTGGCCGACGTCACACACCTGCGCGATGCCTATCAGTTCCTGAAGGCAAACCTGGCTGAGCAGAACCGCAGCCATTGGGTCGAGGACGAGATGAAAATTCTCACCTCGGAGGGCACCTATCATACGGAGCCCGCCAATGCTTGGCAGCGGCTAAAGATGCGGGTGCGCAAGCCTATCGAGCTTGCCGTCATGATGGAAGTCGCCGCCTGGCGCGAGAGCGAAGCTCAAGGGCGCGACGTACCGCGCAGTAGAGTGCTAAAAGACGACGCCATCTATGAGGTCGCTGCTCAGCAGCCGCAAACAGCGGAGGCTCTCGGCCGCCTGCGGACAATTCCCCGTGGCTTCGAACGGTCAAAATCGGCAGATGAAATCCTCAAGGCCGTCAAACGGGCTATGGCCATTCCGCGGGACAAGCTGCCGAAGCTCCCCAAAGGCCGCCAGGCGCCTGACGGATCTGCCGCAGCTGTCGACCTCCTCAAGGTTCTGCTGAAACTCGTCAGCGAGGCCCATGGTGTTGCATCTAAAGTGATCGCCACGGTTGATGACCTTGAAAAGATCGCTGCCGACGATCATGCAGATGTTGCTGCCATGAAGGGCTGGCGCCTGGAACTCTTCGGAGAAACAGCGCTGAAGCTGAAACGCGGCGAAGTGGCTCTGGCCTTCCGCGACCGTCAGATCGTTGCGATCGATCAGCAGCCAGAAAACGCAGAAGCGGCGGAGTAGCACTTTCCAACAGCTGAAACGAAAAACGCGCCTTATGGCGCGTTTTTTTTGTGACCTGGCATCACCTACATGTTGATCAAGTGGGCAGAACGGCGATCATGCCTTTCGAGCCAATAAGCTTGGCAAACTGTCCGAGACGTTTGCGCAGGCGCTCGCCTTCAAAGGTCGACAAATTGGCCGGCAGCCGCAGGATAACCATTTCATCATCAGCAAGAACGGACGTCTGTGGCAGAACACCGGGCATTGAGGCACTCAACAAGGAAGCCACCCGAAGCGCCGCGCCCAGGATCCGCGCACGTTGGCTGAGGCGCTCTGTCGATAGCTTCCGGACCACAGGTGAAAGCCCGTCCTCGTTCAGGCCCTGGTGACGATAGAAGACGGAGGCTGCCAGATAGGCACGTGCGGCATGATCCAATCCGACGAAGGCGGCATTGGAGATAATGTTGAGGCTCTGCTCGCCACGGTAGTCTGGATGAGCGCGCCAACCGATGTCGGACAGAAGACAGGCCGCGTGGCGCAGGTGCCGCTCCTGTTCCGTTTCCTCGATCTCGAGCGCGTCAAAAATACCGTCCGTCCACGCGATCAGTTCCTCTGCGTGTTCCGGCGAGCGCGCGCGCAAAATCGAAAGCTCTCGGGCAGCCTCGATCACCGGATCCTGCGCCTGGATTTCAGCTGGCAGCTTTTCATGCAGAAGTCCCTCGCGCACGCCCGTGGCCGACAAGACGACCTTGTCAGCGCGCATGGAGCGCAGGATCTGTTCCAGAACAACAGCGCCAAAGGGCACGAGTGCGCGGCGCTGCTTGGACACAACCTCGGCTGAATCGACGCCTTCCAGGTTGACCTTCTGAAGCGACTTGCAGAAGGCAATGGCCTCTTCGCCGTCGATCTCGTAGTTGTGCATCACGTGGAGCGGATATTTCTTCTGCTGCTGGTGCAGCCGCGCAAGAGAGCGCCAGGTGCCGCCGACCGCATAAAATACGCGCTCGCCATCGGCCATATCCGGCCACTTGTAGTCGGAGAGGCATTCTTCGGCGATTTTCTGCGCCTTGGAGATTTTGCCGTCGGCCTCTTCCTGAATGCGCAGGCCACCTAGCGGAAACGTGGTGCCCTTGCCCGGTTTGTCGCCGGCCAATTGCACAAGCTCAAGACTGCCGCCCCCCATATCGCCAACGATGCCGCGCGGTTCCCAGAAACCGGCGACGACACCAAGAGCTGAATAATAAGCCTCTTCGTTGCCGTTGAGGATCCGAACAGGCTCGCCCAAGACGTCTTCCACGCGCGCAACGAATTCGGCCCCGTTTTCTGCATCACGCGCGGCGGCGGTGGCAATTACATGGGTCTCCTGAACCCCGATGTGATCTGACAGCGCGCGAAAGCGATCCAGAGCACCGAGCGCGAGTTGAACCGATTCATCAGAAAGCCGGCCAGTTGCGGCGATGCCACGGCCCAGTCCTGCGAGCACTTTCTCGTTGAAGAGCATGGTCGGCGTCCGCGCCTTGCGCTCATAGACAACCAAACGCACGGAGTTGGACCCGATGTCCACCACAGCGATGGGACCTGAGCCATTGAGCCGACCCCGGGCCGGAGAAAAACGATCAGTCATTTCGTCCAATTTTCGCCTTAGCCCCGTTCCGGGCGCTTTAGAAACGGACGCGGGCGATCGCTCTTGAGCGACTTTCCACGACCGGACAGTGACGGATTTGTCATGAAATAGCGATGGGCATTGAAGGGCTCCTCGCTCGGCGCGGGAACAACCCGTTCATGGCTGCCGTCTGGAAGGATGCGCCAACTTTGCTGGTTGTCCTTGAGGTTGGCGACCATGATCTGGTCAAGGACCTGTTCGTGCACCGTTGCAGTCTGCAGCGGCACCAGAACCTCTACACGGCGGTCGATGTTGCGCGGCATCAGATCGGCGGAACCGATGTAAACATGCGCCTGCGGCGACGGCAGACCGTGCCCGTTGCCGAAACAGAAGATCCGAGAATGTTCGAGAAAGCGCCCGACGATGGATTTGACCCGGATGTTCTCCGACAGGCCGGGGATGCCAGGACGGAGACAGCAAATTCCGCGGATGATCAGGTCGATCTGAACGCCGGCTTCACTGGCGCGGTAGAGCGCGTCGATGATCTGAGGATCGACGAGTGAGTTCATCTTCATCCAGATCTGCGCCGGGCGTCCCGCCTTGGCATGGCCGATCTCAGCTTCTGTCAGCTCCAGCATACGCGAGCGCAAATTCACGGGAGATACCGCAAGAGCCTTCAACTCCGCAGGTTCTGCATAGCCGGTGATGTAGTTGAAGACGCGAGCTGCCTCCTGGGCGATGTTCGGGTCGTCGGTAAAGAACGACAAATCCTCGTAAATCCGGGCGGTGATCGGGTGATAGTTGCCGGTACCGATGTGGCAATAGGTCTTGAGCTCACCGTGCTCGCGGCGCACCACCATGGACAACTTCGAGTGCGTCTTCAGCTCGATAAAGCCGAAGACGACCTGAACACCGGCGCGTTCCAGATCACGTGCCCATTTGATGTTGGCCGCTTCATCAAAGCGGGCCTTCAACTCGACGAGTGCGGTCACCGATTTGCCTGCTTCCGCTGCCTCGGCCAGAGCCTTGACGATGGGCGAGTTGTTTGATGTGCGATAGAGCGTCTGCTTGATCGCAACAACATCGGGATCCTGCGCGGCCTGCCGCAGATACTGAACGACCACATCGAAGGATTCATAGGGGTGATGGACAACGATGTCCTTCTGCCGGATCGCGGCGAAACAATCGCCGCCGTGTTCGCGGATCCGCTCCGGGAAACGGGCCGTGTAGGGCTCGAACTTGAGATCATTGCGCTCAAGATCGACCAGCTGCGACAGATTGTTAAGCGCAAGAAGACCATCAGCAAGGAAGATCTCATGCTGCTCGACATCCAGTGCGTCGGCAACGAATTCGCGCAGGGCTGACGGCGTTGTGTCCTGGATTTCGAGGCGGATGACTGATCCGCGGCGTCGGCGCTTCAATGCGCTTTCGAACAGACGCACCAGATCTTCTGCTTCTTCTTCAATTTCCAGGTCACTGTCGCGAATGACACGAAAGGCGCCTTTTCCGAGGATCTCGTAACCCGGAAAGAGTCTGGCAATGAAAAGGCCGATAACGCGTTCGATGGCAACGAAACGGGACGCTCCTTCAGCACCGTTTGGTAGCTGCACGAAGCGAGCGACCTGGCCGGGAATACGAAGCAAGGCAATCATCCCGCGTCCGCCACCTATCGGTGCCAGCTGGAAGACGATCGAAAAACCCAGGTTGGGAATGAACGGGAAAGGGTGAGCCGGATCGATCGCCAGCGGCGTCAGCACCGGAAATATGTAGGACAGGAAATAGTCTTCCAGCCATGACCGGTCCTCATCGCTGATCGTCCGGGTGTCGAGGATCTCAATGCCCTTTTCCGCAACTTCCGCCCTGAGCTCACGCCAGATCAACTGCTGCGACGCCTGCAGGCCGCGCACCGCTTCGGAGATCTTTTCGAGTTGCTCGGCCGGGCCGAGACCATCATCCGAGCGATGGGTCACGTCCGCCCTTTGCTGACCGCGCAGACCCGCAACGCGTACCATGAAGAACTCATCGAGATTGTTCGCGGAGATGGACAGGAAACGAACCCGCTCAAGAAGCGGGTGGTTGCGGTTCATCGCTTCTTCGAGAACCCTGTGATTGAACTGAAGCCATGACAGTTCCCGGTTCATGAACCGGGCGGGAGAATTCGCAAGATCGCTAATCTCGGTTCCCGGATCCGTCGTCAGCGAGTTGGGGGCGCTCGCCGATGCCTCAACTGCCTTTGTTAGATCGACGTTCTCGTTCATCCCCGTCTCCTTCACGCTGGCAGTTTCCAGCGTACAACCTGATTTCCTGAAACCTGGACAGACGGACTGCCCAGCGCCGTTTCAAACGTTTCAGCCGTTGCCCGCCTGTACGACTTCGAGCACCCTTCCCGCAAGAGGCTTTGTGATCTTCACGCGGCCTGCAAGTGCTTCCCGATCAATGGCTTCCACAGCCCGGCCCGCAACCCCCAAAGACCGCTCCATACGGACAACCAGATATTCGACTACTCCCGGATCAATGACAATTTGACGATCTGCGAAGAGTTTCACCAGGACTTGGCGCAAGAGATTGTCGTCCGGCTCAAGAATTTCGACGGGTGTTGCGGCCCTCAGCCGAGACACCAGGTCCGGAAGGGTCAGGTTCCAGGCCGTGGGCCAGGTACGGCTGGTGATCAGAACGCGTACGCCCGCCTGACGGGCGGCATTGAGCAGATGAAACAAGGCCGTCTCATCCACACCTTTATGCGCATCTTCCAGAGCAACCGCACCAGCGGCAACCAAGCCCGTCACACCTTCGACGGTCAGATCTGCAGCCGCCAGGACCGCTGCGCCTGTATCCTCATGCCATGCTTTCACCAGATGGGTCTTGCCGGCGCCGACCGGTCCGGCCAGGACAACAACGGCCGAGGGCCAGTCCGGCCAGCGTTCCAGGAGATCGAACGCGGCGCGGTTGGAGCTGCCAACGAGGTAGTCATCCCGGCCTAGCGCCTGCTCGTGCGGCAATTCCAAGGGCAGCTGACGAGGTGGTTCCGCCATATCTTAAAGCGCCTATTCCTCCGGGGCCGCCTCCTGGCGACCGGTCCCCGTGT
The DNA here is from genome assembly GCF_009650605.1 of Labrenzia sp. CE80. Lineage (NCBI taxonomy): Bacteria > Pseudomonadati > Pseudomonadota > Alphaproteobacteria > Hyphomicrobiales > Stappiaceae > Labrenzia > Labrenzia sp. CE80. Next base: position 1,657,206 of record NZ_WAJT01000001.1, read on the forward strand.
ACAATGGGCTCGCTAGGTACTGCCTCAGGGCAAAACGCGCAAGTACACCGATCATGGCGGCTGCGGGAACAGCGATCAGCATCCCCACAAATCCAAAGAGATATCCAAAGGCAAACAACGCAAACATCAAAGCGACCGGATGCAAGCCCGTGCTCTCTCCGACCAATTTGGGCTGAAGGACATTTCCCTCCAGAAACTGGCCAACCGCAAAGATGATACCAACCACAACGATCATGGTCCAATCTGGCCAGAACTGAACCAAAGCAACTCCGAGCGACACGATAAATCCAAGCCCAGCGCCCACAAAGGGAATAAAGCTGACAAGCCCAGCTCCCATACCGATGAGAAGGCCAAAGTTCAGACCGGCCAGCATGAGGCTAATCGCATAAAACAAACCAAGGAGCACACAGACCGAGACCTGACCACGTACGAAGCCAGCAACGGCCGTATCCATCTCTTCTGCGAGAGAACGGATGGTGGAAAGGTGCTGGCGGGGCAACCAGCCGTCGATCCGCGCGACCATACGATCCCAGTCGAGCAGCAGATAAAACGCAACGACTGGCGTGACCACGAAGAGCGACAGCACGGAGAGAAGTGCCTGTCCACCGCTCCAGATCGATTTGGCAAGCCCCGCAACCCATCCAGCGCCCTGACCAATCAGATCGCCCATGGACGACTGCAGGTCATCCCCCGTCAAACCGGACATGCCAAGCAACCGCTCTCCAAGATTACTCGAGAGGAGGCCTTGAAGCTGCTTGACCAATTCGGGAAGTTTTTCCAGGAATGTCGCGAGCTGGTTCCCAAGAACCGGCAGCACCATCAGGAAAAACATGACAAGAGCGACGACGAAAGCGAAGAGGATGCAGAGCGTCGCCCAAAGACGCCCCATACCCTTTGTTTCGAGCCAGTCACAAACCGGGTCGAGCAGGTAGGCGACGGCCATGCCGGCCACAAATGGCAGCAGCACCTCAGAGAAGACCATCATGAACGCGATGAAAGCAATCAGCGACAGCAGCCAGAACTGAACTTGTCGGCGAAGGTTCATATCAGTCTCTCCATGTTCGTGCGGTTCGGCTCTGTCAGAGCCCGTGGACTGTTCAGGCACTCAAGCTCTCTCGCACTTAGGAATGTCGACCGGCAAAGGTCAAGACCGCAACGCAGTCCGGCATCCTGTCGCAAACGTTCACTGGATCGGGCATTTGCGGGCTCTTCCACCTGTTTCCGCTACGCCTGTGCCTGCCCTCCCCTTGTATTCGGCGAAGACAGCCTGTAAGCGCGTGCGTATCTGTTTGGATCCAAGCCGCATGCATCGGAGAGCCTCATGAGCGACACCAAGCCCTCTGGAGATAACGGTCTGACCTATGCCCAGTCCGGCGTCGACATCGATGCAGGCAATGAGCTCGTTCGGCGCATCAAGCCTCTGGTCAAGGCAACGTCCCGCCCGGGCGCTGACAGCGATATTGGCGGCTTTGGCGGCCTCTTCGACGTCAAGGGCGCCGGCTTCAAGGATCCGATCCTGGTTGCTGCCAATGACGGTGTCGGCACAAAGCTCAAGATCGCCATCGATACGCGGCAGCATCGAACGGTCGGGATCGACCTGGTTGCTATGTGCGTCAATGATTTGATCGTTCAGGGCGCAGAGCCCCTGTTCTTTCTCGACTACTTTGCCTGTGGTGCGCTCGATCTCGAGACGGCGACCGATGTGGTGGCCGGGATTGCAGACGGCTGCAAGATGGCGGGATCGGCTCTCATCGGCGGTGAGACGGCCGAGATGCCGGGCATGTACGCTGAAGACGACTATGACCTCGCAGGCTTCTCTGTAGGCGCTGTCGAGCGAGGAGAGATACTGCCACGCAAGAATGTCGGTGCTGGCGACGTCCTTCTGGGCCTCGCGTCGTCCGGCGTCCACTCCAATGGCTATTCCCTTGTTCGCAAGATCGTCGAGCTGTCAGGTCTCTCATGGGAGGACCCAGCTCCTTTCGCTGATGGCAAGTCCCTTGGCGAAGCGCTGATGACGCCGACCAAGATCTACGTAAAGCCGCTGCTTGCTGCTTTAAAGGCTTCTTCAGGCATCAAGGCACTCGCCCATATCACCGGCGGTGGACTTCCGGAAAACCTGCCTCGGGTCCTGCCGACTTACACTTCTGCGACAATCGATCTCGGCGCGATTGATTGCCCCCCTGTCTTCAATTGGCTTTCCAAGTCCGGTGGTGTTGCCGAAGCAGAGATGCTGCGCACCTTTAACTGCGGGGTCGGCATGGTTGTCGTTGTAGCCGCGGATGAAGCCGACAAGATCAGCGAAATCCTCACCGGTGAAGGCGAGACAGTTTTCCGTATCGGTGAAATTTCCGACGCTGGTGACGCGCCGGTTGTCTTTGCAAATTCCCTGGGACTTGGCGAATGAGCCCCCGCAAAAAGGTCGCGGTGCTGATTTCCGGGCGCGGCAGCAACATGATGTCGCTTATTTCCGCGGCCATGTCGCCTAGCTACCCGGCAGAGATCGGTCTTGTGGTTTCCAACAAGCCCGACGCCGCAGGGCTGGCCAAAGCAGCTGATCTTGGTATCAAGACCGCGGTAGTGGATCACAGGGACTACAAGGGCGACCGTGAGGCTTTCGAGCATGCTCTCAATGCCCTCCTGAAGGACAATGCCATCGAACTGGTGGCACTCGCCGGCTTCCTGCGCCTGCTCACGCCTTTTTTGGTCAACGAGTGGCGCGACCGCATGATCAACATTCACCCGGCGCTGCTTCCGAGCTTCAAGGGTCTCAACACCCACGAGCGGGCGCTGGATGAAGGCGTCAAGCTGCATGGCGCCACCGTGCACTTCGTCTCAGCGGAAATGGATGACGGTCCGATCATCATGCAAGGGGCCGTGCCCGTGCTCGAGGGCGACACACCTGACACTCTCGGTGCTCGCGTCCTTGGCGTCGAGCATCAGATCTACCCCAAGGCGCTTGAACTGGTTGCAAACGGCAAGGCCAAGGTCAAGGGCCAGAAAGTGTCGACCACTAACAGTGACACTTCCGGGTCTGACGCTCTGATTTCTCCCGCGTAACGCTTTTTCCATTTCAAATGCGCTCCGGAAACCTGCGGCGCAATCGGGCTTGCTCCTGACATATCGTTGTCAGGAGGCTACGTGCCGTCGTCCGTTTTCAGCCCTTTGCCGTCTTGCCGATCACGACCTGCGGATGTCATCAGAGCTGTGTTCTCCGGACCTGTCCGGACCTCTTCACCTCACAGGGACGCGCCCAAATGGCTGAGCCACTGAAATACCTTTTCAATGACGCACTGGTCGAAGGCATGGCGGACCATTTCTCACGCCATTGCTCTGGCTTTGATGCAAGGGGCTTCCAGCAGAGCGTTCTGGATGGCTTCGACGAACTGGAGTTGAAACAGCGCTCCAACCGGGTGCTCGAGGGACTGAAAACCTATCTGCCCGAGGACTACGAAAAAACGGCGGAGACCTTTCTCGCTTCGCTTGCTCCTGATGACGATGCCGATCTTGCAGGTGCGACGATTACAGAGGCGGGAATCGCAGGCTGGGCGATTGCGCCCATGTGCGACTATGCCGGCCAGTTTGGCGCGGGCCATTTCGAAACGTCTATGAACCTGATGAAGGAGCTGACCAAGCGCCTTACAGCAGAGTTCGGCATCCGCTACATCCTCCTGCGCGAGCCGGAACGGTGTCTTCAAACGCTGGCAGGCTGGATCAACGACCCGAGCCGTCATGTACGCCGCCTCATCTCGGAGGGCACACGTCCCCGTCTGCCCTGGGCGATGCGATTGCCTGCTTTTATTGCCGACCCCGCGCCTGTCCTGCCTTTGCTAGAAGCACTCAGGGATGACCGCGAGGAATATGTTCGCCGGTCGGTCGCCAATCATTTGAACGACATTTCCAAGGACCACCCGGATGTCATCGCAAATCTTGCCCGGCGCTGGAAGGACAATGGGGACAGAAACAGAGGCCGGTTGATCAAACACGCTTGCCGCAGTCTCATCAAACAGGGCCACCCGGGCACGTTGTCGGCCCTGGGGTATGGCAGCCCGCAAATCTCAGTCGAGGCGTTTCATGCCACTGAGAGGGTCACCCTCGGCGACGCCATTGCGTTCGGCATTACACTCAAGTCAACAGCGGAAACGAAACAGCCTCTGGTGGTCGATTTCGTCATCCATCATCGCAAGGCCAACGGCAAAACCTCCCCCAAGGTTTTTAAATGGAAAACCTTCGAACTTGAGCCCGATCAAGACATCCGTCTGGTGAAACGGCACAGTATTCGCCCGATCACCACCCGCACCTATTATCCCGGGACACATGCGATTGAAGTTCAGGTCAACGGACAGAGCGTCGCAACGACCGACTTCGAACTGGAGGTTTGATCTACCGTCGCTTTATGCCTTGTGGATCCAAACAGCGGTGTCGTGGAAGGCAGCGCCACCGTAGGGAGCGACCGGATCAGCACCGACGAGCGTGTTGATGCCCTTGTCGTCAACAAAGGCGTCATTCGGCCAGATCCCTTCCGAGATCACGGTGCCTGGCGTCAGATGCTCGTAAAACCGGGCGTGCAGGGTGATTATGCCCCGGTCATTGCCCATCTTCACAAGATCGCCGTCCGATATGCCATGGAGGGCAGCCTCAGCCGGCAGAAGCCAGACCTCGGGCCGCTTTTCCTTCTTCCGCCCACTCTCGGTTTCATTGAAGCTGGAATTGAGGAAGGAACGCGCTGGTGCAGTCACCAAGCGGAATGGGTGGCGATCGTCAGCTGCCTCAATGGCATCCCATTGATCCGGCAGCTCGGGCATCGTCGTCCAGGGTCCCATCGCCTGCCCCGACGTGGGCTTGTTCGGCGCAGCCGAGCGGCCCCAATCGGGGCGGAAATGAAACTTGCCGTCCTCGTGGCCGAAACCGTTCAGAAAGTGGGAGGTCTCAAAGTCAGGCTGCAGATCGATCCAACGCTTCGTCTCCAGCTCTTCCAGAGTTCCGTAGCCGGAGTGCTGCAACATCCAGTCGATATGCTCACGCGCGGTCATTTTGAAGCCTGGATGATCCGGCGCCCCGAGGCGGCACGCCAGTTCGTTCAGAACATATAGATTTTCTTTTGGTCCCTCGGGCCCCTCAACAACTTTTGGCCCCAACAAGAGATGCTGCTGGCCGCCCCCCTTGTAGAGGTCGTCGTGTTCGAGGAACTGGGTCGCGGGCAGGACAATGTCCGCCATTTGCGCCGTTTCGGTCATGAACTGCTCATGCACCACCGTGAAAAGATCCTCACGGGCGAAGCCCTTTTTCACAAGTTCCTGTTCCGGGGTTACCGACACCGGATTCGTGTTCTGAATCAACATGGCCTTCACCGGCGGACCGCCGAGAAGTGCCGCCTTATCGCCGGTCAGGACGCGGCCTATCAGGCTCTGGTCAAGTGAGCGGACAGACGGGTCCTTCAGATCGGGCGCTTCGATCATGGATTTGTCGAGTTCGTAGATGGCTCCGTTGTTGTGGAAGACGCCGCCACCTTCATGCTGCCAGCACCCTGTCACGGCACCGATGGAGGCTGCAGCATGCATGCCGACGACGCCATTGCGTGAGCGCGTGAAGCCATAGCCGAGACGGAAGAAAGTTCTAGGAACCTGACCGATCAACCGGGCAACTTCTTCGATCTGTGCAACATCGAGCCCGGTGACGGCTGCCGCCCATTCCGGAGTCTTTGACTTTAGATGCACCTCAAGTTCGAGAGGACAATCGGTAAACTTGGCCAGATAGTCACGGTCCGCCAGGTCATCGCGGAAGAGAATATGCATGATCGCGCAAGACAGAGCGGCATCTGTGCCTGGCCTCAGGACCAGTCCGATGTCCGCCTGTTTCATGGTCTCTGTACGGTAGACATCGATCACGATGATCTTGGCGCCCCGCTTCTTGCGGGCAGTGATCGCGTGGGTCATCACGTTGACTTGCGTGGCGACCGGATTGGTCCCCCAAATGACGATCTGATCGGAAACGGCCATCTCGCGCGGATCGGGCCCTGCAAGCTTTCCAGTGCCTGCCACGTATCCCGTCCAGGCCATGTTGGTGCAGATGCTGTCGAACTGCAGCGAATAGCCCTTGGCATGACGGAAGCGATGAATTGAATCGCGCTGAACCATCCCCATCGTGCCAGCGTAGTGATACGGCCAAATGCTCTGCGCGCCGAACTCGGCTTCGATGTCGAGGAACTTTGTGGCAATCAGATCGAGGGCGGCATCCCAGGAGAACTCTTCAAAACGCCCTTCTCCCTTGGCGCCAACCCTGCGTAGCGGCTTCAAAAGCCGGTCCCGGTGGTAGAGACGCTCGGAGTAACGTGCCACCTTCGCGCAGATGACACCGGCCGTATAAGTGTTCAACGCCGAGCCGCGAAGCCGACCCACCTTTCCATCTTCCAGAAGTTCGACATCCAGCGCACAGACGGATGGGCAATCGTGCGGACAGGTGGAAAATGCAGAGGGCTTAACAGACTTGTTCATGGGGGCGATCTTTCATGGAGACGCTGCAAAGTCATTGGGAACACGTCGACTGTCAAGCAAAAGCCCCCGCGCGAGCGCGGGCCTTCGTAACACTCAAGTCTGTGCCGTCCTGTCTAGGACCTAACTGCCCGAGCAGGGCATCTTGCCACCACGACGCGCACCGTCGGGACGCGGGCCAGCCCCTCTGGCAGGCCGCATTTCTACGCGATGGGTAGGACGTTCGTCACCACCGGCGAGCCGTGCCCGTCGCGCTCCGCGACCGCCTTTCAAGCGGCTAAAGCTCTGATCAGGAGACCCCATCCAGCAACGGGGAATGAATGGAAAGCTGTCGGTCAACACATAGTGATACGTGCCATCCGGGTACTCGGGCGTCACCGCAAAGCGGCCATTGCACTGGTCCAGATCGCCCATGCCATTCTGATAAGTGTAATCCTGGGTAAAGACGCCGTTGTAGGAGCCGCCGGGACCGCTCGGACGTGTACCGGATTTGATGGAATAGCTGCTCTTCAGCTTCTTCATTGACGAAGGTTTGGCCGGATCGGAATAGCCATAATTACCATAGATCGGAAACCCATCCGCCGCATATCCGATCAAGGCTGGTGTCTTTCGACCGCCATTTTGAGCAAGCAGACCGGTCGGAATGCCGTGATAGTGGTAGGTACCGTCAGGCTGAACATGGGCGTTGAACTTGTCCAGGCCCAACCTGCAGGCCCCGCCCTTCGCCTCGTAGTTCCATCCAGACTGCCTGTCATTTTGCCAGGTTTCAGCAGTTCCCGGATCCATGAGCACACCGTTCAGAGCAATGCCGAAGGGTTTATTACCGATGGCCGTTGCCCGGTTGTTCCTCTTCGGCTCAAGCGGTATGGCGAGTTGATAGTTTTTCTTGTTGATCGCGTGCGGGTTGCCGCGGTTGGGGAACTTCCCAGGCGTAATGTTGGGATAGCCGTTGGCAGTGATGATCCGCTTGTTCCCCGAAACAGAGAATGTCGCTGAAGCTTCTGCCGAAGAGACAAACATATCCCATAAGGCCTCGGCAGCCGTCTGTTCGATGACTTCGGTTTCGCCCTGCAAATGTAGGCTGCTCTCATGAGCGCCAGCGCCCAATTGCATTGAGATCAAAAAAGCGCCCGTGACCAGCGGCTGAAAAAGTTGATGTTCGAATTTCATGTCTCGTTCCCATGCCGTATTGGCCCACGTCATCAGGAACTTGCGGCGTCAAAACCTGATTTCCAAGCCCAAGGTCACCGGGAATTTGTATCGAGATGTAGGCTTGGAAACATTACGCAGAACACAGAAACCCGGCGGTCTCGATTTGAGACGCCGGGCTCATTTGCGGTAATATTCTGAAGCGGTGAAAAAACTAGGCTGATCATCCAGCCGAGACTTCTTCAGTGCTTAACCTCCGGCGTTAGGCGCCAGAAGATACCCGTTTTCTCTTAGGTATTTGATGACCTCTTCTGCGACGTCTTCGGGGTCTTTTCCAACGTTTTCGAGACGCAGTTCCGGGTTTTCCGGAGCCTCGTAGGGGCTGGATATGCCGGTGAAGTGTTTGATCTCACCGGCCTCGGCCTTGGCGTAGAGGCCCTTGGGATCGCGCTTCTTGCATTCCTCGATCGGCGTATCGACGAAGACCTCGATGAACTCGCCCTCACCCACCATTTCGCGCGCAAGCTGGCGCTCGGCGCGGAATGGCGAGATGAAGGAGACGAGCGTGATCAGGCCCGCATCAGCAAAGAGCCGTGCCACCTCGCCGACCCGCCGGATGTTCTCCACCCGGTCCACGTCCGTGAAGCCCAGGTCCTTGTTGAGGCCGTGACGGACGTTGTCACCGTCCAGCGTGTAGGTGTGTCGGCCTTCAAGGTGAAGTTTCTTCTCCACGATCGAGGCAATGGTCGATTTGCCCGAGCCCGACAGACCTGTGAACCACAGCACGGCCGGCTTTTGGCCAAGGCTGTCCGCACGGGCGGTCTTGTCAACCTCAAGCGCCTGCCAGTGGATGTTGGTCGCCCGGCGTAGCGCGAACCAGACCATGCCCGCGCCAACCGTAGCGTTGGTCACACGGTCAATCAGGATGAAGGAGCCGGTGGTCCGGTTGGCCTCATACGGATCAAAGGCCACGGGAGCTGCCAGTGCCAGGTTGCAGAAGGCAATCTCGTTGAGCTCCAGCTGCTTGCCGGCCACATGCTCGAAGGAGTTGACGTTGATCTTGTGCTTGATCTCCGTCACCGTCGCTGTGACTGTCTTGGCACCCATCTTCATGATGTAGGAGCGGCCAGGCATCAGCGCGTCTTCGGCCATCCAGATCAGATGAGCTGCCATCTGATCGGCCACATCCGGACGCGATCCGGCAGCTGCCAGAAGGTCACCGCGAGAGATGTCGATTTCATCTTCAAGGGTGATCGTGACCGCTTCGCCAGCCCTTGCCAAAGGTGCCTCGCCCTGGGGCGTGAGGATCTGGTCCACCTTGGATGTCTTGCCGGAGGCCGAGACGACAAGCTCATCACCGACCTGAACGGATCCGGCAGCGATCGTGCCCGAATACCCACGGAAGTCGAGGTTCGGTCGGTTGACCCATTGCACCGGCAGGCGGAACGGCTGGGCCAGTTCATGTTCGCCGATCTGGACCCCTTCCAGATGCTCCAGAAGGGTCGGACCATTGTACCAGCCCATTTTCTCGCCGCGCCCGGTGACATTGTCGCCATAGCGCGCAGACATGGGAATGGCTTCAAGGCTTTCGAAGTCGAAGCCGGCGGCAAACGTCTCAAAGTCGCTCTTGATCTCGTTGAAGCGCTCTTCGGAGAAGTCGACCAGATCGATCTTGTTCACCGCCAGCACCACGTGGCGAATGCCAAGCAGCGAGGCAATGAAGGCGTGACGTCGGGTCTGAACCATCAATCCGTGGCGGGCATCCACTAGAAGCACGGCCAGATCGGCGGTCGAGGCGCCTGTCGCCATGTTGCGGGTGTATTGCTCATGGCCCGGCGTATCGGCAACAATGAACTTGCGCTTGTCGGTGGCGAAAAAACGGTAGGCCACATCAATGGTGATGCCCTGCTCGCGCTCTGCCTCCAGACCGTCCACCAGAAGCGCCAGATCAATGTCTTCGCCCACAGTGCCGTGTTTGCGGCTGTCTTTTTCCAGGGACGCCAGCTGATCTTCAAAGATCAGCTTGGTATCGAACAGCAGACGCCCGATCAGCGTGGATTTGCCGTCATCCACCGAGCCACAGGTCAGGAACCGCAGCTGGTCCTTTTGCTCCTGCGCCAGGATGTAATCGGTGACCGCCTCTTGCGGGGCTGTGCTTGTCGCCGTGGATGTATCTGTGCTCGACATCAGAAGTAGCCCTCGCGCTTTTTCTTTTCCATGGACGCGCTGTCGTCGTGGTCGATCAGACGGCCGGAGCGCTCGGATGTGCGTGCGATCAACATCTCCTTGACGATGGCTTCAAGCGTATCGGCGTCAGATTCAATCGCGCCGGTCAGCGGATAACAGCCAAGGGTGCGGAAGCGGACCATCTTCTCCATGACCTCTTCACCCGGCTGGATCTCCATGCGCTCGTCATCGACCATCATGAGCATGCCGTCGCGCTCGACCACCGGGCGCTTGGCGGCCAGATAGAGCGGCACCATCGGAATGTCCTCGGTCAATATGTATTGCCAGATATCAAGCTCGGTCCAGTTAGACAGCGGAAACGCCCGGATGCTCTCCCCCTTGGCGACACGCGCATTGTAGACGTTCCAAAGCTCTGGACGCTGGTTCTTCGGGTCCCAGCCATGAGAGGCATTGCGGAAGGAGAAGACACGCTCCTTGGCGCGGCTCTTTTCTTCGTCGCGCCGCGCACCGCCGAAGGCTGCATCGAAGCCGTACTTATCGAGTGCCTGCTTCAGAGCCTCGGTCTTCATGATGTGAGTGTGGACCGAAGAGCCATGCGAGAACGGGCCGATGCCCTTTTCCAAACCCTCCGGATTGGTATGAACGAGCAGGTCCAGCCCCAGCCGCTTGGCCGTCTCGTCCCGGAATGTGATCATGTCCCGAAACTTCCAGGTCGTATCCACATGAAGGAGCGGAAACGGCGGCTTGGAAGGATAGAAGGCCTTCATCGCAAGATGAAGCATGACGCCGGAGTCCTTGCCGATCGAATAGAGCATCACCGGGTTGCGGAATTCGGCCGCAACCTCGCGGATGATGTGAATGCTCTCCGCTTCCAACCGACGTAAATTGCTCAGACGTTCGGCCGTCAGGCCTGTTGCCGTGATGTCCATCAGGATCAACCTTTTACAGCTCTCACCAGCCCTTGTGGGAACCGATGCAATAACAAATACGATTCAAACCCAGCTTACGCGGGCTCTGGAACGATCCCTGCCTCGGCCAGGAGCGCCGTGTCGCTTAGCGCGACAAAATGCGGATTGAGAAGATCGGACTTGGTCGCTCCAGCTGGAACCCGGTAAGCGCGAGGTTGCCAGCTCTGCGCCTCAAGAACCTGACCGCCTGCGGCCCTCAAAACAGCATCGCCCGCTGCAATGTCCCACTGCATGGTCGGTGCAAGCCGCGGATAGAGATCCGCCCTGCCTTCGGCCACGACGCAGAGCTTCAAGGACGACCCGAACGACACGCACTCGGCAACCTTGAACCGCTCGATGAACGCAGCGGTTTCCGGAGACAAATGCGAGCGGCTGGCCAAAACAGAAAGGCCCTCAGATGGCGCCTTGCGCACTGTGATCGGCGCCGCATCGACAATCTCGCCATCGACGACCTTCGCCTTGAAAGCCCCCTCGCCGGAGGCATCTCCTGCTGCCAAGTCCGCTGGAAGCGTACCCCCCCAGTAGATGTCGCCAAGCACCGGAGCGTAGACGACGCCAAACACCGGAACACCCTGGTCCACCAAAGCGATGTTCACCGTGAACTCGCCGTTGCGGCTGACGAATTCCTTCGTTCCATCCAGCGGATCCACCAGGAAATAGCTCTCACCGACAGCAGGGAGTTTGCCCGCTTCAACAGCTTCTTCGGCAACCACAGGGACAGAGGGAAATGCCTCGGCAAGCCCCGCCAGAATAACAGCCTCGGCCCGCTCATCGGCCACCGTCACAGGAGACCCGTCAGACTTCGTCTCAGCCGAAAAATCCTCGCCGTAAACAGACAAAATCTCAGAACCAGCTGAAACGGAAAGAGATAAAAGAAAAGGCACTTGAGAGTGGCCTTGAACTGGATCGGGCACGTTAAATCCTAATGAGTTTGAATTTCCTGGGAAACTAGCCCCATTCCCCCGATGCCGTAACACATGGCATTTCTCTCAGGAGCACGTGGCGGGGTTTTTTAATCTCAAAAACGGGTTTTGACAAAAAATACTATATCAAAACGAAAAACCCCTCGCGGATCAGGCAAGGGGTCTTGAGATCTGATGGCAATTTACTCCGGCTAACTGAGCATGGTTGGCACCAGAAGAACGAGCATCGGAAAAGCTATGATCAATCCAATCCGAATGATCTCGACCAGGAAGAATGGCACCACCCCGTGGAAAGTCTCCGACATGGGGATGTCCTTCGCCAGCGCATTGATGATGAAGACATTCAACCCAACGGGAGGCGTAATGAGCCCAAGCTCCACCACGATCAGAGCAAGGATTCCGAACCAGATCTTCAGATCTTCCGCATCCATGCCAAATGTGGAAGTCGCAGCCGTTGCGTAGTCGCCGCCATTCAGGTCGATCAGGACCGGCCAGAAAAACGGCACGACAACCAGAATCATCGCGAGCGATTCCATAAAGCAGCCGAGAACCACCAGGATCAGGAGCATGAGCACCAGGATCAGCCAGGGATCAAGGCCGCTGGTGCCCGCCCATGTGGCCATCGCCGACGGCAAGCCGGCCCTTGTGAAAAAGCCCTTGAGCACCTCGGCACCGAACAAAATGAAATAGATCATTCCGCTGGTGACAGCCGTTTCCAGCAAAGCGGTCTTCACACCGCCAAAGCGCAGTCCTTCGTCGCTCCAAAACCGCTGCGCAAATCCATAGACCAAGATGGCAAAGACACCGACCCCGGCTGCAGGTGTGGGCGTGAACAGACCGATCCCGAGGCCAACGATGATCGAACCGAAGATCAGCAGAACCGGAATGAGCTTGAGGAGTGCACGACGCCTTTCCGCCTTGTCCATGTCGGAAACCGATGGCGCCAGCTCGGGTTTCCACCGAACAAGGAGCGCGATCACTGCAATGAAGAAGACCACGGCAATAATGCCGGGGATCATGGCGGCCCGAAACATCTCGATGATCGAGGCTTCAACGATGACCGCATAGATCACGAGCGCCACGGATGGAGGGATCAGGATCCCGAGTGTTCCGCCAGCGGCCAGCGCACCTGTCGCCAGACGCGGGGAGTAATTCAGCTTACGCAGTTCCGGCAGTGCCACGCGGCCCATGGTCGAAGCCGTGGCAAGTGACGACCCGCATACGGCGCCAAATCCGGCACATGCGCCAATGGCTGACATGGCCACTCCGCCGCGAAACCGTCCCATGAGCGCGTTCATGCCTTGGAAAAGATCCCGGCTCAAATTGGCCTGGCTGGCAAGGTATCCCATAAAAACGAAGAGCGGAACGACCGACAGATCGTAGTTGGCCATGTTCGACCAGAGCAGCGATTTGAACTGCTTTACATATGGCCCGAACCGTACATAGGAGGCCGTCAGGGACAGGGCGTATGTGCCACCGACGCCGACGAGCAACATTGCCAGGCCGACCGGCATCCGCAGTGCCAAGAGAAAAAACAGCACGGCGAGACCGGCAATGCCGATGAATTCCATTTCACCCATGGGATTTGGCTCCGAAGGCCTGCGCCAGAGAAATGAGCGCCCAGAGCGCCATCGACACGACACCCGGCAGATACCATGGCCACTCAGCCCAGCCCAAAACGGCGGTCATCGTATTGTCAGAGCGGGTCTCGAGCATCCCGATCCACATCCAGTATGCAAGAAAGACCGCCAGCGCCATGGTCAGCAGGAGCCACAGCTTGTCGAGTGCTTGTTGCAGCCATTGGGGAAAGGACTGAACGAAGAGCTCAACAGCGACATGCCCGCGCTTCATCTGGCAGTAGGGAAAGAAGCTGAGCGCTGCCGCACTGATCGCCAGACGGACAAAATCCTCGTACCCAGGCAGGGCAGACACAAAGATCCCGAAGTTTTTCAGGATAGAGTCGAGAATGAAAGCGCCGACATTCACTGCCGTTACCAGCACAATTGCAATCACAAGCACCCCACCCAAGAGTGCCCAAAAGCTGATCGCACGCTGCAGCAAAGAGTACATTTTTCAGACCTTGGAAAAGAAGCGAACGGCGCTCACACGCCGTTCGCGCAGTAGATAAGCCGGAAGTGCTAGTTGCCGCTGGCTTTGACGACAGCAGCGCGTGCGGCTTCCACCATGCCCGAACCATCAAGTCCGTTGCCATTGGCATCAGCAACCCAGCGTTCAACGACAGGAGCCATCTTGTCTTCAAACGCGGTATACTCGTCCTCGGAGAGGGTGATCAGCTCACTGTTCTCGCGAATGAGTTTCTTGCCACTCTCTTCACTGGCATCCCAGACAGCGCCATAGGTCTCAGCGATGTTTCCCATGGAGTGATCATCGATGACCTTCTTCAAATCGTCAGGAAGGCTTTCGTAGCTGTCCTTGTTCATCCCAATCATGAACGTCGCCGTACCGAAGCGGTAGCTGTTCGGTCCCTCGGTCGAGTGCTTGGTCAGTTCCTGGATCTTGAGCGGCGCCACAATCTCAAAAGGAATCAGCGCGCCGGCTACAATGCCCTTGGAAAGCGCTTGCGGCAGAGCGGGAACCGGCATGCCTACAGGCTCGGCACCCAATGCCTCGATGGTCCAGCCGCCAATGCGCGACGGGGTCCGGAGCTTCATGCCGATCAGATCGTCCGGCGTACGAACCGGCTTGTCGACCATATGAAAGGCCTGCCCGCCGTGTGTGTGAACGAGGATCGGCTTGATATCCTTGAAGTCGTCCTTGATCAGATCCCAGGAGTTGGCGATCGCGACGGTTGTTTCCTTGGCGGAGCCACGATGAACTGTGGGAAGTTCGAACACTTCCGTGCGCGGGAAAACACCTGGCGTATAGCCCAGAACCGTCCAGACAATATCGACCACACCGTCGCGAGCCTGACGATAGAGCTCCGGCGGCTTACCACCGAGAGACATGGCCGGAAAGATCTCAACCTTGATGCGGCCGCCGGACGCCTCTTCGACACTCTTGGCCCAAGGCTCGATCATCTTGGTCTGTGCCGGAGCCTTCGGACCAAGAAAATGGTGAAATGTCAGGGTGACTTCCTGTGCACTTGCTGATGCCGCCAGGATGGTTGCAGTGGCGAGGCCAACCGCAACGGACATTATACGCTTCATACCAAACCTCCCATTCAGTCAAACACGATGAGCCAAGGCTTCAAAACGCAAACGTTGTGCATTTGCCCTCCCAAGCCTGACACCAGTGAACCCAAACGCTATGCTATCTCGTTCGTTATGTAAAATAAGCAATCATAGACAATGAATAATTACTGGTTATGCATCACCCCTGTCATTTATTGCAGGCTAGCTCGTTCTGGTCACAGATGTATGGACATCTTTTCAGCTGATGCCCTTAGAGCGCTTTGGAACATCAACAAGGCCGGCGTTGGCGGCGCATCCGCACGCGTTGTCAGTCCAACCGGACCCGTTGTTTCCGACGTTTCCAGAGGCAATTCAACAAGCTCACCTGCGGCAATGTCACGCGATACGACACCACTCGAAATGATCCAGACCGCATCAGTGTCGAGCGTATAGGTTCTACCGAAGGAATTTGAGATGGTCTCGACTCTCTTCGGCAATCGGGTAATGCCATGCGTGATCAACAGCCGCTCGATATAGGGGCGAATGATCGCCTCCTTCGTCGGATACAGAACCGGAAAGTCGGCAATCCGTCCCAGATCACCACTCTTTTCATACAAAAGTGGGTGACCTCGACGGACCACAAACGATACGCTTTCAGAATAAAGATGCGCGAAGGACAAGCCAGCCATCTGCTCGGGGTCAGCCAGTCGCCCGACCACAAGATCCAGTTCGCCGACCCGCAGGCGGCTTAATAGAAACGTGTTTGGCCCGGTGATGAGCGTCAGGGTGGTCTCCACACTCTCGGACTGGAAGGTCTGAACTGCACCGGGCACAATGCGGGCGGCAACACTCGGGAGCACACCCACATTGAGATAGGATTCGCCAGACATGCGCGCCTGCGCCACACTGTCCAGCCCTTGCTTCAACGCCGCCAGACTTGCGCCAGCGTAGTGCAGAAAGACCTCTCCAAACTGGGTCAGTGAAACGCCCTTGCGGCTGCGTTCGAAAAGACGCACCTCAAGGATATCCTCGAGCTCCTTGAGCGTCTTGGAGACGGCGGGCTGTGTGATCGAAAGTGCATCAGCTGCCTTGACCAAACTCCGCCTTCTGGCAACCTCCAAAAAGCACTGGACATGCCTGTACTTCACTCGAGGATCAATCATGACTCTATTCCCAGGAGTTATTTTTCTCGCTTGATTTCTCATTTTACATAACTGAACAAAGAGTAAAATATGCAATCAAGCAAAAAGTCACGACAAACCGACAAGTTGCCTGGTCCACTTCAGGACCAGCGTGAGGAGACACCAGTCAGATGAATATGATCAGGGCGAACGGCCAGGTCCTTCATTTTGCCGATACCGGCGAGACAAATTTACCGGTCCTTGTCTTCGCCAACAGCCTCGGAACAGACTTCAGGATCTGGGACCGTGTTTGCGCGCAACTAGACGAAAAGTTCCGGTTGGTGCGCTATGACAAGCGCGGACATGGATTGAGCACGGCGCCTGCGTATCCCTATGACATGGACGATCATGCCGACGACCTGATTGCGCTTCTGGACGCGCTCAAACTCACATCGGTCATCGTGGTGGGGCTTTCAGTGGGAGGTCAGATCGCCCAGGGCATCGCCCTCAAGCGCCCGGAGCTGGCCCGAGCTCTGGTTCTCTGCGACACGGCAGCAAAGATCGGTGATCACAAAACGTGGACCGCGCGGATGGAAGCGATCGACGCCGGCGGCATAGAGGTCCTGGCAGAAGCCATCCTTGAGCGCTGGTTCTCTTCAGACTTCAGGACCCAACGCGCTGACGAACTCGAAGGCTGGCGCGCCATGTTGGTGAGAACGCCGAGGCAAGGTTATCTCGGCACCTGCGCGGCGATCCGGGGAACTGACTTCACACAGCAGGCGGCCCAGCTGAAGCTTCCGGTTCTTTGCGTTTGCGGAACAGAAGACCTGGCAACCACGCCTGAGCTGGTTCAAGCCACCGCCCGCCTCATCGAAAACGCACGCTACGTTTCCATCGAAGGCGCGGGTCACCTGCCCTGCATCGAGTTCCCCGATGAGCTTGTTGGCGCCATGACCCAATTCTTTCAGGAGAACAGTCTTGTCTGATCGCAACCCAGATTCCCGATATGAAATCGGCATGGCCACGCGGCGCAGCGTTCTGGGCGATGCTCATGTCGACCGGGCGGGTGAAAACATGACGGATTTCGACAACCCGTTTCAGACGATGATAACGGAAGGTGCCTGGGGCACGGTCTGGTCCGGCGACGCGCTGACAAAGCGGGAAAGGTCCATCGTGACCATCGCTCTACTTGCAGCGCTCGGACATGAAGAAGAGCTGGCAATGCACGTCAGAGCGACTGCAAACACAGGCGCGAGCGCAGAAGATATTCGGGAGGCCCTGATGCATGTGGCCATTTACGCAGGCGTTCCTGCGGCTAACACCGCGATCAAAGTGGCTAAGGAAGCTCTGCAGGGATTGAAGACTTAAGCTTTTCGCTTCTTGAGGAGGAGCGCGAAGAAATGCCTGCAAAGCATTCTGCTACCGGGAGAAACCCATGACAATTGAGCGATCGAACAGCGAGCGAACGGTTCGGATGGCCGGAGAGTATTTTCAGCGAGACCGCAACCTCCAGCCCCCCGCCTATACACCAAACTATAAAACGTCGGTCACCCGGTCTCCGCAAAAGGCACTTCTGTCCCTGGAGCAGTCCTTGTCGGAACTGACTGGGCCGGTCTTCAATCACAACGATCTTGGGCCGCTCGATCATGACATGATCCTGAACTACGCCAAGGATGGTGAGCCCATTGGTCAGAGGATCATCGTTCATGGACGCGTGATCGATGAAAGCGGTCATGGTGTGCCAAACACGCTGGTTGAAGCTTGGCAAGCGAATGCGGGCGGACGCTATCGGCACAAGAAAGACACCTATCTTGCACCCATCGATCCCAACTTCGGTGGCTGTGGACGATGCCTGACCGATGATGAGGGCTACTATTTCTTCCGCACCATCAAACCGGGCCCCTACCCCTGGCGCAACTACGTCAACAGCTGGCGCCCCGCTCACATCCACCTGTCGGTCTTCGGCCCCTCCTTCACGCAGCGCCTGATCACACAGATGTATTTTGAGGGTGATCCGCTGATCGACATCTGCCCGATCGTCAAGACCATCCCGGACGAAGACGCGATCAAACGCCTGATCGCGCCGCTCGATCTCAACGCGAGCATTCCCCTCGACTGTCGCGCTTACAAGTTCGATATCGTTCTGCGGGGCCGCCGCTCGACCCTGTTTGAAAACCGTCTGGAGGGCAATTGAGCCA
Source organism: Labrenzia sp. CE80 (assembly GCF_009650605.1). Classification (NCBI taxonomy): domain Bacteria; kingdom Pseudomonadati; phylum Pseudomonadota; class Alphaproteobacteria; order Hyphomicrobiales; family Stappiaceae; genus Labrenzia; species Labrenzia sp. CE80. The sequence continues at coordinate 1,675,371 of NZ_WAJT01000001.1, forward strand.
TGGTTCAACCGCTGAATTACTTAAAGGAAACCGCGAGTCAGACCGCTGGGCCCTACGTCCACATTGGCCTTGCACCCGACTATGCCGGCTTCGACATTTTCGAGACCAACTTTTCCAACGTGGTGGCCGGTCCAAACACCAAAGGCGAGCGCATCAAGATTGAAGGCCGTGTGTTTGATGGAACGGGCGCACCCGTGCGCGATGTGCTGATCGAAAGCTGGCAGGCCAACTCGGACGGCAAATATAATCACCCGGAAGATAAGCAGCAAAAACCGGTCGAAACGGACTTTCGCGGCTGGGGCCGGATTTGCTCTGACTTCGAAACCGGTATTTTCACCATCGAGACGATCAAACCTGGTCCGGTTCCCGGCCGGAACGGCAAGACCCAGGCGCCCCATATCAGTCTCTGGATTGTCGCGCGCGGGATCAACATCGGCTTGCAGACCCGGCTCTATTTCTCGGATGAAACAGCGGCCAATGCCGATGATCAGGTGCTCAACCTGATCGAGCAGGAAGACCGGCGCAAAACACTGATTGCGCAACGCAGCGACCGGGACGGCGAGACAGTCTACAGCTTCGACATTTACCTGCAGGGCGACAACGAAACGGTCTTCTTCGACGTCTGACCGGCGCCCGTCCCACCAAACCAAACGACCGACCAGCATTTCCCCTGCGGGTCGCTTTCACGAGACCAACGAGTAGGAACCATGGCGAAATTTCAGTCCCTGGCCGATGCGGTTGCCGACAATCTCAACGATGGCGACAGTGCCGCCTTTGAAGGCTTCACTCATCTCATCCCGCATGCCGCTGCTCATGAGGTCATCCGCCAGTGTCGCAAAGATCTGACGGTGATGCGCATGACTCCGGACATGATCTACGATCAGCTGATTGGCATGGGCTGCGTGAAGAAGATGATCTTCTCCTTCGCCGGAAACCCAGGCGTTGGCCTGCTGCGCCGGTTCCGGGATGCCCTAGAGAACGGTTGGCCGCACCAGCTTGAGATCGAAGAACACAGTCACGCGGCCATGGCAAACGCCTATGAGGCGGGCGCAGCCGGCCTGCCCTGCGCCATTTTCAGAGGCTACCGGGGCGCCGAGCTGACACGCGTCAATCCGAACATCAAATTTGTCGAGTGCCCCTTTTCCGGTGAGAATCTGGCCACAGTTCCCGCTCTTCGGCCTGATGTTGCGGTCATCCACGCCCTCAAGGCAAATCGCAACGGGGATGTGTTCCTCGAAGGCATCACCGGTGTTCAAAAGGAAGCCGTTCTGGCTGCCAAACGCTCGATCGTGACCGTGGAGGAAATCGTTGATGATTTCGAAGGTCTCTCGCCAAATGCGACGGTCCTGCCCGCCTGGACCGTAACCTCCATTGCTGTCGTGCCGGGAGGCGCTCACCCATCCTACACCCAAGGCTATTACGGCCGGGACAATGGCGCCTACCTGGAGTGGGACAAGATCGCGTCTGACAGAGACATGTTCATGGACTGGATGAAGGCCAACGTCCTTGACCAGACGCCGGACATTTTCGCCGCCCGTGTTGCACACCTGAAGACCCAAGGCTGAGGAGCGCGGAGATGAGCACCTTCACCCCGACCGAAATGATGACGGTTGCCGCCGCCCGCGCGCTATCCAACGATGATGTCTGCTTCGTCGGCATCGGCGCCCCTTCGGCAGCCTGCAACCTGGCGCGTCTGACCCATGCGCCCGATATCACCCTGATTTATGAAAGCGGCACCATCGGAACCGCCCCAACGGTGTTGCCTCTGTCCATCGGAGATGGCGAACTGTGCGACACGGCATTGAACACGGTCTCGGTGCCGGAAATGTTCCGCTACTGGCTTCAGGGCGGACGGATCACCGTAGGCTTCCTTGGTGGCGCGCAGCTGGATAGGTTCGGCAATATCAACACCACTGTCGTCGGCGACTATGACAATCCGAAAGTCCGCCTGCCTGGCGGCGGCGGCGCACCTGAGATCGCCATTTCCTGCGGCGAGATCTTCATCACCATGAAACAGTCGACCCGAGGGTTTGTCGAGAAACTCGATTTCATCACATCGCTCGGCCATGGCAAGGGCGGCTCGGACCGTGCCGATCACGGTGTCCACACCAAGGGACCGACACGGCTCATTACCGATCTCGCAGTCTGGCAGCCCGATCCACAGACCAAGGAGTTCACCGTCACCTCGCTGCATCCTGGTGCTTCTCGGAAGGACGTTCAGGACACCGTTGGCTGGCCTGCAAAGTTCGCAGATCATGTGCTCGAGACACCGGCGCCGAGCGCGGAAGAGCTGCAGGTCCTGCGTGATCTGCAAGCCCGCACCAAAGCCGCCCACGAAGGCAAATAAGGGAGCCTGCCATGCAACGCGCCTATATCTGCGACTATATCCGCACCCCTTTCGGCCGATTTGCCGGTTCGCTTGCCCCGGTTCGCGCCGACGACCTGGGAGCGATCCCGATCGGGGCCCTGATGGAGCGCAACACGGATGTGGACTGGGCCGCGGTCGATGAAGTGATCTATGGCTGCGCCAATCAGGCGGGTGAAGACAACCGCAATGTCGCCCGCATGTCCTCGCTTCTTGCCGGGCTGCCTGAAACGGTTCCCGGCACCACAATGAACCGGCTTTGCGGCTCTGGTATGGATGCCATCATAACGGCCTCGAGGGCGATCATCTCCGGTCAGGCAGATCTCATTGTTGCGGGAGGTGTCGAAAGCATGTCTCGCGCGCCTTTTGTCATGCCAAAGGCCGAGACAGCTTTCAGCCGGTCGAATGAGGTGCACGACACGACCATCGGCTGGCGGTTCGTCAATCCCCTGATGAAAAGGCAGTATGGCGTCGATTCCATGCCGGAAACGGGCGAGAATGTCGCCGAAGATTTTTCGATCTCACGCGCGGATCAGGATGCCTTCGCCTATCGCTCGCAAAAGAAAGCGGCGGAGGCCCAGGCGCGCGGCCGGCTGGCGGAAGAAATCGTTGCCGTGACGATCCCGCAACGCAAAGGCGATCCTGTGATTGTCGAAAAAGATGAGCACCTGCGCCCGGACACCACCCTTGAAACGCTGGCAAAACTGCGCGCGCCTTTCCGAGACGGCGGCACGGTGACGGCCGGCAACGCCTCTGGTGTCAACGATGGCGCCGCCGCGCTGCTGATTGCGTCTGAAGACGCCGTTCGCAAATACGGTCTCACACCGATCGCCGGCATCGTTGGCGGCGCGACCGCCGGCGTTCCTCCACGCATCATGGGCATTGGCCCCGCGCCGGCCACCCGCAAATTGTGCGAGAAACTCGGTATTGCGCCGAAAGACTTTGACATCATCGAGCTAAACGAGGCTTTCGCTTCACAAGGTCTTGCGGTTCTGCGTGATCTCGGACTTGATGAAACAGCTGACTTCATCAATCCGAATGGCGGTGCCATTGCCATCGGTCATCCGCTCGGGGCCTCAGGCGCACGGATCACGGGGACTGCGGCACTGGAACTGAAAAAACGTGGCGGCAAACTGGCCCTGGCAACGATGTGTATCGGCGTCGGTCAGGGCATCGCCATCGCACTGGAGAGCGCTTAGAATATGGGGCCGACTGCCTTCGACAGCCAGATCACGGGTGCGCTTCTGACCGCTCCTGAGACCGCCGCCCTTTTCGACGACAAGGCCGTCATCAAAGCCATGCTCGATGTCGAAGGCGCGCTCGCATTGGCGGAGGCCGACTGCGGTCTTATTCCCGCAGCGTCGGCAAAAGCCATCGCAGCGACCTGCCAGAGCCTTCTGATTGAGCCGATCAGCCTCGCGGAGGGTACTGCAAAAGACGGCGTCGCCGTCCCTGCCCTTGTTGCGCAACTCCGCGCAGCGGTCGGTTCCGAGCATGCCAGTTTCGTTCATTGGGGCGCGACCAGTCAGGACATTTGCGACACAGGGCTCATCTTGCGGCTGCGCACCGCAATTGATTTTCATGAAGCATCACTCTGGCAGCTTGCCGATCAACTGGCAAAGCTCGCAGATGCGCACCGCAACACGCCAATTGCTGCAAGGACACGCATGCAGCAGGCGACCCCGACGAGTTTTGGCCTGAAGGCCGCCGTCTGGCTCTCCGGCCTTTTGCGCCACCTGGAGCGGCTCGACGGCATCAAGTTTCGGCTTTTATTGCTTTCATTTGGTGGTGCAGCGGGCAATCTCTCTGCCCTTGGCGAACGCGCAGTGGCTGTTGAAATGAACCTTGCCACGCGTTTGAACCTTGGCGTTTCGCCAGCTCCCTGGCACACGTTGCGCGACGGTCTTTACGACTATGCCGGCTGGCTGTCGCTCGTGACGGGGACTCTCGGCAAGATCGGCGCCGACATCGTGCTGCTGGCGCAGAATGAAATCGCAGAAGTGCGTCCGGGCGGCGGCGGCGGTTCCTCAACCATGCCGAACAAGGTCAACCCGGTCGGCGCGGAAGTCCTCGTTGCGCTTGCACGCCAAAATGCAGGACTGCTCGGAACCTTGCATCAGGCGGCGCTTCAAGAGCATGAGAGATCGGGCGCCAACTGGACCCTTGAGTGGCTGACCCTGCCGCAAATCGTCCTCTCGACAGGCAGCGCCTTGGATCATGCGAACCGGCTTATCGGAGCGCTCGAGGTCAAAAGCGAGACCATGCGCGCGACGATCGAGACTTCAAATGGCCTGTTGCTTGCCGAAGCTGCCAGTTTCGCACTGGCAGAACATATGCCGCGTCCAGAGGCGCAAGCACTCGTCAAGAACGCCTGCAAACAGGTCAATGAAACCGGGACGCATCTATTCGATGTCTTGGCAGGTCTCGGCGATGCGCCGATTGACTGGGAAGACTTGAAGGATCCAGCGCACCACATGGGCGCAAGCGATGTCATGATTGATCGCGTTTTGGAATCGTATCAGCATCTTGACCCGAAGCGCTAAGGTATCGATTCAGCGTCTTCTAAAGTTGAGTCAGCGGCCTTTGTGCAGCGTTTGATTGAAAACCCGATGATCAGCTCAACGCTTTCGCGGTACGCATTTGGAGCTTTTCAATGCTGATCATTTTCTCCGGATTGCCGGGAACGGGTAAAACCTCGATCGCGCGCGCATTGGCCTCAGATCTTCAAGCCGTCTATTTGCGGGTTGATACGATCGAAAAGGTCATGCTGTCCTGCCAAGCGATCAAGACACGTGACGACATTGGACCTGCCGGCTATGACACGGCCCGGGCAGTCGCGCTGGACAATTTGCGCCTTGGGCGTTGGGTGATCCTGGACAGCGTCAATTCAGTCAGTCTTTCACGCGAGAACTATCATGAGACTGCTCGCGACGCAGACGTTTCGTGGCTCGATGTCTGGGTCGTCTGCTCCGACAAGGAGGAGCATCGCCAACGCGTCGAGCAGCGAAAGGGCAATAGCCCCGACATTCAGCTGCCTGATTGGCAAGCCGTGAAAAATCGCGAGTTTGAACCCTGGTCTGACCGCCAGTCCGAAAACCTTTTGCAAGTTGATACGGCCCGTCATTCTCCCGGCGAATGCATCGCGCAGATCAAGGCGCAACTACGGTCCCGGGCGGGCTGACACTCTTCAACAATGCTGAGTGTAGGCCGTCCTCAAACGACCAGTCAAAATGTCCAAGTCTTCGATCAGATGGTCCATTCCGTTTGCCGGTCTGGTTCCTAAGATCCTCTCAACACATCGAAATCGTCCCGGAGAGGATCGTTCATGCGCACACAGGTTGTCATCATTGGAGCTGGCCCGTCCGGACTGCTGCTGTCCCAGCTCCTGCATCTTGCCGGTGTCGACTGTGTTGTCCTGGAGCGACGTGATCCCGAGTATGTGCTCTCACGCATCCGCGCCGGTGTCCTCGAACAAGGCATGGTGGACATGCTTGAACGTGCCGGTGTTTCGGACCGAATGCGCAAGGAGGGCCTGCCCCATGACGGCTTCACACTGAGTGTTGCCGAAACGCGGCTGCGGATCGACCTCAAGGGCCTGACTGGCGGCAAGAGCGTCATGGTCTATGGACAAACAGAAGTCACCCGAGACCTCATGGACGCGCACGGCGCGCGCGATGGAAAGGTTATCTATGAGGCTTCGAACGTAACGCCCCTTGACTTTGACGGGCCCAACCCGCGCGTCACCTATGACAAGGACGGTACGACCCATGAGATCGCCTGTGATTTCATCTGCGGTTGCGACGGATTCCATGGCGTTTCACGCGCATCGGTGCCGGATGGTGCAATCACCGAATATGAAAAGGTCTACCCTTTCGGCTGGCTCGGAATCCTGTCCTATGTGAAGCCGGTCGACCATGAGCTGATCTATTCCAATCATCCCAATGGTTTTGCCCTTGCCTCCATGCGGTCGGAAAAACTGAGCCGCTATTACGTCCAGGTTCCCACTGGTACGGACGTCAACGCTTGGTCCGATGATGCGATCTGGGATGAATTGAAGATCCGTCTTGGAAGAGAAGCTGCAGACCGGATCGAGACTGGTCCTTCCATCGAAAAAAGCATCGCGCCCCTCCGCAGCTTCGTCGCTGAGCCCCTGCGCTTCGGCCGTTTGATGCTGGCAGGAGATGCCGGTCACATCGTGCCGCCGACAGGCGCAAAGGGGTTGAACCTCGCAGCCTCCGATATTCACTACCTCTCCGAAGCCTTGATCGAGTTCTACGGTGAGAAATCCACCGCCGGGATAGACACCTACTCGCAGAAAGCCCTGGCACGCATCTGGAAAGCGGAGCGATTCTCCTGGTGGATGACGACGCTTCTCCACCAATTCCCTGACCTGGGCCCCTTCAACGCCCGCATGCAGCAGGCCGACATGGATTACCTTGCGAGTTCCCATGCGGCACAGGTCAGTTTGGCGGAGAACTACGTCGGCCTGCCCTACTAGGACGTCTCACCAGTCAAAGAAAAGCCCCGGAGCATCGCTGCACCGGGGCTTTTCTTTGCTGAATGGAACCTGTCGCCGGGGAGTTCAGTCAGTCCTGTGGGCGACGTTCTGAAGTTCCTTGCCAACGGCCCCCAATAGAGCCGTGGGCATGTAGACGCCCGCTGCATGGAGGCGGACGAGGATGTCTCCCATCTCGTCAAGATCGACCGCGTGATAGGCTCTTTGAGACAGAATAATAAGTTCGTTGCCATCAACGACCAATCTTTCGACCGTGCGCTCAGCTGCGTCCGTGTTCACGGCAACCATGACGGAAAAACCGAGCATGAAAGCTGCAAAAATATAGACGGTAAAATAGCGGCTCGAGAGGTTCATGCGACGCCCACCCTTCGTCAAATTAACAAATCATTAACTCTCCAAAAGTGATAGGCCGCAAAAGCACCAAGCACAATGAACGGTTGTGCTTGGTGCCTCAAAATCTAAATAAATGGTTAATTTACCCAATCAAATCCAATTCATCAGAAGATGATACATCTCTGATCAAACCGCGTGTCGCGCGCGAAAGTCGGCCGGAGCTTCTCCGGTTTCCTTTCTGAAGACCCTGGAAAAATATGCTGGATCCTCATAGCCAAGATCGTAGGCGACCTGGGAAATACTGAGGTCGGAGAATGCGATAAGGCGGCGCGCCTCCAGAATCACCCGATCGCGAATGCTCTGCGCAGCGGTCCGATCGGCGAACAATCGGCAATATCTGTTCAGCCGCTGCGTCGTCAGACCCATCTCGGCGGCATAAAAGTCAGGGGAACGCTGCGTCCTGAAATGCTCATCAACCAAAGCGCGAAACCGAAAGAGTGAGAAGCCCGGCGTTCGGTCAAGTTCACCCGCGTCCGCTTTCTTGGAAAAGAGCAAGACAAGCGCCAGACTGAGGAGTGGACGAAACATGTCGCGCCGCCGGCGCCCATTACCGAATTCCTCCGCCATTTCTTCAAGACAGAATGTCAGGCGTCGCAGGTCTTCACTCTCCAGCTCGAACACCAGATTGGATGCGGCATGCAATGCCGATCTTTCTGCCTCCGCACGGTTTTCTTTGCGCCCGCCAAGGTAATCGTGGCTGAAGGAGAGGACATAGCCCTGGGTATCTGGCGTAAACGTCCATCCGTGGACTGCACCCGCAGGATTGAAGACCGCCATCTTGGGCGAAATTTCCCGCTCACCGGTGTCGTCGACGAGATGGCCGGCGCCCTGCGTGATCATAAGCATCTGGAACAAGTGCGCGTGGCTGTGTGCGCCCAAAGACCAGCCGTGCGGCTTCGACCGGGTCCGGATGGTTTCGATATGAAAGAAATCGAAATCCTTTACCGGATCATCTTCACCGTACAGGTGATATCTGGGTATTTGGGTCGCCGAGGCCATATCCCGGTTTGGGTTCCTGATGTTCAAGAGAACCGCACAGGCTCCCGCTTGATGACCTTACCCCAGACCATCAGCCCTCGCCAAACAATCGAGAACCAGACCTTTGTTGCCCCTACCCTCGCGCATGATGGGCATGCCAATGCCAGGCAATGTCGATACGGCGTGTGAGCCAGGCCTTGTCGTGGGAGGCAACATAATCCAGGAACCGCGCCAATGCAGCGGCTCGCCCGGGTCGCCCCACCAGCCGGCAATGCAGGCCAATGTTCAGCATCTTGGGCGCACCGGCCTCGCCTTCCGCGTAAAGCACGTCGAAAGCGTCCTTCAGATAGGAGAAGAACTGATCCCCGGAATTAAAGCCCTGAACGGCCGCAAAGCGCATGTCATTGGTGTCGAGGGTGTAGGGAATGACCAGATGGTCGCCATCAGGTCCGTCGACCCAATAAGGCAGATCGTCCGCGTAGCTGTCGCTGTCGTATAGAAAGCCACCTTCTTCCATGACCAACTTTTGCGTCTGCATGGAGCATCGACCCGTGTACCAGCCGAGTGGCCTCGAACCGGTCACCTCTTCGTGGATGCGGATCGCCTCGCGCATGTGTTCGCGCTCCACCTCTTCGGGCATGTCGGCGTATTCGATCCACTTGAGACCATGGGATGCGATTTCCCAATCGGCCTCTTTCATGGCGGCAACGGCTTCCGGGTTGCGTTCCAGCGCTGTTGCGACGCCATAGACCGTGACCGGTATCGAGCGGCTGGTGAACATGCGCCACAAGCGCCAGAAGCCTGCGCGCGATCCGTACTCGTAGATGGATTCCATGTTCCAGTGCCGTTTACCCGACCAAGGCTGCGCACCGACGATTTCAGACAGAAACGCTTCAGAGGCAGCGTCGCCGTGCAAAATATTATTCTCTCCGCCTTCTTCATAGTTAATGACAAATTGAACGGCCACATTGGCGTCCCCGGGCCAGTTGGGCTGTGGCGCAACCCGTCCGTAGCCAACCAAATCGCGCGGATAAGACGATGTCATTTCACGGAAATCCTGATCAGTATCTGTTTGCCTGAGCAAACCCCAACCGGCGTCATGTTGCAAGCGCACAATCCCCCAGAAACAACTGAAGAACGGTAACGCCTCGTCAAAAATACTATTGTATCAAATTTTAGCGGATCGGTTTCCTCTGCCTTAGAAAGTGGATGCCTAAAAGCGGCTCAACAGCTTTTCAAGGAGATGGCTATGCATCTTACATCCGCCGGACTACTGCTCCTGCTCACAGGCGCAACAATGACGCTTTTCGCGGACTTCGATCCGGTCCCTGCGCACGCGCAGACCCCAATGGTCCAGATTCAGGCTGCCTCGAACCAGCACTAAGGCTGGTCTTTTGTCAGGCCCCGCCTCGATCAGGTCGCGTGTTTCTTGCCGGCCGGCGCAGGCACCGGAGCCAACTGGTGCGCAGCGCCCAGCGTCAACGACCAGTCCTGCTGACGTTTCCCCCCATCACCGTCTTTCGCGCTCAGCATCATGATGGCTGAGCCCATGACCACCGAGGTCAACGTGATGATGAAGCCCGCCGCTAACATCACGATCGGCAAAACCGGGTCTTCGGATCGGGTCACAAGCACTCTCAAATTGCCGATGTTGGCCCAGAACACGCCGGCCAAAAAGCCTCCAGAGATAGCCACCCCGAGCACACCGTTGATTGTCAACAAGCGGAACAACGGGTTTTTCGGCAGCATATTTTGGATTGAACGGGAAGATCTGTTCAGCCACAGCATGCCATTTTCCCTTTCATGCGATGGTTCATCTGCATCGGGATCGATATCCAAGACCTGACGAACGCATTCTGAAGATTGATATTACTCTAGCGCCTGGCTGTGTTGAGCGGCAATGCGGCAAAACTCCTCACTTGCGCCCCCATTGCCGAAACATCACAAACTTGTTATATCGACCACATATATATAGACACGATATATATAGAGCGAGTACCTAGTCAAATGACTGATGGGCCATCCATCGGCTAAGACCTGCCGCATCAAAATGCTGGCAAAATTCCGCTGCTCGGACGGGCCGAAGTGCGGAACCTTGAAGCGGCGTTGACTTTCTTGACGCAGGAGCAACGGAATGAGCGTTCGCAGCCTCTGTCTTGCGATCCTAAGTTATGGCGATGCCACGGGATACGAGATCCGAAAGGAATCGACCGAGGGCAAGTTCAGCTATTTCGAGGATGCCAGCTTCGGCTCCATCTATCCGGCCTTGGCGCGGCTCGAAGCCGATGGCCTTGTGACCGTTCGCGAAGAGCTGCAGGATGGTAAGCCGACGCGCAAGGTCTATTCGATCACAGAGGCTGGCCGTGCCGAATTCCTTAAAGGTCTTACCGAACCTCAGGCCGCAGACACATTCAAATCACCGTTCCTCCTGGTTGCTCTTTATGCCGAGCACATCGGGCCGGATGCCATAAAAAAAGCCATTGAACACCGCCGCGGTCAGGTCCAGGCAGAACTCGACATGCTCATGGCTCGCGACTGCGACGATACGCACCCCGCATCCTGCTGGACCCGGTCTTATGGCGTTGCCTGTATGACTTTTACCCTTAACTACCTCGCCACTCACGGTGAGGAACTTGTTCGCATTGCCGAAGGCGCTAGCGGCGTCTCCCAAACCGCAGCAGCCGAATAGGCAAACGAGACATTTTGGAGTTATCCATGCGCTTGAAATTTTCATATATTCTGGCCGTTGGCCTTGCAGCCGGCATCGGCGCCTGGATGTATTCCGGTACGGTCGTGATCGGTGGACGCGCTGACAGCCCCAACGCCACACTGCCCCCGGCGGAACGTCAGGACCCCTCGACAGATGCGCTCTTTCGGGTGAAAGTCGCTCATCTGAAAGCAACTGAACGCAAGGCCGTTCTCGATATTCGTGGACGGACGGAAGCCCACGCAAAGGTGCAGGTACGCTCGGAAACTGCCGCCCGTGTCATAGAACGACCGGCGAAAGAAGGTTCGCGGATCGCTGCAGGCGACATTTTGTGTGTACTCGACAAGGGCACGCGGAAAGCAAGCGTGCTCGAGGCCAAAGCGATGCTGGCCCAGGCCGAGCTGGACCATTCAGCCTCAACACAACTTTCGACAAAAGGCTTTACCGCTCAGACCCGTGTCGCGGCGGCTCAAGCCTCTCTCGACGCGGCACGTGCGCGCGTTGAGGAAGTCGAACTTGAGTTGGACAGGACCATCATCCGCTCGCCAATTGACGGCATTATCGAAAGTCCGATGGCAAACATTGGCGCACGTCTTAATGTAGGTGACACCTGCGCGACCGTGGTCGACACGAACCCGATGAAAGCCATTGGTCAGGTCTCGGAGGTCGACATCGCCAAGGTTTCCGTCGGCATGGCAGCAGAAGTCGAGCTGATCACCGGGCAAACCTTTGACGGCGTGGTGCGCTACATTTCTCCGGCAGCTCATCCTGACACCCGCACCTTCCGCATCGAGGTGGATGTACCGAACCCCGAGGGGATTGCCCGTGATGGCGTGACGGCGCTGACCCGTTTGCCGCTGGCGAGCGAAAAAGCCCACAAGATCTCGCCGGCGATCCTGACCTTGAACGATGCGGGTCAGGTCGGCCTGCGCGCAGTTGGTGACAACAACACGACCGAGTTCTTCCCGGTAACCGTGCTTGGCGGTGAACAGGATGGTGTCTGGGTCGGTGGACTACCGGAAAGCGTAACTGTGATCACCGTGGGTCAGGACTATGTGACCGATGGACAGATCGTCGAACCGGTACTCGAAACCGCGGAGGTGGCCCAATGATCGACATGCTCGAAGGCGTTCTGCGCCGCCCGAAAACCGTTTTTGTGCTGATGCTGGCGCTGCTTGTCGCCGGTATCTTCACTTATATCGCCATTCCGAAGGAAGACAGCCCGGACATTGATGTCCCGATCTTCTACATCTCAATCTCCCAGTCGGGCATTTCTCCAGAAGATGCCGAGCGCCTGCTTGTCCGCCCGATGGAGACCGAACTGCGCGGCCTTGATGGCCTCAAAGAGATCACGGCAATCGCCTCCGAAGGCCATGCCGGGATCGTGCTTGAATTTGATATCTCCTTTGACAAGGACGAGGCCCTCGCCGACGTCCGCGACAAGGTCGATCAGGCCAAGGGAGAACTGCCGGCTGATGCGGAAGAGCCGACTATTGCGGAAACAAACTTCGCGCTGGTGCCAACGATCACCATTGCGCTTTCGGGCAATGTTCCTGAGCGGACGCTCTATCGCCACGCACGGCGACTGAAGGATCAGGTTGAGGCAATTGACACGGTTCGCTCCGCCGATCTGGCGGGGCACCGCGAAGAACTCCTTGAAATCCTGATTGATGCACAAAAGCTAGAGGCCTATTCGATCAGCCAGCAGGAGTTGCTGTCGACCCTTACGTTGAACAACCAGCTGGTTCCTGCCGGCTACATCGATGGCGGCAAGGGCCGTTTCAACGTCAAGGTCCCCGGGCTAGTTGAGACCGCGGAAGACGTTTATTCGCTGCCGATCAAGCAGAACGGCGAAGGTCTGGTCACGCTTGGCGATGTCGCGGAAATTCGCCGGACTTTCAAGGATGCCAACAGCTACACACGTGTGAACGGCCGGCCGGCAATTGCCCTTCAGGTCACGAAACGCATCGGCACGAACATCATCGAGAACAACGCGGCAGTGCGTGCTGTGGTCGAAGAAGCGTCGAAAGACTGGCCCTCCACGATCAAGGTCGACATGATGCTCGACCAGTCCTCGAACATCTTCGAGGTTCTGGGATCGCTTCAATCGTCGATCCTGACGGCCATCTTCCTGGTGATGATTTTGGTGGTTGCAGCCCTCGGCCTGCGATCAGCGCTGCTTGTAGGCATCGCCATCCCGACCTCGTTCATGGTCGGTTTCCTGATCCTTGGCGGCATGGGGTACACAGTCAACACGATGGTCATGTTCGGCCTCGTTCTGACCGTCGGTATGCTCGTCGATGGTGCGATCGTCATGACCGAATATGCCGACCGCAAGATCTCGGAAGGCATGGAAGACCGCGAGGCATATATCAGGGCAGCCAAGCTGATGTTCTGGCCGATTGTCTCGTCAACCGCGACGACGCTCGTCGCCTTCCTGCCGATGCTGCTTTGGCCCGGCGTTGCAGGCGAGTTCATGAGTTACCTGCCGATTATGGTGATCATCGTGCTGTCAGCCTCACTGGTCACCGCCATGGTGTTCCTGCCGGTGACAGGCGGAATCTTCGCGCAGGTCTCTCATTGGGCATCACGGAATGCGACCGTACTTCTTGCCCTCGTGTTCGCGGCTCTTTCCGCCACGATCGTCTTGAACGGCCCCGTTCTGCCGAGCCTGATGGCCGGCAATGTGCCTGAAGAACTTCTCGGCACTGTTCTTGGTCTTCTGGCGGTCGTCACCTTCGTGGCAGTCGGCGTGGCGAGCTTCTATGTGCTCCGACCGTTCGTGCGTTGGTCACAGGAACGCGCAAAGGCAAGGCATGAAGCTGAAAAGGCAGATGCTCAGGCCCTTTCCGGATCCAACACCTTCGACGTTCGCAAGGTCAAAGGCGCAACGGGTCTCTACGTTCGCGGCCTCAAGCTGCTGGCCGGCAATCCCATCGGCAATATCGTCACCATCGTCCTGATGCTTGGTGGCTGCTTCATGATATTCACTTCTTTCGCCTCCAATCCGACCGGTGTCGAATTCTTCGTCGATGAGGAGCCGGATCAGGCCGTTGTGCTGATCTCCGGCCGTGGCAACATGTCGGCGGCTGAATCCCTTGTTCTGGTGAAGGAAGTCGAAGCGGAAGTGCTTCAGGTGCCCGGCGTCGAAAACGTCGTCAGCTCTGCAAATGTGCCAGGTGGCGGAGGCGGCCCGGACTTCATCGGCGGTGTCCAGGACAAGCCTGCGGATGTCATTGGGGAACTTCAGCTTGAGCTGGCAGATTTCTGCTGCCGGCGCGAGGCCAAGGAGATCTTCGCTGAAATCCGCGAACGCACAGCCATGCTTCCCGGCATCAAGGTCGAGACACGCAAGATCGAAGGCGGCCCTCCGACCGGCAAGGACGTTCAGCTGGAGATCAAGTCCACGGACTATGACACCCTGGTTGAAAATGTTGCACTTGTCCGGTCCCATTTGAACAGCATGGATGGCCTGATCGATCAGGAGGACGACCGTCACCTGCCCGGCATCGAATGGCAGATTGCCATCGACCGGGAACAGGCAGGTCGTTACAACGCGGACATCGCATCTGTCGGATCCATGGTTCAGCTTGTCACCAACGGTGTTTTGATCGGCAAATATCGCCCGACCGACAGCGAAGATGAGGTGGACATACGTGTCCGGCTACCGGAGACAGAGCGGACCGTTGACCGGTTTGACCAGCTGCGCCTTCAGACGCCGCTTGGCCTCGTGCCGCTGGCCAATTTCGTCGATCGTTCGCCGGCCCAGAAGGTGTCGTCGATCACCCGTCGCGACGGGCTTTACTCCATGATGCTGAAAGCGACCGTCGATCCTGCATCGGGTTCTACGCCGGACGAAAAGGTCAAGGAACTGGACGAATGGCTCCAGACACAGACCTGGCCGGACAACATCTTCCTCGAGTTCCGCGGCGCGGATGAGGACCAGAAGGAATCTGGCGAGTTTCTGATGAAGGCCATGGTCGGCTCGTTGTTCTTGATGTTCCTGATCCTGCTGACCCAGTTCAACTCGTTCTATCAAACGTTCCTGACCTTATCGACCGTGGTCATGTCCGTGATGGGCGTGTTGCTGGGAATGCTGATCACAGGACAGAGCTTCTCGATCATCATGACGGGCACCGGGGTCGTCGCGCTGGCCGGGATTGTGGTCAACAATGCCATCGTCCTGATCGACACGTTCAACCGCTTCCGCGAAGACGGACTTGAGCCGCTAGATGCCATCTTGAAAACATCAGCGCAGCGTATCCGTCCGATCCTGCTGACCACCATCACCACGATAGCCGGTCTTATCCCGATGGCGACGAAGGTGAATTTCGACTTCTTCAATCAGGTGACAGCATATGGCGGTATCACTGCGGTCTGGTGGGTTCAGCTTTCGACCGCCGTCATTTCCGGTCTTGCCTTCTCGACCATCCTGACGCTGATCATGATCCCTGTCATGATCGCCCTTCCCAGTGTATGGGCCGGAACCTGGCAGCGCCTGCGCAATCGGAGAGCTTCTGGTCAAGACCGACCTCTTGAAGAGACGTCAGAGGTTGAAGCGCAAGCCGAGCCAAGTGCTCCGTCGGATGGAGAAGAGCGGCCTGCTGCGAAGGTGGTGGCGCTGGAAAAACGCCCACAGGAAAACAACCGGCCGCTGGAAGGTCTTCCACACGCAGCCGAGTAAGCTGACAGCAAATGCCAAAAGCAAAGGCCGGCCCCGCAAGGGACCGGCCTTAGTCATTTTAGCGAAGAAATGTGGCTTAGCCAACGATTTCGTTGCCGGCAAACCAGAACGCGATTTCTTCAGCAGCTGTCTCTGGCGCATCGGAGCCGTGAACAGAGTTTTCGCCGATCGAAAGAGCGAATTCCTTGCGGATGGTGCCTTCGGCAGCGTCTGCAGGATTGGTCGCGCCCATGACTTCGCGGTTCTTGGCGATGGCGTCTTCGCCTTCGAGAACCTGAACGATGGTCGGGCCTGAAGACATGAACTCGGTCAGTTCGCCGAAGAACGGACGTTCGCTGTGAACTGCGTAGAATGCTTCAGCCTGGCGCAGGGACATCCAGACGCGCTTGGACGCAACGACGCGAAGACCGGCTTCTTCAAGCTTGGCAGTGATTGCACCGGTAAGGTTGCGCTTGGTTGCATCCGGCTTAATCATGGAAAAAGTGCGTTCGATCGCCATGGTTCTTCATTCTTTCCTGGGTTGGAGCTTCAAAAGCCCGTCAAAATCGCTGCGGCGAGCCATTGCCCGGCGCCGGTTCGAATTTGCGCTTCCTATATCTTTGCGGCGGAACAACTGCAAGGGGCTAGCACATGACAGTTTCATGTCCAGGATCGATGAAATTCTCGAAAAGGAGGTCTTCGGTCAGGTGATACACATTAAATACAACCAAAAATAGCTTATTGCCTTGTCACATCCCTATATTTGTTATTAAACCCCGTCGTGATTTATGCATACATTGCAAACTCTGCGATGCGGGTCACAGTGGCGGGTGACCTTGGGGGGAATGGGTTCATGAGAGCCTTCGTGCGGATGATGACGGAATACAATCGCTGGGCCAATGACCGGCTGTTTGCAGACTGCAGAACGGTTGACCCGGTCGAGATGAGCAGGGATTTCAAGGCGGAGTTCAGTTCCATCCATGGAACTCTCGATCATATCCTTCTGGTCGATCGCCTCTGGCTCGCACGGTTCGCCAATCAGCCTGACCCCTTCACGAGTTACGAGGACATGGTGACTGAAGACTTCGACGAACTGGCCGAGCAACGTGCCTATACGGACGAAGATCTTACGCTGTTTTCAGACTCGGTGACCGAGGCACAACTGGCGAAGGTCATTCAATTCAGCACCATCCGGGATCCGCAAAGACTCGCCCAGCCACTTGGCTCAGCCATGGTGCACCTCTTCCATCACCAGAGCCAATACCGGGCACAGGTGCAGGTCTTCCTGCATATGCTTGGCGCCCGCTCACAGATCCTCGATCTGCTTCATTTTCAGTGCCAGACCCGCCTGGGTGTCATCTCGCTCCCCTGACCGCCGCGTATTTCTCAGCATATGCACTTAATGAAACTCTGGAATTTGTCGGTTTCCAGCCTTACTTTCCGATAACCAGAAGCTGTTTCGCGCAGCTTCCGGCTCGACCAGGAGAGTTACGATGCCTACCGCGACGCTTGGCAAATGGCTGGACCTTCGTCCTTCTCTCTTTCTGCTCGCACTGTTGGCGTCCTCGCTATTTGCCTCATCGGTGCGCGCCGAGAGCAGCCTCCACGACCGCATGAAAGCCCTTTCCCCAGGAGCCTTGGAAGAGCTTTTCGTCTTTGTTGCCGGGAACACGCTCTTCACGCTGCATCACGAAGGTGGCCACATGCTCGTGTCCGAGCTGGGTTTGCCTATCCTTGGCCAGGAAGAAGATGCGGTGGACAACCTGGCGACTGTCACCATGCTCTCGTTCGGCAACGAAGACATGGACCTGCTGCTCTCCAACGCGATGATTGGCTGGTTTCTTGCGGCCGAGACAGACCAAGAGGAGCTGGTCTTCTATGATGAGCATGACCTGGATCTTCAGCGTGGATACCGGATGCTATGCCTAATGGTCGGCAGCGACCCGGCCGCTTTTGCGGATCTCGCTTTCGATCTTGATCTGCCGGATGAACGTGCTGAAACCTGCAGCTTCGATTATGACCAAGCCGCACTCTCCTGGGAGATTGCAACCGACGCATATTTACGAAGCGAATTTGACACGCGTCGCCAAATAACGGTTCGCCACGATGACCCTGCCACGGAGTTCGAACAACTTTCGGTTTTCCTCAAGGAAAGCGAGTTGATGGAGACTGTCGCCGAAGAGCTGGACAGTCTTTACAAGTTGCCGGACCCCGTCACTTTTCGGGCAGCGACCTGCGGCGAAGAGAACGCCTTCTGGGATTCTCAAAGCCGCGAGCTGACGCTGTGCTACGAACTGGTGGCAGGTTTTGCAGAAATCTATTTCTCGGCGCTGATGAGCGACGGCTAGAGGACTTTGTGCATCATCGGACGGCTTTCTTACCTCAGGCGTGCGCTAGGGGCTTGAAAGCTGCCGGAACCTCGGCCATTGATCCGCAATGCTACAAATATCCGACCTCACTTACCGCATCGGCGGACGCCTGTTGATCGACAACGCCAGTGTAACGCTGCCTGCACGGACCAAGACCGGTCTTGTGGGGCGCAACGGCACTGGCAAATCAACGCTCTTCAAGCTGATCACCGGCGATCTCAGCTCTGAGAGTGGCTCGGTCAGCATCCCGAAACAGGCGCGGATCGGTCAGGTTGCGCAGGAAGCGCCCGGCACCGAAGAGAGCCTTCTCGACGTGGTGCTTAAGGCCGACACGGAGCGCTCTGACCTTCTCGCCGAGGCGGAAACGGCAACTGATCCTCAGCGCATCGCCGAGATCCATGTTCGTCTCGCCGATATTGACAGCCACACGGCGGAAGCAAGGGCTGGCGCGATCTTGTCTGGTCTTGGCTTTGGTGCCGAGGCGCAGCAGCGCCCCTGCTCTGCGTTCTCCGGTGGCTGGCGCATGCGCGTCGCCCTGGCAGCTGTGCTTTTCTCAGAGCCAGACCTTCTTCTTCTCGATGAGCCTACCAACTACCTCGATCTGGAAGGCACCATGTGGTTGGAAAACTACGTCGCGCGCTATCCGCATCAGGTGCTGCTCATCTCCCATGACCGCGACCTTCTCAACAAGGCCGTGGACAGCATTGTTCATCTGGATCAACGCAAGCTGACCTTCTACCGCGGTGGATACGACAGTTTCGACCGCCAGCGACGCGAAACCATGATCCTGCAGCAGAAGGCCAAAGAAAAGCAGGACGTTCAGCGCAAGCACATGCAAGCGTTCGTCGACCGCTTTCGCGCCAAGGCATCGAAAGCCCGACAGGCGCAATCGCGCCTGAAGATGCTGGAGCGCATGGAGCCGCTCACCGGTCTGATGGAAGACAGCTCGACGCCGATACACTTCCCTGACCCGAAGGGTCGCCTCGCGCCCCCCATCCTGAAGCTCGAAGATGTTTCCGTGGGCTATGATGGCAAGCCTGTGCTCAAGCGCATCACCGCCAGCATCGATCCCGATGACCGGATCGCGCTTCTGGGCGCAAACGGCAACGGCAAGTCGACCTTCGCCAAGCTGAT
The DNA here is from genome assembly GCF_009650605.1 of Labrenzia sp. CE80. NCBI lineage: Bacteria > Pseudomonadati > Pseudomonadota > Alphaproteobacteria > Hyphomicrobiales > Stappiaceae > Labrenzia > Labrenzia sp. CE80. The sequence continues at coordinate 1,694,496 of NZ_WAJT01000001.1, forward strand.
TTCCGGTCGGCTGGAGGCCATGGGCGGCGACATCACCAAGGCGTCGAAGCTCAAGATCGCATTTTTTGCGCAGCACCAGATGGACGAACTGCGGCCGGCCGAGAACGCGATTGCCCATGTCCGCTCTCTAATGCCCACAGCCTCCGAGGCCCAGGTTCGTGCACGTGTCGCGGGGTTTGGCCTGCCGACCGAGAAGATGACGACACCGGCAAAGGACTTGTCGGGCGGCGAAAAGGCTCGCTTACTGCTCGGTCTAGCGACGTTTGACGGTCCGAACATGATCATCCTCGATGAGCCGACCAACCACCTGGACATCGACAGTCGCGAGGCGCTGGTCATTGCTCTCAACGAATATCAGGGCGCGGTCATCCTCATCTCGCACGACCGCCATCTGGTCGAGGCTTGCGCGGACCGCCTATGGCTGGTGGGCGATGGCGGCGTCGCGCCCTATGAGGGTGACATGGACGACTATCGTCAGCTGATCCTCAAGGGACCTGACGCCAAGAAAAAGAAACCAAAGGAAGAAGCAACTCCAAAGCCGAAGGCTGAAAAGCCGCAGGAAAAACGCAAGGGTGCTGCGGTCAAGCGCACGGAGCTCAAGCCCCTGCGCAAGCGGATCAAGGATGCCGAGACGGAAATCGCGCGGCTTCAAAAGAAATTGGCGATGATCGACGAGGAACTTGCCGATCCGGGTTTTTACGTCGCGGATGCGGCGCGCGCGGCCAAGTTCGTCAAGGAGCGGGCCTTCTGCGAGAAGAAGCTGAACAAGACCGAAGAGGAATGGCTCGAGCTGTCTGCCCAATATGAGGACGCGGGCTGAGACCACAACCTTCGGTCGCTTCCAGTGTCTCAACAAAAAAGCCCCGGTAAAAACCGGGGCTTTTCATTTACATGTTCTGCGTCAGAGCATCAGAAGGTGAGCGGGCGCTCGCCGGCTTCGTCCTTGATGTAGGTCGGCAGGCCGATGCGATTCAGAATGTTCAGGAATGGCTTGGGGTCGAGTTCCTCGACGTTCTTCATCGTTTCCACATCCCATGTGCCATCGGCAATGAGCATGGCCGCGGCCACTGGTGGAACGCCAGCGGTGTAGCTGATGCCCTGCGAGCCGACTTCATTGTAGGCGTCCTTGTGGTCAGCGACGTTGTAGATGAAGACCTCTGCATCTTTGCCATCAGTCTTGCCCTTCACCAGGGTCCCGATGCAGGTCTTGCCGGTGTAGTCGGGCGCCAGGGAGGACGGGTCAGGCAGGACGGCCTTGACCACTTTAAGTGGCACGACTTCGAGACCCTCAGCGGTCTTGACCGGCTGTTCGGAAAGAAGTCCGAGGTTCTTGAGAACCGTGAAGACGTTGATGTAGTGATCGCCGAAGCCCATCCAGAAGCGCACATCGGCCTGCGGATAGTTGGTTGCCAGCGAATGAACCTCGTCATGGCCGGTCATATAGGCCTTCTGGGTTCCGACAACCGGCAGATCCCACTCCTTGCCGACCTCGAACATTTTGTTCGACTGCCATTTGCCCTGCTGCCAGGAATAGACCGTGCCGGTGAACTCACGGAAGTTGATTTCCGGATCGAAGTTGGTGGAGAACCAGCGGCCATGGGAGCCGGCGTTGATGTCGACGATGTCGATTTCGGAGGGCTCGGTGACATAGTCATCGATGGCAAACTTGGCATAGGCATTGACGACGCCCGGATCAAATCCGACACCGAGGATCGCAGTGACCTTCTTCTCAGCGCAGCGCTCGCGGCGCTTCCATTCGTAATTTCCGTACCAGGGCGGTGTTTCGCAGATCTTTTCCGGATCTTCGTGGATCGCAGTGTCCATGTAGGCGGCGCCCGTCTCCAGACAGGCTTCCAGAACATACATGTTGACGAAGGCAGAACCGACATTGATGACGATCTGCGCACCGGTTTCCCGGATCAAAGCGGCCACCGCCGCCGTATCCATTGCATTGAGGACATGAGCCTTCAAAACGCCGTCAACCTTCAGACTGTCCTTTTCGCGGATGCTTTCGATAATCCGCTCACACTTCGCAACCGTGCGCGAAGCGATGTGAATATCGCCGAGCAGGTCGTTGTTCTGCGCACATTTGTGCGCCGTGACCTGCGCGACGCCACCGGCGCCGATGATGAGTACGTTTTGTTTCATTTGGCCCATAGTCCTCCTTGGGTCGGGTTGGCATTCCAGTTGTCGGAAGCCGGGGACCCGGCTTCCCTTCGCAGCAGCGTTACGAGGGAACCCTCAGGAAAGTGCCGCTGCGAAGTCGTCGTAGCCGAAGCTACGGCAAACGTTTACGGACCCATCCAGTTCCTTGACGGCTATGGATGGCATCTTGACACCGTTGAACCAGTTTTTCTTGACCATCGTGTAACCGGCTGCATCCAGGATCGAGAGACGGTCGCCAAGCTTCAAGGGTTCTTCAAAACGAAACTCGCCAAAGATGTCTCCGGCAAGGCAGGATTTTCCGCAAATCATCCATTCTTCCGGTCCGGCATTCGGCGACACCTTGGCGGTTTCTCGGTAGATCAGCAAATCCAGCATGTGAGCCTCGATCGAACTGTCGACGATGGCCAGGTTCTTGCCATTGAACAACGTGTCGAGAACAGTCACCTCCAGTGTCGTCGAACCGGTGATCGCTGCCTCGCCCGGCTCCAGGTAAACCTGTACCTCATTCTCACCGGCAAACCGCTTCAGCCGCTCCGCGAACTTCTCAAGCGGATAGCCCTCGCCCGTGAAGTGAATGCCGCCGCCCAGGCTAATCCAGTCCATCTGACGGATAAGAAACCCGAAGCGCTGTTCGATGTGGCTAAGCATGCCGTCGAAGCGGTCGAAGTCATCGTTCTCACAGTTGTTGTGGAACATGAAACCGGAGACCCGGTCGATGACTTTCGCGATCTGATCAGGATCGTGTTCGCCAAGGCGCGAGAACGGACGCGCCGGATCGGCAAGGTCGAACTCGGATGTGGAGACGCCAGGATTGAGGCGCAGACCGCGAATGTGACCGGCCGATTGCCTGCCGAACCGCTCAAGCTGGCCGATGGTGTTGAACAGGATCTTGTCGGAAGAGGCGATGACCTCGTCGATTTCGTCATCCGCATAAGCAACCGAATAGGCGTGGGTTTCGCCCGGAAACTTTTCGCGGCCGAGCTTCACCTCATAGAGAGAGGATGACGTCGTGCCGTCCATATACTGGCTCATGAAATCAAACACGGACCAGGAGGCGAAACACTTCAGCGCCAGCAATGACTTGGCGCCCGAGTTTTCACGCAGCCAGGCAATCTTCTCCATGTTCGGCAGAAGCTTTGACTTGTCGATGAGGTAGTACGGCGTGGAGATCATCTCATGCCCTTCTGATATCGGCGCAACAGCGCGCAGCGAAAATCACGAAGGGCGCCGATTAGCGCGTCTGGCCGTCACACTCAACGGAAATCGACCCTTCCGCCCGCAAAATCCTCGTTCAGGTCAAGGACCAGCTGATGCATGAGAGAGCATCTGGAGCTCCATCCTGTATCGTCAACAGCTGAAAGGCTGCAGAAAGCCGGCCCCATCGGGCATTTGCGCCGGGTAAAACGCTTGCGCTCGCTCTTTGGCACAGTATAGCGTTTTGGTCGAGCTTTTCAGATTTTCAGCCCCTCCTTTCTCGTTAGCGCCCTGCATGATGGATGCCCTCAAAACAGCCCTCGGCGACCATCTCGTCGCGGCGGATCTTCCGGAGGCTTTGACCTCGGGTCTGAAAGACACATTCGCGCGAGACTGGGCCCTGCCTGCTGATCCGGACACCCGGGCACCGATCTGCAATTTGCTAGAGGCAGTTGCCGCGCTCGCCCCGAACGAAGGCACCATTGGCCAATTGGCCTCGGCGCTTGTTCCGGTCCTTCCAAAGCTTGTCTGGGTGGTCGACTACCCGGAGCGCTCGGTGTTGAAAGAACGCTTCGGCCACGCTGTGCTTCACTTGAGCCCCGACCTCCTCATAGGCTGCAACATCCTGGCGGCGGAGACCGACTATCCGGCCCATAGGCACGCTGCGGATGAGCTTTATGTCCCAATGACGAATGGATCGACGGCTTACTGGCAGGAGACGGGACAAACGCGGCATGTTTCGCCGGGGGCGATTATTTATCACGCCTCGCGAGAGGCCCATGCCATGAGAACCAGCGACGAGCCGGTTTTGAACCTGTGGATCCAGTTCGGGGAAGCACCTGGTGGAGACACCTGGTTCACTTGAGCGATGCGACCGCCTGCATTGGTACAGGAATGGTCAGGAATTCGCACAGATTTCCCACATGCATTCAACAGGCGTTCAACAAGCTTTCAACACCTAGTCCTCAGGCTTTTCCACCGGACCACCGGCTTTGACCCAGTCGACAAATCCATCTTTCAGATGAGCACATTCAAAGCCCATGTCGTTCAAGGTGGCGGTCGTTAGGGCAGACCTCCAACCAGAGGCGCAGTGGAAGACAAAGGTCTTTTCCTCACCGAACACCTCCTTGAAATAGGGGCTTTCGGGATCGACCCAAAATTCAGCCATGCCGCGTGGACAGTGAAAGCTGCCCGGAATGAAGCCAGAGCGTTGACGCTCACGAACATCGCGCAGATCGACAATCACCACAGATGGATCACCCGTCATGGCTATGCCGTCCTGTGTTTCCACTTCCCGGATGCGCGCGCGGGCGTTAGCCACCAGTTCGGCGGATGAGATCTTCAGCTTTGCCATGGGGCCTCCTCCTCAGGGGTGATTTAATTCGGGCAGTCTAAGACTTGCGGAATTCCGCAATCACGTGCGGGATCGTTCGATCCGGGCGAGCCAGGTCATAGTTTTGAAAATGCTTCAATGTCAGGCCGTGTTCCTCAAAGCTCCGCCACTCAGAGGGCATGAGAGGCCAAGGTGGCCCGTCCGCTTCACTTCCCTCTTCTCGCGTTCGACTGATCAGAAGCAACGTGCCGCCTGGCGCGACCAGTGACGCAATGGCCGGGATCGAGTCCGCACGAAGTGGATCCTTCATCGCCTGGATCGTATAGCATTCGTGAACGAGGTCGAAAGCGCCCTTCCAATCCTTCGGCAGCGCGAATAGGTCGCCTGCGATATAATCGACCACGCTTTGTGGAAAGCGCTTTTTCGCCCAAGCGATGGCCTCGCTGGCGAGATCAAAGGCCGAAGTCCTATATCCAGCGGAAGCAAGCGCTTCGGCGTTGTCACCAAGTCCGCAAGCCACATCGAGGGCACGGCGTCCCTGCCCCGGATTTTTGGCGAGCCAATCCACAAGAACGGCCTTTGGCGCCAGATCTGCCCAAGGCACAGCCGCAGGATCGCCGCCCGCCTCCAGATAGACCGTTTCAAACCATGCCTGACGATCTTCAGCGTCGCCGCCGGTTGCACCAGTCAATCGATCATTCCGTTGCCTGGCGGCCTCGCGCCTTGCAAGAAAGTCGTCGGACTTAACATCGTCGTCGTTGTGCACGTTGCACCTCTTCGATTCTGATCACGCCTTGCGTTCCCAGCCACCGTTTTCCCGCTGCTGCCAGTAGGTCACCTGAAAGCCCTCGGACTTTGCATCCTTCCAGCGCTGCCGTGCATCACCAAGCGCGTCTGGATCGTTGCCGTCGAACATATAGACCGCACGCTGATAGCCAGCCAGAGGCGGCGGTGCGGCCCTATCCACAAGAAACCTAACATGAGCGGCGTTGGGATTGTCTGCTTCGCTGGTCAGATAGATCGGTTGCTGTTCTGCAAAGCCGTCAGATTTGGTCCCGTGCGGCAGAAAGCTATCGTCCTGAAACGTCCACAGATGTGCATCAAGTGCCTCACATCTCTGCTGGGATCCGGCCTGCACGACAACCCGCCAATCGCGCTCCAGGCATTTCTGCAGGAGAGCAGGAAGGGCGGCTTCCAGCGGTTGTTGCATCAGATGATAGAAAAGCACGTCGACGGTCATGAACTTCTCAATTGCCTTCTCCAGCAGCGGACGCTTTTCGAAATTTGCGTCCAAGCCTGTCGCGACCGCGTTGATCTACCAAAACCCAAATACGCTCGGGCCACGGGCGCTACAGCCAGATGTGATGCGGTTGCGCAACACATCGAAATGACCTTGCGGAATTGCGATTGCCAGCATGGACATGTGCAGCGAGTCGTATCATTAACCCTTCGCAAATGTCGATTAGCTAGAGAATTGACTAGGGATATTTCGTGAATCAAATCACGAAAGACGCCGGTCCGGCGTATCAACGGACACGACGTTTCGGGGGACTGAATGATTACGCGCGTTGTTGTGTTTTTTACACTCGTCTTTGCCATTGCGGGCGCGACTGCCAGCCTTGGCCTGGTTGTGACGGAAGAGGCTACGGCCTGCCAAGCCTACAAGACCTGCTAACGGAGCAGTCTTCGCGGCATCGAGCCAAACCAGACAGATTGAAAACCCGCCGCAACCGGCGGGTTTTTTGTTTCTGTGACCGGCTTACGCCTCGTAGAAGTCGGCGACGAGACGATCCAGCAATCTCACGCCGTACCCAGTCGCCCAGCTCTGGTTGATTTCATTCTTTGCGGGACCAAAGGCCATGCCCGCGATGTCGAGATGCGCCCAGGGCACATCATTTGCGAAGCGTTGCAGGAACTGGGCCGCGGTGATGGAGCCTGCGGTCCGGCCGCCCGTGTTCTTCACGTCCGCGTTGGGCGTATCGATCAGCTTGTCGTAGTCCTTGCTGAGCGGCAGCCGCCATACGGTTTCTCCGGAGGCCTTGCCTGCGGCATCCAGCCGTTCAGCCAGCTCCTCATTGTTCGAGAAGACGCCCGCGTTGACATGACCAAGCGCCACAAGCACCGCGCCAGTCAGCGTTGCCAGGTCGATCATGAACGCCGGTTTGAAGCGCTCCTGCGTGTACCAGAGAGCATCGGCGAGCACGAGACGGCCCTCCGCATCCGTGTTGAGGATCTCGATGGTCGTGCCGGACATGGCGGTGAGGATATCGCCGGGACGATAGGCATTGGCATCAGGCATATTCTCGACGAGCCCGATGACGCCGATCACATTGGCCTTGGCCTTGCGCGCCGCCAAGGCATGCATAAGGCCTGTTACCGCCGCCGCGCCGCCCATATCGCCCTTCATCTCGTCCATGCCGGCGCCGGGTTTGAGAGAGATGCCCCCCGTGTCAAACACGACACCCTTGCCGACGAAGGCCAGCGGAGCCACACCCTTCTTGCCGCCGTTCCAGCGCATGATCGCCAGACGTGGTGGACGAACAGAGCCCTGTGCCACACCGAGCAATGCGCCCATCTTGAGCTTCTTCATTTCCTTTTCGGTGAGGATCTCCACCTCGACGCCGAGCTTTTCCAGACCACTGGCCGTCTTGGCGAATTCCACCGGTCCGAGGTCATTTGGCGGAAGGTTGACCAGATCCCTTGCCAGGCATACGCCATTGGCGACGCCTTCATGTGCCGACCAGGCCTTTTTGGCCGCCTTCACATCGCCAACGGCGATTTCCAGCTTGGTCGCAACCGTTGCCTCTTCATCCGCTTTTTTCGTCTTGTAGGTATCGAATACGTAGGAGCGGAGCTTGGCACCCATCGCAATGGTCGCGGCATTCACCGCTGAAACAGGCTCATCGGCAGCAACGTCCAACAGCAAGGTCGCCTTGTCGGCTTTCGCGCCTTTCAACAGCGCCTGGATCGACCCGCCAAGTTTCAGCCAATCCTCTTCAGTCAGATCTGCAACATTGCCCAACCCGACAAGAATAACCCGGTCAAGCTCCAGCCCGGCAGGGGCGATCAAATCCAGCGTCGTCAACTTCTTGCCAGTGAAACCGCCGACAGAGGCCGCACGCTCCAGTCCACCCGCCAGTCCAGCCAAGAGCTCTGATGTCGCTGAGCCGAGTGTCAGTCCCTCGCCTGCCAGCAAAACTGCGACGCCTCCTTTGGGCGCGCCCGACTTTACAAAAGTTACCTTGGTCAGTTTGGTCATTTTCATTCCCGATGATGCTTGGCCGGTGTGGTCGGCCATATTTCCCGCACAGATGGTGCAGAGGCTATACATGATCATGATGCCTTGCCTTACGCTCGGCAAGTGCTGAGAAATTAATCAAGATTAACCAAGTTTGTTTGTGGGCCGTTCACCAAAAATCGTGTTATTGCGGTGAGGGAATTTGACTTCACCAATTCGGCCTGGTGCCGGCAACCGAGCGACATGAAGACACTCGAGCGATACATCATCAAGCGCGCGTTTTTCGCCTTTGCCATGACGCTGGCAGCGATGACGGGAGTGGTCTGGGCAACCCAAGCCCTTCGGCAGCTTGATCTGGTCACCTCCAAAGGCCAGACCATCGTTCAGTTCGTCAGCATTACAATGCTAGCCATGCCTTTCCTTGTCGTCATTGTCGCTCCCTTTGCGCTTATGATTTCGCTCATTCTCGTGTTGAACGCGCTTTCCAGCGACAGCGAGCTGATCGTCATCAATGCGACAGGCGGATCCCGCTATCTGGTGCTGAAACCAGTCATGATATTCGCCGTGTTCGTATTCGGGCTCAGCGCATCCATGTCGCTCTACTTCGCACCGCTTGGCCTTGGCGAGCTGCGTGAGGAAATTGCGAGGGTGCGCGCAGATCTGATCGCGAACATCGTCAAGCCCGGGCGCTTCATCACGGTCGAGGATGGATTGACGTTCCACATTCGCAACAGGTCGGGCAACGGCAATCTTGATGGCCTTCTGCTGCACGACACCCGTGATGAGGAAACCGCGTTCACGTACCAGGCTGAAACGGGCCAGATTATCGAGGCCGCCGACCGGACGCTTTTGGTCATGCAGAACGGTACAATACAACGCCGTCCGAAAGCCGAAGGCGACATTTCCATCGTCCGCTTTCAATCCTATGCCTTTGACCTTTCCAATCTGATCCCGGAAGCATCCGACCCGGTTTTCAAGGCAAGCGAACGGTCTACGCAGAACCTGATGCACCCGGATCCAGATGACGGCTATGCCAACGAGCATCCGGACAAGCTTCAAACCGAGCTGCATGAGCGATTCAGTCAGCCGCTCTATTGTATTGCCTTCGCGTTGATTGTGTTTGCGTTCCTCGGACGCGCGCGCACCACACGCCAGAACCGTTCAGTCGCCGTTTTAGCATCCATATGCGCTTGCATCGCCTTGAGGACAGCCGGTTTCGGCATTACCGCCATCACCGGATCAAATTCCACGCTTTTGACAATGCTTTATTTCGTGCCGATCGCAGGAATAATGCTCGCGCTTTGGGCGATCATGCGCGATGAGCACATGCCGATGCCGCGCTGGATCAGGGAAGCTGTTGACGGTCTCTCGATGATGATCGACAAGCTCGCGGCGCGTTTGAATGGTCACAGCACTGGCGGAGCGTCATAAATCATGATCCTCGGCCGAACTCTCGGACTTTATTTTTCAGGTCGTTTTTTAAAGGCGATCCTGGGCCTTTTCCTTCTCGCGACAGTCCTGATCTTTCTGTTCGATGTCCTTGAACTTGTTCGGCGCGGCGGCGACCGGGATGGTTTCTCGGTTCTTCGCGTCAGTCTGATCTCGCTGTTGCGCGTTCCGCTCTTGCTCGAACAGGTGATCCCCTTTGCCGTTCTCTTCGGTTCCATCGCCGCCTTTGTGAGCCTCAGCCGCGCCCTTGAGCTTGTTGTTACCCGCGCCGCCGGCATCTCCGTTTGGCAGTTCACGCTTCCAGCGCTTCTTGTCGGCCTCGTGCTCGGCACCCTCTCCATCACGGTTTACAATCCGGCTGCAGTTTGGCTGCAGCAGAAATCAGACGAAGCCGCCGCAGGACTTTTTGGTTCTGACCAGGGACTGTTGCTGCAAACGACTGGTGATGTCTGGGTCCGCCAGGATGGCCTTGACGGAGAATCGGTCATGCTCGCAAAGCAACTGCTCAATGGCGGCGAGCAACTTTTGACGGTGACGATTTTCACCTTCGATCGGACCGGCACCTTTCAAGAGCGCATCGAGGCGAGTGAGGCGCGATTGGGCAATCAGATCTGGTATCTCAAAGATGCCACAGTCTACACCACAGAGCGCGATCCGCAGACCTATGGAAGCTACGAGGTCAGCACCTACCTGACCGCCACAGAGGTGCGCGAGAGCATCGGCTCGCCCGAATCAATTTCGTTCTGGAACCTTCCACGCTTCATCGAGTTGGCGCGAAACGCCGGATTGCCGGCCTACCGGTATGCCCTGCAATATCAAACTCTTCTCGCCCGTCCCCTGCTTTTGATGGCCATGATTTTGATTGCAGCGGCGGTTTCTTTGAGGGTTTCGCGTTTTGGAGGTCTCGGCGGAATGATTCTGGGTGGAATCATCGCTGGCTTCGTGCTTTACGTTCTATCTGAGCTCGCGAAGGACTTCGGGGGAGCGGGTATTGTCCCGCCCACAGTCGCAGCGTGGGCTCCGGGGATTTTTGGAGTGCTTATGGGGCTTACCATCCTGTTACATCAGGAAGATGGGTGAAGAACGCGTGATTTGTCCTTCCAACATCTTTCCTGGACCGGATGCACGGTTGCCCGCGCGCGGAGATAGAACCGCAGCGCGAAGCCTTTCGTTGTTCTGCCTTTCTCTCACTATTTCGCTTTTTGCAGTCGGCACTGCAGGCTACAGCACTCCATCGCACGCCCAGAGCAGCATCACCGACGCGCTTGCGAGCCAGGTCAGCGCGGACGCGCAGATGATGCTGGAGTCAGCACAGATCACCTATGACTTCGATCGTGACGTCATCGTCGCATCGGGCAACGTCCAGGTGTTCTACGACGGCTATACGGTCGAAGCTCATCAGATCGTATTCAACCGCGGCACACAGACGTTGACCGCCCGCGGCAATGTGGTGATGACTGAGCCTAACGGCACCGTCGCCCAGTCTCAGGAAATGATCCTGTCGGAGGATCTTGCCGAGGGGTTTGCACGTGCTCTACAGATCGATACGCCGGAGCGCACCCGATTTCTGGCCGAACAGGCGAGCCGAACTGACGGCAATGTGACGACCTTCGAAAATGGCGTCTACACGGTCTACACCAAGCCGACCAATCCGCCGAACAAGCCCCCCTTGTGGCGTATTCGGGCGGCCAAGATCATTCACGACGAAAAAGAACGGACAATCTACTACGAAGATGCGTCGCTGGAGTTCTTCGGAACCCCCATCGCTTACGCTCCATTCTTTTCGATGCCTGATCCAACCGTCAAGCGCAAGTCGGGTTTCCTTATGCCCGGTGGCGTCATCTCGGACAAACTTGGATATGGGGTCACTGTTCCCTACTATTGGGCGCTCAGCCCCAATTACGATCTGACAACGACCCTGACCCCGATGACCAAACAGGGTCTGCTCGGCGAAGCTTCCTTCCGCCATAAGCTCATGTCCGGCTCCTATACGATTGCCGCAGCCGGCCTGTTTCAGGCGCGCCCGTCCGAGTTCGCCAACACAAGTGGCGACGGCCGCTGGCGCGGGGCCGTCAAGACCACAGGTAATTTCAAGCTTGCAGAAAATTGGGATTACGGCTGGAACCTGACTTACAAGAGCGACCGTGTTTTCCTAGAGGACTACTCAGCAGTTGGCTTCGATGACAACGACGAGACCTCAGAGATCTATCTGGAAGGCAATACAGTTCGCAATGGCCTGACGTTCCGTGGCTACGCGTTCTCACTCTCCCAGGAAGATTACACGGGCGACGCGGAAAACGATCCAAGTTCGAACTTTTCGCCACTTGGTCAGTCCCTCCAGGACAAGCAGCCGTTTGTGCTGCCTGTAATCGACTACGACTACGTCTTCGCCGATCCGATTGTCGGCGGTGAGTTGTCCCTGACCAGCAATTTCACCTCTCTGACACGTGCAGAGACTGATGCGTTCCAGGCAACAGGTTCTGATGTCGACCAGTTCCGGGGCGTGGACGGGACCTTCTCCCGTCTTTCGATGCAGGGTGAGTGGCGCCGTACATTCATCGACCCGCTTGGCCAGGTCTTCACGCCCTTTGCCTATGTTCGTGGTGACCTTTTCTTCCTCGCCTCTGCCGACGAAGATGTGACCGCGCTTACGGGAGAAGCCTTTGTAGGCCGCGCGATGCCTGCAGCAGGCCTTGAGTACCGCTATCCGTTCATCGCCACATTCGATGGCGGCAACCAGATCCTCGAACCGGTTGCTCAGATCGTGGTTCGCCCAAATGAACAAAGGATCGGCGAGCTACCAAACGAAGACGCCCAAAGTATTGTTTTCGATGCGACCACGCTCTTTGACTACGACAAGTTTTCCGGTTTCGATCGGGCCGAAGGCGGATCACGGGTCAACGTCGGTTTGAACTATAAACTTCAGCTGAACAGCGGCTACTATCTCAGCGCCTTGTTCGGACGCTCCTACCAAATCGCCGGCGAAAATTCCTATGCCACCTCTGATATCCTTGGTGCGACTTTGGATTCAGGCCTCGAAACCGATCAATCTGACTATGTCGGCAGCCTCTACCTGGACACGCAGTATGGCATCCGGGTTGGAGCCCAGGCTCGGTTCGACAACGAGGATTTCGAGGTCCGTCGGTTTGAGGCGCAAGCAACAGGCACTTACGGTCCTGTGGTCTCTTCGGTCGCGTATGCCTTCCTTGACGCACAGCCAAGCCTGGGGATCGATGACCCGCGCGAGGAAGTCCTTGGCTCTGCGAGCTTGCGGCTGAAGGAGAACTGGCGCGTATTCGGTTCTCTGCGCTATGACATTGAGAACTTTGACATGGTTCAGGACGGTTTCGGATTGGGCTATGACGACGAAGGCTTCTCAGTGTCACTTTCCTATGCCGAGGACCGGAGTCGGAACAACGACGAAGATGTTGACCGCACCATATATCTTCGTGTGGGACTGCGCACGATTGGCAACACGCAGGTTTCGACTGGCACTCAGTAAAATGAGATCTCCGACGCTTTATTTCCGGGCTTTGCCAAGTTTCCGACACATCCGTGCGTCCTAAAGAACGGCATTCTTTGAATTTGCCGCCAGTTTGTGCAAGATCATCGGCAACGTAAAACGTGAGTCATCAGGCCGCTTTGTCGGCACGGACAGGGTTTCAATGCGCTTCAGGTTTCTTACTCTTTTTCTTCCGATTGTCATCTTGGGCACACCATTGCCGAACGCTGTCGCTCAGACCTCAATCAAGGTCATCGTCAACGATGAGGCAATCACCTCCTATGACATTCAACAGCGCGCGCGCTTGATTACGATGACGCAGCGCAAGGGCGGCGCTGCAGCACGGCGCATGGCGGAGCAGGAGCTGATCGACGACAAGTTGAAGCTGACCGAAGCGGCCCGTGTTCGCATTTCCATCTCGGACAGTCAGATCAACGGCGCCTACGCCAATATTGCTCGAAACGTGAAGATGAGCCAGTCTCAGTTGTCGAGTGCACTGCGTCGGGGGGGCGTCAATCCGCAGACGCTTAAGGACCGCCTCAAGGCACAGCTTGCTTGGTCACAGGTCGTGAGAAGTCGTTTCCAGACCGAGGTAAAGGTCACGGAATCCGATGTCATTGCGGCGTTGCGCAAGTCTGACAAGAAAGACGAGAATACGAGTATCGAATATGATCTGAAGCAGGTCATCGTGGTTGTTCCAAAGAAGGCCAGCGGCGGCTTCAAATCCAAGCGCAAGCGCGAGAGCGATCAAATTCGCAAAGCCTTCAATGGCTGCGAACAAGCCGGTTCTGTTCTTGGACAATACAGTGAAGTCGTTCTGCGCCCGGTTGGGCGCCGCCTCGAAACCGAGCTGCCAGAGAATATGCGCGATAGCGTCAACGGCACCGAACCAGGGCGCTTGACGAAACCCCAGCAGACCGGTCGTGGCTACGAAATGATCGCGGTTTGCGGCAAGCGGGAAATTCAGTCTGATATCGCGGCACGAACCGAGATGGAAAACGAGCTGCGCGCGAAGGAAGGCGAAGCCCTGTCCCGCCGCTACCTGATGGACCTGCGCCGGCGTGCTACGATCGTAGAGCGCTAAGCCGATGGTGTCCGTCAAGACGCCGCTGGCCGTGACATGCGGCGAGCCGGCAGGAATTGGGCCCGATATCACGCTGATGTCCTGGGCCGCGCGCAAGACACTCTCACTTCCGACGTTCTACTTGCGTGGAGATCCAGGTTTCATTGGACGCCGAGCACGGCGTCTGGGCATTGATGTTCCGGTCCAGGTTGTGGAGCCGGAAGAAGCAATAGGATGCTTTTCCAAGTATTTGCCTGTGGTGGCGACGGGTGATCCGGTGGATGACCGACCCGGCGAAGAGGCTGAGGAAACGGCTAACGCTGTGATCGCCTCAATCGAATCTTCTGTTGAGGATGTTCGTGAAGGGCGGGCGAGCGGTGTAGTCACCAACCCAATCAACAAGGCAGCACTTTACAGTGCCGGCTTCACCTATCCCGGTCATACCGAATTTCTAGGACATCTCGCCAACACGCATTGGCCGGATGGCCCGTACCGGCCTGTCATGATGATAGCCGGACCAGAACTGATGGTTGTTCCGATCACCATTCATATTGCCCTCAAGGACGTTCCCGCAGCGCTCACAGAAGACCTTATTGTCGAGACTGGACGCATAACTGCAAACGACATGAAAAAGCGCTTTGGATTCCCGGCACCTCGCCTTGCCTTCTGCGGCCTCAATCCGCATGCCGGCGAGAATGGCGCCATGGGAATGGAAGACCAATCAGTCATTGCGCCGGCGCTCGAGAGATTGCACTCCGAAGGCATCGACGCCACGGGGCCGTTGCCCGCTGACACAATGTTCCACCCGCAAGCCCGTCAGCAGTATGACTGTGCACTTGGCATGTATCATGATCAGGTTCTGGTTCCCGCCAAGACCATTGGCTTCGATGAATCTGTCAACGTGACACTCGGCCTGCCTTTCGTCAGAACGTCTCCCGATCATGGCACAGCCTATGCTTTGGCTGGCAGCGGCAAAGCCCGGCCAGACAGCTTTGCGGCGTCGCTTCGCATGGCTGCTGTCCTTTCTGATCCGAGCACTCTTTGATGGCTCAGATTGACGACCTTCCTCCTCTTCGTGAGGTCATTGCAACTCACAGCCTTGATGCGCGAAAATCACTGGGACAGAACTTTCTTCTTGATCTCAACCTCACATCCAGAATTGCGCGCGCAGCCGCTCCGCTTGATGACTGTACCATTCTGGAGATTGGCCCAGGTCCCGGAGGCCTCACGCGGGCACTTCTCGCCGCCGGTGCCAAGCGTGTCATTGCCATTGAGAAAGACACGCGCTGTCTGCCTGCCCTGTCAGAGATTTCCAGCTACTATGATGGCCGCCTCGAAGTCATCGAAGGCGATGCGTTGAAAATCGATCCGGTTTCCCTTGCCGGCGGCGACAAAATCAAGATCGTCGCCAACCTTCCCTATAATGTGGGCACGCAACTTCTGCTCAATTGGATCACGACGGAGGACTGGCCGCCTTTCTGGACCTCCCTGACCTTGATGTTCCAGAAGGAAGTCGGTGAGCGGATCGTCGCCCAGCCGGGTTCCAAAGCCTATGGACGGCTGGCTGTACTTGCGGGATGGCGGACCACGGGTGGCATGCTCTTCGACCTTAACCCTAAGGCATTCACGCCACCGCCCAAGGTCACGTCGACGGTTGTTCAGCTCATGCCGAAGGAAGAACCTTTCACCTGTTCGAGAAAGATGCTCGAGAAAGTCACGGCTGCCGCTTTCGGCCAGCGGCGCAAAATGTTGCGTGCCAGCCTCAAGTCACTCGGTGGCCCGGCGGATGACCTGATCGAGGCGGCCGGACTTAATCCCACCGCACGGGCAGAGGAAATCGACGTCGAAGGCTTTGTAAGGCTCGCCAACTACTATGCAGAACGCTAGCGACCCTGTTTCAGCGCTTCCTGCAGGTCATCAACCATACCGTTCATGAGCTTGGCGACCGCGCCGGAGCGCTTCTGCTTCAGGCGTTCGGCCTTTAGGATCGAACGTACGTTCTCATAAGCGCGCTCAAGGTCCTCATTGACGACCACATAGTCGTACTTCGACCAGTGACGCATCTCTCCGACCGCTGTTTCCAGCCGACGCATGATGACCTCTTCCGGGTCTTCACCACGTCCGCGCAGCCGCGCCTTCATCTCGTCGATGGATGGTGGAAGAATAAAGACAGAGACAACGTCCTCACGCATCTTTTCATAGAGCTGGAACGTGCCCTGAATATCAATATCGAAGAGTATGTCCTTGCCGGTCTCGATGGTCTCCTCAACGGGACCGCGAGGTGTCGCATAGAAGTTGCCGTGCACTTCGGCCCACTCCAGAAGCTCGCCCCGCGCCTTCATGTCCTCGAACGCTTCAGGCGTGCGGAAATGATAGTGAACGCCATCCACCTCGTTCGAACGACGCGGGCGGGTTGTGACAGAGATCGAGAGGTCTAGATTGTCTTCCCGCTCCAGAAGCATGCGGGCAATCGTCGATTTTCCCGCACCCGAGGGCGACGAGAGGACCAGCATCAGGCCGCGCCGCTCTCGCTCGGCCTGATCAGCACTGACCATCGTGCCTGCCTTTTCAGACGTTGTCTCAGACATGGCCCTACTCCAGGTTCTGTATCTGCTCGCGCATCTGGTCGATGACGGCTTTGAGGTCCAGACCGATGGCCGTCAGCTCAACGTCATTCGATTTCGAGCAAAGCGTATTGGTCTCGCGATTGAATTCCTGAGCCAGGAAGTCGAGGCGCCGGCCAATGGCACCACCGGCAGCGAGCAGTTCGCGTACGGCCTCCACATGGGCATGAAGCCGATCAATCTCTTCACGAATATCAGCCTTCGTGGCGAGGATTGCAGCTTCCTGATGAAGCCGCTGCGGGTCCAATGCACCGCCCGCCGCGTCCAACAACTCGGCAACCTGAGCGGAAAGGCGTGCCTTGATCGCTTCAGGCTGGCGAGAGGGCAACCCCTCAGCTCGTGCCGTCAAACTCGCGACCGTGTCGATCTGCTTTGTGATGATGGCGTTGATGGCCGCACCTTCACTCCGGCGCATGGCCACAAGCTCATCGAGCGCCCGGTCAAGGCTTTCCAGCAGCGCCACGAACATGGCTGCCCGAGTTTCCTCGTCGTCTTCCTGCTCCTTGAGCTCGAAAACGCCCTTTTGTGCCAAAATGCCGTCAAGGGTCGGCGGGGCAACTTCCGGAACACGCGATCGCAGTAATTCAATTGCCTCCAGAACAGATTCCAGGGCGCTCTCATTCACCGTAAGGGCAGCTTCGCCCTCATCGCGCTTCATGGACAATCCGACGGAAACGTTGCCGCGTTTGAGCACCTTCGCGCATCGTTCACGAATTTTTTGTTCGAGATTCTCCAGGCCCGCGGGAATACGGATCCTAACGTCCAGGTTCTTGCCGTTGACGGATCTCAGTTCCCAAGTCCAGCGGACGACGCCTGCTTCGCCCTGAATACGGGCAAATCCTGTCATACTGGCAAGCGTCATGTCGTTCTCCACTCAGTTCGATTGCGAAGCCGGCTGGTTCTTTTCGGCCTCACGCCGTTCCCGCTCGACCTGTCGCCATTTGCGCACGTTCGCCTGATGTTGCTCATAGGTCTCTGCGAAGATATGTCCGCCGGTGCCGTCTGCGACGAAGTAGAGATCTTTGGTGCGAGATGGATTTGCAACTGCTTCCATAGCTGCCCGGCCGGGATTGCCGATAGGGCCCGGCGGCAAACCATTGATCTGATAGGTGTTGTAAGGGGTTTCTTTTTTCAGCTCAGATTGCTTGATCGCTGACCGGTCTTTCAACCAGGCTTCACCGCCATGGATACCGTAAAGGATCGTCGGATCGGACTGCAGCCGCATGTTACGATTGAGCCGATTTACGAAGACACCTGCCACACGAGGGCGCTCATCCGCCTTGGCCGTTTCCTTCTCGACAATGCTTGCCAAGATCACCAATTCTTCCGGTGACGCGATCGGGAGGTCCTCACTACGCCGCTCCCAGATGTCGGACAACAGAGCACTCTGGGCCTCCGTCATCTGATCGATGATCTGCTGACGTGAACTGCCGCGAGTAAACGTATACGTCTCTGGCAGGAGTGCGCCTTCTTCCGGAATCTCTGTGATTTCACCGACAAGGACCGGGTTGGAGCGAACGCGCTCGAGGATCTGCGCTGTCGACCAGCCCTCAGGCACCGTCACCGAGTGAGTCACGGCATTGCCCTCAACCAGATCAGTCATGACTTCCTGCATGCTGGTGCCGGCGTTGAAGGCATATTCACCGGCTTTCAGTTTCGTCGCGTTCTTGTAGAACCGCACGCCGGCATTGAAGACCAACTCATCAACGAGCGTATCCTCGATGACGTTTTGGGCCTTCAACCGTTCGGTGATGCCGGAAAGGCCTGAGCCGGAGGCGATGACAACCGTACGGTCCTCCTTGAGCGGACCTGCTTGCTCGAAGACCTGCTTGCCGAAATAGAGCGCTGAGCCGGCCCCGAGCAGCGAGAGCACCGTGATCGAGATGACCATATTGATCAGGATCACGATCGGATTTCGAACGTGGCGTGAGCGCGGCGGAGGTCCGGGCGCTGGTTCCGGCTGGATCGCTTCGCGCGGGCTTTTCGGCTTGATGCGCATCTAAAACGCTCCTTCTGATAAGTCCGGATCAGATCCGGTCGACCACTCCGGCGCAGCTCATCAAATACTCGTAGCGTAAAAAAGGCACTGCCGAAGAAAAACGCCGCCTGAGCTCACGCTAGACGGCGAAATGCGATACGACGGCGCTTACGCCGCAACTTTCTTGAACACCAAGGAAGCATTGGTGCCACCAAAGCCGAACGAATTCGACAGCGCCACATCAATGTTCATTTCCTTGGGCTTGTGCGCGACCAGATCGATCTCGGTCTCAATCGATGGATTGTCGAGATTGATCGTTGGCGGTGCCATGCTGTCGCGAATTGCCAGAACGGAGAAGATCGCCTCCACAGCACCCGCAGCACCCAGCAGGTGACCAATAGACGACTTGGTCGACGACATGGTCAGCTTGCTTGCAGCATCGCCAGCAAGGCGTGTGATCGCACCAAGCTCGATTTCATCGCCAAGTGGTGTCGATGTGCCGTGAGCATTGACGTAGTCCACATCTGCTGCACTCACACCTGCCCGCTTGAGAGCCGCTTCCATGCAACGATAGGCGCCGTCGCCATCCGATGCTGGAGCCGTAATGTGGTGCGCATCGCCCGACAGACCGTAACCGACGATTTCGGCATAGATCTTCGCGCCGCGCGCAATCGCATGCTCGTATTCTTCGAGAACGACAACGCCGGCGCCCTCGCCCATGACGAAACCATCGCGGTCCTTGTCATAAGGGCGAGAACCTTTTTCAGGCTGGTCATTAAATCCGGTGGACAACGCCCGACATGCGGCAAAGCCAGCAAGCGACAGGCGGCAGACCGGTGATTCCGTTCCGCCCGCAACCATCACATCTGCATCGCCGAAAGCGATCAGGCGAGACGCATCGCCAATGGCATGTGCACCGGTCGAGCACGCGGTCACAACCGCATGGTTCGGCCCCTTAAGGCCATGACGGATGGAGACATAGCCACCAGCCAAATTGATCAGGCGGCCGGGTATAAAGAATGGTGACAGGCGGCGCGGGCCTTTGTCGGCCAGAACATGCGCGGCTTCCTCGATGCCCTGAAGGCCGCCGATACCTGAGCCAATCAGAACACCAGCGCGAATCTGGTCTTCATATGTTTCGGCCTTCCAGCCACTGTCAGCCAGGGCCTGGTCGGATGCTGCAAGGGCGTAGATGATGAAATCATCGACCTTGCGCTGTTCTTTGGGTTCCATCCAGTCGTCGGGATTGAATGCCCCTTCGGCAGATGGATCGCGCGGGATCTGTGCTGCGATCTGGCATGCCAGGTCGTCGACCTTGAAGTTGGTGACCTTGTTGGCACCGCTTTTACCTTCGAGGATCTTCTTCCAAGAGACATCAACGTTTCCGCCAAGCGGAGACACCATGCCCAATCCTGTTACAACAACTCGCCTCATGAACCCGCACTTGTTTCAGGCAGACAGCCGATATCGGTCTTGCCTGCCCGTCCATTCGTCATCAAGTCCGGCGAATTAGCCGGCGTTCTTTTCCAGGAACTTAACAGCATCGCCAACCGTCAGGATGGTTTCAGCTGCATCATCCGGAATTTCTACACCGAATTCTTCTTCGAAAGCCATGACGAGTTCAACGGTGTCGAGGCTGTCTGCGCCCAGATCGTCGATGAAGCTTGCAGCTTCCACAACCTTTTCAGCGTCCACGCCGAGGTGCTCGACAACGATTTTCTTAACTCGATCCGCGATATCGCTCATTTTCTACTTCCCTGAGTTTGCAGTCTTAAAGCCGAGGCGCCGGTTCTAACCAGTTCTTCGACTTAATCACCGGAATTTCTATCTGCACATTGCACAATAAAGGTCCATCGCCCCTTTGGGACCGTAGAGCCTTCACGGCGTTGAACACGTTCTGGAAGGGCCAGATCTGCAAAACAGCTCTCCACCCTATCCCTTGGAACAATCGGCGGCTAGGTAACACACTTTATCTGCCTTGACCAGCCGCTCCCGACCGCGCGTGCGCGGCCCGGTTTCTTTTTGCCGGAAATTAGATTCCGCCTTTTAAATCATAGCCATGCCGCCATTGATATGCAGCGTTTGTCCTGTGACATAAGCTGCCTCATCACTGGCGAGATAAACGGAAGCGGCCGCGATCTCGTCCGCTTTGCCCAACCGGCCTGCCGGAACGCTCTGCAGAATTGATTCCTTCTGCTTGTCGTTCAGTTCGTCGGTCATCGCTGTCTCAATGAATCCGGGAGCGACCGTGTTGACGGTGATGTTGCGGCTGGCAACTTCCCGCGCAAGCGACTTGTACATTCCGATCATGCCGGCCTTGGCCGCCGCGTAGTTGGTCTGTCCGGGATTTCCCGTCACACCGACAACCGAGGTAATTCCGATGATGCGGCCCGTCCGGCGCTTCATCATGCCTTTGATGGCAGCACGGCACAGGCGGAAACCAGACGTGAGGTTCACTTCCAGCACCTGATCCCACTCGTCGTCTTTCATCCGCATGAAGATGTTGTCGCGGGTGATTCCGGCATTGTTGACCAGAATGTCGACCTTGCCGAGCTTCTCTTCGGCCGCCGGAAGCAGCGCGTCGACAGCGGCACGATCAGAGAGATTAGCGGGTGTCACAAACGCGCGCTCACCAAGGTCTGCCGCGAGAACTTCCAACTTCTCTGCACGCGTACCCGACAGGGCGACGGTCGCGCCTTGCGCATGAAGTGCGCGTGCGATGGATTCGCCAATTCCGCCGGTGGCACCCGTGATGAGCGCTGCTTTCCCCTCGAGGGTGAACATGGTGCTTCCTTCCTTTGGATCGCGACCCAAGCCTTAGAGCTCGGGATCAGCCGTTCAATTTTTCAATGAGAGCGTCGATATCTTCGGGCGAATTGACTGCGATGCCGGTCGTTTCCTTGGCAATGCGCTTGACCATGCCGGTCAGCACCTTGCCGGTACCGACCTCGACGAATGTGTCGACGCCTTCGCTTGCGAGCCATTCGATTGACTCACGCCAACGGACGGTTCCTGTCACCTGCTCGACCAGACGCTTGCGGATCTCGTCCGTGTCGGAGACGGGTTGCGCCAGAACGTTTGCGATCAGAGGCACCTTCGGCGCCTTGATGTCAGCGCCTGCCAATGCTTCTGCCATCGCATCGGCTGCCGGAGCCATCAATGAACAATGGAACGGTGCGCTGACCGGCAACAACAATGCGCGGCGGGCACCTTTTGCCTTCGCGATGTCAATTGCACGCTCAACGGCGGCAACATGGCCGGAGACAACAACTTGCCCCGGTGCATTGTCGTTTGCTGCCTGACAAACCTCGCCCTGCGCCGCTTCGCGTGCAACTTCCTGAGCGGCTTCGAAATCGAGCCCGAGGAGCGCAGCCATCGCACCCTGACCGACCGGAACGGCGTTTTGCATGGCATCGCCGCGCACGCGAAGAAGCCGAGCTGCGGTCGCGACATCAAATGCGCCGGCGGCTGCCAGAGCGGAATATTCTCCCAGAGAGTGACCGGCTACAAAACTGACGCTTCCTGCCAGATCGAGGCCCTTTGATTCCAAAACTCGCATGGTTGCCAGGCTAACGGTCATGAGCGCAGGCTGCGCATTGGCCGTCAGAGTTAGGTCGGCTTCAGGACCGTTCCACATCACGTCGGAAAGCTTCTGACCAAGCGCTTCATCGACTTCTTCAAAGACTGCTTTGGCTTCGGGATAGGCATCAGCCAGAACCTTGCCCATGCCAACGGCCTGACTTCCCTGTCCGGGAAACGTGAATGCGATGCTCATGCGAGACGTGCCTCCGACGACTTGTTCTCTTGTTTTTTATTATCAGGCTTACGGGGACTGTCTGGCCCGGCCAGCTGACACAATGGCTGTGGAAGATCGGAAAATCCACTCTTGGGCGCGAGCCTATCGTACGGAGCACCCATGACTGTCAAGAGCTTCGGCCAGATTTGCCCGTATTCAAGGTGTTTCAAGACAGCTGCCTGGTAGGCTAGGTTCCAGTTCGCTTGAGACACACGATCGGAGAAACGAAATGGCCAGCATTAAGATTCCTCTGCCGAAAGAACCAAAGCAGATGGTGACAGCGATCGTAGCCTATGCCGGCGTAGCAAAGCGGTTGCATCTGGAACTCTCACATCTCGCAGAAACAACAGATATCGATCTGGACGCTATCAAGGCCGATCTGATCAACGAAGCCAAGAAGGCAGTGCCGGCCGGCGACTTCACCAAGGATGAGGTCGGGCTTTACAATACAATGTTTGAAGCAATTGAGACGATCTTCAAACCCCTAAACCCAGCTCCCCAGGGTTAGACCCAAGGGGCCGAGCGGATCGACAGTTCCGAAGTCCCTTGCATTTCCGCAAAGATCGGGTATACCCCGCGACGCAACCGGAAACTTGGCCGGGGGCTGAACGGAAGGGCGTGCAAACGTCAGGACACATAAAACTGTCTGTCTTCCCGTGTCTCCGCTCTCGTTTTAGAATTCTCGTTCCTTTCCGGAGGTCACGAGGAGGCTTCGCGCCAGTTTCCGAATTGAAACCAAGGAAAGGCTTTTTTCCATGCCTCTTTACGAGCACGTGTTCCTGGCTCGCCAGGACGTTTCGGCCCAGCAGGTCGAAGCCCTCGTCGAACAGTTCAAAGGTTTGATCGAAACCGCTGGTGGAACTGTCGGCAAGGTGGAAACTTGGGGACTTCGCTCCCTCGCATACCGCATCAAGAAGAACCGCAAGGCTCACTACACTTTGATGAACCTCGACGCTCCGCATGCAGCGGTTGCCGAGATGGAACGTCAGATGGGCCTGAACGAAGACGTACTTCGCTTCATGACCTTCAAGGTCGACGAGTTGGACGATGAGCCGTCTGCCATGATGCAGAAGCGTGACCGCGACGACCGTCGTGGTGGACGCGGCGACCGCTTTGGCGGTGGTGAGCGTGGCGGCGACCGTGGTGGTCGTGGTGGCGATCGGGGCGAACGCGCTCCGCGTCGTGCAGAAGGGGAGTAACAGATCATGGTTGATATCGCACAGATTCCGAGCCGTCGTCCGTTCTTCCGTCGCCGGAAGACCTGCCCGTTCTCCGGTGAAAATTCACCGAAGATCGACTACAAGGACGTTCGTCTCCTGCAGCGCTACATTTCCGAACGTGGCAAGATCGTACCGAGCCGTATCACCGCCGTTTCTGCAAAGAAGCAGCGTGAACTGGCCCGTGCCATCAAGCGCGCTCGCCTGCTTGGCCTGCTGCCTTTCGTCATCAGCTAAGCTGACCCAAAAGCCCGGGATTATCCCCGGGCTCCCGGATTGAGGCCGACCGGATCCCTTGTGATCGGCCTCTAACCGCCTTCGAGAAAGGCGGGACAGACCGCAGGAGTTACTCCAATGCAAATTATCCTTCTTGAGCGCATCGCCAAGCTCGGACAGATGGGCGACACCGTCCGCGTTCGTGACGGCTATGCCCGCAACTTCCTTCTGCCTCAGGGCAAGGCTCTTCGTGCAAACAAGGCCAACATGGCCAAGTTCGAAGGCCAGCGAGCCCAGCTTGAAGCCCGCAACCTCGAACGCCGCGAAGAAGCATCTGCTGTCGCTGCCAAGCTCGACGGCGAAAGCCAGGTCATGATCCGTTCGGCTGGTGAAACCGGCCAGCTCTACGGTTCCGTTTCCAAGCGCGATATCGCTGAAGGCCTGACCGCAGCTGGTTTCTCTGTTGCACGCAGCCAGGTTGAGCTCAACACGCCGATCAAGACCATCGGTCTTCACAGCGTTCTGGTTGCCCTGCACCCGGAAGTCGAAGTCACGGTCGTGATCAACGTCGCACGCTCCGAAGACGAAGCAAACCGTCAGGCTGCTGGTGAAGATCTCACCGCTCCTGAGCAGGACATCTTCGAATTCGAGGAAGACGAAGAAGACGAGACCGAGGGTGAAGGTGAAGAAGGCGAAGCTTCTGAGGAAGTCGCCGAGGAAGAAGAAGCCTAATCGGCTTCAAGGCCTCTCACCTGACCGATTACAGAACGGCGCTCCTCGGAGCGCCGTTTTTGTTTTCAAGGCACTTCAACTTTCGGCATTTCTACCTGTTCAAAGGAAACCTCTCCGCCCAGGCAAAAACGCACGAGTTTACCGCGTCTTTGTGTATACGTTAATTTTTATTAACCATTTCAATGACTAAGCCAGTCAGGCTTCCGAGTCTCTTTCTGCCTGCGGCGTCAAGGCGTTGCTCCAGATTTCCCCGATGATTTCGACCCGGCTAAGGGAATCGGAGTCAAGATTTTTGATTCCTTGAAGCGCCGCTCCAGATCCGGTTAGACGATACCCACACGGGTCATTCGGGGGACGCCATGAAGGGCAAATTACAGTCAGTAGAAACTGAAGATGCTGCACAGCGCCTGGCGCCGCACAACGCGGAAGCAGAACGCCAGCTCCTCGGTGCGATTCTGGTCAACAACGAGACCTACTATCGTGTTTCTGACTTTCTCGAGCCTTTCCATTTTTTCGTTCCGCCGCATCAGGACATCTACGAAAAGATCGGGCAGCTGATCCGGGCCGGAAAGACCGCCTCACCGATCACTTTGAAGACCTTTTACCCTGCAGACACCAAGATCGCCGAGCTTAGCGCGACACAGTTCCTGTTGCGGCTTGCAGCGGATGCGGCCTCGATCATCAACGCGGAAGACTATGGGCGCACGATCTATGATCTCGCCATGCGCCGGAACCTGATCCGGATCGGCGAAGACATGGTCAACATCGCCTATGACGCGCCGATCGACGTCCCGCCCAACCAGCAGATCGATGATGCTGAACGCCGCCTGTTCGAGCTGGCAGAAACCGGTCGACAGGAAGGCGGTTTTGTAAGCTTCGGTGATGCGCTCACCGAAACCATCGAGATGGCGCATGCAGCCTGGAATCGTGAAGGCGCGCTGTCTGGAATTTCGACCGGCCTGACCGATCTTGACCGGCTTATGGGTGGCCTGCAGCATTCGGATCTGATCGTGCTGGCGGCACGTCCCGCGATGGGCAAGACCTCGCTGGTGACGAACATTGCCTACAACATTGCTCAGGCCTTTCAGGCCGAGGAACAACCGGATGGCTCGCTCAAAACGGTGAACGGCGGTGTGGTCGGTTTCTTCTCGCTTGAGATGTCCGCCGAACAGCTCGCGACACGAATTATTTCAGAACAGACGGAGGTTTCCTCGTCGAAGATCCGGCGCGGAGACATTACCGAGGAAGAATTCACCAAGCTGGCGGGCGCTGCCCAGCACATGCAGACCGTTCCCCTGCATGTCGACCAGACCGGCGGCATCTCAATTGCCTCCCTTGTTGCACGTGCACGGCGGCTGAAGCGCCAGCGCGGCCTCGATCTGATCGTGGTGGATTATATTCAGCTTCTGTCGGGAACATCCAAGACCGCTGGCAACCGCGTGCAGGAAGTGACGGAAATCACCACGGGCCTCAAGGCGCTGGCCAAGGAATTGAACGTTCCGGTACTCGCCTTGTCTCAGCTGTCTCGACAGGTGGAAAACCGGGACGACAAGCGCCCGCAACTTTCTGACCTTCGTGAATCCGGCTCAATCGAGCAGGACGCCGACGTGGTCATGTTCATCTATCGAGACGAATATTATCTGTCGAAGACCGAACCGGAAGAAGGGTCTCCGGAGCACGAAGTCTGGCGGGACAAGGTAGAGCGGGTCAAAGGCAAGGCTGAAATCATCATCGCCAAGCAGCGTCACGGGCCAACCGGCACGGTGAACCTGCACTTCGAAGGCCAATACACCCGCTTCTCGGATCTTGCACAAGACGATTACATGCCCGACCGGCACGACTAGCATGTACTTGGTCAGTGGCCGCTTCTGCGACACTCAGTCGTGCAAAGGCCATGGCATGGCCTTTGTCTTGGGATTACTCTGAATTTGGCGAGCCAATTCAGTGGCCGATTCTATCAACTGGACTTCAAGAGGCAGCTCCTTGCAGGACGTCATGCGCGCATCTGAGAACCTCGCCGGCGGGCGCCTGACCATCGACCGCGATGCCATCGCTGCAAACTGGTCTCTTCTGAAGGGGCTCCTGAAGCCGGGTACGACTTGCGCTGCGACCATCAAGGCTGATGCCTACGGAACCGGTGCCGCGAGCACGGCACAGCGTTTGTGGGAAGCGGGTTGCACGACGTTTTTCGTCGCCTTGCCAGAGGAAGGAGCCCTAGTTCGCTCAGCGCTGCCTGATGCCACTGTCTATATTCTCGGCGGCCTCTTCCCCGGTACCGCGTCAGACCTTGCGGGTGCAAACCTCATTCCGGTGCTGAACTCGGTCGCAGAGGCTCGGGAATGGGCGGGTTTTTGCAAGGCAGAAAGCAGAGCCTTTCCTGCCGCTCTTCAGCTGAACACGGGCATGAACCGCCTCGGCATGGATCCGGAAGACTTCGCAGATGTCATGGCGCAAAAAGAGCTGACTGGCAGTTTCGACATTGCCCTGCTCATGACTCATTTGGCCTGTGGCTCCGATCCGGAGCACCCTCTCAACCGACATCAACTCAAGACCTTTGTCGCGGCGACACAGCCCTTCAGCACCCTGCCGCGTTCGATGGCAAACTCTGCCGGGGTTTTCCTAGGACCAGACTATCATTTCGATCTTGCGCGGCCGGGGATCTCGCTCTACGGCGGCAAAGCACTGGACACTGCGCCGAATATCATGTCCCCGGTTGCCATGGTCGAGGCCAGGGTCATGCAAATCCGCAACGTGCCCAAGGGCCAGACCATTGGCTATGGCGGGGTGGAGACCGCGGCCCGTGACAGCAAGATTGCGTTGGTCGCAGCCGGCTATGCGGACGGGCTGCATCGACGCGCTGGCTCCAGCGATGATCGGCCAGGCGGCTTTGGCGTCATCGAGGGCCACAAGCTCCCGCTGATCGGCCGGGTCTCAATGGACATGATCGCCTTGGATGTGACTGACGTTCCAGGTGATGTCGTCACGCGCGGCTCCCTTGTGGAAATGCTCGGCCCAAATGTTGCGGCCTCAGACCTTGCAGCTTATGCCGAGACCATTGACTACGAATATCTCACAGGTCTTGGACGGCGCTATCATCGCCGCTACGCCGCCCTGCCCGCGCCACAAGAGCGCTGTGGAGTTTCCGTCTGATGGCACGCCGTTCCACAAGCTTCGTTTGCCAGTCATGCGGGGCGGTCTATCCCAAGTGGACGGGACGCTGCGAATCCTGCGGCGAGTGGAACTCCATCGTCGAAGAGCAAGCCAGCGGTGGTGTTGGTGGCGGTCCAGCCAAGACCAAGCCGACCAAGGGCCGTATCGTTCCTCTGGTCGGCCTACAGGGGGACACCAAGGAAGCACCCAGGATCCAGAGCGGCATCAAGGAACTCGACCGGGTCACCGGTGGTGGTTTTGTCCGTGGTTCGGCGCTGCTCGTAGGCGGTGATCCTGGCATCGGCAAGTCGACGCTCCTGATCCAGGCAGCAGCCGCCTTTGCCCGTCTGGGGCACAAGGCTGTCTATATTTCGGGCGAGGAAGCCATCGGCCAGGTGCGCTTGCGTGCGGAGCGTCTCGGTCTAGCGGATGCTCCTGTCGCTCTTGCCGCTGAAACCAGCGTCGAAGACATATTGGCCACCCTGCAGGATGGGGAGCCGCCTGCCCTGCTGATCCTGGATTCAATCCAGACGCTGTGGACCGAACAAGCTGATTCCCCGCCAGGAACGGTGACCCAGGTTCGCGCCTCGGCCCAGGCGATGGTCCGCTACGCCAAGAAGTTCGGGACCACGCTTGTTCTCGTCGGCCATGTCACCAAAGATGGCCAGATTGCAGGACCACGGGTCGTGGAACATATGGTCGATGCCGTTCTCTATTTCGAAGGCGACGGCGCGCATCAATTCCGCATTCTGAGATCGGTGAAAAACCGCTTCGGGGCGACCGATGAGATCGGCGTCTTTGAAATGACCGGGGCAGGTCTGTCGGAAGTTGCCAATCCTTCTGCGCTTTTCCTGGGCGAACGATCGACCAACTCCCCGGGTGCTGCCGTTTTTGCCGGCCTTGAAGGTTCGCGCCCTTTGCTGATTGAGGTGCAAGCGCTCGTTGCTCCCTCGCCGCTCGGCACACCACGGCGCGCAGTGATCGGCTGGGACAGCGCCCGCCTGTCGATGATCCTGGCAGTATTAGAAGCGCGCTGCGGTGTGCGCTTTTCCCAGCACGACGTCTATCTGAATGTCGCCGGAGGGCTTAAAATCAACGAGCCGGGAGCGGACTTGGCTGTCGCCGCGGCACTTGTATCCTCACTCAGCGGGCTTGCCCTTCCGGCCAATTGCGTCTATTTCGGCGAGATCAGTCTGTCGGGAGCGATACGACCTGTCGCTCAGGCGCAATCAAGGCTGAAAGAGGCCCATAAACTGGGTTTCGACAAGGCATTCTGTCCAAAGGGAAACCTGAAGGATGGAAGGCGTACAGATTTCGCGGCGACGGGCCTCGAGGAACTCGGGGGTTTCATCGCCAAAATTGCGGCAAAGGGAGGATCGGGCGCAGACGCCTGAGTACCTAAGCCCATTGCCTTATGATGCCGACCCGGCGCATGACGCGCCGTGGCAGGCCCGGACTAGGGACTGAACAGACACATGCCGATCACGCTGCTCGACGGAATACTTCTCGTCATCATGCTCATCTCGGCTGTCCTGGCCATGATCCGTGGCTTCGTACGTGAAGTCCTTTCCATCGCGTCCTGGGTCGCGGCGGCGGCTGCCGCTTTCCTGCTCTACAAGCAAGTCCTGCCTTATGCGAAACAGTATATCGCTCACGATCTCGTCGCGCTTGGCGCATCTGTCGCCGTCGTCTTCATCGTGACGCTGCTGATCGTCTCCTACATCACCATGCGGATTTCCGACTTCGTTCTGGACAGCCGGATCGGCGCTCTGGACCGGACACTTGGTTTCGTCTTCGGAGCCGTGCGTGGCATGCTGCTCGTCGTCGTTGCGCTGATGTTCTTCAACTGGTTCGTTCAGCCGGAACAGCAGCCAGGTTGGGTTCTCAAGGCGAAGTCCCGCCCGATCCTGATTTCCGTGGGAGAGCGGCTTGTAGCTGTGCTGCCGGAGGATCCTGAGCGCGCAATCATGGATAAGCTTCGCAATGGCAACGCCGCCGGAACGACAGGTGGCGAGGGTGAAGGCGAGGAAGAAGCTGGATACAGCGCCTCTGAGCGGCAAGGGCTCGAACAGCTCACCACCGGCAGCAATTGACCCTAGGCTGGAGTGGTAAAACGCTCGTGGTCCAGCGCCGACGTTACGATTTACGATGCCCTGCGCGGCTTGACGCGTGGTAACACAAGGAGCTTCGCCATGCTGGGCGAGACCGATCTCAATGAGTGCTTCGATCCCAATGCCGACCGGCTGCAGGAAGAGTGTGGCGTCTTCGGCGTCCTCGGTCATGAGGATGCAAGCGCGCTGACTGCACTCGGGCTTCATGCCCTGCAGCACCGTGGCCAGGAAGCTGCCGGTATCGTTACCTACGACAACGACCAGTTCCGCGCCGAGCGCCATCTCGGGCTTGTTGGCGATCATTTCTCCAACGCCGAGACCATGGCCCGGCTGACAGGCATGGCCGCCATTGGCCATGTGAGATATTCCACAAGCGGCGAGACGATCCTGCGCAATGTGCAGCCGCTCTTTGCCGAATTGGAAGGTGGCGGCATCTCGATCTGCCACAATGGACATTTCACCAACGCCATGACGCTGCGTCGGCAGCTCATCCAGGACGGCGCTATTTGCCAGTCCACATCCGATTCCGAAGTTGTTCTTCAGCTTCTTGCCCGGTCACGGGAGAAGAAGATCGTGGATCGCTTTGTCGAGGCGATTTCCAAAATGGAAGGCGCCTATGCACTGGTCGCGCTGACCCGCAAGAAACTGATCGGCGCGCGCGACCCCTTCGGCATTCGTCCGTTGGTGCTCGGCGACCTCAACGGCGCTCCTGTGCTTGCCTCGGAGACCTGCGCACTTGATATCATCGGTGCAACCTTCATTCGCGAGATCGAAAACGGCGAAGTGATCGTCTGTACGCCAGGCGGCATCGAATCCTTCTTCCCCTTTGGCAAACGCCCTGCCCGTCCCGACATCTTCGAATACATCTATTTTTCGCGGCCAGATTCAATCCTGGGCGGACGCAGCGTCTATGACGTTCGCAAGGAATTCGGCCGGCAGCTCGCCCGTGAGGCGCCGGTTGAAGCCGATGTGGTCGTGCCGGTTCCCGATTCCGGTGTACCGGCTGCGCTCGGCTACTCCCAGGAAGCAGGCATTCCCTTTGAGCTGGGCATCATTCGAAATCACTACGTCGGCCGCACGTTCATCGAGCCGACGCAGGCGATCCGGACGCTTGGCGTCAAGCTGAAGCATTCGGCCAATCGGAGCCAGATCGAGGGCAAACGTGTTGTCCTGATCGATGACAGTCTGGTGCGCGGCACAACATCGGTGAAGATTGTCCAGATGATCCGCGATGCCGGCGCCTCGGAAGTTCACTTCCGCCTGTCCAGCCCCCCGATCCGCTATTCGGACTATTACGGCATCGACACTCCCGTCCGTGAAAAGCTCCTTGCTGCCAAATACAATCTGGAAGAAATGCGCAACTACATCGGCGCCGATACTCTGGCGTTCCTGAGTGTTGACGGCGTTTACCGGGCCATGGGCCATGAGGGGCGCGACAAGACCAACCCACAGTTCACCGACCATTGCTTTACCGGCGACTACCCAACGCCACTCACGGATCTGTCCGAAGAGCAGGAGTTCGCGCATCCGCCCCGCCTGGTTGAAGTGAGCTGAGGACGCTGGATGTCTAATGATTTTGAAGGCCAAGTGGCGGTCGTCACCGGCGCCTCACGCGGCATCGGCTATCAGGTTGCCAAAGAGCTGGGGAGCCGAGGCGCGCACGTGATCGCCATTGCCCGGACCGTTGGCGGGTTGGAAGAGCTGGACGACGACATCAAGGCTGCGGGCGGCCAATCAGCAACGCTCGTGCCTCTCGACCTGACAGACTACGACGCTCTTGATCGGCTCGGCGCGGCTATCTACGAGCGCTGGAAGAAGCTCGACATTCTGGTCGGCAACGCTGGTCAACTTGGCGTTCTTGCGCCGCTCGGACATATCAGCCCGAAGGACTTCGACAAGGTGATGGGGGCGAATGTGACGGCCAACTGGCGTCTGATCCGGTCGCTTGATCCACTGCTGCGTCAGTCACCTGCCGGACGCGCGGTGTTCCTGACATCTCACCATGCACGCGAGGCGACGCCTTTCTGGGGACTTCAGTCGATTTCCAAGGCAGCTCTTGAAGCCATGGTGCGGACCTATGCTCATGAGACCGAGAAAACCGCGCTGCGCGTCAATTTGTTTGACCCAGGACCGGTTCGCACAGGATTGCGTGCCAAAGCCATGCCGGGCGAGGATCCCGATAAGCTGCCTCAACCGGCAGAGATCGTGCCTGACCTGCTAACAATGCTCGGAAGCGACGTCACTGCGACCGGCCATCTTTTTGATCGCTCACGCGGCACGCTCGAGGCGCTTTAAAGGCCCGTTTTTCGCTTCAGAATGACAAAGGCGCGTCCTGAGCGGACGCGCCTTTTTTGTTTTGACGGACTTGTAGAAGACCGGTGATCGATAGCGCTATCGTCGTGGGCCGAAAGACGCTTCGACAATTTCAGCAATGTCCTTGAAGACGCCAGGTCCTCCGACGACGACGCGCGTGCCATTGGTCAGCGTACGGTCTGCATCATAGGGAGCAACCATGCCGCCAGCTTCCTCGGTGATCAGCATGCCAGCCAGGCAATCCCAAGCGTTCATGTGGGATTCGCAATAGCCAATGAGGCGACCGGAGGCCGCATAGGCGAGCATGAGGCCACCGGAGGCATTACGGAAGAAAACACCACCCTTGGAGACCAGCGCGCCGATGCAGTTGATGGCGTCGCTGGCTTCGGACCGGCCGTTAAAGCCGACCCCCAGGGACCCATTGGACAAGCTGTCGCTGTCGGTGACCTTGATAGGCCTGTCATTCACGAACGCACCTTCGCCCTTGGCAGCACGGAACGTCTCGTTCGCATTGGGATCATGGATGACGCCCACAACAGTTTCGCCGTCGTGGACGCAGGCAATGATCACGCACCATTGTGGGATACCTGAAACGAAATTGGCCGTCCCATCAATTGGATCGATAACCCATGTGTAGCCAGACGTGCCTTCGACACGGCCGTGTTCCTCGCCAACGATACCGTCCTGCGGATAGGCTGCAGCCAGTTCCTTGCGAACCAGGGTTTCAACATCACGGTCAGCTTCAGAAACCAGATCCTGATGACCTTTTTTCGTTACCGTCAGGGTCTCGAGGCGGCGGAAGTAGTCCATTCCCAGTTCACCGGCCTTGCGGGCCAGGGTTGCGGCAAAATCGAGCCGTTCGGACGCCATCAAATGTCTCCTTGAAGGAAAATGAGAAGAAAGGAACAGGACGGCCCCAGAGTCGGAGCCGCTATCACTTAAGTGTCTTTTACGACGGAAAGTTGACTATTGAATCTTGCGCTTTTTCTTCACCGCGTAAGGATTCTCGCCCTTTCGATAGGAAAAGCGAATCGGCGTTCCGTGAATATTGAACGTCTCACGAAGCTTGTTCACAAGATATCGCGTGTAGCTCTCGGGCAACTGCTCGGGACGTGAGGCGAAAGCAATGAAGTGCGGCGGCCGCGTCTTCGCCTGTGTCATGTAGCGAAGACGGACGCGGCGGCCGGCAACTGCGGGCGGCGGATGGTTGATTGTGACCTTGTCCAGCCAGCGATTGAGCTTCGACGTGGAGACACGGGAGTTCCAAGCCTCATACGCCTTGAAGACGCTTTCAAACAGCTTGTCGATGCCCTGCCCCTGAATCCCGGACATTGTGACGATCTGGACACCACGAATCTGATTGAAATAGCGTTCATTCGCATCCTTGATGCGTTTCCAAGCCTCTTCCCGATTCTCGATCAGGTCCCACTTGTTCACTGCAACGACCAGCGCGCGGCCTTCGCGTGCGACCAGTTCGATAATCTGCAGGTCCTGCTTTTCAAAGGAATTGGTTGCGTCCAGCGTGATGACAACGACTTCAGCAAACTTGATCGCGCGAAGAGCATCTGCGACAGACAGCTTTTCCAGCTTCTCCTGAACGCGCGCCTTGCGGCGGATACCGGCCGTATCGAAGAGCTTGATATGGCGATCATGCCATTGCCATTCGACGGAAATGGAATCGCGGGTGATGCCGGCTTCCGGTCCCGTCAGCATGCGGTCTTCGCCGAGCATCGAGTTGATCAGCGTCGACTTTCCCGCATTAGGCCGGCCGACGATGGCAACCCGCAAGGGGCGCTCGGTGGTGCCAACCGGCTCGTCTTCCTCGAGCGGATCACCATCTTCATCCACTTCGATGTTGGTGCGCGCTTCCTCGACTTCGACACCCTCTGCCGCCAGGGCCTCTTCTTCATCAATCCGGTCGACCAGCGGTTTCAGCGCATCATAGAGATCGGACAAGCCTTCCCCGTGCTCTGCGGAAATTCCGATTGGATCGCCCAGGCCAAGAGAGAAAGATTCATAGAGACCGCTCTCGCCAGCCCTGCCTTCTGCCTTGTTGGCGAGAAGGATCACGGGCGTTGTGGTCTTGCGCGCGACTTCCGCGAAATGGGCGTCCAACGGTGTGACACCCGCGCGGGCGTCAATGACGAAGAGAACCGCGTCGGCTTCGACGATGGCTTCTTCTGTCTGATGGCGCATGCGGCCTTCAAGGCTCGCGTTGTCCGCGTCTTCAAGACCGGCCGTGTCGACAATCGTAAAACGCAGATCACCAAGGCGCGCATCGCCCGGCCGGCGGTCGCGCGTGACGCCAGGCGTATCATCCACGAGGGCCAGCCGCTTGCCGACAAGACGATTGAACAACGTGGACTTGCCGACATTCGGCCGTCCGATGATGGCGACTTTTGCGCCCACGATCATTACTCCTGATAAGCCGCGCTGACCCAGCGTCCGGGTCAGTTAAATGCGGCGACGGCGTCATCGCCGTCCAAAACGATCATTCGCCCACCGGCGACGATCGGGGTCACATAGACCTTGGTCTTTACGTCATTCGTGGCCATGATGTTGCCGGAAGTGGCATCAACCATCGCCATCCGTCCGTCGCTGGATATAGCGACAAGAGCGCCACTCGCAAGCACCGGACCCGCCCAATTGCGACGTTTCTTCTTTTTCTCGGGCCGCGGCAAGGTCGTTGCCCAAAGCGTTTCACCAGACTTGCGATCCAGTGCAACCATACGGTCATCCAGATCGATCATGAACAGCGCATTGCCCGAAACGACCGGCGTGTGCACGCTGCCCAGGTCCTGTTCCCAGAGCCTTTCGCCCGACTTCAGGTTCGACGCGATCGTGCGCCCTGCGACACCGGTCGCATAAACCGTGTTGCCGGAGACGATCGGGCTTGCCGAAACATCTGCAAGACCTGAAACAGCAAGCGTGCGGAAACCGCGCGCAACACCATCGATCCAGGCCGGTTCACCTGTCTTGATGTCGAGCGCCATGATCTCGCCAGAAGAGAACGGAACGACGACGCGATTGCCCGAAATCGCCGGGTTTGCGGACGACAGAACGCCGGCGGTTTCCTCGATGCCGACATAGTTCCAAGCCTCGGTGCCATCTTCTTGGTTCAAGGCATAGACTTCGTTGGACTGGGTCACGACGATGACGAGGCCATTGCCGGCAACCGGCGCGCCACGTGCCGGCGTGCCCAGATCGCCCGTCCACAGAACCTGACCTGATGCGGCATCAAGTGCTGCAACCTGCTGATAGCCGGTCGCCGCATAAACGATGTTCCCGGAAACAACAACACCACCGCCCGGTGCAACATCCTTCTCGCCTTCCGGACGCAGGGCGCGTGTCCAGAGACGCGCACCGCCAGTGCTGAACGCAATAACATCGCCATTGGGCTTGTAGACAAAAATACGTCCAGCCGCGCTAACGGGACGCGCAGAGCCACGCAGCGCATCCGAGGTGAAGCTACCACCTGAAGCGCCAATCGATGCGCGCCAGACCCGCGAGCCCGAGATGCTGACAGCAATATTGCCTGGATCGTTGGTCAGACCGCCACCAGCGGTGGTCCAGTCCTGGCCGCCCGAGGCTTTGCCGACCGACGCAGCACGGCCCTCGACAACGGCAGCAGGATCGGCGCCGTCAAAGACGGGTTTGCGCTCTCCGGCAAGTGTCTTCTCCTTGGAGAAGGGATTCAGACTGTCAGAGAATTCAGAAACGCTGCCACAGCCGGACAGAAGCAAGGAGAACGCCACAGCCGCGCCGAACGCGCGCGCGGCGGCCAGACCAGAACGCTGTATCACTGGGCAGCTCCGTCGTTATCGTCAGCCGCGCCGAAAGTGGCATCAATCACCTGGGATAGAATCCCGACGCGTCGCGCCACATCGGTCGGCGTTGCCGGATCATCGTTCAGAGCCGCGATCCATGACCGCGCCGTTGCAACATCGCCAGCTTTCCATGCGGCGACCGCGAGGATTTCACGCGCCGCGGCGCGGAAGGGGCCGTCTTCTCCGGTCAAGCCTTCCACTCGGTCGGCAACCGCAGCATAGTCTTCCGTGTCGACAGCCACATAGGCCGCACGCAGGCTCGCAATATCGCGCAGCGTACCATCGACGCTGCTGTCGCGAGAGAGTGCGTCAAATTCGGCCAGAGCCTCTGTTGTGCGCTCCTCCCGAACCATGTCGGTCGCGGCCCGCAATTTTGCGAGAGCCGGATAGCCACCAGTCGCGTCGGACAGTTCCGCAAACTTTTGCTCTGCTAGCGCAACATCTCCGCTTTCGGAAAGACGAACAGCTTCAAAAAAAGCATCACCTGCCTGCTGCGACTGGCCTTCCTGCCAATAGAGCCAGCCTCGATACCCGCCGGTACCGACGACGATCAAGACAGCAGCTGCGATAACCCAGGGGCCGAGGCGATCCCAAAGCCGACGGTACTTCTCCTGGCGGATGTCTTCATCGACCTCACGAAAAATATCGGACATGCGTGTCTTGTTCCTGCATTCAAGTTTGTTATGCCGACCGCCCATCGCCTAAGTGCGACAAATCAGTTGGCAGGCGCGACACAATATCGACATGCCTCCCAGGAGGCAAACGCCAGTATTGGCTTCTTTTCAACGGTTTGATGGCGCAAGTTAGGCGAGGAGACAATTTATTTCCAAGCCCTTCTGCACCAAGGTTTCCCGTGCTTACGTCAAGGGGTAGCCAATGACAAGCTCGTGACCCTTCCAGACGAACAAACCATAGGCCACAAGCCCCGCCAGAATGACGAGAACTTCCAAATAGGGACGGCCTTGATCAAGGCTGAGCGAAACGGCCGCCCCCTCCTCGACACGCCGTTTAAGGGAGATACGATCGACCACTGCCCAGGCGAGAAAACTGCCGAACAAGAGCACCGATGCAAGGTCGCCGCGCACAAGCAGGTGCGAGAATGCCCAGATCTTAACCGCAATCAGCATCGGGTGGCGAAATGTTCTCTTGATACGCCCCTGAACGTAGGCCCCGATGAGCAAAATAAAGACCGGAATCATGAACAGCATGACCACATGCCGCGTCCATTCCGGCGGATCATACAGCACCGGCAAATGCTCAACGCGCGCAGCACCATAGCCGGTGATAATCAGATACAATCCGACAGCGGAAATCAGGGAAAAGGCGATCCGATATCCGGCCGCGCTGAGACGTCCGATCAATTTCTCTCGGGTTTGAACAAACATCGGCAGACAGTGAATGCCGAGAAAAACGGCAAGGCCGACAACAAGCGCGTACATGAACCACTCTCCCAAGTTCGTCCTAGCGGAACAGTCGGCAAAGGCGATGGGAACGTCAAGCACGGTCTTGAAGTACTCACGCTTGATCAACGGCCCGAGGCGCGGCCCTGTGAGGAAAATGTACTAAATCACACCGATTTCAATCTAATGTGGCAACGACTCTACAATTGAAACAAGCATTTGTTTAGATTCCAGCCCTACAATCTGACCTAGATCTATCTTGGGATAAAAGCCATGCCTGACGGTCAGGACACAATCGAAGAGCGGCGCAGCGACCCCCGCAAGCGCACCCTGAAATCAGGACGTATCGTTTTCGGTGGGCTTTCGCAGGTTTTCAATTGCACAATCCGCAACACGAATGAGGATGGTGCACTTTTGATGCTGCCGAACTCCCTTGGTGTACCTGGTGCATTCCTGCTTTATATCGACAATGAATGTACGCGGCGCCCCGTGGAAGTCGTGTGGCGCAAGGAAGATCGCATGGGCGTGCGTTACACCGGTCCAGCTGAAAGCACTTTGAACCGCGCATCCTAGAAATTCAGCTTGAATGAGTTCAAAAACGGCAGCGCTTCATAGCGCTGCCTTTTTTTCTCAGTTGGTGTTCGCGTGCCAAGGACAGCCAGCCCCTGAAGCGCGAGGGTAAGCGTCAGCGCAACATCGCCAATGCTTGGTCCTTGCCAAGACTTGCAGGCCGCGAGCAAGGCGTCTCGATGTCCACAAAGCTTCCAGTTTCTCCGGACTTCAGGATAGAGGTCATGACATCGACCGCATGAAGCGCTCTGTCCAGGGAACAGCGATAGTCGCGCCCTTCAACAAGGGCCTGTGCCATATCTGCTAGTCCGGCGGCCCGATAATTGGCCATCATGCCGTCCCCATGTTCCTCATTCGGGATACCGAAGGGATGACCGTCATCTGCCAGGGTCTCTGACTTGCCATCACTGCCCGTAAGAAGCACATCCCCACCGAAGAAATTCGGATCGGGCACATAAAGCGACCCTTCCGTACCATATAGTTCCATGTTTTCATGGCGATGCGCCCAGACATCCCAACTCGCCGACAGGGTGATGGTTGCCCCGTTTTCGAACTCAAGCAAAGCATGGATGTTGGTCGGAGTCTTGACCGGGATTTTCTCGCCCGCTCTTGGCTGGCTTGAAATCGTTCGCGTCTGCGTTGCCATGGACGTCAGGGCTGCGACCCGTTTCACCGGTCCCACAAGATTGACCAGATTGGCGATGTAGTAGGGCCCGAGATCCAGAATAGGCCCGCCACCTGGCAGAAAGAAAAAGTCCGGGTTGGGATGCCATTGCTCCATGCCGTGGCTCATGACATGGCATGTGCCGGAAGTGATCTTGCCGACGCGGCCTTCATCGATCGCCCTGCGCGCCCGCTGATGCGCACCGCCCATGAAGGTGTCTGGTGCTGATCCGACCTTCAGCCCCTTCTCCGACGCCAGTTTTTGCATGGCCCTGCCGTCTTCCAGGGTCAACACCAGGGGCTTTTCCGAATAAACGTGCTTTCCGGCGGAGAGGATCTCCTTCGAGACCGGCCAGTGGGCATCCGGGATGGTCAGATTGACCACAATATCGATGTCATCGGCCTCCAGAAGGTCATGCACCGTGTCGGCACGCACACCGTATTCCTTGCCCCGCGTTTCGGCCGCACCGCGATTGAGATCCGCGCAGGCGCGCACTTCAACGCCCTTGAACAGTGGCAGAAACTTGAAATAGGTGGTGGAGATGTTTCCGCATCCGATGATGCCCACACCAAGAGTGTCGCTCATATTCTTGCCTTACCAGGTCTGAGAGGCTTCAAAGGAGCGCTGCGCGAAACGGGTCGCATCACTCGGCTTGTCGTGTTCCATGATGAACAATTGCGTCGGTGTCGCCTTCAAGGTGTCGATGAGCTTTTTCCAGTCCATCGTGCCCTGACCCACATCCGCCCAACCATCTTCGTCTTCGCACTCTCCGTTCGGAGCAATGTCTTTGACGTGAACAGCGCTAAGGCGCTCACCATAGGCCTTGATCCATTCAAGAGGATCTCCGCCGCCGCGTACAATCCACGCAATGTCAGCTTCCCAGCTGATGTTCGGCGCGTTGTCCAAAATGAGCTTCATCGGTATGGACCCATCAGCCAGCGGCACGAACTCGAAATCATGGTTGTGCCAGCCGAAGGTCATGCCACGGGCACCGTAGCGCTCGCCAAGAGCTTCTAGGCGCTTGGCAAAGGCAATCCAACCCGCAGCGTCTTGAGGCCGCTCGCTGGCATCCAGATAAGGGCAATAGATGTGGGTGATGCCGAGAGCTGACGCGATCTCGCAAACCCTTGTCTCGTCTTCTTCGAGCATATGGATCGAAAAATGGCCCGAAGGCATGGTCAACCCCGTAGCGTCGAGAGCAGCGCGGGTCGCGCCAGTGTCTTCGTAAACACCGCCATACCCTTCCACCTGCGCATAGCCCGCATCGGCCAACATTTTCAAAGTATTGGTCAGCGGCGGAAAGTCACGCGCGCTGTAAAGTTGAAACGAATAATCGCTCATGATCGATCTCCTGTGTAGGCCGTGGGGCCCTGTCTCAATTTGATGAGCCTGCCGTTCGGGGCGCTGGAGGGTAGACACCCGACCGGCAGGCTTCAGGTCCGCGGATGAATGCGGACCGTTTGGGTCTGCCCGGTGGACAGGCAGAAACTCGTGGGCCCTTGGGGCTCTAGATCCGCTCTTCCGTGTTGGCATCGAAGACGGAGGCATGGTCGAGATCAAAGGTGACGACGACCTCTTCGCCGGGGCTAAAGCGGGAATTGCTGTCTGTCCGCACGGACATTGACTGATCGCCAAGGCGCAACCAGACGAGGCTGTCGGCGCCCATAGGCTCTTCGAGTTCAACTAAAGCGGTCAGGGATGGGCCGGAGGTCTGGTCTCTGGTCAGGGTGAGGTGTTCCGGGCGAACGCCAAAGATTACCTTCTGGCCGTCCGACATGGTTCCTTGCGCGTCATAACCGGCAAGTGGCACCATAAGGTTCTCACCAAGGCGCACTGTTGGCGAACCACCCTGGAGTTCGACCAGTCCCTTGAGGAAATTCATGGAAGGCGAACCGATGAAGCCGGCGACGAACAGATTGACCGGCTTGTTGTAGATGGTCAGCGGCGTATCGAGCTGCTGAATGATCCCGCCCTTCATGACCGCGATCCGATCCGCCAGGGTCAAAGCCTCGATCTGATCATGGGTCACATAGATCATTGTGTTCGTCAGGTTCTGGTGGAGGCGCTTCAGCTCGACCCGCAGTTCCGCACGCAGCTTTGCGTCGAGGTTTGACAGCGGCTCGTCAAAGAGGAAGACATCCACGTCTCGCACGAGCGCGCGGCCGATGGCGACACGCTGACGCTGGCCACCCGACAATTGTGCCGGCTTGCGCTTCAGCAATGGCTCGATCTGCAGGATTTCGGCGGCCCGCTTGATGCGCGCGGCGATCTCGTCCTTCGGCAGTTTGGCGATCTGCAGGCCAAAGGCCAGATTTTTTTCGACTGTCATCTGCGGATAGAGCGCATAGGACTGAAACACCATGCCGATGCCGCGGTCCTTGGGTTCCTCCCAGGTGACATTCTTGCCTGAAATAAAGACCTGTCCCTCGGAGATATCGAGAAGACCCGCAACGCAGTTCAGCAATGTGGATTTGCCACACCCAGAAGGGCCGAGAAGAACCAGAAACTCGCCTTCGTTGATGTCGAGGTTCAGCGAACTCAAAACCTCTAGAGATCCGAAGCGCAGTGTAAGATCGCGGACTGAGACACTTGTCATGACGGTTACCCTTTCACCGCGCCGGCCGCGATGCCGCGCACGAACAATTTTCCGGAAACGAAGTAGACGCAAAGGGGAACGAGTCCGGTGAGGATCGTGGCCGCCATATTGACGTTGTATTCCTTCACCCCTTGGCTCGAATTGACGATGTTGTTCAGCTGCACGGTCATCGGATAGAGGTCCGGCTTGGTGTAGATCACACCGAACAGGAAGTCGTTCCAGATGCCGGTGACCTGCAGGATGATGGCCACAACGAAGATCG
Source organism: Labrenzia sp. CE80 (assembly GCF_009650605.1). Taxonomy (NCBI): domain Bacteria; kingdom Pseudomonadati; phylum Pseudomonadota; class Alphaproteobacteria; order Hyphomicrobiales; family Stappiaceae; genus Labrenzia; species Labrenzia sp. CE80. The sequence continues at coordinate 1,735,897 of NZ_WAJT01000001.1, forward strand.
GCAGGCTCATCGGCAGCATGATGCGGAAATAGATTGCCCAAAAGCCCGCGCCGTCGACCCGCGCCGCCTTGAAGAGCTCTTCGGGCACAGAGGCAAAATAGTTCCGGAAGAGCAGCGTCAGGATCGGCATTCCGAAGACCGAATGCACGAGTACAAGACCGGTCAAGCTGCCATAGAGGCCGATTTCCCTGAGCATGATGACGATCGGATAGATCATCACCTGGTAGGGAATGAAGGCCCCCACAATCAGGATGGTGAAGAAGAGCTCCGCCCCCTTGAAGCGCCAATTGGCCAGTGCGTAGCCATTGACCGAGGCGATGGCGATGGAAAGCACCACCGAAGGCACAAGGATCCGAACGGAATTCCAGAACCCACGAGAAAGCCCTTCGCAATTCAGCCCGGTGCAGGCTTCGGACCAGGCTTTCACCCAAGGCGCGAAGGTAACCTCGACCGGCGGCGAAAAGATGTTGCCGAGCCGGATTTCCGGCATGCCTTTCAGCGACGTTACCACCATCACGTAGAGCGGCAGCAGATAATACAGCGCAACGACGATCAGCGTGCCGTAGAGGATGATATTGCGACGTGTCAGAACGCGCTTGGGCTTCTCGCCGCGCGGTCCATCCAAGACGGACCTATCCCCGGCATAGCCTTGAGCCGAAAGAGAATTGTTGTTGAGATCTGCGACTTTAGCCACGACGCGATTTCCCCCCGAATTCCAGATAGGCCCACGGCACCACCACGATGACAACAGACAGCAGCATCATGGTCGAGGCGGCAAAGCCCTGCCCCAGATTCTGCGAGAGGAACATTGCGTCATAGACGTATTTAGCGGGGACTTCGGACGCGATTCCTGGACCGCCCCCGGTCTGGGCGACAATCAGGTCATAGACCTTGATGATGCCCGATGCGATGAGCACGAGCGCCGTGATGAAGATGCCGCGCATCATGGGAATGACGATAAAGACGTAGGTTTTCCAGACCGGAATGCCGTCGACGCGCGAGGCCTTCCAGATGTCCTCGTCAATGCCGCGCAAACCGGCGAGCATCAGGCACATGATCAGGCCCGTTTCGTGCCAGAGCCCGGCGATCAGAACGCCGTAGATGACGATGTCGGGATTATAGAGCGGGTCGAAATTAAAGTTCTCGAAGCCCATGCTTCGGACCACGTTCTGGACGCCGAAATCAGGGTTCAATATCCACTGCCATGCAAGGCCCGTGACGATGAAGCTCAGGGCAAACGGATACAAAAAGATAGTCCGAAATGTGTCTTCGAACCTGATCTTCCGGTCCAGAAGCGCAGCAAGCAGAAAGCCGACGACCATGGCAAAAACCAGGGAGAGCGCACCGTAGATGGCTAGATTTTCAATGGAAATCAGCCACTTGTTGCTGGACCACAAGCGCTCATACTGCGCCAGCCCAACAAACTTCTCCTTCGGCAGCAGTTTGGAGCTGGTGAAGGAATAAAGAACCGTCCAGGCCGTTCCCCCGACGAACACGATGCCTGCGGTTGCGATCATAGGGATCGCGGCCACCTTGGCGCTCAGGTTCCGGTGCCATCTGAACGGGCGCTTTGCAACCGCCATGCTTGAAGTGCCCTCTTCTCGGGTCGCTTGATGCAAACCTCAGCCGTTCCCAGGCGCCTCAGTCGGGCACCCAGATCTTGAGTGGCTGTCTCGCGCCGCCTCTTTCGGGCACGCGAGACAGCTGTTTTTGATGTTCAGGTGTCAGCTAGCGTTGGAGATGATCGACGCGAAACGTGACTGGGCAGTCTCGGCCGAGATTGACGGATCGTTGAAGAACTCGACGAAAAGGTCGTTCACCAGTGTCAGGTCGTCTGCCGACAGCAGCTGATCCGGCGCCTGGATGATGTTCCCCTTCGCGAGGATATCGAGACCCTTTTTCATACAGTCATTGGCAGTATTCAGATCAACATCGCCGCGAACCGGAAGCGAACCCTTCTTGAGATTGAAGGCGACCTGCGTTTCCGGCGAGATCATGACGCTGGCGAGTTCTGCCTGGGCGGCAGCCACCTCCGCATCATCCACTTTCGGGAAATAGAAAGCATCTCCGCCGGTCTGGATCACTTCATTGACGCCGAGCCCCGGGAGACAGGTATAGTCCTCTCCGGCGACCTGACCGGCCACTTGAAACTCCCCTTGCGCCCAGTCTCCCATGATCTGACCTGCCGCCTTGCCGGAGATTACCATGCCTGTCGCATCATTCCAGTTCTGGATATTGGAATCCTTTGCCATGTCGCGGGCAGCAGATGCGGCCTCAAACACCTTCGCAAGTTCGTCGCCACCCGCAAGTTCGGCGTCCTTGCCGCCGAAGACAGCGGTATAGGTATCAGGACCTGCAAGAGCGACAAGAAGCACCTGGAATGCTAAGGTCGCCTGCCAGGGCTGCTGCCCCATGGCCAGCGGAATGATTCCAGCTTCCCGCAGCTTTGGCGCTGCGGCAGCGTATTCGTCCCAGTTGGTTGGTACTGGCACACCGGCTTTTTCAAAAGCCGTGTTCGAAAGCCACAGCCACTGCTGGGAATGGATGTTGACTGGCACGCAGTAAATTCGGCCATCAAGGGTGCAGCTGTCGAGCAGACTGGACGGACGAACGACATCCTTCCAGTTTCCGGCTTCGGCAATGTCGGTCAGGTCACGCATCAGGCCCGCCTCCACGAGCTCCTCCGCCTGGCGACCATGATTGAACTGCGTCGCAGCCATCGGATCACCGCCGGTAATGCGGGAGATCATGATCGGGCGGGCAGTGCCGCCAGATCCGGCGATCGCGCCATCAACCCATTTGTTGCCGGTCGCATCGAAAGCCTTGGCAAACTCGGCTACGGCCGCAGCTTCTCCACCGGATGTCCACCAGTGTGTGACCTCCAAGTCGGTCGCGAGCGCCCCTGCTCCCAAAGGCATTGCAACAGCCGCCATCAGCAGCCCTGCCCGCTTCATTCCTTTTATCGAACCACGCATTTCATTCCTCCCATAACCGCGTTTTACTGCAACGTTATAGTTAGAACCTAATTCGACTTTTCAGAATTTTCAACACAGCATAAAAAAGTAGGTGTGCCAGTGCGAAGAACGCTTTGAAAAAATAGAGACGATATTCAAAAATACAGACAATTTCCTCAAAAATCAAAGCATTATCTCGTTGATTTAATGACTATTTCAATTTTTGCGGAGTCATTTTCGCGCACGCAAAAATACACATTCGCAGATGCAGCACAACTGAATTTCCTCAGACCACTGACGCGCCTTTCAGTGTCAAAACTTGCGTTTTTTCTGCAACGTTTTAGTATTTCAAGAGTGATCTTTCCCTGCCGCCTATGCACACGCAGCCTTGGTAAGATTGCAGCGTCTTGGACTTGTGACCGCGAACCTCCAGGGCCTCCGCAGCAGGAAACAACACAGAAAATGGTCTTTCCCGGCCGTTCCTGGGGCTTTAGAAAGTCTGAAACAAAACGATTGGCTTTGCGCAAACTCCGGGCAGGATCCGCGACGTGACCGACCAGACGACGAACGACCGGCAACATGAGACCGGCACCTCCGGTGACACCAGCACGCCGAAACTCGCAGCTGGACAGCGCCCGACGCTCAAGACCATCGCCTTTATGACGGGCCTTGGCATTACGACCGTGTCCAAGGCACTCAAGGATGCACCGGACATCGGCGAAGCGACCAAGAAGCGAGTTCGCCTTGTTGCCGACCAGATCGGCTATCGCCCCAACCGCGCCGGCGTCCGCTTGCGCACGGGCAAGACCAACGTCATCAGCCTGATTCTCAATACGGAAGAAGAAATCCTAGGACTGACAAGCCAGATGATCCAGGGTATCTCGGAAGTTCTCGCCAACACCCCCTACCACCTGGTGGTAACGCCCTACACCCATGCGAGTGACCCGATGGCACCCGTGCGCTACGTCGTTGAGACCGGCTCGGCCGATGGCGTCATTCTTTCCCGCACGGAGCCGGACGATCTGCGGATCCGCTATTTGCATGACAAGAAACTGCCCTTTGCCACGCATGGCCGGACGGACATGGGCATCGCACACGCCTTTCATGACTATGACAACGCAGCTTTCGCACGGGATGCGGTGGAAATCCTTGCCAAGCTCGGCCGCAAAAGGCTGACCCTGGTCGGACCTCCAAGAAACCTCACCTACTCCCGTCACATGAGCGAAGGCTTTCTGGAAGGCATTGCCAAATATGACCTGCAGCAGATGCCTATGCCCCCTGTTACGATTGACGATGACATTCACAAACTCGGAGACGCAGTTCATCAGCTGATGACCGGCGATCAGGCTCCCGACGGTATCATCTGCGGAAGCGGAAGCGCCGGCATTGCCGCCGCCTTCGGAACAGAGAAGGCCGGCATCACGCTCGGAAAAGAAGTCGATATCGTCTCGAAACAATCCTCATTTGACATGCTCAAATGGTTTCGCCCCGGCCTTAATGTCATTGACGAGGATTTTCGTGAAGCTGGACGGGATCTGGCACGAAAGGTCCTGGCCCGCATCGAGGGAACGCCGGCGGAAAACCTGCAGACCCTTGCCTACTCGCCGCCTCCAAAGCAGGACTGACGGCAGAACCTCCCGAACAGCTAGTCCGGTCTGCGGCCAATCTCGCGAGGCGCGCCAGTGCTGCCGCGAATGATCAGCTCGACCGGGAGAATGACAGCCCCTGTCCTTACCGGCTTACCCTCGACCATATCCAGCATCTTGGTCATGGCCGCTTCGCCGATTAGTCGGCGCGGCTGGCGGATTGTGGTCAAAGGCGGCGTCGTGCAACTGGAAAACGGAATGTCGTCAAAGCCAATCACCGAGAAATCTCCCGGGACATTATAGCCACGCTGGCTCAGGGCCAGCAAAACACCGATGGCCATGTCATCATTGGCGCAGAAAAAGGCGGTCGGCAGGGCATCGCGTATGAAAAGTCGCTCGACGGCAAGGCGGCCGCCCTCGATGGAGAAGTCACCATCAAGCGTAAGGTCCGGATCGACTGCCAGCCCGCCTTGACGAAGCGCCAGCTCATACCCGGCCCTGCGTTCGGCTGAGAGGATATTGTTCGGCGGACCTGAGATATATGCAATCCGCCGATGGCCCAGCTCAACAAGGTGATGAACGGCCGTTCGAGCGCCGTGCTGGTTGTCGACCCCAACAAAGGGAACGCTTGCCTCAGGGATCGCCTCGCAGGCCGCCACGATCGGCGGAAGGTGTTGACGCACCTCTGCCGCGCCAAAGGGCAAATGGCCGGTCATCAGAACGATACCATCCGCCTTGTTCGACCTGGTGTAGGTCAGATAGGTCGCCTCCGTCTGGGGATCATTCTCCGTATTGCCAATCAAAAGGCCATATCCGCGCCTCGTGGCCACCGCTTCCAGGCCGAGCAGAATGTTTGCGAAGAACGTGTTCGAGATATCCGGCACCATGGCCAGGATCATCTTGGACGACTTGCTGCGGAGGCTTTGCGCCATCGCGTTTGCGGTGAAGCCCGTTTTGGCGATCGCCGCGTTGACTTTTTTGCGCGTGGTTTCGGCCACTTTGCCAGGATGATGAATCGCACGGCTCACGGTCGCAATCGACACGCCCGCCATCCGCGCCACATCCTCAATCGTCGCCATCTTACGCACTTTCAAACAATCAACTCCCAGCGCAACCCCGTGCTTTTAGGCGATTTTCGGGTCAACAAGCAAGCGAGCCGAAGGTGTGAACAGAATGATAATGTAAACCTTTACATCAAAAATGAAAACGTTTACATAATTTCTAACAGGAGGAAACTGGCACTGCCGGAGGGCGTGATTTTGATCGTCGCGTCCTGGTGTCACGTCAGGATGATTTTATTGTTCGGCGCAAACGGCGACCTGGGAGGAAGACCATGAGCGAACTTCGCACCGGCATTGCTGGTGGCGGCGGGCAAGCTGTTGCGGGCCCTGCCCTGTCGAACGCGCCTGCATCGGACAGGCAGCCCGTGCTATCCGCGCGGCATATCTCCAAGTCCTTTGGCGACATCCAGGTCCTGTTCGGAATTGATTTCGATGTGCTCCCTGGCGAAGTCCACGCGCTGATCGGCGAGAATGGCGCCGGCAAATCCACCTTGATGAAGATCCTTTCAGGCTATCATCAGCCGACCTCTGGCAAGCTGCATCTGGACGCCCAGGAAGTGATCCTGCCCCCGGATGGACAGGCCGAAGACCTCGGTGTTGTGCTGATCCACCAGGAGTTCAATCTGGCGGAGCAGCTTTCGGTCGAAGAGAACATCTTTCTCGGACGCGAACTTCGCCGTGGTTGGTTTATCGACCATTCAGAGATGCGTCGGCAGACCGAAGAGCTCCTAGCTCATCTGAATGTCGACATGGCACCGGACGCCACCGTCGCCAGTCTGTCCGTTTCCCAAAAGCAGTTCGTTGAAATCGCGCGGGCCCTGTCACGCAAGGCGCGTGTCCTGATCATGGACGAGCCGACGGCAGTGCTGACGCCGGATGAAACCAGCGCCTTCTTCGAACAGATACGTCTGATGCGTGAGCGGGGCGTCGGTGTTGTCCTCATTTCGCACAAGCTCGACGAGGTTAAGGAACTGGCCAACCGCGTGACCGTTCTGCGCGATGGTCATCAGATCATTACGACGGACGCGGACGAGCTGACCGAAGACGACATGGCACGTCACATGGTGGGCCGAGATCTTTCGGACATGTTCCCGCCAAAGAATGAGCCGGACGTTGATGCGCCGCTGGTTCTCGAGGTTGATGGCCTTAGTGTTGGCACCGCGCTTCGCGACGTCTCATTCAACCTGCGCAAGGGCGAGATCCTGGGGTTCGCCGGCCTCATCGGCTCGGGGCGCTCGGCACTCTTCGAAGCCATCATTGGCCTACGTCAGCGCACGGGTGGCATCACCTGGTTAAATGGCGAAACGGTCGAAATGACAGCCCTGGACCAGGCTCGCGATCGCGGCATTGCCTATCTGACCAAGGACCGGAAGGGTCAGGGCCTTCTTCTCAACGACGGTTTGAAGGTCAATCTTACCCTGTTTGCGCTTCGGCAGTTCAGTAACAAGGGACTGATTGATGACACGCTTGAGGACGCAGCTCTCGAACGCGCCATTCGGCGTTTCGACATTCGCGTCCGGGACCGATCCGTGTCCGTTGGAGCACTTTCGGGTGGAAATCAGCAGAAGCTGCTCCTCGGCAAGGTCCTTGAGATCGATCCGAACATCCTGATTGTTGACGAACCGACGCGCGGCATCGATGTCGGCACCAAGCAGCAAATCTACAATTTCATCGCAGCTCTGGCCGCGGAAGGAAAATCCATCGTCCTCATCTCTTCGGAAATGCCCGAAATCATCGGCATGAGCCACCGGGTCGCCGTCATGCGGTCCGGCCGGCTGACCGGCATCCTGCAAGGCGAAGAGATCGAGGAACATGAAATCATGCGTTATGCGACCGGGCTCAAGAGCCAGGGCACAGCAGACGCAACCGGGGGAAACAACACTCATGCAGACCATGTCGCGTAAGGCCGCAGCCATCGGGTTCGGCCCGTTCGATCTCAAGACCTGGGGACCACTTCTTGCCCTCATAGGGCTGATGGTTCTGGGCACGGCCCTGAACACGTCATTTCTATCGGAAGGCAACATCTCCAACATTTTGACGCGGAGTGCCTTCATCGGGATCATCGCGGTGGGCGCGACCTTCGTGATCACAGCCGGTGGCATCGACCTGTCAGTCGGCGCCATGGCAGCGGTGATTTCCGGCGTGATGATCATCTCGATGAATGCGCTGATGAACGTCTTTGACAGCGCCAGCCTGATCATTGCCTGCGGCATCCTCTTGTCGCTCGCACTTGGGCTTCTTGCCGGCGCATTCAACGGGCTTGTCACGACGAAAGGCAAGATCGAGGCCTTCATCGTCACCCTCGGCACCATGGGCATTTTCCGGTCGCTCGTGACATATTTTGCCGATGGCGGAACGCTCTCGCTCGATTTTGCCATCCGCGGCGCCTACCGGCCGTTCTACTATGGCGACATCCTCGGCATACCGGTTCCCGTCATCGTCTTTGCCGTGGTTGCAGCGATTGGCTGGGTCATCCTCAATCGCACCGCTTTTGGCCGCCATTGCCGCGCGATTGGCTCCAACGAAGCCGTCGCCCGCTATTCCGCCGTTCAGGTCAACCGCGTCAAGACCCTGACCTACATCGTTCAGGGGCTTTGCGTCTCCCTGGCGACCATCATCTATGTCCCGCGCCTTGGCTCGGCCTCCTCTTCGACCGGTGTTCTTTGGGAACTGGAGGCGATTGCCGCGGTGATCATCGGCGGAACTGTGCTCAAGGGCGGATCGGGCCGCATCGGCGGCACCGTGATCGGCGCGATCATGCTGACCATGATCGGCAACATCCTCAATCTGACGGATCTGATCTCCAACTACCTCAACGGTGCGGTTCAGGGCGTCATCATCATCGTCGCGGTCTGGCTGCAGCGCGGTGGTTGGAAGAACAAAGGCCAGTGAGCCCAAGAAACTTGCGCCGCGGTGTCCCGCCCGGCGCACGACCGGGACAGACCCGGAAAACTGGGAGTGGAGGAAAACATGAAGATGACAGGTAAATTCCTGGGACTGGCGGCAGCTTTCGCCATGTCTCTCGCCGGATCGGCACTTGCTGCCGACAAAGTCAAGATCGGGGTATCCATCCCCTCGGCCACCCATGGCTGGGCCGGTGGCTTGAACTATCATGCAAATGTCGCCGTCGACCGGATGGAAGAACTCTATCCCAACATCGACATGATCCTTGTCACAGCGTCCGATGCCTCAGCTCAGGCAAACGACCTTGAGGATCTCGTCAGCGTCCACAACGTGGATGCCCTGGTGATCCTGCCTTTTGAATCCGAGCCCCTGACCGATCCCGTCCGGATGGTCAAGGAAAGTGGTGCTTTCATCACCGTTGTCGACCGTGGCCTCAGCCAGGAAGGTATCGAGGACCTTTATGTTGCCGGCAACAATCCGGAGCTTGGCCGCGTATCCGCCGAGTTCATCAAGGAAAAACTTAACAACAAAGGAGACATCGTTGTTCTGCGCGGCATTCCGACGGTGATCGATGAAGAACGCGTCGACGCCTTCATGGCGGGGATCGAAGGCACCGACATCAAGGTCCTCGACATGAAACATGCCAACTGGAACCGGGATGACGGTTTCGAGGTCATGCAGGACTTCCTGTCGCGCTTTCCCAAGATCGATGCGGTCTGGGCTCAGGATGACGACATCGCCATTGGCGTGATCGAGGCGGTCAAACAGGCTGGCCGTGAGGACGAGCTGTTCATTCTCGGCGGTGCCGGCATGAAGGACATCATCAAGCGCGTCATGGATGGTGACCGTCTGGTCCCGGCTGACGTTCTTTATCCGCCGGCAATGATCGCCACCGCGATCGAGCTGACGACATTGAACTATGTCTCCAATGCACCGGTCACCGGACGCTTCATTCTGGGTGCCCCGCTGGTCACTCCGGAAAATGCGGCGAACTATTACTTCCCGGACTCGCCGTTCTAAGCACAGCGAGCCAACCTTGGCAGGCGTCCGACAGGGGGACGCCTGCCCTTTTTTCGTTTGGGAGAACAGACATGAAGACCATGAAGGGGCCGGGTTTGTTCCTGGCACAGTTTGCGGGAGATGCCGCGCCTTTCAACTCGCTCGAGGCCATCGCGGATTGGGCTGCGGACCTTGGATACAAGGGCCTGCAGATTCCGACCTTCGATGGTCGCCTGTTCGATCTTGATCAGGCAGCTGCGTCCAAAGGCTATTGTGACGACATCAAGGGCATGCTTGCCGACAAGGATCTTGCGGTCACCGAGCTCTCCACGCACCTTCAAGGTCAGCTGGTTGCGGTTCACCCTGCCTTCAACGAAGCCTTTGACGCCTTTGCACCGGAAGCTGTTCATGGCAAGCCTGACGCGCGCACCGAATGGGCGGTCGACCAGATGAAAAAGGCGGCCGTTGCAAGCCGTCACTTCGGTCTGGATGCCAGCGTCAGCTTTCCAGGCGCCCTCGCCTGGCCTTACGTCTACCCATGGCCACAGCGGCCCGCCGGTTTGATCGACACCGCCTTCGAGGAACTGGCAAAGCGCTGGAAGCCGATCCTTGATGTCTATGACGAGCACGGCGTGGACGTTTGCTACGAGATCCATCCGGGCGAGGATGTGTTTGACGGTGCCACCTTCGAGATGTTCCTCGATGCACTCGACGGTCATGCGCGCTGCTGCATCAACTACGATCCGTCGCATTTTGTCCTGCAACAGCTGGACTATCTGGCGTTCATCGACATCTACCACGAACGGATCAAGGCGTTTCACGTCAAGGATGCCGAGTTCAATCCGGATGGCCGTCAGGGCGTCTATTCAGGCTATCAGCCGTGGGTCCAGCGCGCCGGCCGTTTCCGGTCCCTTGGCGACGGGCAAGTGGATTTCGCCGGCATTTTCTCAAAGCTGGCGGCCTATGATTACGACAGCTGGGCCGTTCTTGAGTGGGAATGCGCGCTGAAGCACCCGGAAGACGGTGCAGCGGAAGGCGCACCGTTTATTGCCGACCACATCATTCGCGTCACCGAACATGCTTTCGATGACTTCGCAGGCGGCGAAACCGACGCCGCAAAGAACCGCCGAATGCTGGGATTGGGTTAAGCAGCTGGCAGGCCGGTCCGACATTCAGGTGAAGGACCGGCATTTTCAAACGTAGTAGCTGACCTTTGCACCATGAGGCTTGCCAGCCAGACGACAAGCGCTGCATTTGCGGTGACGAAGACCGAGTAGGACAATGCAGTTTGCGGATAAAGACTAAACAGCGCTGTCGCCCAGATTGGTTGCAACCAAAGCAGGCCTGCAGCTACTTGCAGCGACACGGGCCATGGCACATTGCGCGCCATCAGAAAACACAGGCCCACTGCAAAGATTGGCCAGCTGTAGTACATCAGCGACGGAGCCGTAAATCCGGAGACAATGAGAAGCATGCCAATGAGCTGCCGCTTGTCAGTTACACGTCGGCTCAAGAACCAGATCAAGCCAGCGCCGGCCAAAAGACCCGCCGTTTGAAAGCTACCTCGAAGCCACAGCGGCGCTCCAAGCTTTCCAGCTGCGCTTTGGATCGTCAGGTTACCAGGGGCGGTCACTGCCGCATAGGAAGAGTAGGAATCTTGCCCAAGGCTGGCAAAATAGGCCTGCCAAACGTCGATGCCATAAGACCAGATCGAAAAGGCTATGAGGCCGATGGTAAAGAGGCTCGCCGAGATCAAGGTGCGCCAATGACCGCCCGCGATCAGAAAGACCGGCACCAAAAGGCCATATTGCGGTTTGACCGTTGCAATCGCGAGAGCGGCGCCGGCCAGGAGCGGCCGTCTTTCCGCATTTACCAATCCAATCACAATGGCAACGACCACCAAGACCGAAATATTCAATATCATGAAGGTGTAGTACGCTCCTCCGGAACAGAGAAGCAGCAGCGCGATAAACCAACTCTGACCGCTCAAACGCGCCAAGCTCGCGAAAGTGGCGCAAAACAGCCCGATGAAGAGCGCCTTGATTACCCCGTAAGGCGCCCAGGCAAGCGGTTCAATCAGCAGAAAGAAGTGAGGCGGATTGAGCATCAGCAACCGCTGATTTTTGCCTGTCAGGGTGTTTTGAAAAACATCCGAGTCGTAGGCCGCCGCAGCCATCCCGTCTCCAACGAGTTGGGAGGCACGGTAAAAGGCAACGAGGTCCTCATGCGCCGCGTCGCCAATTTGCGCGGGGAATGTCCAAAAGACATCAATCCCCTTGAAGTAGGAAAACGCACAAAGCACAGCGCACACGATCATTGCGCAGACAAACACTGGTCCGCCATAGACGCTCCTCGCGGAATCGTTTGGGTCCGCATCCCTTGCGTCTCCCGTTACATCTCGGCTGATCAGTTTCAACGTTTCGCCCTTCGCTCGCGCCCTTCGTAGACACCTACAGCAGAATTCTTTTCGGATGACTAAGCTTTCAAACCTTTTTGGGAGGACACTGAGAATGAGCATCGACAACAAAAATGAACACGCCACATCAACACCAACCTCGGTCCGTCTTGGCATGGTCGGCGGCGGACAGGGGGCGTTTATTGGCGGCGTTCACAGGATCGCCTCGCGCATTGATGGCAACTATCAGCTTGTCGCCGGGGCCCTTTCCTCCGACGCGGAACGTTCCAGAGCATCTGGAGCCGAGCTCGGCCTGGCTCCAGACCGTTGTTACGCCGACTACAACGAAATGGCACAGGCCGAAGCGGCCCGCGCCGATGGCATCGAAGCAGTAGCCATCGTGACGCCGAACCATATGCACTTCCCAGTCGCGAAGGCCTTTCTAGAAGCCGGTATCCATGTCATCTGCGACAAGCCGCTGACATCGACCCTGAAAGACGCCGAAGCCCTTACCGAGATTGCCGGAAACGCAGGGCGCCTGTTCGTCCTGACCCACAACTACTCTGGCTACCCAATGATCCGCCAAGCGCGGGAAATGGTGCAATCTGGAACGCTTGGTGCCATTCGCCTTGTTCAGATGGAATACGTTCAGGACTGGCTGACGGAAGACCTGGAGTCCTCTGGGCAAAAGCAGGCATCCTGGCGCACCGATCCTGCGCGATCCGGCGCAGGCGGCTGCATCGGGGACATAGGAACGCACGCATATCAGCTTGGCGGGTTCGTCTCCGGGCTGAAGACCGACACGGTACTTGCCGACCTGACAAGCTTTGTTCCCGGCCGCAGGGTCGATGACAATGTCAGCGTACTCTTGCGATTTGAAGGCGGCGCAAAGGGCATGCTCTGGGCGAGCCAGGTTGCGCCTGGCAACGAGAACGGTCTGTCCTTGCGTGTCTACGGCGACAAGGGGGGACTTGAGTGGCACCAGGAGCAGCCCAACCATCTCTGGTACACGCCTTTCGGCGAACCCAAACGCCTCATCACGCGCGGCGGTTCTGGCGCAACGCCTGCCGCCGAGCGCGTCACCCGTGTGCCGGCCGGACACCCGGAAGGCTATCTTGAGGGCTTTGCCACGATCTACCGCGAAGCAGCAGAGGCCATCCGAGCTGCGCGCACCGGCGCGTCAGTTTCAAAGGACGTTCAGTTCCCCGGAATTGGCGACGGCCTAAGCGGTATGCGATTCATCGATGCCTGCATCCGCTCGTCGAATGAAGGCGGGACCTGGACGAAGGTCTGACGCTTGACGCATCACAGGCTTTGAGTTCGAGTGAACGACCTCAAAGCGTTCGCGAATTTCTTAGTGCTGGCTGTGTTTTCTGCGGAGCTTTCGTTGTTCTCTAGCATGAGAACGAACGCAGCCAGCGTGAGCATTGTCATGACGGGAACAGACGCCGAGTAGTACAGCGACGCCATCTTATCAAAGTTGTAGATCGTGATCAGCAGAATTGGTTGCGACCACACAATCCCCCCCAATACCTGGATCAAAGTTGGCCACGGAGTGCGAACCAACAGCATGAAACACAATCCGGCGCTGAAAAAAGGCCAGCTGTAGAAAAACAGAGACGGCGCAATTAAGCCGGAGGCCATAAGCGTAATTCCGATAAGTGCGTTTCGTGGCCAACGGCTTGCTCCAAACCATACCAACGCGATAGCCGATACAATGGCAATCGCTTGGATGGCATTTTGGATCGTCGAACCTCCACCAAGTTTCCCGACCGAATGACGAATTGTGAGACTTGCGTCAAAATCCTGACGGAAGAACCCTTGATAGATCGGGTCCGAAAAGATGCCGAAATAAGCCTTCCATGCATCAACGCCATAGACGGCTGCCGATATGGCAACAAGACCAATGGTCGCAAGACTTGCGGTTACAAAAGTACGCCAGTAGCCACAGCCAATAAGGAATACCGGCACGAGCAGTCCATACTGTGGTTTGACCGTCGCAATTGCCAGACAAACACCCGCCAAGATGGGCCGCGTACCAGCAAACGCCAGCGCAAAGGCAATCAAGGCGGTCACAAAGATAGAGACGTTCAGCGTAATGAAGCCGTAGTAGGCTCCGCCTGAAGTTAGAAGCGCGATGGTCATGAGAGCTGACAGGCGACAAATCCTTGCCAACGCCACAAAACCGATCGCGATCGCAACAAGCATGGCTGCTTTTACCGTGCCATAGTCAAACCAGCTCATCGGCTCAATAAAGAAAAAGAAATGGGGAGGATTCAACATCAAGAGCTTTTGGTTCAATCCGCTGAGACCAGAGCGATAGAGCTCAGGTTGGTAGACATCAAGCGTTTGCCCAGCGGCAATCATCTCGCCCGCGCGGTAAAAAGCAGCGAGATCCTCTGACGTTGCAGAGATTACATCTGCCGGAAATGACCAGAATAGATTTGAACCGTCGAGGAAGTAATAGCTTACCGACAGAATACCACACGTGAGAACCGCACACAGAAACCAGGGCCCACCAAACGGATCAGCGAAATCTGTATCATCACCGGAACCAGACGTTGCCGATCTGAAAGAAAAAGCCCGCTTTGACATCAAAAACCTCTTAGATAAGCGGGCTACTCTGCCCAATAATTTAAAAGGTAAAATTGCCAATCGAGGGCTTACAAACCGTTAAGCTCAGTTTTTCTTTTGCGCGGCTTCAAATTCCGACAGGTATGGCATCGTGCTCGTCCCTGTGGCCTAAGGCTTCGGGCTGAAGTGTCTGATGCCCTGTATCTTGAAATGCAACACGCCCGATGTGCGCCGAGACCCTGTTCAACAGGAGAGCTTTCGAGATGAATAAGTCCAGACCTCGGCATCTCTAGATGGATCAAATCTGCAATTTTTCGATAGAACTCTTGGCTGCAGTCGACATTCATCTGCAGCCGTCAGGCTAACCAAACGGGCAATCCTCGGCTCGCAAGGCCTCGAGCCGCGCCTTGCCGCTCGGGCGAACCTCGAACTGGAAACAACGACGTTGCGAAGCCGTCAGTGTACCTTGCAGGCGTGGCACAGGCCGCGTAGTTCCACGGTGGTTTTGGCCATCTGAAAGCCTTCGGCCTTCGCCCAGTCCTTGAGCATGTCTACCGCCTTGTCAGGCGTAAACTCGGTCACCAGTCCACACTGCTCACAAATTGCGAATGCAGCACTGTCATGGGCCGTACAGCCCGGGTGACGGCAGGCCACAAAGGCATTCAGGCTCTCAAGACGATGCACCATGCCAAAATCCACGAGCTTGTCGAGCGCACGGTAGACCTGCAACGGGGCCCTAAAGCCGTCTGCCCTCAAGAGGTCCAGGATCGCGTAGGCGGTCAAAGGCCCCTCTGAGCCAGTCAGCGCGCCCAATACAAGCGCCTGGTTCTTGGTCAGAGACGGTTGATCACTTTCATGATGATGAGCACTCACGAAACTTCTCCCTTACGATTCTTTTTATCACCCCAGCCAAAAGACAAGGGCACAAGACTGATCATGAAGAGCATCAGGGCCGCCACAACAATCGAAGGCCCTGACGGGGTATCCCACTCCAGTGAGCCGAACAATCCACTGACGACTGCGAGCGCGCCAAACAGGGCCGAGAGAACCGCCATCTGTTCCGGGCTGGTCGAAAACCTCCGCGCGGTGGCAGCCGGCATGATCAGGAGCGCTGTGATCAGAAGGACACCGACAATCTTCATGGCAATGGCAATGACGGCCGCCATCAAGAACATGAAGACCAGGTTGACCCGCTCCGGTTTAAGACCTTCTGCAGCAGCAAGGTCCGGGTTGACCGTTGCAGCAAACAACGGTCGCCAAATCCAGATCAGTACCGCCAGAACGAGAGCGCCGCCCACGTAGACCACCCCGATATCGGACCGCGACACGGCCAGGATATCGCCGAACAACAGTCCGAGCAGATCCATCCGGACCCAGGTCATGAAGGCTAGACAAACCAAGCCGACGGCAAGGGCGGCATGTGACAGCAAGCCAAGCAGGGCATCTGAGGACAGGGTCTCCCGCTTGCGCAGAAGAATCAAAACAAGCGAGAGGGCAGCAGAGACCACAAAGACCGCGAGCGTTGTATTGACCTCGAGCAGAAGCGAGAGCGCAACGCCAAGAAGCGCGGCATGAGAGAGTGTGTCGCCAAAATAGGCCATCCGGCGCCAGACGATAAAACAGCCGAGTGGCCCGGCAACCACGGCGACGCCGACGCCAGCCAAAAGCGCACGCATGAAGAAGTCATCAAGCATGGGTTTTCACCTCGCTACCTGTCGTGATTTCAGCGTGCGCCGGATGGTGTGCATGATCGTCGGAGCAATGTTCGCCGGCGCAGTCGTCCGTTACCGAACCGTCCGCGTGGCGCACACGCCCATCAGGAAGATGGACATGATCGTGATGGTGCTCGTAGACCGCCAGGGCCGCTCCCGCGCGATGGCCGAACAGCTCCCGGAAAGCAGGACTTTGGGAAACAGCCGTGGGCGTACCGCGGCAACAGACATGGCCATTGAGGCAAACAACCTGATCGGTCGCCGCCATCACCACATGGAGGTCGTGGGAAATCATCAAGATTCCGCATCCAAGCTCTTCCCCGAGCGTGGAAATCAGGTCGTAAATTGCAATTTCACCAGAATAGTCGACCCCCTGCACCGGCTCATCAAGAACCAACAGGTCCGGTTTGCGGGCAATGGCCCTCGCGAGAAGAACCCTTTGCATTTCGCCACCTGACAGATGGCGGACCTCAGCCCGCATGAGATGCGCAACACCCGTTCGCTCAAGCGCGGCTTTCGCTTCATCCTCGTGCAGCCGACTGGTCAAACTCATGAAGCGGCGCACATTCAGCGGCAATGTCCAGTCGATCATCAGCTTTTGCGGCACGTAGCCGATTCGCAAGCCGGGCCGACGGAATGCTTTTCCGTCCGACGGCTTGAGGATGCCAAGCGCCATTTTCGCGGTCGTCGACTTGCCCGATCCATTCGGTCCGATCAGCGTTACGATCTCGCCAGCAGCGACCGAAAGGTCCACGCCCCTAACCAGCCATCGATCGGCACGGCGAACGCCAGCCTGCTCCAGCCGAAGCAGACAGGACTTCTCATTTTCAGATGTCACCAAGGACACTCTCCGGAGGACCACAAGCTGTGCCGACCGGTGCGTTTTGAACCGAAGAGCACACTCATCAATGTTATATTATTACTATATAGGCTGTCGAAACCGAGACCGCAATCACCTGGTGCCCAAACACGGAAGGTATCGCACCTCCTACAGCAAGATTGATTGAATCCAAAACACGGCTTGCCAAAGCCTGTTCCAAACACCAATATAGTTGCATTAAACAACTATATTGGTGTGATGATGATCCTGACTTGCCCTGAACCGATTGATGAGATCCGAGAAGCATCCCGGGCGCTCGTGCGCGAGTTCGGTTTTCTCGACAAGACCCTGGCAGGTACCGATCTTTCTCCATCAGCTGTGCATGCTGTGATCGAACTCGGTCTTTCCGGAGAGCTGACGGCTAAGGAACTCTCCTCTCGCCTGATGCTCGAAAAATCGACCGTCAGCCGTCTGCTTCGGTCGCTGGAAGACAGGGGCGAGGTCGCAGCTACGCGTCTTGAAGAAGACGCCAGGTCCTACGGTCTGCATTTGACGGACAAGGGACGCGTCACATTCGAAGCTGTAACCTTGTTCGGCAAGGAAATGGTCATTGACGCCCTGCCCCATTTAGCGACTGGATCGCCGGAAAATCTTGCCGCAACTCTCCATGACTATGCCAACGCTCTTCACACCGCTCGTACGGGTGCTAGACCGCCCCTCAGATCGCTTGGTTTCGAGATTCTTGAAGGCTATCAGACAGGCATGATCGGCGATGTTTCGGCACTTCACGCCCGGACCCACGGCCCAATCGTCGGCAACGGCCCCGCCTTCGAAAGCGTCGTTTCCAAGGCCATGGCTGAGTTCATGACCCGGATTGACCATCAGCTCAACAACAGCTGGAACGTGGTCGAGGATCGCCAGGTCATCGCCTCGATCACCATCGATGGCCAGGACCTTGGTAACAACATTGCGCATTTGCGCTGGTTCATTCTCTCAGAACGCCTCAGGGGCAAAGGCTTGGGCAAACGCCTCTTGGCCAAAGCCCTCGCTCATTGCGAAAAGCACGGATTTGACGAGATCCATCTCTGGACACTCAGGGGCCTCGAACCTGCAAGAGCGCTCTATGAAAGAAACGGTTTTTCGCTGGTCGATGAATATGAGGGCGACCAATGGGGACGCAGTGTCATTGAACAGAAATTCGTCAAAAAAAGCTAACGTCATTCGCCGGCGGCAGTTCAAGCAAAAGACTGGGCGGCAGCTCACACCGGCGGCCCAGTCTTGCCAGCTGTCCAGTCTAGACCTTGTAGATGGAATTTCCGCCGTCGCACAGTAGAGCGGCGCCTGTGATGAAAGACGCTTCTTCAGACAAGAGATAGCGGGCCGTGCTGGCGATCTCCTCTGCCTTGGCCATGCGCTTGAGCGCATGCAAACCAGAGATAAAGGCGTGAAACTCCGGGTCACTTCCGGCCATGTCCGTAAGGGTTCCGCCGGGCAGAAGCGCGTTCACGCGCAGATTGTTGGCACCATGTTCGGCGGCAAGCACTTGTGTCAGACCGACAAGTCCTGCTTTTGCCGCTGCATATGCCCCCATCCCTGGAAACCCGATCGTGTGGCCCACGAAAGACGACGTGAAGACGATGGAACCACCACCTTGTGCTTCAATCGCAGGAACCTGGTATTTTGCCGCGAGAAATGCACTGTCGAGATTGGTCTTCAGCACCGCCTGCCAATTTTCATAGGACATTGCGGGCACATCGCTCATGTCTCCAACCGCGCCTGCGTTGTTGAACGCGCCATTCAGACCGCCGAACCTTTCGACAGCCAGATCCACCAACGCCTTGTTGTAGCTTTCATCAGTCACGTCGCCCGAAAGAACGACCGCTCGTGACGCCCCCTCGCCCAGGCTTTGACGAACCTCTTCGAGCATTGCTTCTCGCCGCGCCGCAAGGATCAGATTTGCACCGGCCTCTGACAGAAGTCTTGCGGCAGCGGCACCAATACCACTGCTCGCCCCGGTCACGATAATAGTCTTGTCTTCAAAGCTCATCTTCTGGCTCCTCGTTGAAAGAGGATGCCTAGATATGCGGGGGTGGGTGCACTAGAAACCCGATTTGCGAGCAGGCTGTTTTATAGACTCAGCCCGCGTCGTGTTTGTCGCGATCGCCCAGATGATCGAGATCCGTGTCTTCGCAATCGCCATCGTCATCAGCTGCAAGTGTCTGATCAGATTTTAGATATGCCCGGTGCGAACGCCAGGAAAATGGGATCGACAAGAGGTAAAGCGCAGAGCCGAGAGCAAGCATCTGGAACGGATAGCTGACGGTCAGAGCAACAATCAGAACGGCGACGACAAAAAGCGGCAGCACATAGTCGCGGCGGACCCTCGTGCCAACCCGCTTGCCCGAAAACGTCGGCAGCCGACAGATCATCAAGAACGCCACTCCGATCGCATACAGAGCGACCCCGGGCGCGAACTCCGGCCAATGGGGCAAAAGGCCAAGAAATTCCCAATAGATCGGCATCAGCACGATCAGCGCGCCAGCAGGTGCAGGTACCCCGGTGAAGAAATTAGCGGCCCAGGCTGGCTTGTGCGGATCATCGAGAGCGACGTTGAAGCGCGCAAGGCGCAAGGCGGCCGAAATGGCGAAAACCAGAGCTGCAATCCAGCCAAGAGAGCCCGCTTCGTTCAAGATCCAGACGTAGAGCATCAAGGCAGGTGTCACGCCGAAATTGACGAAATCAGCCAGTGAGTCCAACTCCGCACCGAAGCGTGACGTGCCCTTGAGCATGCGCGCCAGACGTCCATCGAGTGCATCGAGGACAGCAGCGACCAGCACAGCCCCGATCGCAAATTCCCAGCGGTCTTCAAACGCCATGCGAATGGCGGTCAGGCCAGAGCAAAGCGCCATCAGCGTGACCATGTTGGGCAGGATCAGGCGCAAAGGCACACGCCGAAACCGAGGCTGCCTGCGGTCGGATTTTCCAACCGTGTCCACGTCGTGCTCGTCAAGAGAATCGGTCACCGGCTCGTCCTCAGCTGACGCGTGTCAGCGGTTGGGCCTTGCCGCCGTTTTCGGAAAGGTTCGCCAGCACGGTCTCGCCGGCAATCATCGTCTGGCCCAACGCAACCCGAGGGACCGTTCCTTGCGGAAAATACACATCAAGCCGGGACCCGAAGCGAATCAGGCCAAAACGCTCGCCGGCGCCAATGCTCTCGCCCTCACGAACGAAACACACAATCCTGCGCGCCACCAGGCCAGCAATCTGAACCACGCCGATCCGAACGTCGCCGCGTTCGATCACGAGACCGTTGCGCTCGTTGTGCTCGCTTGCCTTGTCCAGCTCGGCATTCAGGAACTTTCCTGCCCGATAGGCTACACGTGTGATCTTGCCGCCCATGGGTGCGCGGTTCACATGGCAGTTGAAGACATTCATGAAAATTGACACACGCAGCATTGGCTCGCTGCCAAGTTCCAGCTCTGCAGGCGGCATGACAGGCCCGACGTGGCTGACGACGCCATCGGCGGGCGAGACGATCAGATTGTCATCAACGGGCGTGACACGTGCCGGGTCGCGGAAGAAGTAGCAAACCCAGCCTGTCAGGATCAGACCGATCCAGAACAAGGGATCGACGAACCAGCCGATAACGACCGTCGCAACCAATGCGATCGCAATAAAGGGCCACCCCTCGCGGTGGATCGGAACGAAGGCCTTGGTGACGGAATCGACGAGTGACATTGGTGTTTCCTTGATTGGCCCGGCTGCCAGGCTGCAATTTGGAATCGGGGCGCCGAACTGACAGCGCCGAGAGGCACTGTTCTGTTTTTCGTTTCTTTTGCGCTTCTAGTCGCTTTTGGCTAGCAAGAGAACCGTTTTCAGGGATTTTACCGCGAGATCTCTGTTAATAGCACCTGCTCCACTACGTCTTTTGGGCAAGTATAGAATCTGTGTCTGCAAGACTCAGATCAGGGCAATAGGTAGTCTATTTAGCCGCCATGATATAGTCACGAACTATCCTGGGCAAACCATCTGGTTCCTTAAAAAACTCAAAACTGGAACTTTAAAGGATCCAGATATGTTGAATATGTTGATCCCATCCGCAGCACCTTGCGGGCAGCTTTGGTCAACTTAGGCTATGTTTCAGTGGAAGAAAAACGACATATTCCAGGGGTATCGTCTCTATTTTACGGAGCCCTTCTGGTCGCGACGGGGTACGGCGCGACATTCGTGTTCAACCGTCACTTCAAATCCTTTGGGGGAGACGAGATCGACACAGGAGCCATTCTCGTAGCGGCAATGATCGGAACCTTGATCAGCGTTTCATTCGTCGGGTGGTGCTCCGCGAGATTTGGGGCTGCAACACTGGCCGCGATCGGGTCGCTTTTTATCAGTCTGGGCTTCGCCATCATGATGTCCGTTACCTCGGTCACAATGGGAGCAATTCTTGCCAGCGGTGCGATTGGCATTGGATGGGGCGCCTTTTATCTCGCTGCTCCCATGGCGCTCTCTCAACGGGTTTCCAACACAGACCGAGGCTATTGGTTTACCAGGTTTGCTGCATTCCAGATGGCAGGAATTGGCCTAAGCCCTTTCATCGCCGAGTTCATGCTGGACCAGCTGACAATTTCTACATCTCTTTTCTTTGGCGGTGTTTCAGCGGCCTGCCTGCTCGCTGCCTGCTTGCTTTTCATCTTTGAAAGCCGCAGTCCTGTCACGAAGTCATCGGGAGCCATGACACCATGGGTGCGATCAATAGGGCTGATTTTCTCAACACCATCACGGTTTCCAATCATTATGGTCGCGCTCGGGGCTGGCGTCTTCAGCGGCGCCATGACCTTTCAATCTTCCCTGGTCGAGAACACGCCTCTTACAGCGGGCACATTCTTCGTCACCTATGCGATCACAGTTGTCGTCGCCCGCTGGTTTCTGGCGCGCATGGTGACAGGCTATTCATCAAGGGTGACCGTCCCGCTCCTGCTGATGATCATGACTGCCGGCGTGGCCCTCCTCTATGCGCTTGGCTACGGGGTCGCCGCACAGTTTGCCTCTGCCATTCTCTTCGGCATCGGATATGGCCTGGTCTATCCGCTGATCCAGACGCAAGCGGTGAATGATGCTCCGGGCGAGACCTGCCAGAACGCTGCCCTGACCTGGTTCGTGTTATCCTATTTTGTCGGGATCTTCGGTTTCCCACTGATTGGAGGCTGGATCATCGTCCACGTCGGAACAACGGCCCTCATATCGACAATAGTGGCTCTCGGCACTCTGGAATTCTTGCTCAGCCTTTGGCGAAACCGTCAGCTTCCAATGCATTGACGATCAAGTGCCAGCGCTCTCGGTGGATCGGAACGACGGCCTTGGTGTTTCCTTGCCTGGTCCCGCTTCGGAGGTCTGACTGCCGCGATAATCAGTCTCCCAATAGGGCGGCTTCCCATATTTCGACTTCAAGAAGTCAATAAAGGCAGAGACTTTCGGCGGCGTGTATTTGCCAGGCGGATAGACGGCGCAGATGTCACCCGTGCGTGCGATCGGATAGTCTTCCATCACAGAGATGACCCTGCCATCACGCAGATCTTCCCAAACGTGAGAGATGGATTTGACGCTCAGGCCAAGCCCGTGGATGGTGGCGTCATAGGCAAAGTCACCGCTATCGCCGTAAATCGAATGGACCACGCGATGCGCGATCTCGCCATCAGGACCGTGGAAGTACCAGAACGGCATAGCCTCGAGGCCGATACAATCGTGATTGATCAGGTCTGAGGGTGATTTGGGCGCCCCCTTCCGCGCGATGTAATCAGGCGAGGCACATAAAGCCCGTTTGTTGCTGCCGAGTCGCCGCGCAACAAGCGAGGAATCGGGCAAAGGCGCTCCCCTGATCGCCATGTCATAACCTTCTGCAACGATGTCGACGATCCGATCTGTGCAATCAATCGCAATCCTGATGTCAGGGTAAAGCTCCCTGAATTCGCGCAGGTGCGGAAGCACGTGTTTTCGGCCGAAAAACATGTTGCAGGAAATACGCAGGACACCACTCGGCGCTTCGCTAACAGCTTCCATATGACCAAGTGCCACGTCCATCTCTGACAAGGCAGTGGTGGTGTGATCCAGAAAGAGGTGCCCGGCCTCCGTCAGTGTGGCGCGGCGCGTCGTACGTGCGAAGAGCTGAGCTCCAACGGCACGCTCAAGCGTCGTCAGACGGGAACTTGCAGCAGACGGAGACAGGCCAAATTCGCGACCGGCGGCGGACAGGTTGTTCAACGCTGCAACACGTGTGAAGAACCTAAGATCGTCGAGACGCATTATCCTAAAACTCCGAATGATCCTGCCTAATCAAGCCTGATTATAGCATTCAATTGCACATGCGACACTCCTCTCATCACGAAAGGAGACCAACATGTTCCACACCGGAGATGAATTCGAAAAACGCGCCCGCCTTCATCGTCATCAGGCCATACGCGCGCTTTTTGGCCTGCTGCTTGGCGGCAAGAGAGATGCGCCGCAGAAACGATCCGTTGCCAAAACCGTCACAACGACAACCGAGCGCGCCTGCCTGCCAACTCAAAACGAAGCCGCCTGATATGAGGCGGCTTCGTCAAAAAGCTCTTGAGATCATAGGGTTTCACCCGCGCGAGGCCCGCGCTGAACAACCCCAAGTTCGTCGGCCTCCTTGGCCGCCCGCAAGCGTTCTTCCGCTTCATCGGCTTCGCGCTGGCGTGCCCACATGGAAGCATAGAGCCCGCCCTTTGCCATCAACTGCGCGTGAGTGCCTCGTTCAGCAATCTCGCCGGCCTCGAGAACAATGATCTGATCTGCATTGACCACGGTGGACAACCGGTGTGCGATCACAAGCGTTGTCCGGTTCTTTGACACCTGATCCAGCGCTGTCTGGATTTCGCGCTCCGTATGCGTGTCCAGCGCGGAGGTTGCCTCATCCAGGATCAGGATCGGTGGTGCCTTGAGGATGGTTCGAGCGATCGCCACGCGCTGTTTTTCGCCGCCAGAGAGCTTCAATCCACGCTCACCAACTTCCGACTGATAGCCATCAGGCAACCGCTCGATAAAGTCATGGATCTGAGCCATGCGCGCGGCTTCCTGGACCTCTTCATCGTTTGCCTCCGGACGGCCGTAGCGGATGTTGTAGGCGATCGTGTCGTTGAAAAGAACCGTGTCCTGGGGAACCATGCCGATCGCGCTGCGCACGCTCTCCTGGGTTACATCGCGAACATCTTGACCGTCGATGCGCACCGCTCCGCCACTGACATCATAGAAGCGGAACAAGAGCCGTGAGATGGTTGACTTGCCTGCACCGGAGGGGCCGACAATTGCAACTGACTTGCCGGCAGGAACCTCAAAGTCGATGCCCTTGAGGATCGGCCTGTTCTGATCGTAGTGAAAGCGGACATTGTCGAAAACAATCCGCCCCTCGACCGCCCGCAGGTCCTTGGCATTGGCCCTGTCCTCAATTTCGGCGGGAACGCCGAGCAGATCGAACATGCTTTCGATATCGGCGAGGCCCTGGCGGATTTCGCGGTAGATGAAGCCAATGAAATTGAGCGGGATGGAGATCTGCATCAAGAGCGCATTGATCAAGACGAAATCGCCGATGGTCTGGGTGCCCGCCATGACGGAGCGCGCCGAGAGCACCATGCAGGCCGCCATGCCGATCCCGAGAATCACGGTCTGGCCAAGGTTCAACCAGGCAAGAGACGTCCAGGTTTTGGTGGCTGCCTTTTCATATTTCTCCATCGACACGTCGAAGCGCGCTGCTTCCATCTTTTCGTTGCCGAAGTATTTCACGGTCTCGAAGTTGAGCAGGCTGTCGATGGCCTTTGAATTGGCGTCGGTGTCGCTATCGTTCATCTCGCGGCGAATGGCGATCCGCCAGTTGGACGCCTTGATGGTGAACCAGACATAGGCAACGATCATCAAGGCGACGATCGCCAGATAGTCCAGGCCAAACTGATACCAGATCACGACCGCCATGATGGCGAACTCGAGGACCGTCGGGATCCCGTTGAGGATGGTGAAGCGGACAATCGCCTCAATGCCCTTGACCCCGCGTTCGATCACACGCGACAGACCGCCGGTGCGCCGTGCGAGATGGAACCGCAGGGAAAGCTCATGCAAGTGCCGGAAAGTGATGTTCGCCAATTGACGTACCGCGTGCTGTCCGACGCGGGCAAAGAGCGCATCGCGCATCTGGTTGAAGGCAACAGCGAGGATGCGAGCTGCATTGTACGCAAGCACAAGCATGATCGGAGCAACGAGGAACGCCGGCAGATTTTCGGTCTCTCCCGTCAGTGCATCGGTCGACCAGGCAAAGAAATAGGGCGAGAACACCGTGATCACCTTGGCAATCACCAAGGCGACGACCGCAAGCAAGACCCGGCCTTTCAGGTCCGGGCGGTGAGCTGGCCAGATGTAAGGCCACAGGTTGATCAGTGTGGCAAACGTGGATCCCTCGTCCGCGCTGACGGGGTTTGCGGGCTGCGGATCAGCGCCAGCTGCCCCCGTATCGGCAGAAGACTGTGAGGTCTGATCGGTCAAAGAGTGTCTCCAGACGGAATTTCTGTCTTGTCTGCGGTGTTGTCGCCCTTGCCTTCAAGGTAGGCGGCTGGCGGCGTGGAAGATGGTGCCGACGCGCCACTGCCCGCTTTCAGGACGGCAGAGAAAAAGGTCTCGGCTGCCGCGCTCGCCTCGTGAAGCCTGTCGACATCAAGGTCATAGTGGCAGCACCGCCCGCGGGTACAGCAGGTCAGTAAACCGGCTTCTTTCAAAACCTGCAGATGCTGTGAAACCGTCGACTGTGCAAGGGGAAGGGCCTGAACAATATCGCCGCAACAGGCGTCAGGGCGGTTCGCGAGGGCCTCGATGATCGCAATCCGGGCAGGATGCCCCAAGGCCCTGAAAATGCGTGAGATATCCGTGTTTGGCTTTCGGCCGACATTGTCTCGCCCGCACTCGCCCGAACTGTCACGCAAAGACGATCCTTCGCCGGCCCGCGTCAGACCGGTTCGCTTGCCATCCATTTAGCGTCCTCTCCACCTGCCCGGCACGGTAAGATTGCGCCGGCTCTCATCGTAAATATGCGATGAATTAGATGTTTAACAAGGGCGCGAGATCAATTTAACGGATAAGCACACAGCCTGACGGCGCTAGACCACGTAGAACAGCGCACAAAGCAGAACCGCCGCAGCCTGAGAGGCTGCGGCGGCTTCAAAAGACACGCAGAAAGCGGTTCTAGTTCTGTTCGGGTCCCCAGTTGAGATCGCTCTCAGGGGTCAGGAACACCTGCCCGGGATAGATCAGATCAGGATTGCGGATCTGCTTCTTGTTGGCCTGATAGATCGTCGTGTAACGAACGCCATCCCCATAGAGACGGCGGGAAATACGCCACAGATTGTCGCCCTTGCGAATGATGACATTCGGCAACGGCTTGGAGACCGTCACGCCTGCGCTCTCGGAGTTCTCGGCGGATTGACCTGAAGCAACGACCTTGGTCAGGACAATGGCTTCTGCTTCCTTTTCAAAGGTCACGGCGGCGCGTGCCAGAACCTTGCCATCAACGCCAACCATATCCGCACGCACCTCAACCGATCCGGGCGCAAGGTCCCTCTGCTCCTCGATCAGCCAACGGTCATTGCTGCCGATAACGCCATCGCCAATCAGGGCGTCGGCCACATAGACCTGTATCGTGTTTCCAGCCTTGCCAGTCCCGGCCACATAGATCTTGCCGGCCTCCGATTCGACAGCATCGACGGTAACCGTGAGCGTCGCCGAGTCAGCGCTAGCCTCTTCCGATGGCGTTTGCGTCGCGGCCACTGCTTCGCTTGCAGGCTTCTGGACGGGCGCCGGTTCTTCAGCGCTGCCAACATTGGCGGCCGCGGTTTCGGCAATCGGTTCTCTGACAGGTTTGGCAACCGGGTCTGCCGGACTTGCCGTTTCGACTGGCGCAGGTTCGTCAGTGGCCTCAGGCTGCGCTTCTGAAACAACGTCCTCGGCGCTTTCAGTAGTCGCGTTCGGTGCTTCGGCCTCAACCGCCGCAACAACAGTCTCAGCGGCAGCGGGCGCGCCCTCTTCCGAGATAGAATCGCCAGTTGCGTCGGAAGCGGCATCTGCGACAGCCTCAGCGGCAGGAGCAGTTGTCTGCTCCGCTTCTGTCACCGCTACCTGTTGTTCTTCCTCAGGCGTGGCTTCAGCGAGCTCTGGCTTTTGAAGCAAGGTCGATGGCGCATCCGGGCTATTCAAAACCACGAGGGGTTGCGACGTACCGTCTTCGGGAACCGATACCGCCAGACGCTGGCTCGAATCGCCGGCCGATGTTCCATCAGCATTCTGAGTCTGAAGACCGATATCATAGTCGCCAGATGGCAGCGGTCTATCCAGGATGATTGTCCACTCGCCCTTGTCGTTCGCGATGCCTTTGCCAACGACCTCGCCGTTTGCGGTAAGTGCCACGATGGCTCCCGGCTCGGAGCGTCCCGCAACCACGGCATCACCAGTTGGCTCAACACCGACCACATCAAACAGAAGGGTTTCGGCAGGTGCAGATGCGACGTCAGGCTCTTTTGCGGCACTGTCTGCGTCATCTGGCGCACTTGTCTCAGCGACCTCTTCCTTGCCGGAAGCGTCGGCAGTCTCTTGGGTCGATTCCGCAACCGATTGCGTTGCGGGCGCCTGGTCGTCATCACCACTGTTCGAGTAGATGTACCCGGTGACCAGTGCGGCGCTACCGACAAAAAAGGCAGCAATAACGGCCTTGATCAAAGCAGTGTTCGTCATTCTGACTTCCCATCTGCGGCGCGGAAACCCTGTTCCTTCCCCGCCGTCAAGATCTTTTCCTGACTGGCTAAAGCATCAGGTCAGCTTCAGCAGTCGGTAAACTTTCACTAAGGCTATGAATATACGCCTTTTTGTATCCCGGCAAGAAATCCGCACCCTGTTTAAAAGGCTTGCCACATTTATGATCTGGGCGCTCAAATGCTGCGCTTGACCTTGCGACCTGCCGGTGCAAAACAAATCAGATGAAAAAAATTCAAAGCGTCTGCGTCTATTGTGGTTCCAGCTTTGGGACCGACCCTGTGTATGAGGCGACCGCGACACGCCTCGGGCAGTTGCTGGCCGAAACCGGTTTGCGTCTCGTCTATGGCGGGGGCTCCGTAGGCCTGATGGGGACCGTCGCCAAAGCGGTTCTGGACGAAGGTGGACAAGTCACTGGCATCATTCCACATTTCCTCGAAAGACGCGAAGAAATGCTGGACGCTGTCAGCGATTTGACGATTACGGAAAACATGCATGAGCGCAAGCAGCTCATGTTTCAAAAGGCCGACGCCTTCATCGTCCTTCCCGGAGGGATCGGCACGCTTGAAGAAGCGGTCGAGATGATGACCTGGGCTCAGCTTGGCCAGCACAAGAAACCTGTGCTTCTGGCCAACGTCAACGGATTTTGGTCACCGCTGCTTGAATTGCTCGATCACATGCGCGCCCAGGGCTTCATCCGCCCGGATCGTGAGGTTCCCTACCTGGTTGCCGACCGAATCGAAGACGCGATTCCCATGTTGACGGACGCCGTCGGCGAAGGTTCGGACGCACCCGACCTTCAGGACGATCGCGCTCCGATGGAAAAGCTCTAAATCTGCCGCTTTTGCCGCTTGATGATCGCGACCACCTGTACAGGCGGATTGCCTTCCCACCTCATCATGCAGGCGTGGTGACAGCGCGTTCACGCTCCCTGTTCCAGCGGCGCAGGGAGTCGAAGCTAAAGACGGCCAGCGCGACCCAGATGATGACGAAGGTCATCAGCGTGGTTTGATCGAGTGGTTCGCCCCAGACAAACACCGCCATGATGAAATGCAGCGAGGGAGCGATGTACTGGAGCAGGCCGACCAGCACCAGCGGCAGACGCCGCGCTCCGGCGGAAAACATGACCAACGGCACAGCCGTGACAGCTCCACTGCCGATCAATGCCACCAGGACCCAGGGCTTCTCAATCACAAAGGCATCGGCGCCCCAGCTCAGGTTCAGCAGCAAATAACCAAGTGCAATTGGCGACAGCAGGCTTGTTTCGATGAAAAGGCCAGGCGTTGCACGCACCGGAATGATCTTGCGCAGATAGCCATATCCGGCAAATGAGAACGCCAGGAACAGCGAAACCCACGGCAGACCGCCGGCAAGAACAGCCTTTGTCGCGACAGCGAGCGTTGCAAGCCCCACAGCCACCCCTTGAAGCCGTGTCAGTTTTTCCCGAAGGACGACCAGCCCGAGCAGAATGCTTACAAGCGGGTTGATGAAATAGCCCAAAGAAATATCGAGCACTTTCTCCTGCCCGATGGCCCAGACGAAGACCAGCCAATTGAGCGATACAAGTGTCGCCGATATGGATAGGAGGCCGACCAGTTTTGGTGTCCTCCAAATCTCCAGCACTTCGTCGAAGCGGCGCATCAGCACGAGAAACAGACCTACGAGCAGCACCGCCCAGACGATCCGGTGCGCCACGATGAAGTCGGCACCGACTGTGTCTGTCAGCTTGTAATAGGCTGGCAGGAAACCCCAGAGACCATAGGCGCCGAATGCATAGGCAAGGCCGACCTTGATTTCGGCCTGGTCACCTGACGCAGCTGGACCGTTGGGACGGGTCGCAGGACCGGGCGCCTTGCTCATGCTGATGCCTTTCGAAGCGCTGACGTCAGGCAGATTCAGCCTTCAGCAACGCATAATTGATGGAGTCGACCAGGGCCTGAAAAGAGGCGTCAACAATGTTGCTGGAAACACCAATCGTGAACCAGCGCCGATGCGCGCTCGTGTCGTGGCTCTCGATCAGAACCCGCGTCACAGCCCCTGTGCCGCCATTGAGGATGCGAACCTTGTAGTCGATCAACTCAAGCCCGTCGATGGCCGCCTGGTATTTTCCAAGATCCTTGCGCAGCGCCATGTCGAGCGCGTTGACGGGACCGTTCCCCTCTGCCACCGACATGCGTTTCTCGCCGTCAATGTCGAGCTTGACCACAGCCTCTGAAACGCTGACCAGCTCGCCGATGGCATTGTGGCGGCGTTCCACCATGACCCGGAATGAGTTCACTGCAAAGAATTGGGGAACTTCCCCCAATGCCCGGCGCGCCAACAGTTCGAAAGATGCATCGGCAGCCTCATAGGCGTAGCCTTCGGCTTCCTTTTGCTTCACATCGGCCAAGAGATGGTCGAGACGCGGATCCGCCTTGTCGACAGAAATTCCAAGCCGCTGCAGTTCGCCAAGCAAATTGCTCTTGCCAGCCTGATCGGAGACGAGAACCCGCCGGCGGTTGCCGACCGCTTCCGGCGCCACATGCTCATAGGTCTGGGGATCTTTCAAGATCGCGGAGGCGTGGATGCCGGCCTTGGTCGCGAAAGCGGTCTCGCCGACATAGGGTGCATGCCGATTGGGCGACCGGTTCAGGATCTCGTCAAAGGCGTGGGAGATTGACGTGATCTCAGCCAGCTGGTCCTTCGCAACACCAATCTCTAAGCGGTCCGAATAGGCCGGTTTCAGGAGGAGTGTCGGGATCAGGCTGATCAGATTGGCATTGCCACAGCGCTCGCCAATGCCATTCAGTGTTCCCTGGATCTGCCGCGCGCCAGCGTCAACGGCCGCTAGCGCATTGGCAATGGCGTGGCCCGTGTCGTCATGAGTGTGAATGCCCAGATGGCCTCCCGGAACAACGGCCTGAACCTTCGTAACGATGTCCTTGATCTCGTCGGGCAAGGTCCCGCCATTGGTATCGCAAAGAACGACCCAGCGCGCGCCGGCGTCATAGGCGGTTTTGGCACAAGCAAGCGCGTAGTCCGGGTTTGTCTTGTAGCCATCGAAGAAATGCTCGCAATCGATCATCGCTTCACGCCCGGTGGCAACGGCCGCCTTTACTGTGTCCGCGATAGACTCGAGATTCTCATCGTTGGTGCAGCCGAGCGCGACCTTGACGTGATAGTCCCATGATTTGGCAACGAAGCAATAAGCATCGACGTCTGCTGCCAGGATCTGCTGCAGCCCAGGATCATTGGAGACGGAGCGTCCGGCTCTCTTGGTCATTCCGAAAGCTGTGAACCTGGCTTTCTGCGTGCGTTTTTCTGCAAAGAACTCGTCGTCGGTCGGATTGGCGCCGGGATAACCTCCCTCCGCGTAGTCGACGCCCAGACGATCCAGAAGCTCTGCAATCACGATCTTCTCGGTGACAGAAAAATCGATGCCGCTTGTCTGGGCCCCGTCGCGAAGCGTCGTGTCGAAGAGATAAAGGCGTTCCCTGGCCATGTTCAAACCTTGTCGTCCGGTGCTGGCGTTGCCCAGCTTTTTGTATCGTGATCGGGGTGTTGGTGATTTTCGACCCCGGCAAAGACCGCTGCAGCAGCGACCTGGTCCTCAGGCGAGCGCTCGGGCAGATCCATCAGGCCCTCACACCAGGGCAAGCGGCTTTCCGTACCAAGCTGCAGCACTGGCGCAAAAAGCTCGGGCTCATCCAGGGAGGCAATGGTCACGTCGATGTTCGACGCTTCAAATTCATAGGTCAGCGGCGTGCCGCAATTTCCGCAGAAGCCTCGGCGCACGAGGTTGGAACTCTGAAAATAGGAGGGCTCACCACGAGTCCAGCTTAGATTCTCCGTCACCACAAGCGCAGCGAAAGGACCACCGACCGCCTTTTGGCACATGCGGCAATGGCAAATTGTCGGCCGCCTCAAACCGGAAACGCAATAACGGATGGCCCCGCATTGGCAGCCTCCGGAATGGATCGACTCTCCGGTCACCGTTTGATCTCCCAGGTGGTCACGCGCTTGCCAGTTTCGGAGTCTTTTGAATCCATTAGCTGAATTCCCTCAGAAACCAGTTCATCGCGAATACGGTCTGCCTCGGCGAAATTTTTCTCCTCAAAGAAGGTCAGGCGTTCAGCAATCCGCGCTTCGATTGAGCCCGTGTCGAGGGAGGCTGTATCAACGGCCACCGGTGTAACGCCGAGCAAGGTCGCGGAAGCCGAATAGACCGCAAGTTTTTCCTGATCACGAGCAGCCTCACCGGCAAGCGCATGGAGCGCCTGAACCGCAGCCGCTGTGTTGAGGTCGTCACCCAACGCGTCCATGACATCACCCGAAGGCAAAGCATCGGTTTCAATGACTTCCGGCCACTTGCCGAGCAGGCGTTCAGCCTCCTCCAGCCGTTTGACCGAGAAGTCGATCGGTTCGCGATAGTGGGTCATCAACATCGCAAGACGCAAGACTTCGCCGGGCCACTTTCGACCGCCGAACTTGTCGGTCGCCAGCAGGTCATGGATGGTGACGAAGTTGCCCTCAGACTTGGACATCTTACGCCCCTCCACCTGCACAAAGCCATTGTGCAGCCAGTAGTTGGCCATCTTGTCCGTGTCATGGGCGCAGCAAGACTGGGCGATCTCGTTCTCATGGTGCGGGAAGATCAGGTCCAACCCGCCGCCGTGAATATCGAAGACCTTGCCGAGGTGATGCTCGCTCATCACCGAGCATTCGATGTGCCAGCCAGGTCGGCCCCTTCCCCAAGGACTTTCCCAGCCTGGCTCGTCACCGGTGGAGAGCTTCCACAGCACAAAGTCACCCGGGCTTTTCTTGTGTTCATCGACCGCGATGCGGGCACCAGCCTTCTGGTCCTCGAGATTGCGTTTCGACAGGCCGCCATAGGTCGGCATCGATGCCGTGTCGAACAGCACTTCACCACTGGCCTCATAGGCATGCCCCTTCTCGATGAGAGACTGAATCATCGAGATCATGCCGTCGATATGCTGCGTTGCGCGCGGCTCCACGCTCGGTTCCAGGCACCCGAGCGCCTTGACGTCGGCATGAAACTGATTGGCGGTTTTCTCGGTGACCTTGGCAATAGCCTCATTGAGCGGCAGATCCGGGTAGTCGCGCAGCGCACGCGCATTGATCTTGTCATCGACGTCGGTGATGTTGCGCACATAGGTGACATGCTCAACGCCGTAGTGACGTCGCAGCAGACGAAACAGTACGTCAAAGACAATCACAGGCCGGGCGTTGCCGATATGGGCGAAGTCATAGACCGTCGGTCCGCAGACATACACGCGCACGTTTTCAGGATCGATCGGGACAAAGTCCTCTTTCGACCGGGTCAGCGTATTGGTGAGCTTCAGTCCCTTGAAAGCGGGCTTCGCTGCGCTCATGACAAAGATCTCCTGACCGGCTGGCCGGGCGATCCGTCTCAAGGTGCGTGAAGCAAAGAGGGAACGGCCACAGCCAGCGGTGTCGCTAGCTGCAAATAATGGTGATCGAAATGATGTTCCGTTTGGCCGTCATCATGGGGAGTTTGTCGCCTCTTTCGTCCGACCGGTCAAGCCTGCAGCTTTACAAACGACAGGCTTTGTTAAAATGGCAGCTCTTCTGCCGCCCGCATCGGCCGAAAGCTGGACAACCGCGCCGCATGGACTAGGCTCTTTTCATGGATTCGGACGGCGCGCCTGATAGGACGCCGACGACAGATACAAGGTCAAGCTCCGGGGGGACGTGATGACAATTGGAATTCGAGCAGTCTGTCAGAAGAGATATAGCTCCAGCCTTTTCACCGCTTTCTTCCTTGCCTTTCTGTCCGGGCCGATCGGCGGGACACCCGCGATCGCACAGACAGAAGCTCTCCCCTCTGCGGAAACGACGACCAAGGCGGCCGCGCCTCTGAGCTTCGCCTTGTTGGCGGAGATCGGC
The DNA here is from genome assembly GCF_009650605.1 of Labrenzia sp. CE80. Lineage (NCBI taxonomy): Bacteria > Pseudomonadati > Pseudomonadota > Alphaproteobacteria > Hyphomicrobiales > Stappiaceae > Labrenzia > Labrenzia sp. CE80. Next base: position 1,769,609 of record NZ_WAJT01000001.1, read on the forward strand.
AGCCGAGACGTCGACCAGGGTGTCGCAGCCTTTTATGAAGCGCGCGGCTATGCTCCGATCTGGCTCGACACGGACGGGCTTCATGAGCGCGGACACTTGACCCTGGCTGCCTTTGCCGCCGCCAATGATCATGCGCTCAATCCCGACAACTACGGCCCGCTTCTGTTTGCCGAAAGGTTGGACGCCGCACAGAGCGATGAAGACTGGGCAGCTCTTGAACTGGACCTGACCGCGCAGTTCATTCGTTACGCGACACACATGTCCTCGGGCCGTGTTCAGCCGAACGAAATCAACAAGGCGCTCAATATTTTCCCGCATGTGCCGGAACCGATCGACTTGCTGACCCAGGCGAATGAATCCGTCGATTTCAGTGCCTTTCTCGAAGCGCTCTCTCCCAACACGCCTAACTACGCTAGATTAAAGCGCCGCCTGGCACAGTACCGGGACAAGGCAGCGCTGGGCGGCTTTACGGTCATCCCAGATGGCGAGGTTCTCAAGCCGGGCATGGAGGACGAACGGACGGCCCTATTGCGCCAAAGACTTGCCGAAGAAGATTATATGCTCGCCACGGACCACAGCGGAGCGGTTTACGACGGCGCGCTCGTCGAGGCGGTCAAGACGTTTCAGGAATATCACGGGCTTGCAGTTGATGGCGTGATCGGCAAGAACACCCTGGCAGAGATCAACGTCCCGATCCGGCAGAAGCTGATCCAGATGGAGCTCAACATGGAGCGCCGTCGCTGGATGCCCGACTTCCTCGGCGACACCTATGTCTTCGTCAATCTCGCCGACCAGAATCTCAAGCTGGTGAAGAACGGCAAGACCTGGCACACCACGCGGGTTGTCGTCGGCAAGCCTTATCATGCCACGCCGGTCTTTTCCGACGAGATGACCTACGTCGAAATCAATCCCTATTGGAACGTTCCCTATTCCATTGCCACGAAGGAATACCTGCCGAAACTGCGACAGGATCCGAACGCGCTTTCAGCACAGAACATCCGGGTTTTCAGTGGCGAGCAGGAAGTGGCGCCGACACAGGTCGCCTGGAACTCCTATTCGGGCAGCAATTTTCCGTTCAAGCTCCGCCAGGATCCGGGCGGACGGAACGCGCTGGGCCGCATCAAATTCATGTTTCCCAACCAATTCAACATTTACATCCACGACACTCCTTCCAAGACCTTGTTCGACCGGGCGCAGCGGGACTTCAGCCATGGCTGCATCCGCGTGTCAGATCCCTTTGCTCTTGGAGATGTGTTGCTGTCGGATCAGGGATATGACCGGTCACGGCTGGAAGCCATTCGAGATGCAGGAGCTCGCAAGGTGGTCAAGCTGGAAAAGCCGGTCCAGGTGCATCTGACCTATCTGACGGCTTGGATGAACAAGGATGGCTCGACCCACTTCCGGCGTGACATCTATAACCGCGATGAGGTGCTCCTAAAGGCCCTTGCACGTGCCATGACCGAGAACCTTTGAGGCATTCCGACCTGCGTTAATCAAACTGAACCCTATCTGAATGAGGCCCTCAGGGGCGGTTCAAGGCCCCTCTCCTATTGTCATCCTCATCAACCCCGGATGCGGATCAGGAGCGGGCCATGTTTCAACGTTTGTTTGCAGTCGTTTTTCTCACAGCCGTTCTCGGCGCCCCTTTCGCAGGTCTCTTCAGTCTCGCTGGCGTCACCGAAGCGTCACCCGCTGTCAGCCAGCAGCGCAGCATGTGCATCACCGCAGGCGTTGGCTGCGGTTCCGGCCACATCCTTCTGCCAGCCATTGGCCGGATGTAACAAATCGATTTAAAATTCAGCACCTATCGTAGCGTATTGCTTGCGATTTCGGGCGGATTTGGGCATTGTCTCGCTCATGAACCAAGAAGCTCTTGAAGATAATGCTGAAGATGCGGCCCGTTTTTTGAAGATGTTGGCCTCCGCCCCGCGCCTCCTGCTCTTGTGCAATATGTTCGATCGGGAGTGCAGCGTTGGGGACCTGGCGGAGAGGACTGGCATGCGGATGCCCACCGTCTCGCAACAACTTTCTCTTCTGCGTGCGCAGGGGCTCGTGGAGACCCGACGAGAGGGCACAACTATTCACTACCGACTGGCCAGTGAAGCTGCCCAGGAAGTCATGGCTGTCCTCTACAAGCACTTCTGTGCGGGAGGAGGAGATCCTGCTGCGGCAGATCTTCTGGAGATAGCCAGCGCTGATTGAAACTGGTTGCTTCAGCTTTCCGCACTTGAGACCACATGCCTCGCCAGAAACCCAAAGGACCGCCAAGAGCGGTCCTTTTCTGTTTCGCGGCGGATCAATCAGATATTAGTCGTCGAGGTAGTCGCCGCAACGTGGAGGCGTTTGATCTCCCCATGGCATCAAAGGCACGGTAGAAGTCGAGTTTTTTGGGCTGCCTTCGATCAGCTTGTCGGAATAGACAAGATAGACCAAGACGTTACGTTTGACGTCACATCCACGAACGATCCGCATCTTCTTGAAGACGAAGGAGCGGCGCTGACGAAACATTTCCTCGCCCTGCTCGAATTTTTCCGAGATTTCAATGGGACCAACCTGCCGGCAGGCAAGAGATACGTCCGAAACTTCCTCCGCGACGCCGACCCAGCCTGAAAGTCCGCCTTTTTCCGGCACCGTGAAATGACAGGCAACGCCGGAAACGATGGGATCATCGATCGCGTAGGTGGCCAATTTGTGGTCCGGCGTGAGGAATTTCCAGACGGTCGACTTCTTGAAGATGAGGTCGGGCTCATCGGCCGCAGATGCCCCCATCGGCGAGAGTGTCAGTGCAGACAGGCACAGAGAAAGAGCAAGAGACGTTATGCGCATTGAGACATCACCGCGTTTTGATCAGGTCCACCCTGATGTGGGCGGTAAACGTGGCAATGTCCAGTCGGCTGCAAGGTACGAAACGTTTCTCAGGCGTTTTCCGGCTCGCGGACCTTGTCGTCGGCCGCATGCTCCACCGAAGCTGCAGATTGCTCTTCCGAGGTCTGTTCAACCTGGTCCGGAACATCTTCATCCACGTTGTCGGGTTCGATGATCTCAGCTTCCTGGCTTGCCGCGACAGGCTCTGCCACCAAGCCGTGGAGGGCGTCCCAAAGATCACGATCCCGTTCGGCGGTCCAGACCTGAGGCATGTCGAGACCATGAGCCTCGTCATACGCCCGCGCAACGTTGAACGGCAGACAGTGTTCATGGATCGCATAGTCGCCAAACAACGGATCCATGACAGATTTCACAGTCAGGAAAGTGTCCTTTATACCCATGCCGGATGCCACGCAGTCCGCGGCCGTGTCGCGCAAAGTGGTGATAAAGGCCTCGGTGTGCTCAAGAGCCTCCAAGACGGCGCTGCTGCCGATCACAACATCTCCGCGCCCGGGCATGAGGGCAGACGGCCTGAAGGCACCTATGCGATTAAGTGCACGTGGCCAGTCGCCCAGATGAGCGTCACCGCAGTAGCAGGCGGACTTCGACTCCACCAGATCGCCGGAATACATGACGCCAGCGTCGGGAACCCAGACCACGGCATCTCCCATCGTGTGACCACGGCCGAGATGCATGATGCGAACATCGCGGTTGCCGAGGTTCAGTGACAGTGACGATGCGAAACTCAATGTCGGCCAGGTTAGGCCCGGAATGCTGTCGGCGTCCTTGAACAGGCGTGGGAACCTCGCAAATTCGGACTTCCAATCCGCTTCACCACGCTCTTCGATCAACCGGCGTGTCAAGTCGGAGGCGATGATCTCGCTTGCGCCATATGCGCTCGCGCCCAACACCCGAACCGCGTGGTAATGGGTCAGCACGACATGCTTGATCGGCTTGTCTGTGACTTCCCGAATCCGCTCGATGACCTGTTCCGCCATGGCGGGCGTAGCCTGCGCGTCGACCACGAGGACGCTGTTGTCTCCAATGATGACTCCGGTGTTCGGATCGCCCTCCGCGGTAAAGGCATAGCAGCCCTTTCCGATTTCGGTGAAGCTGATCTTCTTGTCCTCAGTGTCATTGGTGGAAGCAAAGTCGTTGCTCATGGCAGCTCTTTCATTTTCCGACCTGGCCGATTTTCTCTTCGTCCCAGGTCTGATTGCTCCAGGCCGGCTTCTTCTGCCCGGGTTGCGGATTTTCACACGGACCTTGAAAAGGCTGCATAAAATCCCGCATTCCGAGACGGTCTCAGGTTCGCGGACCGATTCGCAAATTTTGGCGGTCACCTCATGCGACAATTTTCAGTTTTTCAACAGATTGATGCCGTCGCGCAAGGAAATACAAGATATTGTTGCCTTTATGGCAATAGTCAGCTGGCAAAGAGTATTGTCACAATGTTCGAGGATGCTTGCTTCCGTTGAAGCGATCTTTTCTCAGCTAAAGACTTTGGTGTGGCAAGGAACGCCTTTAAAGTGACTCTTGCCAAGACCATGGGAACGAAAGACTGAGCTGATGAGTGATGACGATATTCCAGCGCAGAAGAACGACGGCCTTTGCGGATCGTCCGACAATGTGCTGGCGCTCGAAGACTTCCTTCCCTACCGTCTCAATCTCGTGTCTGAAACCGTGAGCCATTCGTTTGCGCGGCTCTATGGAGAGCAGTTTGGCATGACCAGACCGGACTGGCGCGTCATAGCGATCATCGGGCAATGCGGGCGCGTGACCGCCAAGACGATCGGCGAGCGCAGCACGATGCACAAAACCAAGGTCAGCCGCGCCGTCTCGACCCTTGAAAAACGCGGCTTCGTCATACGCACGCCCAATCCCGAGGACATGCGGGAAATTTTCCTGGAACTGACCCCTGCAGGCCAGAACGTCTATAATGCGCTGGTTCCGCAGGCCTTTGCCTTTACCCGGCATTTGACGGATGCGCTGAGCCCAGAGGAACGGGAACAGCTTGAGACTATCTTGAACAAACTTGTTCAGTCGGCTGCGACCTTCGACGGCTAGACTTGACGAACACGAGCGAAGTTGATCGGACATTGAACGCCTTAGGATAAAACTCTGAAATAATTGGCACCTTGCCGATCGAAAGTGTTGTCTCAACATATAAAGTCTCGTCCGGCGCCAAGCCAGTTTCAGCTGCGAGTCTGAGCTGCAGGTTGCCGCTGCCCCTCGCACATTAACTCCAAATCAGCGCTTTGCTTGCTATGATGCTTTCACCTGCAGATAGTGGTTAGTGGCGGGGGCGTTTTTGACGCCGATGGGACAGGTTGCACAATGAGATCTGAGTGGCAGATACGGCGCCTATTCGGGGCAAGCTGCAGCGCTTTGGTATTGGTCGCAGTGATGTGCGCCTCTACAACGGCGAACGCGGCAACATGCGCTGCCATTCGCGCGGAACTGGCAGGCCTTGACAACTCGTCCTCGAGATCAGTCAGTCCCGCAGCCCAGAAGTGGCAGACAGCGCAGCGCCAGCAAAGTAAGGCCATTGCCGCCGCCGAACGCGATGCACGCTTTTTTCGCTGCGACAGCGCTCCCCAGTCTCCCAAGTGCCAGGGGCTGGCAAACAAGATCAAGCGTATGCAAAAGAACCTGCGCGCCATCGATCGCAAACTGGCTCAGTCATTAGAGCCATCGAGAAACAATGCTGAGAGCCGGCGTCGACGCTTGCAGGCAAGCCTGGCAGCGCAAAAGTGCAATGCAGCCAAGCCCGCGCGAACTGCAAAGACCAGTTCCAACGGCAATAGTTTTCTTGGCAAGATATTCGACAAGAAGGCCGGGCAACCGGCAGCAGCCACCGACCAGAACTATCGCACCTTGCCAAATGGGCTTGTCGTTCAAAAGCCCAGAAGAGACCTCCTCCTCGCCCGCTCAAACGATCAGGATCTGACACAGCTGAAGTCACGAGCGAGCCTCGCCCGGGAAACGCGGTCCAACAGGACCCGCATTCCCTCAGGCGGTACCTTTCGAACACTTTGTGTTCGCACCTGTGACGGCTACTTCTTCCCGGTGAGCTTTTCGACGGGACAAAGCCAGTTTGCGGATGACGCAGCCCGTTGCGGTGAAATCTGCCCCGCAGCTCCGACCGAGCTGTTCGTCCATCGCAATCCCGGCGGCTTGGCTGAGGAAATGATTTCCCTTGCCGGCATTCCGTATGCCGAAACGGAAAACGCTTATCGATACAAAACCGAATTTGTACAAAACTGCAGCTGCCGCGACAGCCGAAACACCTCCACCGAGAGCAAGATGACGCCGCTTGCCGGGAATAATAGCGGAGTTTGGACCAACGAGGACGGCCGCGTACAGGTGTCTTTAAGGCTCGATGGGCCTGCGCCGTTCTTTGAAGGGAATACTTCCCCAACGCGAAGCAGCTGGAGCCTGGATCCATTGTTGCCTGATCAGCTGCCAAAGGGAACCGATCCGGCCACCCGCATGGATCTGGAAGGCGGCTTCAACGCGGCGATCCGCATTGATACAGATACAGAAGAAGCGGGCGTTGCAGCGGCAAGCACCGATACAGATTCGGACGAGCTGCCGTTGCTGACGTCCCGTGCAACCCAGAAAGCGTCAGCCCCCGAGCCGGTTTTCACCAAGCTCGAGGAAAAGGACCAGACCCGGCAGGCGCCAAGCGGGCCTATCCGGGTAGTCGGTCCAGAATATTTTGTCGCCCAATAAGGGGAAGCAGTGCTTTCATGTCCGGCCCATGGTCAAGCCCGGTCAACGCGCGGCGCAACGGCATAAACAGACCTCGCCCCTTTCGGCCCGTATCAGCCTTCAAAGCTGACGTCCAAGCGCCCCAGGTTTCTTCAGTGATGTCGCCTTCCGGCAGGAAATCACGCGCCTTTGCAACAAACTCGCGGTCTTCTTCCGAAACCTTGCCATCAATGCTTCCGTAGACGATCTGCCAGTAGTGCTGCGCATCAGAGACCTTTTCGCAGTTCTCCCGAATGAGAAGCCAGAACGTCTCACTCGCGCGAATACCCAGTGACCGAAGCCGATCCTCCACCACCTCAAACGGCATGTCGTGGACCAACTTTGCATTTAGGCCGCCGAGATCTGCCGGATCAAACTTCGCTGCAGAACGTGACACGAACGACAGGTCGAATTTCTCTGCCAGAACATCGAGATTCGAGACCGGCTCAACAGCCTGGCTGGTGCCAGTCAACACTGCCAGCGAAGCGACAGCCATGGGCTCAAGCCCTGCCTCGCGCAAAGAGCCAATGGACAGCGCTCCCTTGCGCTTCGACAAGCCTTCGCCATCGCGGGTCGTCAGCAGGTTATGATGGCCGAAGGTCGGCATCTCGGCGCCGAGTGCCTTAAAGATCGCGTATTGAACGCCGGTGTTGGCAACATGATCTTCGCCGCGAATGACATGGGTGATGCCCATGTCGATGTCGTCTACGATGGATGGCAGCGTATAGAGATAGGTTCCATCTTCACGGATCAGCACCGGATCGGAAAGCGAGGCCAGGTCCACCGACTGCTCGCCGCGGCAAAGGTCCGTCCAGGTCACTTCTGTCCGCCGGGGCGCGAAGGGGTCGCCGTCGTGGTTTGGCAGAAGGAAGCGCCAGTGAACCTTACGTCCCTCTGCTTCCAGAGCCGCTTTTTCATCGGCGCTGAGCTTCAATGCTGCCCGATCGTAGACAGGAGGCCGACCAAGGGCTCTGGCCCGCGAGCGGCGGCGCTCAAGTTCATCGGCGGTTTCATAACAGGGATATAGCAGCCCGTCGGACTTCAGCTTTTCAGCAGCGGCCTCATAGGAAGCAACGCGGTCGGACTGCCTCTCGACGCGGGCCGGCTGAATGCCGAGCCAGGCAAGGTCAAGCTCGGTGGCGTCGGCAAACTCTGCTTTAGAGCGTTCTTTGTCCGTGTCGTCGAAACGCAGAACAAAGGATCCACCATTCTTTTTGGCAAAGAGCCAGTTGAACAATGCGGTTCGGCTATTGCCGATATGGATATGGCCAGTCGGGGACGGCGCAAAACGAACTGTAACGGTCATGGACCTTGAGGTACCTCCATGCCTGCGTTGTCGCAAGCATTCTTTGGCGTTTTACCCGGCTGCGCGATCTCAGCCGTGCTAACCCGGTTTCAAGTTCTATGGCCCCGTCTTTCAGCAATACGCGAAGTCAGAAAGAGCAGTCCAGTGACCAGGGCGCAATATCCACCCATACCCATCAATTGCACGTCGTAGGAGACGTGAAAATCAATCAGAACGCCGATCAAGCCGGGTCCTGCTGCAGAGGCAAACACCATCATCGCAAAAGCCACAGACCGGATGGCGCCGATGTGGCGTGTGCCGTAAAGCTCGGGCCACAAAGCGCCGCCGAGCGTCGCTGTAAATCCGTTGCTGATGCCCAAAAGCGCCATGAAAACAAAGGCGGCCGCCTCGGCGTGAATGTTCGCCAGAACGATGCATGCCAGGGTCAGCGGCAAAAGCATGAAGGGCAGAACCCCTCGGGCTGAGAACCGGTCAATCAGCACCCCCAGCGTCAGGGACGAGAGGATCGCAACCAGCGCCATGACGACAAAGGCTGCGGCAAAGAGCTCTAGCGACCAACCGCGCAAATCGACCAGATAGACCTGATTGAAGAGAATCGCCGTTCCGATGAAGGGCGGCGCCAGGACGCCGGCGGAAACACCCCAGAACACCGGATCAAACAATGCTTCGCGCCGCGTCCATTGGCGCCCTTCCACTTTCTGACCATCGCCGTCGAGGGCTTTCGGCTGTCGGTCCTGCTTGAGCAGCCACAAAATCACCGGCAGCGCGAAAAGAAACACCAGCGCGGCCGCAGCGGCCCAACTCATGCGCCACCCCAAAAGGCCGGACGTCAGGACAAAGAGCGCAGGAAAACAGCTCTCGGACGCGGGAAAGCCGAGGCTTGCGATGGACACCGCTCTGCCCCTCTGCGCGGAAAACCATCGCCCCATGGCAGTCATCGACGTGTGGGTCATCATGCCCTGCCCGCTCAGGCGAAGGCCGAAAATCACGAAGAAAAGCATCCAGACCGAACTGACGTTTGCCATCGCAACGCAGAGACCGGTCAAGGCGAGCATCACGACGAGGGCAACACGTTGGACGGGGAACGCGTCAACGCTGCGCCCGACCCAGGGCAGACAGATCGCCGACCCCAAGGTGGCGATCATATAAAGCAGCCCAAAATCGCCGTGGCTGAGGTCAAACTCTTCGCGCAGATGGCCCGATGAGAGCGAAATATAGAAGGTCTGGCCAAAGCCCGAAAACGTGGTCAGCAGAAACCCTGCGGCAAGCCAGCGGCTGTTGGCGCGCAGGAACGAGGCATAGGACAAGACACATCCAGACAACGATTGGGGTCAGGGCCGGCAGACAACAGCTGGCCCCAAGAGATAATTGACGTCCCACGGAGACATCCCCGTGACATTTCGTCGATTTCAGCAAAGGGGCGCCAGTCAGGCTGCCTCAGCTGCGATCCCGGAAACGATTGGTAATCGGGTAGCGGCGATCACGACCGAAATTCCGCTCGGTGATCTTCACGCCAGGAGGAGCCTGGCGCCGCTTGTATTCGGCAATATACAACAGATGCTCGATCCGGTGAATGAGCGCCTTGTCGTGGCCCCGCTTTTCAATTTCGCTGACCGACATCTCATGCTCGACGAGGCACGAGAGGATATCATCCAGAACATCGTAGGGCGGCAGACTGTCCTGATCGGTTTGCCCCTCGCGAAGCTCTGCAGTCGGCACCTTGGAAATGATGTTTTCCGGAATCACCACCCCTTCAGGGCCCAAAAGCCTCTCGGGCCTTATCGCGTTGCGCCAGCGGGAAAGGTGATAAACCTGCGTCTTGTAGAGGTCCTTGATCGGGTTGAAACCGCCATTCATATCCCCGTAGAGGGTCGCATAGCCGACGGACATTTCCGACTTGTTGCCCGTGGTCACCACCATCGAGCCAAACTTGTTGGAAATCGCCATCAAAATGACACCGCGGGCGCGGGACTGAAGGTTTTCCTCCGTGGTGTCCTGTTCGCAGCCGGAGAACATGGTGGCCAGAACACGGCCGAACCCTTCGACAGGCTGGGCAATCGGCACTGTATCATGGCGAATGCCGAGGAGCCTTGCGCAGTCATCGGCGTCCGTGATGCTTTCACGCGACGTATAGCGGTATGGCAACATGATCGCATGGACCTTGTCCGCGCCAAGCGCGTCGACAGCCATCGCGGCGCAGATGGCAGAATCGATGCCGCCGGAAAGACCCAGCACAACGCCTGGAAAGCCATTTTTCAGCACGTAGTCGCGCAGCCCCAAGACACAGGCGCGCCAGTTCGCCTCATCAATTCCAGGCAGGGCGCTGACCGGGCCGTCCGTACAGACCCAGACCTCGTCGTCATTGCGAACCCATTCAGAGATCGCAAGACTGGTGTCGAACTGAGGCATCTGAAACGCCAGGGAGCGGTCAGCCTGCAAGGCGAAAGAGCCGCCATCAAAAACGAGTTCGTCCTGTCCACCGAGCTGATTGCAATAGATCAGTGGCAATCCGCTTTCGACAACCCGCGCGACAACCACTTGCAAGCGCTCTTCGGCGCGATGGCCCCAGTAAGGCGAGGCGTTAGGAACAAGCAGGATCTCCGCGCCGGTTTCGGCAAGGCACTCGCAAACTTCGTCGTTCCAGATGTCCTCGCAGATGGGCACGCCGATGCGAATGCCACGAAAGTCGATCGGTCCCGGCAAGGGGCCGGCTTCGAAGACGCGTTTTTCGTCGAAGACGCCATAATTCGGCAGGTCATTCTTGTAGCGGATGGCCTGCACCTCGCCGCCGTCCAAGAGGGCGACCGCGTTATAAAGCTTGCCATCCTCGTCAAGCCAGGGCGTTCCCACCAACATCGCCGGACCAGCGTCACCTGTCTCAGATGCCAGAGCATCGACGGCCTTCATGCAATGGCTGACAAAGGCATGCTTCAAGACCAGATCTTCGGTTGGGTAACCCGCAATGGCGAGTTCGGGATAAAGCACCAGATCGGCGCCCAGACCGGCAGCCTCCTGTCGTGCCGCGCGGATCAGCTCGGCGTTACCGGCAACGTCGCCGACGGTCGGATTGAGCTGCGCAACAGCAAGGCGGAAACGTCCATCGAGGGCGGCAGGCTTGGATGTGCTGGTCATAGGGCTGATTTAACCCGGCTTTTATGCCGTGGCAATCTAAAGCAGCGCCATGGAATGAGGATCTTTCGTCACTCTTGCGGACCCAACTGCAGCCTTTGTGCCTTGCGCTGCAGCACCCGGCCTCTTCGGCGCTGCAGCAGCCTGGCCATAAACGCCTTTGCAGCGCCCATGTAATTCCTGTTTTTGCAAGATATCACCGATCCGGTCGAAGAGAATCGCAGGAGAGACCGGTTTCGCAATAAAGCCGTGCACACCGAGCTTCATCGCTTCCAGAATGGTCGCTTTTTGTGAATGCGCGCTGACGACGACGACCGGTATCGTGCTGATAAATTTGTCCTTGTCGGATCGGAGAATCTTGATGAAATCTGCACCACTTACAGGGGCCATCGCCCAATCCACCAGAACGAAGTCGGGCGTCCGGTCCAGCACGATTTCGAGACCATCGGCACCATCTGACGCCTCGTAGATCTGACGTACGCCGAAGCCGCTCAGCACCGAGCGCAGGATGCTTCGCATGTGAATATTGTCTTCAATCACAAGAAAAGACGTTTGAGACAGATCCCAAGCCCTGTTCATGCTACGTAGCCCCCACGTTGCAACCCACGTGCGAGATATGCGCCCCTTGCGTTAAAACGCGATTACCAAATTTATCGATAGTTGGACGCATCGGGAAAAATACGGAAATAATTAGACACAAAAAAACGGAGCGGCCGCAGCCACCCCGTTTTAAATCGTCAAATCGCTGTTTTTCAGCGGTTTAAATCATCATCATCAACCGTTGACGGCGATCAGGTCTTCGTGACGGCCTTCGCGTTCAGTCTTGAGGTTTTCCGCAATCAGGAAAGCCAGTTCAAGCGCCTGATCGGCGTTCAAACGCGGATCACAATGCGTGTGATAACGGTCACCCAATTGGTCCGCAGTCAGCGCGTGGGCACCACCGGTGCACTCGGTGACATTGCGGCCGGTCATTTCGACGTGGATGCCACCAGCATGGGTGCCTTCGGCACGATGGACTGCAAAGAAGGATTCAACCTCCTTCAAAATCTGATCGAATGGACGGGTCTTGTAGCCGCCAGCGGAGATGGTGTTGCCATGCATCGGGTCGCAGGACCAGATAACAGACTTTCCTTCCCGTTCCACGGCACGCACCAGCTGCGGCAGATGATCGAAGACCTTGTCTGCGCCGAAGCGGCAAATCAGGGTCAGACGGCCCGGTTCATTGTCCGGGTTCAAAATGTCGATCAGCTCAATCAGGCCTTCCGGCGTCATGGACGGACCACACTTCAGGCCGATCGGGTTCTCGATGCCCCGGAAGAACTCCACATGCGCATGATCAGGCTGACGTGTGCGATCGCCGATCCAGAGCATGTGACCGGATGTGGCATACCAATCGCCGGACGTGCTGTCGACGCGCGTCAGGGATTCTTCATAACCAAGCAGAAGGGCCTCATGGCTCGTGAAGAAATCGGTCGAGCGCAACTGAGGAACCGAGGTGGAGTCGATGCCGCAAGCGCGCATGAAAGCGAGCGCTTCGGTAATCCGGTCCGCCAGTTCCTTGTAACGATGCCCCTGCGGGCTGTCGGAGATGAAACCGACCATCCACTGATGCACCTGATCGAGGTTCGCGAACCCGCCCTGGGCGAAAGCACGCAGCAGGTTCAGTGTTGCCGCTGACTGACGATAAGCCATGCTCAGACGGTTAGGATCCGGAATACGGCTTTCCGAGGAGAAGGCGATGTCGTTGATGATGTCACCGCGGTAGCTGGGCAGCTCTACGCCATCCTTGGTTTCCGTGTTGGAAGACCGAGGCTTTGCGAACTGACCGGCGATGCGGCCGACCTTTACGACCGGCTGGCTCGCCGCATAGGTGAGCACGACTGCCATCTGCAGGAAGACACGGAAAAAGTCGCGAATGTGATCGGGATGATGCTCTGCAAAGCTCTCCGCACAATCACCACCTTGTAGCAGGAAACCCTTTCCAGCCGCGACATCAGCAAGTTGGCGCTTCAGATCACGCGCCTCACCTGCAAAAACCAGCGGCGGATAGGTCGACAGACGTTCTTCAACGTCAGCCAGGGCCTTTTCATCGGGATATTCCGGAACCTGCAAGATCGGCTTGGATCTCCAGCTGTCCGGTGTCCACTTCTCCGCCATTTCAACTACTCCTGAAACGGGACCGGGCGTCCCAAAATAACATTTCTCGCCATGCCCGGATAATTTTCTTTCACGCAGTGCCCCTCAAGTAGAGCAAACGTGCGGCCTTATACACGGCTCTTCCATTCAAGACCACAGGCTGGCACTTTAAAAATGCCAGCAATTGCCAGCCAATTTCATGAAAGATCTTGTTGATGCCTCTAGAGCACAGCCACGCCCCCCAAGACATCGCTCAACGGCTCAACGCGGGACCCAAGATCAACTACCTGAGAGACTGGGTCTATGGCGGTATAGATGGTGCAGTGACGACCTTTGCCATCGTCGCGGGGTCACTCGGAGCCAATCTGTCTCCAGCGATCGTCCTCATTCTCGGACTCGCCAACCTGCTGGCGGACGGGTTCTCCATGGCAGCTGCGAATTACTCCGGCACCAAGTCGGAAGAAGATGATTATGTGCGGCTTGAAGGCATCGAAGAAAAACACATCCGTCTCGCGCCCGAGGGCGAGCGTGAAGAAATCCGCCAGATCTTCAAGGCGAAGGGCTATGAGGGAGAAGAACTGGATACCCTTGTCTCCATCATTACCTCGCGCCGCCAGACCTGGATCGAGACCATGATGCAGGAAGAATACGGCATGGCAGCCGTGCAGCGCTCCGCCCTAAGAGCGGCCCTGTCCACATTCGCAGCGTTTGTGGTCTGCGGCAGCCTGCCTCTGGTACCGTTTGTCTTCGGCTTATCTGCCTCCGGGACGATCACCACAGTCATGACGGCCTGCGCCTTTTTCCTGATCGGCTCAATCAAGGCGCGCTGGTCCACCCGGAACTGGATTTTCTCAGGCCTGGAAACCACCGCCATCGGCATGGCGGCCGCCGGCATCGCCTGGATCGTCGGATATCTACTGCATGGGCTCATTGCCTAGCTCACTGCCAGAACCGGCTGCGCTGACTAGACTGTGTTCAAGTCAGGTAAAAAAGCGAGCGGGAGGCGCTTAAAGCAGTCGTTGCAGACCCTGTCGAAGAGACCTCGCCACAACCGAGCCGGAGGTTCACCCCTCTGCCAGAAAAGTCACCTTCTGATCGGCAAGGTGATCGTCAATCATTTCCTGCACCTCAGGCTGCAGCAATACGGCGCGCGGATAGACGGGTGCGTTGCGATCGGCGAGGATCGGAACATGCCAGCCTCTGGTCGTTTCGATGAAATGACGAATGCCTTCTTCGCCCCAAAACGCGTGGAAGCCTGCCAGGACACAGTCCACATAACTTTGCAGGATCGGATTTTCGGCGCAGCCCCAACCGTAATGCTCCGGCTTTGATTGATACAGGAACATGGCCTCATCACCGGGCTTTCCTTCCGCATCACAGCGGAAAGCGCTGCCAACGCCATCAATACGATGATAGCGCCCTTCGCGCTTGTCGAGTTTTTCAAGACCCGCCTTGGGTTCGCGCGCGCTGACGCCCCTGATGGAGGTCGTCGCCTCTGGAGCCACGCTGAGCGCACAAACGCCCTGCCCCTGCATATTGGCACCCCGGATCCGCCACTCGCGCACCCAGCCCGTCAGCGTTCCAGGTTGAACCACTGTGGCAGAACCAAGCGTTGCCACATTGACGAGAGAGCCGTAGCCGAAATAGGTAATGGTCATAAGCTTCATGTAGTTACCCTGCGAGCGCTCGTAAAGCCTCCCGCCCAAGGACTGCCCCATGCCAGCTGATCTGGATTTGAATGCCGATGACATCGCTTTGCTGCGCCGGGACACCCCTGGCTGCGCCAACCGGATCCACTTCAACAATGCGGGCACAGGGCTCGCCCCCCTGCCCGTTCTCAATGCGGTCAAGCAGCACCTGGACCTTGAGGCCGAGATTGGCGGCTATGAAGCGCATAGCGTTAACATCGGTGCGCATGAAGCGTTTTACACCAACACCGCTGCGCTCCTGAACGCAGACAAGTCCGAGATCGCGTTTATCGAGAACGCCACCCGTGCCTGGGACATGGCATTCTATGGCATCGATTTCAGACCGGGTGACAGGGTCATCACCGGACGCGCCGAATATGTCTCCAATTTCGTTGCGCTGCTTCAGATGAAAAAGCGTGCCGACATCGAGATCGACCTGATCGAAGACGACGAGCATGGTCAGATTGACCTAAAGGCGCTAGAGGCTGCAATCACGCCGAAAACGCGCCTGATCGCCCTCACCCATATTCCGACCTTCGGCGGGCTCATCAATCCGGCTGAGGCAGTTGGTGAAATCGCCACCCGGCACAAGCTTCTTTATCTTCTCGATGCGTGCCAGTCGGCCGGACAGGTTCCGCTCGACGTCAAGGCGATCGGTTGCCATATGCTGTCTGGTACGGGACGGAAATATTTGCGCGGGCCACGCGGCACCGGTTTCCTCTATGTCAGCGATGCCATTCTCGACCAACTCGAACCGCCATTTGTGGATCTGGAGGCAACCTCATGGACGGGGCCGGACAGTTATGTGCTTAAGCCGGATGCAAAGCGTTTCGAAAACTGGGAACGGTATTTTGCAGGCCAGATCGGCCTTGGCGTCGCCGTTGGTTATGCGCTCGGTTTTGGCATAGACCGTCTTTCCCGCCGGACCATAGATCTGGGCGCGACCCTACGCAAAAGCCTTTCGGAACAGCCCGGGATACAGGTTCATGACAAGGGCCTGAAAAAGGGCGGTATCGTAACCTTCCTGGTCGAGGGAGAAGATCCCGTGCGCACCAAGGCAAAGCTCGCAGAAGCTGACATCAATGTGTCTGTCTCGAATGCAACGTCGGCGCAGATCGACCTGCCCACTCGCAATCTTTCCGCTTTGGTGCGCGCGTCCGTTCATGCGTTCAACACTGACGAAGAAATAGAAACGCTGCTCCGCGTTCTTGGAAAATAACCTTCGCCGTATTTCGGTCGAAGGCGCAAAATATTGCCCCAGCGTCTTCCATGAATTATTGCATTTTTCTCTTGTTTCGAAGAAACCCAGCACCTCGCATTAACCCCTCGCTGCTATATGTCGGCACAGAGACTTCGATCAAGGACCAGGATGGACCTTAGTGGCTGAACAGCATAACCGCAGATATACCGATCGAGACGATGGGCAGTCGCGGCAACGTATTTCCAGGCTGGCGTTCCTTCTGGCCGGCCTACTGATCGCGGTAACGTCGATCTCCTTACTCTTTGTGGGATACATCGCGACGCAGGCGTCCGATGAGCAGGCGATCCGCAACGAGCGCCGACTTTTTCAAACGACCCTTGCTGATCGAGAGCGGCTGATCGTGCGGGAAATGGCCGCGATCGCCCGCTGGGACATGTCGGTTGAGAAAATTGTCCTCGATTTCGACTATGAGTTCGTCCGAGAGTACGTCGGAAGCCTTTGGCTGAATCATGGGCACAACCGCAGTCTTGTGGTATCGGGCGAAGGACTAATTCTTGCTGAGACCTTCCGAGATTACACTCACATCAGCAACCGACCGCTGAGCGAAACGCCTGCACTCATGAATTTGCTGGAGCAAGCGCGGGCTCTTTACACCCAGAACCGGGTCCGTGTACCCGGCGGCTACAGCTACCGCTCCATCCAGTCGTTAGCTCCATCCGAATTTGCGGCCATCTCCTTCGTCGAGATTGACGGAAAAATCGCACTTGCCGCGGCCATGCCGATCATTCCTGACCATGAGACAGTTGGCCTTCCCGATGGCGAACCGACGATCCTCATTTCGGCAAAGTTTGTCGACGAGCCGTTCTTGCTGGATCTCAATGCTCAGCTTTCCTTCCAGGAAATGGCCTTTTCCCGAACGGTAATCGAGATTCAGGATGGCCCCGGGCACCTCGTGAACAACATCAAGGGCGAAAGCCTTGGTGCATTTGTCTGGGTCAGCGAAACGCGTGGCGACACCATCTGGCCGACAGTCGTTCCAGTGATCCTGCTGCTTTCACTCGCACTCGCCGCGCTCGCCTTTGGCATTGCCTGGCGTATTGGCAAGCTGACGACATCTCTTCAGGCCAGTGAAAGGCAAAATCGCTATCTCGCCTTGCACGACACACTTTCAGGCCTCGCCAACCGCCTGCAGTTCAATCGGGTTTTGGCTTCTTCAGTCAAAAACTTGCCCGCGAAACCATTTGCCGTCATTCACTGCGATCTCGACAAGTTCAAGGCCGTAAACGACACGCACGGTCATGCGGCAGGCGACGAGGTCATCAAGACCGTCGCCAAGCGCATGAAGGAAGTCGTTGGTCGCGGCGGATTGGTGTCGCGCCTAGGCGGCGACGAGTTCGTCATCCTTATGCGGACGATCACCGATCGCAAAGGGTTGAGGGAGCTTTCAAACCAACTGATTGCCTCGATCGCCCAACCGATAGAGTTCGCAGAAGGTGCCGCAGCAGAGGTCGGATTGAGTGTTGGCATCTCGTTGGCGCCTGATCAGGGAAGTGATGGCGAAGCGCTGGTCGCCGCAGCGGACGCTGCGCTCTATTATTCCAAGCAGCACGGCCGCGGCCGGATGGTCTTTTCAAGCGACCTGCCAGCGCTCGAAAAGTCCGAGCAGGATGAAAGCAGCCCGGAACCGGCCATCGCTGCCGGCACAGCAAGCTCTATCTAAAAGCAAAAAAGCCAGGGGACGAGATCGTCCCCTGGCTTTTCGATCTTCGAAAACGACGTCGAATTGGGCCGCGCCTAGCCGCGAATGCGCTCTGTCGGCTCGCGCATAGTGACAAGCTCCTCAGCAGCTGTCGGGTGAACTGCAATCGTGCGATCGAAGTCGGCTTTGGTGGCGCCCATCTCGAGCGTGATGCCCAGAACCTGCGCAAGTTCGCCTGCATCCGGCCCCATGATGTGGACACCCAGAACCTTGTCCGTATCCGCATCGACGATGATCTTCATCAGCATCTTTTCGTCCCGGCCAGACAGCGTGTGCTTCATTGGACGGAAGGTGGACTTATAGATGTCGACGTTCGACGTGACCTTCAGCGCTTCTTCCTGAGTCAAGCCGACTGTGCCGAGCTCGGGCTGGGAGAAAACCGCCGTCGCGATCAAGCTGTGATTCACCGTCCAGGGCTTGTTGCCGAAAATCGTGTCCGCGAAGGCATGCCCTTCGCGGATGGCGACGGGTGTCAGATTTGCGCGATTGGTCACGTCGCCGACAGCATAGACCGAAGGAACAGATGACCTGGAGGCTGCATCCACCTTGATCGCGCCAATGGCATCCATCTCAACGCCAGCCTGCTCCAGACCAAGCCCCACCGTATGTGGCTTGCGCCCGATCGCGTGCATAATCTGGTCTGCTTCCAGCGTTGCCCCCTTTCGGGTCTTGCCCGAAAGCGTACCGTCCGCCTTTTTCGCGATTTCCGTGAAGGTATCGCCAAGAACGACGCGGATACCTTTTTTCTCCATCTCGCCGCGGACAGCCGTACGCAAATCCATATCGAAGCCGCGCAAGATCTCATCGCCGCGGTACATCAAGGTGGTATCAACACCAAGACCGTTGAAGATCCCGGCAAATTCGACCGCAATATAACCGCCGCCGACGACCACAACCTTTTGCGGCAAGTCAGCCAGGTTGAATGCCTCGTTCGAAGTGATTACATGTTCGCCGCCAACAAGATCGTCATCGACATTCGGCGAGGCACCAACCGCAATCAGGATATATTTCGCGGTAAAGGTCTGACCGGTCGCCAGCAGGCGAACAGTATTTGGCCCTTCCAGAACTGCCCGGCTGTCATGAGGCTCGACGTTCGTCCGCTCCAGATTCCGCCGGTAAATGCCCTCGAGCCGGGTAATCTCCTGGTCCTTCGCCGCAACAAGCTTTTCCCACGAGAACTGGCGTTCACCGACACTCCAACCGAAGCCTTCAGCGTCTTCGAACTCTTCCGAGAACTTGGAGGCATACACAAAGAGCTTTTTCGGAACACAGCCGCGAATGACACAGGTTCCGCCATATCGAAACTCTTCTGCAATGCCGACCTTCGCGCCATGAGTGGCTGCGATCCGGGCTGCACGCACGCCGCCCGAGCCGCCGCCAATGACAAAGAGATCATAATCAAAGTCGCTCATGGGATCCTCATTGTTTGGTTTGGCCGCTCGTCGGCCCGTGCCGCATCAACTTGAAAGATGAGCGGATATCGGCGTTGATCTTTCAAAAAACAAGGCCGCAGAAGCGGCCTTGTTGCAATTCGGCGTCACGAAGCGGTGAATAAAGATTACTCCGCGGCGCGCTTGTCGAGCTCTTCACGAACCAAGGTGACCATCTCGGTCGAAATCTTGTCCTGCCACTGGCGCGCAGCACCAATCGCCAGCGCAGTGATGGTCGGGCCATTTTCAGCGAGCTTCGCGCCAAGCGGTGAGCGGTAAAACTCGGCAAGCTGATTTAGCTCTTCTTCGGAGAAACGGCGCGCCCAGACTTCATAGACCATGTTGTTCAATTCGCTGCGACGCGGCGCGAGCTTCAGCGCCACCTCCGTCGAAACGTCGACCACTTCCTGGGTGCGGGACGGATCGGACTGGATGAACAAGGTGCGCGTCTGCTCAGCTAGAAGCGGCAGAATGTCATCGAACGAGCCCAGAGCCTTGGTTTCCTTGACAACCTGACGAGCCGCTTCAATGTGGCTCTCGCTGAACTCCTGCGCTTGAGCGCTCAGCGGAAGAAAACCGGCGACGAAAAGCGCTGCGCCGACAAAGGGACCAGCGGACAGCAGGGACTTAAGTTTCATAGTCGAACTCCATCACGGACAGGTCGTTGTACGCCACCTGTCGTCAAATTCCAAAAATCAATTTTCGGCGTCTTGCGCTGTGGCTTCCACAACGCGCACGCCGTCAGCTCCAGCCACATAGGCCTTGTCCGCAAGACCGATGAAAAGGCCATGCTCGACAACACCGGGAATGGCCGTCAGGTCCTCTGCAAGGCATGCGGGATGTTCTATGCGCCCGAGCGAAGCGTCGATGATGTAGTGCCCACCATCTGTGACAAAAGGATGATCCTTGCCGCCACGCAAATTCAGGTCGCCAGAAACACCGTTCGCCGCTAGAGCAGCATTGATCGCATTCAATGTCGCGCCCAAGCCGAACGGCACCACTTCAATCGGCAAAGCAAACGCGCCAAGCACATCCACCACTTTGCTCGCGTCTGCGATCACGATCATTCGATTGGAAGCTGCAGCGACAATCTTCTCTCGCAACAGTGCGCCGCCACCCCCCTTGATGAGAACGAGCGATTGATCCAACTCATCCGCGCCATCGACCGTAAGATCGAGTTGAGGCTCCGCCTCAAGTGTAGTCAGTTGTATTCCTTCGGATTGAGCCAGTTCGCGCGTGCGCTCAGAAGTCGGAACGCCAATAACATCAAGGCCATCTCGAACACGCGCGCCCAGGGCTTTGACAAAATGCTCAGCCGTGGAGCCGGTTCCGATCCCGAGCTTCATGCCGGGCGCCACATCCTCTACAGCACGCTCGGCGGCAAGGCGCTTCCACTCATCACTCATTCTGCTCGTCATCCCTCATCCGCAGCAGATTTTCGCGAAGCAAAATTTTCGATTTGCGAGAGACCAAGTGCAAGCCCTGCAAATTTGCTCCGCGCGATCATCTGAGCGGCGTGATTAGCACGCCTTTGATGAGCGGCAAAGGGCAAAGCACCCGTTTGCCGCTGAGAAGATGAAAACACGCCGTTAACAAATTAACCATAAGTTTCAAATTACATTTTCTAAACTACTTAAAACTTCCGTTGGTGGAGGATTCGCAAGGAATGAAACTTCTTAAGCTAAAGCGACAATCAATGGAAGTTCCTGCGTCGATACAGTCACACCCGCCAGTTCTTGAAAATGAACAAGAATCCACCGATACGAGCGAAATGATGGCTTTCGCGCTCGATTCCATCGAAGATGATCTTCAGGTAGCTGCCAAAGACGTCAGTAAGGACGCTTCGGCGGTTCAGGAGAAGATCGCCGAGCAGATCCAGCTTCTTAGTCACATTCAAGCCGAAAGCGGCGGCCTTCGAGAACAAAGCGCGGAGGCAGCCTCCAACGCGACTGCACTTGCTGATTCCATTACCGAGCTCGCAACATCCAGCAACGAGATCGGCAAGCAGGTTGTTCTTTCGAACCAGCTGGCGGTACAGGCTCGCGACGTCGCGGATGAGGCCAACGCCGGTGTGCTCGACCTGAAGACTGCAATCGAAGACATCGCCAACGTCGTAAAGCTGATTTCCGATGTCGCCAAACAAACCAATCTGCTTGCGTTGAACGCCACGATTGAGGCTGCTCGTGCCGGAGAAGCCGGCAAGGGCTTCGCTGTCGTGGCCAATGAGGTAAAATCCCTCTCCGTTGAAACGCAAAATGCCACCGATGAGATCGTCGCCAACATCGATCGGCTGCAGGTTTCTGCCGAAACCAGTATAGGCTCGGTCAACCGCATCATTGACGTGATTGGTCAAATCCGCCCAAGCTTTGCCGCAGTTGAGGAAGCCGTCCAGGAACAGATCGGCACGACGAGCCAGATTGGTGAACGTGCGAGCGAAACCGCCACGTTCGTTCAGGATGTGACCGGCCGAGCCGATGCGATCGATGCCTCGACAAGCGATGCGCTCCTGGTCGCCAATGAAGCCAGTACGGCCAGTGCTGACATGGGTGTCTCCGCGCGCAACCTTGGCAACCGTTTCACGATGATGATACGTCAGAGCGCGGTTGGCGACCGGCGAAAATCGGATCGTCTTCCGATCAAACTCAATGGCCATGTTGCCGCTGGCGGTCAGAAGATAGCGATCGAGACGATCGACATTTCGGAGGGCGGCCTCCTCTTCAAAGGCTTCCAGGAGGGCTCTCTGGCCAAGGGCCTGCAGATCAAGCTCTCTCTCGATGGTCTCGAAGATTGTGATGCCACAATTGTCCACATCTCCGAGAACGGCGCTCATTGCTCCTTTTCTTCGCAGAGCGAGGGCTTCACGGTGGCGCTCAGTCAGCTGATCGAGCGCATTCATGCAGACAACCGCGTTTTCGTGGAACGGGCACAAGAGGGAGCTGACAAAATTGCTGCTGCCATGGAGCAACTTCTTTCCAGCCGCCGGCTGACGGTCGACTGCCTGTTCGACACAAAGTACCGGCCGATCGAAGGCACTGACCCGCAGCAATACAGCACGGGATGCATTACACAGCTTGAAGAAGTCATGCCTGCGATTCTAGAAGAAATCCTGTCCCTGGACCAGAGCATGGCATTTTGCACGGCTGTCGACCGGAACGGATATCTGCCGGTTCACAACAAGGCCTATTCCCATCCTCAGCGTCCGGATGACCCTGTCTGGAACGCGGCCAATTGCAGAAACAAGCGCATTTTCGATGACCGTGCGGGGCTCAGCGCCGGACGTAATACCCGCCCCTTCCTGATCCAGAGCTACGCACGGGACATGGGCAATGGCAAGTTCGTCTGGATGCGCGAAGTCGACGCACCGATTATCGTGGACGGTCGGCACTGGGGGGGCTTTCGAACCGCCTACAAGCTCTAGGTGGGCGGATACCGCAGATCCCTTGCTGCGAAGGATTTGAAAGGCTAAGCAGCCAGGTCTCTGCTGCCTTCTACCCTCGAAAGGGCTTTCCATGTCTGTTCTCGTGTTCGATCTCGACGGCACGCTTGTTTCTTCCATGTCAGACCTGACGGCAACGTTGAATGCTGTCCTCGTCGACAATGGTCATCGCGCTGTCGCGCCGGAGAGCGTGCGCGCGCAGGTCGGCCAAGGGGCAAAAGCGCTCCTGCAGAAAGGTCTCGAAGCAAACGGCGTCACGTGGTCCGACGAGGACATAACACCACTGTTCGGCCAGTTTCTGACCTATTACGAAGCGCATATAGCCGATCACACCCGTCCCTTCCCCGGGGCGATCGACGCGATGACACACCTGCGAGGCGCAGGCTGGAGGCTGGCGGTCTGCACAAACAAGATCGAACGGCTGACACACGCCCTTCTGGACGCACTCGATATGACCCGTCATTTCGACGCGATTGTTGCGCGCGATACGTTTCCAAATGCGAAACCTCACGCGGAGCCGGTGCTGGGCGCCATTTCCCGCGCTGGCGGCTTGCGGGAACGATCAGTCATGATCGGTGACACGGCGACAGACATTGACGCCGCCCGCGCTGCGGGCATTCCGGTTGTCGCGGTCGACTTTGGCTACACGCAAGTGCCCGTCTCGGATCTGGGGCCGGATCGCATCATTTCCCACTTCAACGAGCTGCCACAAGCTATCCTGGACCTGCGGCTTTCATCTTGAGTAAGGGTCCAACTCGGATCAAGAACTTCGTGGCCACGCCCGCTGATTGACTGAGCTAGGCCGTGCTTTCGATGATGCGCACCAACGCAACTAGACTACGTTAGACAGTGAACACCGGCGTCTTTCCACGAAAAATCGCGCCAATACCACGCCCTCACTGACCTTGCCTCCCCTTCCAGAAGCCCTGACTGCTAGACTTGCCCGAAGTGATTCTCGCGGGTGACAAGTAAGGACCGATAGAAAGATGGCGCCAAAGACTGCAGCCAATCCGTTGATGGAAAAGATGCACAAGGCGCTCGCCTACCAGAAGCAGGGCGAGATCGAAAAGGCACAACGGCTATACAAGCAGGTCTTGAAAAAGGTGCCTAGCAATCCCGACGCCAATCATCTGCTTGGCGTATGTTATCGCCAGCTAGGCTTCCCGAAGCGCGCCTTGGAGTTCATCCAGAAGGCCATCAAACTTGCGGATGACCGCGCGCCGTTTTACGCCAATCTTGCCAGGACGATGTCAGACCTTCCGGGAACAACGCCGGAGTCCACGCTGGCGGTGACCCAAAAGGCGCTTTCGCTTGATCCCACCATCATCGAAGCGCAAAATCTGCAAGCGGTCGCTCTGAGCAAGCTGGAGCGTCTGGAGGAAGCCGAGGAAATTTTACAGCGGCTTATCGGCCGCCACCCGGAGCATCCCGATGCCTACCGGAATTATGGAATTCTCTTGCGAAACAACGGCGATTACGACAAGGCTGCGGTTTTCTTCTTCAAATGTACACAATTGGACCCTGCGAATCCCGAAAACTATATTCAACGCGCGAGGGCTAGGCATGAGGCAAATCAGCTCAAGGAGAACGACGCAGAATTGAGAAAGGCCTTGGAGCTCTTTCCGGACAACGGTGATCTCCATCACGAGTTGGCTCGCAACTTGTTCAAGCAAAGCCGCACCTTCGAGGGCCTTCCACACGCAGAATTTGCGGTCAAACAAGACCCGACAAACCATCACAAGCTCGTTACGCTTGGAGTCCATCACAATTCACTGGGCACGCTGAGCCAGGCCATCGAAGCTTATAAGGCGGCCCAGGCAGTCGCGCCAGAGCCATTGCCTGTTGTCGATTGGAATCTCTCTCTGGCCTATCTCGGCATCGGCGAGCTTGCCTCAGGGTGGGATCTTCATCGCGCACGGTTTCTTGACACCAATACGAACACTCTTTGCCGAAAGTTCGACAAGCCTGAATGGAACGGGGAGTCTCTTTCGGGGAAGTCCATCATGCTTTGGCCAGATCAGGGTTTGGGCGATGCCCTTCGCGGTGGCACCATGATTCCCGACCTTCTAGAGACGGGCGCACACGTGATCGTCGAGCTGGTCCCAAAAGCTCAAAAAGCCTTCGCTTACAGTTTCCCTGAAATTGAAGTCCGAACAGCTGCTTTTGACCAAGTTACGAAAATGGCAGAGCATCATGACTATCATTATCACTGCGCCTTAGCCGACTTGGGCAAGTTCTATCGCCGATCTCACGATGATTTTGCAAAAGCAAAATTTCCCGCCTTTTCTTTCGACGCAAAAACTGCCCGCGAGTACCTTCATCGCCTGAATGGCGATAAAGAAAAGCCAATTGTCGGGATTGGCTGGAGGTCAAAAAACCTCACAGAAAACCGGGCAAGATACTACCTGTCTGCGCCTGAGATTTCGCCTATTCTAGAGTTTGACGATGTTATATACGTCAATTTGCAGTATCTCAGCATTGAGCGCGAACGTGCCTATCTGGCCCAAAAATACAACTTTCGCCATTTAGATGACGTTGACCTATTTGACGACATTCACGCTGCAGCGGCTCTAACTGCCTGCTGTGACCTTGTGATATCGGCCAATACCAGCGTTGCGGATATTGCTGGATCCTATGGCATCCCATGTTGGCGCTTTGGTCCGCCGGAGGCAATCATCATGCTCGGAAAGAGCTATATTCCCTGGGATCCTCTTACAAAGCACGTTCCCATTTCTGAAGAAGAACCGGCGGTTGCCATCGTCCCACGCTTAAAAGACGCACTAAACACTTGGCTGGAGACTTTTTCACCGGATGAACGCAATGCGCGCCTTGGCCTATAGGTAAATTGAACCGACAGGACGGACCTAGTCGATCAGCATCCTCCAGTCTCTGGTGCGGTAGCAACTGCGACGAGCGTGTCTGTCGCGTCGATCTTGCGCAGAGCCGCCTCATATGCAGCTGTGAGTTCAGGCGTATCGAGTATCGAGAGAGTTGACTTATGTCCACCTGGCTTTTCATCCGCAAGCCAAGTCATGTGGTTAGACAAGGGGTAGCGCTGAACTCCTTCAATCATAACCTGTTCAAATCCAGCATATGAAACCATCCGCCGTAAGCTCTCACGCGTATGCAGCAGCAAATGCTGGCTCCAAAGGGTAAAGGCCTTAAATGCTTCGCAGCGGATCTGCGATAGGAGCAAGTCGCTTGCGTGCGGAACCTCGACAATAAGTCGTCCACCTGGCCTCAGCTTGGACCTCATCGAGGCCAGATCAGTTAATGGATCTGGAAGATGCTCCAGTACGTGAAAGCAAAAAAGTGCATCCAGTGAAGCATCTTCGATCTCCTGCAATGAGCGAACACAGCAAATGCCATCCTGCCGCAGAGCCTGCACATAGCTTTCCTGCAACTCTACTCCGACTACGTCTCCTGCATCCGCCGACGCCGCTTGGAGAAAAGCGCCGTCCCCACATCCAAAATCAGCAATGCGCTTTCCAGCATAGAATTGGTCGTAGGATTTCGACCGTCGCAATGCATCGGCTTTGACTTCATAATCTCGAGCGCCCGCTCGCGCGACGCTCTGCTGCCGATACTCACCGTCGCAATAGGTCTCGTCCCCCACATAAAATGCGTCAATGAAGACAACTCCAGAAAGTCTATCGCGATGGACGGTGAGAGACTTTAAATCACGCGTCTCTTCTGCATAGATCTCCAAAGTATCTGCACTCGAAAGTTTCAGAACCTCAAGGGTCTCCCGAATCCGATTACGTCCTTCAAGTACTTTTTGTGAAGGTCTACCTTTCGAAGTCATCTCGTCTCCAATCCCCCTGTCCGCTGAAGCACATGGTTTCAGTTGCCAAGGCTCTTCCTCGAAATCAGCAAGTCACAAAACTCACGCACAGCACCCTGACCGCCGCTTCGCTCCAAAACAACATCAGCCTGCGCCTTTACCTCCGCTTGCGCACTGCGTGGTGCCGCACTGAGACCACAGGCAAGCATCGCAGGTAAGTCGCTGATGTCCTCGCCGATGAAAGCGATCTCTCCCCACTCCAATCTCTTGGCAAGGCGCCATTCGTCCAATGCTGCTTTCTTGTCAGAGGGGTGGGATCGAAATTCCATTCCAAGTTTGCGCGCACGCGCTGCAGCGAACGGACTATGCTCACGCTCAAGCATGAGAAGGTCCGTTCCCCGGCCAATCAAGTGATTCAACCCCATCTCATCACTGCGATTGCATCTGATAGTTTCATTTCCATCAACAGAAACGAATACGCTATTGTCGGTATGAACGCCTTCAAAAGAGCTTACCAACGCCTTGATTGACGCGATCGCGTCCATATTGATTGCGCCGGTGAAAGGTGCAGTTTTGATGAAAGCCTCAGCTATATCCCAATCCTGGGAAGTGTCTATCTCGATCCAGGTCGAGTCCAACGGTACAAGTATCGTCTTTCCACAATAGCGATTTTCAGTCTCGAGAAACTCTGGGACGCGCATCGCGTAAACAGCGCCATTTTCGCGATATCGTGAGGATATATCCTGTCGGCGAATTCTCGGTAAGCTGGGGTCGTGATTAAGTCCTACGCCTGCACCGTGCTCATCGACTTCCCAGTAGAAGCCGTGATCGTCAACAACAGATATTGCACTGGTCGCATCCTCAGACAAAAGTGCTTCCACCACGTGATCAACATGGTGCGCGAGTGTGAAGGGAGCTGTGCATTGAAGAAAGACAAGAATGTCCGGCGGCCCCTCCAGCAAGGTGGGCTCATTGCGAAGTAGATGTATCAGTGCCGATTCCGAACTTGCAGTTGGTCCGCTCAACTCGTCCGGACGCTGAAACCCTATCGCGCCATACTTATGCGCCACTGAAAGAATCTGCTCGGAGTCGCTGGATACAAACACGTCGGAAATGAACCGCGACCCGAGCGCGGCTCGAACCGTTCGCCCCACAAGAGGAATCCCGTTCAGCGGACGAATGTTCTTCCCCGGCAATCCGACCGACCCACCGCGGGCCGGAATCGCGGCAACAATCTTCATCTTAGAGGCTCCAAGATTCCCAATTGCCGCCTTTTGCTCTATCGGTCATTCGCTGTCCTTTCTTGTAAAAATGGCGACAGACGACCAGTCAGATGAGCCTCCTCAAATCCGTGGTCACGAATGGTCTTTGCGTCGTGCGCGATCTTGAGGATGACATCATCGCCCTCACTATGGGCGACAGCATCCAGTTCCGGGATCCAGCCAAACAGATCGGTTCGAAACTGGGTCGCCAGTCCTCCGCCGCTTACGAGCATTGCGTCTGGATCAACGGCCTTGATCACACGAGCGATTTCAGTTTGCCACTTCAACGTGGTGATCAGGCCTGACAATCCTATGACATGTTGACTACCGACCTTGTTGAGCGTTCGAGATATGAGACCGCCTGCTTCTTCGAAGGTGAGCGTTCTGCCAAGTTCCAAGCCACGTTTGGCAGCATCTTCATCCCGCACGCGATAGATATTGAGATCAATAATGGTCGGTTCTGCGCCATATTCGCGCAGACGCGCGGCCAGCAAATCAGGCCCAAGAGGCGGATTATTGGGTTTGGCCTGTTCCCAAATGGGCATATTGATGAGGGTAGCTTTTACCCCAGTAAGGGATGTGTATTTAAGCTCATCCAGAAATGCCCCGGGGAAAACAACCTTCATTCGTCGTGCCTGCTATGCCCTGGTTTGTGTTCTGTGCAACCTGCGGGGCTGTCCCAGACGCGCATTTGTTCAACCTTAAGTCCTTGCGGCCTAAAGCTATGTCATAGTGTTGGAGCTGAAAGCTAAAAATGCAGTGGACATAGGCTTATATCCCGTATTCGCATAAGTGCCGGTGGACTCCGAATCTCATCTAGAAACATTTGCATTAGTTGAATCGTCTCACAAGTGAGATTTATCACCATGGCTCATGGCCCTCCACTAATAGCGAAGTCTCCAGCGACCTGCCCAAGATGATTAGGTGCCCAGAACAACGCTTACCATCATCTTGTTGATAGGTTGCCATAGCTCGGGCTTCTTGCCTTGCCCGACAATCTCGAAGGCCTACGATCTAACTACGGTCGACATGCTGGTCGAGCCTTGAAATACATACGTCAGCAGGGACACACTCCATGGCCTCCCCTTCACTTGAAATTCGGGACCTCAAAAGTGACGATATCTGGGACCATGAGAACGGCTATTTCTGGTTCTCGGAACCTTCCCGCTTAAACAAGGCACTCGCGCAGTATGATCTCTACAAGATGATTGTGGACTTGCCTGGCGACGTGTTCGAGTTCGGCGTTTTCAAAGGCTTGTCTCTTATCCGCTTTGCGACCTTTCGCAATTTCATGGAAGATCAGACCTCTCGCAGGATCGTCGGCTTTGACACGTTCGGAAAATTTCCGACTACGAACATCCACTCGAGTGACGACCTGGAGTTTGTTGAGGCTTATGCCTCCGAAGCGGGAGATGCGCTCGCGAAGCAGGATCTTGAAGTCATTCTAGCGAGGAAGGGTTTTTCCAACACGAAGTTGATCGAAGGCAATGTCTTCGACACTCTGCCCGAATACCTTTCCAGCAATCCCGCCACAAGAATATCGCTATTGCATCTGGATATGGACGTGATGGAGCCGACTGACTTTGCGCTGGAGCTTCTTTATGATCGCGTCGTTAAAGGCGGCATCATCATGTTCGATGACTATCAAGCCGTCGCAGGCGCCACGATTTCTGTTGATCGCTTTATTGAGAAGACCGGATTGAAGTTGGAAAAGTTGCCCTACTACCGACAACCCGCGTTTGTCAGAAAGCTATAATTTCAGGGTTGAACCGCTCTTCATGTCGCCGACTGCAGCATCTTTCCGTTGATGAGCAGATCACTCAGCTCACGAACGGCTCCATCGCCTCCGCTGCGGCTCAGCAGGATTGTTGCGACCTGCTTTATTTCAGGGCGTGCGTTCGCCGGAGCTGCCGCCAGCCCACAGGCCTTCATACACTCCAGATCGTTGATATCATCACCAATATAGGCAATTTGGCTCCACTCAAGGCCATGGCTCTTTCGCCAATTGTCCAGGAATGACAATTTGTCGATCACCTTGTGCGCAACTTCCATCTGGAGTTTGGCGGCTCGTGCAGCGACCACCTTGTTGGCCTCGCGCGAGAGCATCAGCAGAAGGACGCCGCGATCCCGCAATCGTTCAATGCCCATTCCGTCGGCGCGACTACACCTTACGAGCTCAGTTCCGTCTTCATCGACCAGGACACTGTTGTCGGTATGCACGCCGTCGAAATCAGTAATAACTGCCCGAATTTGATCAATCGGCTTTACATCCTTCGAGCAGCTCGACATCAAGAGACCTTGTTGAGCAGCTTCTGAGTTTGCGAGGCTTGCTCGCCTTCCCGCCACTTCAACTTGTGCCGCTGAGGCACTTCGATATCTAGAATATCCATCGGTTTGTAAGTCAAAGCCGATGCAACCGCCTTGATATCGGAGCAAAGCTGGCGCAATTCCTCAGGCTCCAAGCTGGCGGAATGGTCAGTGCCTTTCCAAGTGCGGTCGAGCGTGAAGTGCCGCTCTAGGTAGGAGAACCTGCCCTGACCGTAACGCTCTGCACCCGCCACACCAAGGGTTGTGGCAGCGACATCGATGGCAATCCCAAGGTGGTGACCCGAAAAGCCAATTGCGCCGACCCGGTCGCCATAG